>NZ_FOCO01000057.1 GCF_900110135.1 Pseudorhodobacter antarcticus | reverse complement strand
TACAGCGTTTCGGTTTTAACTTGCGTCATAACCGGCCGCCTTGAAGTAGTTTCCGCATTCGAATGGGTCGTAGAGATCGCAAATTGATCCGATAGCCTGAAAGACGTCGGTGAAGGTTCTCGCCCCGATCCGTCGGAGGTGGGCTTTCAGTTTCGAGAACGCCTGTTCGATGGGGTTCAGGTCTGGTGAGTATGGCGGCAGGTAGAGGAACCAGCAGCCGTGATCGCGCAAAGCCTGCGTCGCTTCGTTGTTCCGATGCGTTGCCAGATTGTCGAGGATCACGACGGTTCCGGGCGAGATCTCCGGGACGAGTACCTCGCGCACATAAGCGGCGAAGGCGCTACCGTCCATCGCGCCCTTGATGACCCACGGCGCGATCAACGCGTCCTGCGTCAGGCCTGCGATAAGCGTCTGTGTTCCCCAACTGCCGAACGGTGCGCCCACTGTCAGGCGTTGGCCCCGTCTGGCCCTGCCACGCAAGCGGGTCAGGTTCGTTTTCACAGCCGTTTCGTCAATGAACACAACACGATCTGACAATGCAGCAATGGCGGGCAAGCGATGCTTGAACCAGTCCGCGCGCTGTTGTCTTACCTTGGCGCGGCGGCGCTCGGTGGCGACCAGAGACTTTTTTTGTATGTGAACCCGAGCCGGGCCAGCAGGTTGGCGATGGATGAGTGATGCACCTGAACACCTTCTGCTTCCGCCAATGCGTCCCGCAATTCAAAGAGCGTGATGTCGGGGTCCTGAGCGATCAGTTCCTCAAAGAACCCCCAATGCGGAGCCAGCTTTCCATTGCCCCGTGGAGGCCCCTGCGGTGCAGGATCCGCGTGGCCCTTGGTCCGAACTTGACGCGCCCAACGCGCGCCAGTGGCAGGCGACAACTTCAGACGCAACGCAGCAGCGCGCCCACTTAAACCTTCTTCAATATATCTCTGAAAACGCGTCCGAAGCGCAGATGACAATGGTGCTGACATGATACATCCCCCCAAGAAGAATGAATCACAACTGAACCATTTTGGGAATCCCCCGCGATTCAGGTTTCAGTCGAAACGCTGTAGTGCTTTATTGCCCCTACTGAACCTTCAATGGCTGCAACATCTCGTCGGTGTCCAATTTCAGGGCGCTACGCCACAAGGGCGTCTTGAAGACGTGGTGCACATGCTTGCCGTTGTGTTCTTCACGGGTCTGGACAAGCAACCCGGCCCACTCGAGCGGATGCAAAACGCAGGATGAGAATTCTGCGATCTCTCTCCATCCGGCGTTATCCCAGCCATGTTCTTGGCCATAGAACGCCGCGAACAGCGCGCGTTCGGTGGTGCCAAGGTTAGCCTCGACGTTGATCACGTTCATTCAGACATCCCATTTTCCGAAGGGACGTCTTTCAAAGCGGGCGTAGGAGGCATGATCGAGTTGTAGGACAACGAACGGGATCAGCTCGGCAAACAGCTTGCCCGGCGCCTGTGCCAGTTCTGCGCCGCGCTTGGTCAGCTTGAACGCGCCTTTGAAGTGCCGCCCTAGACGTAGGGTGATCAGAATGTAGTGCAGCACCTCAAGCGGTGGGAACTCGCATTCGTTGATGACCTTGTTGTACCGGACATCTCCTCCGCGCTGCTGTCGGGCCAGTCAAAATGCGCGACTGCCCAATGCACGAAGACGCGCTTGAACGCCTTGGTCTTGGTCAAACCGATGGCCCCTTGCTCCTGCGCGTACTGCAACGTCAACAGCGCCGCGCGCAGCAACGGCGAGTGCGCGAGATCAGGGTGGCTATCGGAAAGGGTGCGGAACTTGATCATGGCCTGATGGTGCCACAAGGTTTTCGTTGCTGCCAGACGCAAAAAGCCCCCGCTTTTCAGGGGGGACTCGTCAAACGTTGATGTGGCGTTGATGTAAAATGCGTAGTGCTATACACAAGCGAAACGCTCAACATTTAACTGTTCGGTTTCGTTGATAAAAATGGTTGCGGGAGCTCGATTTGGACACTGTTTCCAGCAAATCGCAGAGGCGCGCGTCCCGCGATGAAACATCGGCAAATCTCAGGTTACACGTTCAACAGCTTGCACCAAAGCGCTCTGCTTGTCATTTCCATGGGCTTAAGCGACCCCACTCGGGCAACGGTCCCATTCCAATTCTGGAAACCGAATTCCCTTGTCCAGATCTCCTAGAACGCGGATCTTCGAAATTTGAGGGCCGCGAGGCACGAAATGAATCTAATCTTTTCGTTTTTGCAAGAGTAATGATACCAGCCCAAGCAGCGCCGAAACCACGATCAGGAGTAACGACACAGCATTCAACACGGGCGTTGATCCAAGCTTGAGCCTGTCATACATCGTAATTGTCAGCGGCGCATCGGAGCCCACGAGCATCAATGTCGTATTGAAGTTTTCAAAGCTCATAAGCACCGCTACCACTCCCGCCGCGGCCATCGCAGGGTAAAGAAACGGAAGCGTTACCTCACGGACTGCCCCCCAATGCGTAGCACCAAGGTTCAGTGCGGCCTCCTCGAGACTGGGATCAAACTTCTGCAAGCGCGCTGAGATCACCAGCGTGGCAAAAGTTGTGATAAAGGAGAATTGGCCCAGAACCACAAGGATCAGCCCTGGACGCAGGCCGTCAAACCAAAGTCCCGTCGCGTCTTCTAGGAAATTGGCGACGGACGACGAGAAAACAAGAATAGAAATCCCAAGGATAATGCCAGGGATAATCAACGGCAAAAGCATCAAGACATAGAGGATCGCTTTGCCGCGAAATTCATGCCGCACAAATAGAAACGCGTTACAGGTTCCAACGAATACGGCCAATACGGACACCCAAAACGCCACAACACCAGAGGTCACCAGCGACCGCAGTATCGGACTTTCGTGAAACACACCGATATACGGCGCCTCGGTGCCAAAGAACCAATCCCACGTAAACCCCTCCCAAGGCAGCGATGGAAACACACTGTCATTGAAGGCAAAGGCACAAACCGTGGCTAAAGGGAGCGCCAGATAGATAAAGAATAGCGTGACATAGGCGCGATACGACCACTTAAACGCGCGACTTTGAGGAATACCAATGATCATGATTGCGCCATCGTTTTACCCAAGGATTGTCCCGTCAACTTGAGGCCGACAAATACGATAAATGAGGATAGACCAAGTAAAAGGAACCCAAAGGCCGACCCCAGCTCCCAGTTAAATCGTGTGATGAATTGACTGTAAATCAGGCCAGTAAACCAAAGACTATCCTTGCCTCCCAACAGGATCGGCGTCAGATAATTGCCGAGGCTAAGCATGAATACGACGATGCAACCCGACACAATTCCAGGCATGGCATGTGGGATGATGATCTCGCGCAAAATTGCAAACCCGCTCGCACCCAGATCATAACCCGCTTCGATTAAACTATCGTCAAGGCTATCTAGCGCGGTCACCAACGGCACCACCATGAACAGCATCGACGTATAGACGAGCCCCGTCATGATAGCCGCGTCATTGTAAAGCATCTCGACAGGTCCTGCCGCCAGCCCCAGATATTGCAGCACATTCGAGAACACACCCGTCTCGCGCAGCAAAATCATCCACCCGAATGTCCGAACTAATTCGCTGACCCAAAACGGGATCAGACACATCAGAAACAAGGTCGTTTTGGTCCGTCCCCGCGTGAGCTTCGCGATATAGTAAGAGATCGGGAAACCTATAAACAAGGTCAGGACCGTCGCTGCAATCGACATATAGGCCGTGCGCGCAAAGGTATTCCAGTAGAGTGGCTCATTCAAAAAAACAGCATAATTGGCAAAGCTTGTTTCATATTCACGCACGCCAACTTTTTCACGCAGCGACACAAGAAACATGCCGACATGGGGCAGAATAATCAACGTCACTAGCCAAATCAGGCAAGGCGCGAGTAACAGCCAAAACGCCAGTTTCGAGCGGTCAGTGGCCATGCGGACCCCCGGTCGCTGTGTAAACCCGCGTTTGCAGATATTCCCAGCCAAAATGAATCAGATTGCCACGCGAAAGATCACGAAACTCGCCCGTTTGTGGTAATGCGACGCTCATTTCCGCGCCCGTTAGTTCATCGCGTAAAATGAGCTGACTGTTTGCGCCGTTAAACAAAACATTCTCGACTTTCCCCTGCCCCGCATTGCTCAAACCCGAGACACCTTCCGCCTTGCGAGACAGTCGCACGGCTTCGGGCCGCACAAATACATTGACCGTATCGCCGACCTTCAGCCCACCGACGGCATCAGTGCCATGCAGCACTTGTCCCTGTGCGGTGGCCATTTCCAGTGCATCTGCTGACTTACTCTTGATGGTGGCCGCAAAGCGGTTCGCCTCACCGACGAAACCCGCAACAAATGCGGTCTTGGGCTCGTAATAAAGCTCCTTGGCAGTGCCCGTTTGCTCAAACTCCCCGTTGTTCATCACCGCGATTTTGTCACTCATCACGAGTGCCTCTGATTGGTCGTGAGTGATGTAAACAAAGGTTGTATTGAACTCAGATTGCAGTTGCTTCAATTCAATTTTCATATGTTCGCGTAGCTTTAGATCAAGCGCGCCCAAGGGTTCGTCCAACAACAACACGTCTGGTTCCAGAACCATGCAGCGCGCAATTGCGACCCGCTGTTTTTGCCCACCTGAAAGCGAACTGATGGGCCGCTCCGCCACGCCAGCCAAGCCCACACGTTCCAGAACCCGCTTCACCTGTTTTTCAATGTCAGACCGGTTCACGCCACGTTGGCGCAGACCGAACCCGACGTTGGTCCCAATATTCATCATCGGAAAAAGAGCAAGGTGTTGAAATACCATCGACACGGGGCGCTTGTTGGGCGGCACGTCGATCACCGATTTACCCTTGATCAACAAATCACCGCTGGTTGGTTTTTGAAACCCAGCGATCATCCGCAGTAAGGTGGTTTTTCCACAGCCGGACGGCCCCAAAATCGAAAAGAATGTTCCTTGCGGCACATCAAAAGAGACGTCTTTCACCGCATTGAAATCAGCAAAGCTTTTCGAAATGGAACGGCATTGCAGGTCGGGGACGTCAGTTAACATTTTCGTGCCTTCATATAAAATAGGAAGCGCGAAAACCGCGCTTCCCTTTTTGTCATGTCAAACGCGGTTATTTCGCTGCGTTGATCCGGTCCAAGGTTGCCCCCTCCAGTGTCTCCAGACCCGCAGGCACAGATGGATACCACTTGATGTTATCGATGGCTTCTTGCGGGAAACTGGCCTGGTATTTGGCTTTCAACGCATCATCGACGTTCGCATCCCCGCCCTGCGAGGCGGTGAAATTACCAGCTGATGCAGTGATCATCGCAGCGATGTCAGGCTGCATGACAAAGTTGATCCACGCATAAGCCGCCTCATCCGCACGTCCACGCGCAGGCAGTGCAAATGTGTCGATCCAGCCCAGCGCACCTGACGTAGGCGCAACAAAGGTGATATCCGCGTTGTCATCGTTCAACTGCCATCCGCCAGTATCCCACGCCATCGCCGCGACGATCTCGCCAGAGCGCATCAGGTTCTTAAGCTCGTCGCCGCCGTCCCAATAGGTTTTGACGTTTGCTTTACATTCGACCAACTTGGCTTCCACCTGATCGAGAATGCCCTGATAGGCCGCCTCGTCGCCGTATGCGGCAAATGGGTCAAGCCCCATCGAGAATGCAAACCCAATCAAGGTTGGGCGCTTTAGGCGGTAGGATACTTTGCCAGCAACGGATGCATTGCAGAGATCCGTGTAATCCTTCACGTCCGTGACCATAGCCGTGTTCAAAACCAAACCATCGGTGCCCCAGACATGCGGCACTGCGAAAACATCTTCGCCAATCATCGTGTTGCCTTTGGTCGCTTCCAGCATCGACGGAATAAACAGGCTGGTATCGATCTGCGACATATCAAGCGGCTTATAGATGCCGAACTCTGCCTGCGGGCCTGCGATCCGGTCTTGGCTTGGCTGTGCCAGATCAAAACCACTGCCATTTGTGGCGCGCAGTTTGGCGATCATTTCTTCGTTGTTAGATTTGGTCACCTCGACGGTGTGGCCTGTCTCGGCTTCAAACATTGCGATGACTTCATCAGGCGCGTAACCGCCCCACGTCAGCAGCCGCAAAGTCTCTGCATTGGCTGCGGCCGATGAAAGGGCCAGCACTGCGACAGTAGAAAGGAATAGGTTACATTTCATCATATTTCTCCAAATTTATGAGGCAAAAGGTGAACCCCAATGAACAGCCTATCGCTCAAACAACCTATAAAGTGGCTGTATGACACGCAAATGACGGTGATGTATTTGCGGACGTCTAACGAAGATTAGTGCATTTATCGCCTAATGAAGCAATTGTTTTTTAGGTGAATTTGCGAAAGAGTTTGGTTTGATCGAACATGTCTTCAAGGGCCTCCATCCTTTGCTTTGTTTCGTCCCATTTCAGGTTTTGCACCGACGAAATCATCGTTTCCAAAAGGAGCATTGGCGTCGCCACAGAATCCCAAGCCGACGGCACAATGATCCGACAACTCAGACAAATATGCGCAAGCTGATGCACTGGAGAGCGCCATTGATCGGTGAAAAGTATAATCTGTGCGCCACGCGCATGGGCCATTTCGGCCAGCTTCAGGGTGTTGTTTTCATAGCGGCGCACATCGAAAATCACGAACACGTCGCCCTTCTTTGCATTCAATAGGTAATGGGGCCAAGTATTCGATGTGGACTGCACATGTGTCAAATTCGGACGAATAACCTGCATATGCAAAAAGAAATACTCGGCCAAAGTGTGGGTGATCCGCCCGCCTACGATAAAAAGCTGATGCGTCTGATCCGCGACCAATTCGCAAGCTTTGTCAAACGCCACGGGGTCAATTTGCCCAAGGGTCAACCGGATATTTTCAATTACAGCTTCGGTGAACCTGTTGAGCAAATGCTCGGAAGGAACCGTATCGGCCCACGAATCATGCTTGGCAATTGGGTCTTTGACCTTAGCCCTGAGTTCTTCGCGTAATTCCGCCTGAAAATCAGGATAGCCTTTGTAGCCCAGCTTTTGCACCATCCGCGCGACAGTCGGCACTGAAACATTCGCGTCTTTGGCTAAAGCAGACAGCGGACCCAGCCCAGACGCGGGATAATTTTCGAGAATCGAAAGCGCCAATTGCCGCTCTGCACGGGTCAATTCGTCCAGCTTTTGCTGAATGCGATCAGATACTGTTTGCTCGTTTTGGAGCATTGGACCTCCGTTCTGTTTACTTTTATATCAAACAATCTTCGCCTGTGAAATTATTTTCTGAAATTTGTTGACAAACATCGATATGAGCAATCACCTTGACGTCAGGAGAGCTGAAATGAATCACGTTCGACACGCCTCATCCGACGACCATGTGATCGTCGAGAACGCGCGGGGTCAATCTTGCATCGTGATCGTTTGCGAACATGCCAGCAGCTATATCCCTGAGGTTTACAAAAACCTCGGGATGCGCGTCGCTGATTTGCTTAGTCATGCAGCTTGGGATCCGGGGGCTCTGGATGTTGCACGTGGCATTTCTTTTCGGCTTGATGCGCGACTTGTGGCGTCTGGCGTGTCGCGTCTTGTTTATGACTGTAACCGCCCGCCCAGCGCGATGGACGCCATGCCAGCCCAGAGCGAAACCATCAAAATTCCAGGGAATGCCGATTTGACGGCGGACCAGCGCCGCGAAAGGTCCGATCTTTACTACACCCCGTTTCGCGATCATCTAGCCAAGACTATCTCCGCAACGGCGCAGCCAGTTGTCGTGACTGTTCACAGCTTTACCCCTATTTATAACGGAGAAGCACGCAGTGTGGAGATCGGCATTTTGCATGATACAGACAGACGATTTGCGGACACCATGCTAGCACTGGCGCATGTTCACACCCTTGCGGATGTCCAGCGCAATGCCCCCTATGGCCCCGAACACGGCGTGACCCACACATTAAAAGAACATGCGATCAACGCAGGTCATCTGAATGTCATGATCGAAATTCGCAATGACCTCATCCAGACGGCCGATCAACAAAACAAGATGGCTGATACGCTGTCCACGTGGCTGTCGGAAACTCTTCAAAAAGTTACCTCTGCAAAGGACACCCAATGACCCGCTTCATGCATCGTTATATCCGCGTGGTCGATGCAGTAAATTACCGCGTCGGGCGCGTGGCGATGTATGGCATTTTCGTCATTATGGGAATTCTGCTCATCTCATCGGTGAACAAAACCTTCTTCACGCCAACACTTTGGACACTTGAAATGGCGCAGTTTGCGATGGTTGCCTATTATGTTTTAGGTGGCCCCTATTCGATCCAACTTGGCTCGAACGTCCGCATGGATCTGCTCTATGGCGAGTGGTCGTTGCGTAAAAAGGCGTGGGTCGACCTCATGACCGTCTTCTTTCTTATCTTCTACCTCCTCGTGCTGTTGTATGGCGCGATTAGCTCAACGGCTTATTCGTTTGGCTATTGGGGGACCGAGCCATTTTCCTTTTTTAGTGGTCTGATCACAGGCACCGAAGAAATCGGCCACATGGAACGGTCATCAAGTGCTTGGCGACCCTACCTCTGGCCAATCAAATTCGTGATGATCATCGGAATATTCCTGATGCTTCTGCAATGTATTTCTGAGCTGTTGAAAGACGTGCTGCGGCTGAAAGGTGAGGAAATCTGATGTCGTATGAATTGATCGCCACGCTGATGTTTTCGTCGATGATGCTGATGCTCTTGACTGGACAGCGGGTATTTGGCGCCATTGGTTTTGTCGCCGTTGTCGCGTCACTCGTGCTTTGGGGCGATAAGGGCGGCTTTGACCTTGGCTTTGCTGCTGCGATGAAGCTGATGAAGTGGTATCCACTCCTGACCCTGCCGATGTTTATCTTCATGGGCTACGTGCTGTCGGAAAGTAAAATCGCCGATGACCTTTATAAGATGTTTCACGTCTGGATGGGCGGTTTGCAAGGCGGGCTTGCGATCGGAACAATCGGGTTGATGGTGCTGATTTCAGCGATGAACGGGTTGAGTGTCGCAGGTATGGCAATTGGTGCCACAATCGCACTGCCTGAACTCTTAAAACGTGGCTATGACAAACGGATGGTCACGGGCGTTATCCAAGCGGGATCGAGCCTCGGAATTTTGGTTCCGCCCTCTGTGGTTCTCGTGCTTTACGCCATGATTGCGCGGCAGCCCGTCGGCCAACTCTGGCTGGCTGGCGTTATTCCCGGCCTGATGATGGCTGCGATGTTTATCATTTATATCATGGTGCGCTGCTGGAAGAACCCCACTCTTGGTCCAATCCTATCTGCCGAAGAGCGTGACATGCCGCGCGCGGAAAAGCTGAAACTTTTAACCGCAGGACTTTTGCCCATTGCCATTTTTGCGGTGATGATGGTGCCTTTCGTGAACGGCTGGACCTCACTAGTAGAGAGCTCCGCCATCGGCGCTCTCGCCGCATTCCTCGCCGCTGTCGTCAAGGGCCGCATGACACGCGAGGTTTTCGAAAACTCGGTGCGCAATACCCTCAGCATCACCTGTATGTTCATGTGGATAATCCTCGCAGCCCTCGCCTTCGGCGCGGTTTTCGACGGCTTGGGTGCGGTCAAAGCTATTGAAAGTTTGTTTACAGAAAAATTAGGTCTATCCCCTTGGGTGATCCTGATCTTGATGCAGCTTACGTTCATCTTGATGGGAACATTCTTGGATGACACTGCCATGCTCGTGATCGTCGCTCCGCTTTATGTGCCGCTGGTTGGCGCGCTTGGGTTCGATCTGGTATGGTATGGTATCCTTTATACGATCACTTGCCAGATCGCGTATATGACGCCGCCCTTCGGCTACAACCTGTTTTTGATGCGGGCCATGGCACCGCCCGAGATCACGATCCAAGATATTTATCGCTCTATCGTGCCCTTCGTTTTGGTCATGGTGGGCGCGTTGGCCCTCGTGATGATCTTTCCGCAATTGGCGCTTTGGCTGCCCAATTACGTTTACGGCAACTAACCCAAAAAGACTCCGGTTAAGGGGCAATCATCCAACCAAGGAGAAAACCATGACTACGAGACGCACATTCTTACGCAACACCGCACTCGGCGGAACCGCTGCAGCCCTTGCTGCACCTTCCGTGGCGCGCGCGCAAACTGCCATCAAGTGGCGTTTTCAGACCTATGCAGGTGCTGCACTTGGCGAACATGTCACCAAGCCTGTGATCGATTTCATTAACAAAGCTGCAAACGGCGAACTTGAAATCGAGCTCTACTATGCCGACCAAATTGTTCCAACCGGCGAGCTATTCCAAGCGCTTCAGCGAGGCACAATCGATGCGGTTCACTCTGACGACGACTCGATGGCGTCGCCGACACCGTTGCAACAATTCGGCGGTTATTTCCCGCTTGCGACTAAACACTCGCTCGATGTGCCTGTGTTGTTCGATCAATATGGGCTGGCCGATATCTGGCGCGAAGAATACGCCAAGGTTGGGGTCACGTGGTTATCTGCTGCGGGGCAAGACCCGTGTAATTTTAACACCAAGAAAGAGATCACCTCGCTTGCCGATCTTGATGGTCTCAAGCTTTACACCTTCCCGACAGCGGGCCGCTTCTTGTCTCAATTCGGCGTCGTGCCTGTGTCGATCCCATACGAGGACGCAGAAGTTGCCGTGCAAACAGGAGAACTTGACGGCATGGCATGGTCGGGCATCACGGAAGATTACACCGTCGGATGGGCGGACGTCACCGACTACTTCCTGACCAACAACATCTCGGGGGCTTGGATTGGCTCGTTCTTTGTGAACCAGCAAGTTTGGGCCGACCTGCCAGAGCATCTAAAAGCGATCGTCATGGCGGGGATTGAAGCAGGCCACACCTACCGCAACCAGTGGTATTGGGGCGGTGAGGCGCGTCTGCGTGCCCAAGGCGATAAACTGCAACTCCGCTCTATTCCGCAAGAGGAATGGGTCGTCGTTGAAGACGCCGCCAAAGTATTCTGGACAGAAATCGCCGCAGAAAGCGAATTGAACGCCAAAATTGTGCAAACCTTCCGAGACTATAACGATGTCATCAGCAAGGCTGGACCTCCTTATACTTTCGGGTAATGAATAACATTGGCCAGTGCGGTTACGCGTGCTGGCCACCACTTGTCGGAGTATAGCCGTGACAAAACCACACGATTTTGAAACCCTTAGAACA
Source organism: Pseudorhodobacter antarcticus (assembly GCF_900110135.1). GTDB lineage: Bacteria > Pseudomonadota > Alphaproteobacteria > Rhodobacterales > Rhodobacteraceae > Pseudorhodobacter > Pseudorhodobacter antarcticus. Next base: position 4,426 of record NZ_FOCO01000057.1, on the reverse strand, counting down.
ATGGTCGCATCCGGCGAGATTGACACCGTTCTGGTGTGTTTTGTCGATATGCAGGGTCGCCTGATGGGCAAACGGTTTCACGCAGTCAATTTCGTAGAAACCTCGTTCAAAGAAACCCATTGCTGCAACTATTTGCTCGCGACCGATCTGGAAATGGCAACGCCGAGCGGCTATGCCTCGACCGGTTGGCAAAGCGGCTATGGCGACTACGTCATGGCCCCCGACCTGACCACAATCCGCCCCTTGCCATGGCTTGAAGGCACCGCAATGGTGCTGTGCGACGTGCTTGACCACCATACGCACGAACCAATTCCCCATTCCCCACGCGCGATCCTCAAAAAGCAGATCAAGCGGCTTGAGGCGCATGGACTAGAGGCCAAAATGGCGACCGAATTGGAGTTTTTCCTCTTTACCAAAACCCTAGATGAAATCCGCAAAGACGACTTCCGCAATCTGGAACCGATCAGCGGATATAACCAAGATTACCACATTTTCCAGACGACGAAAGAAGAGGGCGTCATGCGGCCAATCCGCAACCATCTGTTTGCCGCAGGTCTACCGATTGAAAACACCAAAGGCGAGGCCGAAGCAGGCCAAGAAGAACTCAACATTCGCTATTCCCCTGCCCTTGATTGCGCCGATTATCATTCGATTGCGAAACACGCGATCAAGGAAATTGCTTGGCAACACGGCCATGCCGCGACCTTCCTGCCCAAATGGCACAAGGACCGTGTCGGCTCTTCCAGTCACGTTCACCAATCGCTTTGGAAAAACGGAGAGGCCGCGTTCTTTGACAAATCCCAACCTCACGGCATGTCTAAACTGATGGGCCATTATATGGCGGGCCTAATCAAATATGCGCCCGACTACGTCTATTTTCTGGCACCCTATGTGAACAGCTATAAGCGGTTCGCCAAAGGCACATTTGCGCCCACAAAAACCGTCTGGTCAGTTGATAACCGCACGGCTGGCTTCCGTTTGTGCGGCGAGAATACCAAAGGCGTGCGCGTCGAATGTCGCATTGGCGGCTCTGATCTCAACCCCTATCTCGCACAGGCAGCCATGCTCGCTGCGGGCATCAAAGGGATTGAAGACGTGCTCGCGCTTCCGCCTGCAACAACGGGCGATGTTTACGTCGATGCACAGGCAGCAGATATTCCGCAGACGCTACGCGCCGCAACAATAACACTGCGCAATTCCGCATTTTTGCGCGAGGCTATGGGCGACGACGTTGTCAATCACTACACGCGTGCCGCGGAATGGGAACAAGAAGAATTTGACCGCGTTGTCACCGATTGGGAAATCGCACGCGGTTTTGAAAGGGCTTAAACTATGACGATCAAATGTATCTCCCCCATCGACGGGTCGGTCTATGCCGAACGTGAAACTTTGACGCGCACGCAAGCTGACACCGCAGTCGCACGGGCAAAATCAGCCCAAGCGGCTTGGGCGCTTCGGCCCCTCGCGGACCGCATCGCACTGGTGCAAGCAGGCGTCGCGGCAGTTGGCGCTATGAACGACGATATCGTCCCTGAACTTGCGCATCAAATGGGCCGCCCTGTGCGCTATGGCGGCGAGTTTGGCGGCTTTAACGAGCGCGCCACCTATATGGCCAAAATCGCTGAAGACGCGCTGGCCCCTATCGTTGTTGAAGATAGCGATAAATTCCGCCGTGTGATCAAGCGCGTTCCGCACGGCCTCGTTCTCGTCGTGGCACCGTGGAACTACCCCTACATGACGGCGATTAACACAGTCGCACCTGCATTGATCGCGGGCAACGCCGTGATGCTCAAACACGCGTCTCAAACGCCGTTGGTGGGCGAACGTATGGCTGCAGCCTTCCATTCCGCAGGCGTTCCGACGGATGTGTTTCAAAACGTCTTCTTGGATCACGCAACCACATCAGACCTCATCGCAGACCGTGCCTTTGGGTTTGTGAACTTCACAGGGTCTGTGGGCGGTGGCAAAGCGATGGAAGTCGCTGCCGCAGGCACCTTCACAGGCATCGGGTTAGAGCTTGGCGGCAAAGATCCGGGCTATGTTATGGACGACGCCAATCTTGATGCTGCAGTGGATACACTGATCGACGGCGCGATGTTCAATTCGGGGCAATGCTGCTGCGGGATAGAGCGGATTTATGTGCATGAGAGCCTGTTTTATCAGTTTGTTGAAAAGGCTGTTGCGATCGTGAACGGCTATAAACTTGGCAATCCGTTGGACACCGAGACCACAATTGGTCCAATGGCCCACGTCCGCTTCGCCGATGAGGTCCGTGCGCAAACCGCTGAGGCCATCGCGATGGGCGCAAAAGCGCATATCGATCCGGCACTCTTCCCCGACGACGGCGGCGCCTACCTCATGCCGCAAATTCTCACCAATGTGACCCACGACATGCGCGTCATGCGCGACGAGAGCTTTGGACCAGTGGTGGGCATCATGTCCGTTAAAAACGACGCCGAGGCTATCAGGTTGATAAACGACAGCAACTTTGGCCTGACAGCATCAATCTGGACCCAAGACACCGCACGCGCCGAAGCCATCGCTGATCAGCTGGAAACAGGCACCGTGTTTATGAACCGCGCCGACTACCTCGATCCGGGCCTATGCTGGACAGGTTGCAAAGACACAGGCCGTGGCGGCGGCTTATCTGTGATCGGGTTTCACAACCTGACACGTCCAAAATCTTACCATATGAAAAAGGTCTAACGAGAATGAGCATAAAAGCAAATTGGTCCTACCCAACCGCAATCCGTTTCGGCGCAGGCCGCATTTCCGAAATCGCTGACGCCTGCAAAGTCGCTGGTATTAATAAACCACTCCTCGTGACCGACCGCGGCTTGGCCAACATGGCGATCACAACAAAAACACTCGACCTCTTGGAAGCAGCAGGGCTTGGCCGAGCAATGTTTTCCGAAGTAGACCCAAACCCAAATGAAAAGAACGCCGCCGCAGGCGTCAAAGCCTACCGTGATGGCGGACATGACGGCGTCGTCGCCTTTGGCGGTGGCTCGGGTCTTGATCTTGGCAAACTTGTCGCATTCTTGGCGGGCCAAACCCGCCCCTTGTGGGATTTCGAAGACATCGGCGACTGGTGGACACGCGCAGACGCAAGCGCCATCGCCCCAATCGTGGCCGTGCCAACGACGGCGGGCACTGGGTCAGAAGTCGGCCGCGCCTCGATCATCACCAATTCCGAGACGGCCGAAAAGAAGATCATTTTCCATCCTAAGTTCTTGCCAACGGTCGTGATCTGCGATCCTCAACTCACCGTCGGCATGCCAAAAATGATCACGGCAGGCACAGGTCTTGACGCCTTCGCACATTGCGTCGAGGCCTATTGCTCACCACATTACCACCCAATGTCACAGGGCATTGCGCTCGAAGGGATGCGTTTGGTCAAGGAATACTTGCCCCGCGCCTATGCCGACGGCACCGATATTGAGGCGCGCGCGCATATGATGTCGGCTGCAACAATGGGGGCCACTGCGTTTCAAAAGGGGCTTGGTGCCATACACGCCTTGTCGCATCCTATCGGCGCGATGTATCACACCCATCACGGCACAACGAACGCAATCTGTATGCCAGCGGTCCTTCAGTTCAACCGCCCTGCGATCACCGACCTGATGGGGCACGCCGCCAATTACCTTGGCATTGCGGGCGGGTTTGACGGGTTCTGCGACTACGTCGACACCCTCAACGACTCATTAGGTATCCCGCGCAAGCTCTCTGGTCTTGGCGTTGAAAATCCAGATATCGACCGTATCGTGGCAGGTGCCTTGCTTGATCCAAGCACTGGCGGGAACCCTGTTGAAATGACAAGAGAGAACACCACAAAACTGCTTCTCGAAATTGTCTAAACGCCAAGCTGTTGATTGCTGATAGAATTTGACCCAGTGGGGGTGCGGACGAAAAGTTGGACTATCTTGGAGATAGTTCATGTATAGCTACGAAGAACGAATGCGCGCGGTTGAGCTTTATATTCAAACCACTGAACAGTTGATTTCCGTTTGGTTACCCAAAGGCTTAGGCTCCAGACTCATTGATAATCAAAGCCATAACAAGACGGTTGCTGCGAGGGCGATGGCTGAAAGGAAAACCTTTGGGCATCTGTTCGTAGCGGGTGGCCGTCGAGGTGATCTGTTAAAAATCATCTGGTGGGATACGCAGGGCGCATGCCTGTTTATGAAACGCCTTGAGAAAGGGCGGTTTGTCTGGCCTTCGGCCAAGGACGGCAAAATCTGTGTCACGGCTGCACAACTATCGATGCTTCTGGAAGGAATTGACTGGCGGATGCCTGCGCGAACATGGCGACCATAGAGGTGGTCCTAGTTCTTCGACCACATTGCAGCCCTTTTAAGGTGGATCATGGTTTCATTTCAGGCTGCCATTCTCATAGGTTCTGTTTTGCTCGCATAGGCCTCGTCGG
>NZ_FOCO01000015.1 GCF_900110135.1 Pseudorhodobacter antarcticus | reverse complement strand
AAGCCATGGAAACCCGACACTCCTGGCGCGATCGCGCGGAACGAGGCCCTCCGCGCGTCGAAACGCTTCGGCCGGACGATATGGCGACGATGGAGCGGCTATCACCGCCGAAGCCGCGTCGAAACAAAGATGCACTGTGTCAAACTGCTGGGTCAGCGCCTTATGGCGCGGGACTTCGACCGTCAGGTCGCGGAGTTCCAAGTTCGTGTTGCCGTCCTGAACGGCTTCACCACTCTCGGCACGCCCATTACAGAAGTCGTGGGATAAGTCTGTCCGGGGATAGGGGAACCCTCACCGTCAGACCATTTGTGCAACAGAGCCCCGGAGCAGCTGCACTGCGAGCGCAAATCGAAGAGGAATACCGCCTTATCGCTGCGACCACCCGCCGCGCCCTTGAACAAGGCCTTGTTCCGCCCCCCGATGTCGGCAAGATGGGGCGATTATCAGCCAGGACACAGGCAAACGCGCATGCAATATATCGAAAACCGCACCTTTGACGAAATAAAGGTGGGCGACAGCGCCGAATTGACCCGCACCTTGCAGCACGGCGACATCGAACTGTTCGCCATCATGTCCGGCGATGTGAACCCCGCCCATGTGGACGCCGATTATGCCAATTCTGATATGTTCCACAAAGTCATCGCACATGGCATGTGGGGCGGCGCGCTGATCTCGGCGGTTTTGGGCACCGAACTGCCGGGGCCGGGCACCATCTATCTGGATCAAAACCTGCGGTTTCACGCGGCGGTTGGGCTGGGGGATACGGTCACTGTCCGCCTTACCGTGCTGGAAAAAGGCGCCAACAACCACGTCACCCTCGGCTGTCTGTGCGTGAACCAACACGGCGACACCGTGATCGACGGTCAGGCCCGCGTCATCGCCCCCACCCGCAAGGTCCGCCGCCCCCGCGTCCTGCTGCCAGAGGTGCATCTGCACGAAAGCGGCGCGCGGTTTGCCGCCCTCATGCAGGCCACCGCCGCCTTGGCCCCCGTGCGCACCGCCGTGGTTCACCCTTGCGATGCCCTGTCGCTGGGTGGCGCGCTGCAAGCAACCGCCAAAGGCATGATCATCCCCATCCTGATCGGCCCGCGCCCCAAAATTGAAGCAATCGCCACCGTCGAAGGGTTCGATCTGACCGGGGTGGAAATTGTCGACACCCCCCACAGCCACGCCGCCGCCGAAACCGCCGTGGCCCTTGCCCGCGCAGGCAAGGTCGACATGCTGATGAAAGGCAAAATCCACACCGACGAATTGCTGGACCCCGTGATCCACCGCTACACAGGCCTGCGCACGGACCGCCGGATGAGCCATGTTTTCATCCTCGATGTGCCAACTTATCCCAAACCCCTGCTGATCAGCGACGCCGCGATCAACATCGCCCCCGACCTTGCAACCAAGGCCGACATCGTGCAAAATGCCATTCACCTTGCTCATGCGCTTGGCATCGCTTGTCCAAAGGTGGCGCTGCTGTCGGCAGTGGAAACGGTCAACCCCAAAATCCCCTCCACCCTTGATGCGGCCGCTTTGTGCAAAATGGCCGACCGGGGCCAGATCACGGGCGGCCTGCTGGACGGGCCGCTGGCCTTTGACAACGCGGTGTCCACAACTGCGGCCACAGCCAAGGGGATTGTGTCCGATGTGGCAGGCAACGCCGATATCTTGATTGTCCCAGACATGGAAGCGGGCAACATGATCGCCAAACAACTGATCTATCTGGCAGGGGCCGAGGCGGCGGGCGTGGTCCTTGGCGCGCGCGTGCCCATCGTCTTGACCAGCCGTGCGGATGGGGTCAGATCGCGCCTCGCCTCTACCGCCATTGCGCAACTCTTCATCCATGCCAACAAAAAAGGCGACACCCCAGATGTTTGATAAATTGCAAAAACTGGTCCTGTCCGTCGCGCTGATGCTGCCCAGCATCGCGCAGGCCGATGGGGCCTTGCCGCAAATCTCGCTGGCCGATACGACCCGCTGGGCCTATTTCAGCGACCAAGTCATGGGTGGCGTGTCTGAGGGGCGCGCAAGCTTTGACCAAAGCGGCGGCCAGCCCGTGCTGCGCCTGACGGGGCAGGTCAGCACGGCCAACAACGGCGGGTTTATCCAAGCGCGCACCAAACTGGACACCCCCCTGCCCGCCAATGCGACCGGGGTCATTCTGTCCGTGCGCGGCAATGATCAACCGTATTTCGTGCATCTGCGCACCACGCGCACCTTGCTGCCTTGGCAGTTTTACCAAGCAACCTTCAACACCACCAACACATGGTCCGAAGTGCGCATCCCCTTCGCAGCCTTCACCCCTTACGGCAGCTTTTTGGGCAAAACCTTCAACATCACATCCGTGCGCAGCATCGCAATCGTCGCCTTCGGGCGCGATCATACCGCCGATCTGTCGGTCCGCGCCGTGGGCTTTTACTGACCGTCAGTCGCCAGCCGCAGCAAATACGCGCCATAGTCGTTTTTGGCAAATGTCTGGGCCCGCGCGGTCAACTGCTCGGTCGTGATCCAGCCAGCCGCATGGGCGATCTCGTCGGGGCAGCCCACTTGCAACCCTTGGCGCAGCTGCAACGTGCGCACAAAATTGGATGCATCCAACAAGCTGCCATGCGTGCCCGTATCCAACCACGCAAATCCCCGGCCCATTTGTTCCACCGACAGACTGCCCTCATCAAGGTACAGCTGCAACAAATCAGTAATCTCCAACTCGCCGCGCGGCGATGGTTTCACCTGTGCCGCCAGGTCCGGCGCGCGTTCGTCCAGGAAATACAGCCCCGTTACCGCATAATTTGACGGCGGCACAGCAGGCTTTTCCACAATCTCGCGCACTTGGCCATCCGCATCAAACGCCACCACGCCGTACCGTTCCGGGTCGGCCACGCGGTAGCCAAACACAGTGCCGCCTTGCGGTTTGGCATCCGCACTCGCCAACATCTCGGGCAAGCCATGGCCAAAAAAGATATTGTCGCCCAGCACCATCGCCGATGGTGCCCCATCCAGAAAATCACGCGCCAGCAAGTACGCTTGTGCCAACCCATCCGGCGACGGCTGCACGATATAGGCCAGTTGCAACCCCCACACAGACCCATCGCCCAACAAACGCTTGAACTGCGATTGGTCCTCGGCGGTTGTGATAATCGCGATTTCGCGAATACCCGCCAGCATTAAAACCGACAGCGGGAAATAGATCATAGGCTTGTCATACACCGGCAACAATTGCTTGGACACGCCCATCGTGATCGGCCACAGCCGCGTGCCGGAACCCCCGGCAAGGATAATACCCTTACGCTTCATACACTCAATTCCTTCAAAATATCGTCAAGCCCTTTGCGCCAATCGGGTTGGTCAATGCCAAAGGCGGTTTTCAACGTGCTGCAATCCATCCGGCTGTTAAACGGGCGGCGCGCAGGTGTGGGATAGGCGCTGCTGGGAATATCTGTAACCTGGCAAGCCAGCCCCGCGCGGTCCATAATTGCCCGCGCAAAATCCGCCCAATTTGTGCTGGGTGTGCCACAAAAATGATGCGTGCCGCCCGCCTGTCCTGCCTGCATCGCAGCACATACCACAACCAAAGCCTGCGCAATCGCCGCAGCAGGTGTCGGCGCGCCAAACTGATCGGACACCACGGTCAACGCTTCCCGCGACGCCCCTAGCCGCAGCATGGTTTTCACAAAATTATTGCCATGCGCCGACACAACCCAACTGGTGCGTAAAATCAACGCATTGCCCCCTGCCTCACGCACGCCAACTTCGCCCGCCAGTTTGGTGCGACCATACGCCCCCAAGGGCGCTGTCGGATGGTCTGCCACAAACGGCGCATCACCCGCCCCATCAAACACATAATCGGTGGAGATGTGCAAAAACGGGACCCCAAGGCGGGCACACTCAACCGCCATCGCCGTGGGCGCATCGCCATTCACCACCAGCGCCGCTGCTTCTTCAGCCTCGGCCTTGTCCACCGCGGTCCATGCTGCCGCGTTGATCACCGCCGCAGGCCGCATTGCGGCAATGGCCGCCACGCAGGCCGCAGGGTCGGCCAAATCCGCCGCCTCCCGCCCCAAAAACACCGCATCCGGCAAAAGGCGCTGCAACTCCATCGCAACTTGGCCGGTTTTGCCAAAAACCAAAATGCTCATGCTTTGGTGCCCAACCGCTGGCCCACGCTGCCTTGGTCCTGCAAGGGGCGCCACCACGCTTCATTGTCCAAATACCACTGCACGGTGCGCGCCAAACCTTCCTCCACGGTGACGCTGGGCCGCCAGCCCAACTCCTCACGGATACGGCTTGGATCAATCGCATAGCGGGCATCATGGCCGGGCCTATCGGTCACAAAGGCAATCTGATCGGCATAAGACCCCTGCGCCTTTGGCCGCTTTTCATCCAAAATCGCGCACAGCGTTTTCACCAACTCCAGGTTGGACCGCTCATTTTCGCCACCAATGTTATAGCTTCGCCCCAGCGCGCCCTTTTCCGCCACCAACAGCAGCGCATCCGCGTGGTCCTCCACATACAGCCAATCGCGCACATTCGCGCCATTGCCATAAATCGGCAGCGGCTTGCCCGCCAGTGCGTTCAAAATCACCACGGGAATCAGCTTTTCCGGGAAATGATACGGACCATAATTGTTGGAACAATTGGTCATCACCACGGGCAAGCCGTAAGTTTCATGCCACGCCCGCACCAAATGGTCGCTCGCTGCCTTGGACGCCGAATAAGGGCTGCGCGGGTCATAGGATGTGGTTTCCGTAAACTGCCCTTCCGCGCCCAGTGACCCAAACACCTCATCGGTGGAAATATGGTGGAACCGAAACCCCGCCGGTTTGCCGCGTACCAGCCAATGGCTGCGCGCCGCCTCCAGCATGTTGAACGTGCCGGTGATGTTGGTTTCAATGAAATCCGCTGGCCCGTCGATGGACCGGTCCACATGGCTTTCTGCCGCCAAATGCATCACCACATCGGGCGCATGCTGCGCAAACACCGCATCCAACGCCGCGCGGTCGCGAATATCGGCCTGCACAAAACTGTACAGGTTCGACGCCGAAACATCGGCCACATTTGCCAAATTCGCGGCATAGGTCAGCGCGTCAAGGTTCACCACCTCATGCCCGCGCGCCACGGCCAACCGCACCACCGCCGACCCGATAAACCCGGCCCCACCTGTCACCAAAATTTTCATTGCGCAGCCTCATATGTAAAGGGGCACGCAACATCCGCCAAAAGCGGCGCCACTGCATCCTTGGCCGACAATTGTACACCGCCCGCAGGCAGCGCGCCACACATCGCCCAATCAATGCCAATCGTTGGATCATCCCAGCGCACGCCCCCATCACAATCGGGCGCATACACATCGGTGCATTTATACTGCACCTCCACATCGTCGGTCAGCGTCAAAAACCCGTGCAAAAACCCTTTGGGCACCAGCAATTGCTTGCCATTTTCGGCCGACAGTTCAACCCCAACCCATTTGCCAAAACCCGGCGACCCAGCCCGAAAATCCACCGTCACATCCAAAATCGCCCCACGCGTCGCCCGCACCAACTTATCCTGCGCATGAGGGTGCGATTGGCAATGAAGGCCGCGCAGCGTCCCGCGCTTGGCAGAAAATGAATGGTTGTCTTGCACGAAATCCATGTCAATTCCGGCGGCCCGCATCTGTGCGGCATTCCAGCTTTCGGTAAACCAACCACGATCATCGCCAAAACGGCGCGACGTCACCACCAACACACCGTCCAAAACCGTCTGTTCAATTTTCATCGCATCAATCCCGTTACCGCACGCGAATTGTCTTAACGGCTTTTTCCCCGCCCCTCAATCCAGTAAAAACGGGCGGTTTTGCAGCATTGGGGGCAAAACCCTATGGGTTCACGGCATGCAGCCCAACCGCGCCAACCCAGCAGCCAAGGCCCCATCCACCCCATCCCCCGACACCAAGCGGTCGCCAACGCCGCACCGCTGCACGCGGGCAGGGTCAGCCACCATTGCCGGGTCTCCCGCATATTCCACCAACCCGCTACCCAGCAGCGTATACAGCCCCGAGGGGCGCGGGGCGGACATATACCCTTCGGCCAACACCAAACCCGGCGTCTGCGCAAACACGCCCATCCCCAACATCCGCGCGGCCAAACCTGTTGCCATCGGCTGCCCTGTCACGCGCACCACCGCACCTTCCTGCGCATTTTGCGGCAAAATCCCGGTGATCAAGCTGCCGCCAATATCAATCGCCGCCCCATCCGCGCTGAAAAAGAAACTGCCCTGCATCCGCGCTTGCGCTTGCGGCGGGATAACCGACACGGCGGATGCAATGATCGCCGCCCCTTGCCACAACCCGCCAACCGCCACCCAATCGCCCACCCGCACAGGCCCCACATCCGCTGGCAACACAACGCGCGTACCCATCACCACCGCACCCCCGCCCGAAAGCGAGGCCACCGGGCCAATAATCGGCAAAACCCGCTCCAACCGCAGGGCGCGCCACGCATCGCCCTCCGGCTCCACCGTGGCCGCAACCGTATCGCCGGGGCGCAACGCCTCAGCGGTTTCCACGCCAATCCCGCCGCTAACCGCCAAATTGGGCGCAAAGCGGATATGCTGGCCGTTCACATAAATGCTGCCAAGTTTGGTGATGGTGCCCACAATGCCTGTGCCCAAAATACCGCCTTCACGCGGCTCTGGCTTGGTTTGTGCGGTGGCAGACAAGGCAAGCCCAACCAACACCGCCACTAAGACCCCAAAAACAGCTTTCATTTCGGCCCCTTGCCTTTTCCCGGGGTGGCCAAGACATAGGCCCCCATCACAAACCGCCCCTTTGCGCCCCGCTTTGGCGCGGACGCCTCGCGCAGCGCATGGGCCAGCGCATTGACCCGCTCCAACGCGGCCTGCGCCTCAACCCGCGCCGCCGCCTCCAACACCGCCAGATCATCATCTGTCAAATGCGAATAGACAACGGCCCGGTCAAAATGCGGCGCAGCCGTCCCGGTCAAATTGCCCACCGCCGCCGTCAAATGTGCGCCAATCGTTACGGCAAAGGCATCAATCGCACCCGCCCCGCCCTGCGGCAACGCGCTTGCGGCGATCAAGCGAAAATCGCCATCTGCCAATGCCGCAACCGCACCTTGTTCCAGCAACATCTCCAACACCGTGGCGGGTGGCACATCCACCCGCGCGGCCCGGATCAAATCATCAAACCCGCCCACGCCTTTGCGGGCCAAATCCCGCGGTTTTCCCACCGTTTTGCAAAACGGCTTGGCCAGCCGCCAATGGCTTATCACGGCGGCTGCGGCATTCACTTTGGTGCGGCCCACACTGGGGGCGGGCGCGTGGCGCAACCGCTTCACCTCTTTGCGGTTCAACCCGGTCAACAGACTGATGCGGCTGTCGCTGTCCGCGCGCCCGTCCTGCCCTTCTGCGGCGGTGACCAGCGCTTGCTTTATCGCCTCGGTCGCTGTGGCAATCGTCATGCCATGCGCAACCATCGCTTGGGCCAAAGGCACAAGCAGTTGGTGCATCATCTCGGCAAAATGGGCGCTGTTATCATCCGTCATTACAGCAACACTACCTCAATTCCCGGCCCCACAGAAACAGCATTCCGCACTCCACCCGTCACGGCTGCGTCATCGCCGCATCCCATTCGGCCAGAAAATTCTCACGCTTTATGCGGTCCAGATAGACCAACAAACCGGGGTCAAGCCGGATGGGCCGCAAATAAGGCTGCAACAAGGATTGGTCCAACGGGGGCAACCCCGCCGCCGTGTCCATCAACCCCCGCCCGCGCGGCGACAACATAAAATCCAGCAGCGCGCCCCCCAACGCCCCCTGCCCCGCCCCCACAGGCACAAACCCCGTGCGCAGCAAGGCGACCGTAAAATCCTCCGGCTCGATCACCACAATATCGGGCGCATCCTTGACCCGGCTTAACGCGTAACTGCCCACAACGTTATAGGCGAGCGTGATATCCCCCGCGACCAAATCATTAATCATCTCGCCCGAACAACAATACAGCCGCGCGTTCAAACGCCCCATCACCTCGGCCAGCCGCCAAAACGCATCGGTCTGGCGCGCGTCTTGGGTCGCAAACAGATAACCCGCCCCCGACACATGCGGGTCATAAGTGCCAATGCGTCCGTTGAACCGCGCGGGGTGCGCGCGCAACAGATCAATCAAATCCCGGCGGGTGCGCGGCATCTCCAACCCCACCATCGCGCGGCGCGATGCCAACAGCACCACAGGCTCCAGCGCGAACCCAAACAATCGATCGCGCCACCGCGCCCACCCCGGCAACCGCGCCACCGCATCCGAGGCATAGCTTGCCGCAAACCCATCATTCGCCAGCTTCATCTGCAAATCCATCGCGGACGAAATCACCAAATCAAACGCCGCCCCCTCATCATGAATGGCGCGGTACACCTCTTGGCTGGATGCCACGACATAGCGCAGGCGCAAATTGGGCCGCCCCACCAAAAACGCCTCAATCAATGGTGCGAAAAACGCGGTGTCGGTGGTGGACAGCACAGCAATTTCCGGCCCCGGCCCATTGCCAAAAACCCGTTCGTCCTCCACCTCAAACGCGCCCGCCATTGTGGCGAACAGGCTTACAGCTGTGGCAAGAATAAACTGGCGCATGTGCCCCCCGTGTCTCGTTCCACCAACTCAAACCGCCCGCCAAGCGCGGCCGCCACCTCGGTCACAATGGTCAACCCCAGCCCCGACCCCACAACATCACCCACATTGCCGCCCCGCGTGAACCGCCCCGACAACTCCGTCAAACCCGCCCCCGACAACCCGCGCCCTTGGTCGCACACCTCCACCCGCACCATGCCCGCATCTGTGGCCAGCACAATGCGCACTTCGGTTTCCACAGCCGAATATTTGATCGCGTTGTCCACCATGTTGCGCAACGCGCTTTCAATCAACAGCGCATCACCCAACACACACAGAGGTGCCGCGTCGCCTTCCACCAGCAGCGTCACCTCGCGCAATTCCGCCGTGGGGCCAAACGCACGGGCAAGGCTGCGGGTGATCTGGCACAAATCCACCGCCACCCCTTCCAACTGGTCGGACCGATAGAGCACCATCGCATGATCCAACAATTGGCTGGCCGACCGCGATGATGCCTCCACCCCCCTAATCATCGACCGCAACCGCACCCGCGTGCGCTCATCAGTTGACTGGCGCAGCGCAATTTCCGCCTCACTGCGCACGGTGGAAAGGGGCGTGCGAATATGATGCGCGGCCTCAGCGATAAAGGTTTCGGTTTGCGACAACGTCCCGCGCAACCGCGCCACAAACCCGTTCAACGCCCCAATCAAGGGCGCGAGTTCACTCGGGGCCGGGTGGCGCACGGGCCGCAAATCGCGGGGGCCGCGACGCCCCACAGCCTCGGCCAATCGGTTGATGGGGTTGAACACCGACCCCGCCGACAGCAAGCTTAACGGCACCGCCAACAGGAAAAACCCCAAGCCGATCAACCCCGCCCGGTTGGCCAATTGGTCCGCAATCGCCGCTTGGCCCTGCCGCGTTTGGCCCACCAAAACCAACACAGGCACCGGGCCTTTGTCCACAATAATTGACCGCGCAACAGCCGCAATCCGCACCCGCGTGTCCAAATACGGCGTGGTGTAAAACACCGCCGCCAGTGACGCAGGCCGCACATCGGGAACGGGCAAATCATCGTATCCCGTCACCGTTTCACCGCCAATATCAATGCGGTAAAACAACCGGTCCTGCCCCACAGCCCCCAACATCGAAAACGTGGCATAGGCAAGGTCAACCTCCACCCCGCCATCCCCGCCGCGCAACTGTTCCGCGATGGACACAGTGGCAGCCCCCAAAATCGCATCCTGCGTGGCCTCGGCGGCACGGTCGGCGGTGGACCGCACAGTGAAATACAACAGCACCGCCAACACCGCCGCCACAACCAATAACTGCACCACCAACCGCGCCCGCAGCGACCCTGTCGCAAACACCGCCCTCATCCGCCCGTCAACCTGTACCCAAGGCCGCGCACCGTCTCTATTCGCGCCAAAGACCCCACCAGCTTTTTGCGCAACCGGCCCACATACACCTCAATCGCATTGTCGCTGACCGTCTCGGCGTATGAAAACAACCGATCACACAGCTGGTCTTTGCTGAATATCTGCCCGGGCGCACCCAGCAAAATCTCAAACAACCGCAGCTCGCGGTTGCGCAAATCGCGCACGTCACTGTCAATCGTTACAGTGGCGGTCAAGGGGTTGAACAACAGATCGCCGTAGCGGCGAACGGTCTGCGCCGCCCCCCCACGCCTGCGCAAAACCGCCCGCACCCGCGCCTCCAACTCCGCAAAATCAAAGGGTTTGGTGATGTAATCATCCGCCCCGCTGTCCAGCACATCGACCCGGTCCGATACGGCGGCGCGCGCGGTCATCACGATTACCGGCGTATCATGGCCCAACCGTCGCTGCGCCTGTAAAAACTGCCGCCCATCCCCATCCGGCAACATAATATCCAGCAAAATCAGGTCATAGCGCGCGGCATTCAAACAATCCTGCGCCTCACTTAATGTCGCTGCCCAATCCACCCCATGCCCGTCCAAGGCCAGTAAATCGCGCACGGGGCGGGCCAATTCCGCACTGTCCTCCACCAGCAAAAACCGCAAAGAAACCTCCCCCACCCGCCGCCGTGACAGGTTCATGTCAGCTTTGACGGGAATCGTCGCGCTTGCAAGGGGGGCGATAACGTCGCACCCTCCAAGCATATAATGTCTGGGAGGACTCATATGAAAATGACCATGCTTAAACTGCTGGGCGCAAGCGCCTTGGCCACTGCAATGACCACGTCATCGGCCTTTGCGATTGAATGTATTGCACCTGCAAACCCCGGCGGCGGCTGGGATTTCACCTGCCGTCAGATCGCCAACATCATGTATGACATCAAAGTGGTGGATGCACCCGTGCAGGTCACCAACATGGCAGGCGGCGGTGGCGGCATCGCCTATGCCAACGTGGTGACCGAGCGTAATGATGATGCGGATGTGTTTGTTGCCGCTTCCTCGGCCACCACCACCCGCCTTGCGCAAAACGCATATGCCGGCATGACCGCCGATCAAGTGCGCTTTGTCGGTGCTATCGGCGCTGATCCGGGCGTGATTGTTGTGGCCAAAGACAGCCCACTGATGACCCTGGCCGACATGGTTGCCGCGATCAAGGCTGATCCGGGTTCTGTCGCCTTTGCTGGCGGTTCCGCGGTTGGCGGCTTTGACCATATGAAACCGCTGCAAATCATGAAGGCCGCCGGCTTTGATGACATCACCAAGATCAAATATATATCGGTGGATGGCGGCGCAGATGCGATCACCCAAACCGTGGGTGGCTTTACCCAAGCGATGACTGGCGACATGTCCGAAATCGTCGGCTTCATCAAATCGGGTGACGTGCGCGCCTTGGCGGTCCTGACCGAAGAACGCGTTCCCGGGTTCGAAGATATCCCCACCGCCCGTGAGCAAGGCTTTGACGTGGTCGCCGTTAACTGGCGCGGCGTTTATGTGCCAAAAGGCATTTCAGACGATCAGTTCAACGTTTGGGCCGAACGCCTGAAGGCGGTTGCCGAAAGCGAGCAGTGGAAAACCGCAATGACCGAAAACGGCCTTGCCCCCTTTACCAAGGTCGGTGGCGACTTCCAGACTTGGGTTGATGGCGTGATTGCCGAAACCGTTGTTCTGTCCCGCGAAATCGGGGTTATCCAGTAATGCGCGGCGACCGGATTTTCGGTCTGGTCATGCTGGTTCTGGCGCTGGGGTATGTCCTCAGCGCCACGACCATCCGCTCCAGCTTCATGTCCGATCCTGTGGGGCCGCGTGTGTTTCCCTACATGGTTGGCGGCGTCACCATGCTGTGCGCCTTGATGATGATGCTGCGGCCAGATCCCGATGTGGAATGGCCGTTGGGCAAGACCCTGCTGAACCTGACCGTCGCCCTCGCAGCCCTGATCGCCTATGCGCTGATGATCAAACCTTTGGGCTTTATCCTGCCCACAATCATCGTCTCTGGCATCTTGTCCTATCAAATCAGCCCCCGTCCACAAATCGCCGCCCTCACGGGTGTTGGTCTTGGCATCGGCCTGTTTGTGCTGTTCAAATTCATCCTCGGCCTCGGCCTCAAAGGCCTGCCCCCTGCCCTGATGGGCTAAGGACACCCCATGGAATTGTTTGATAACCTCGCGCTTGGCTTTTCCATCGCGCTTACGCCCTACACCCTAATGCTGGCGCTGATCGGGTGTTTTGTCGGCACCATCATTGGCGCATTGCCGGGGCTTGGGCCGTCCAACGGGGTGGCCTTGCTTATCCCTATTTCCTTCTCAATGGGGTTCGATGCAATTTCCGCGCTAGTCCTGCTCACCTCCGTTTATTATGGGGCGATGTATGGCGGGCGAATCTCGTCTATCCTGTTGAACATTCCGGGCGATGAACCCGCGATGATGACCACGCTGGACGGCTATCCCATGGCCAAACAGGGCAAGGCGGGCGATGCGCTAGTGATATCGGGCGTGGCGTCGTTTGTGGGCGCGCTGCTGGCAACCATCGGCCTTATGCTGATGGCCCCATGGCTGGCCCGCGTGGCGTTCAAATTCGGCCCCGCCGAATATTTCGCGCTGTATATGCTGGCGTTTTGCACGCTTGGCGGTGTCGGCTCCAACAATCAGGCCAAATCGGCGATGGCCGCCTGTATGGGCCTTGGCATCGCGATGATCGGGCTGGACCAAACCACCAACATGCCGCGCTTTACCTTTGGCAACATGCACCTGTTTGATGGCATCGACTTTCTGGTCGCCATTGTCGGCCTGTTCGCTGTGGCAGAGGTGTTTCATTTCATCGAAACCCACGGCAAAAACTCTGCCATTGGGGTGAAACTGGGCAAGGTCCGCATCCCATGGGCGCTGTTGAACCAGACCAAAGGTGCGATGCTGCGCGGTTCTGGCATCGGCTTTGTCGCGGGTATCTTACCGGGCGCTGGCGCGTCCTTGGGGTCGTTCCTTGCCTATATGGGTGAAAAAGCCGTGGCAAAGGACAAAGAAACCTTTGGCAAGGGCAACCCGCGCGGCGTGGCAGCGCCTGAGGCGGGCAATAACGCCGCCGCCGGGGGCGCGCTTATCCCGATGCTAACGCTGGGCGTGCCCGGCTCTGGCACCACTGCCGTGCTGCTGGCGCTTCTCCTTACCCTCAACATCACCCCCGGGCCCTTGCTGTTTACCGAACGCCCTGATGTGGTGTGGTCGCTGATCGCGGCCCTGTTGATCGCAAACTTCATGCTGCTCATCCTCAACGTGCCGATGGTCAAGGTGTTCGTCAAAATCCTCATGGTGCCCTCCTACATCCTGCTGCCGGGCGTCACCATGATCGCCTTTGTCGGCATTTACTCGCTCACCGGGTCCAGCTTTGACATGCTGTTGATGGTGGCCTTCGGCGTCCTTGGCTACATCTGCCGCAAGATCGACATCCCCACGGTGCCCATCATTCTCGGCATCCTCCTTGGCAACGCGATGGAGGATAACCTGCGCCGCGCCATGATCTTGTCGGATGGTGATTGGCTTTATCTCTTGTCCTCGCCCATCGCGATTGGCCTGTGGATTGCCGCTGTGCTGGGCTTCATTGCGCCCATCTTCCTGCGCCAATTCCTGAAAAAGCCACCACTGCCCACGATGGACGGCGATTGATGCCAACGCGCATCCTTATCCCCTCCGGTGTCCTTTGCCTCGGTTTCGACCGGGATGCCTTGGCCCGGGGGGTCGCCGCCAAACCCGACCTTATAGCAATTGATGGAGGGTCTACCGACTCTGGCCCGTGGTCGCTTGGCGCGGGCCAGTCCAAATATGCGCGGTCGGTGACCAAATCCGAATGGCGCGAATTGATGCTGGCCCGCGCCACCGCTGGCGTGCCTTTGGTGATTGGCACCGCTGGCACCTGCGGGGCCGATGCTTGCGTCGATTGGATGTATGACATCACGCTGGAACTGGCTGCGGAACTTGGCCAATCCTTGCGCATAACCCGTCTCTATTCCGGCCAAACAGCGGCAATCGTGACCGACGCCCTGCACGCTGGCCGCATCAAACCCTTGCACCCTGCCCCGGATATCAGCGCCGAAACCCTGTCCCAAATGAACAACATCGTGGCACTGGCAGGCGCTGAACAAATCCAAGCGGCCCTAAACACCGGCGCCGATATCATCATCGCAGGCCGCACCACCGACACGGCGATCATCGCCGCCCTGCCCTTGATGCGCGGCGACCACGCCGGGGCCGCGTGGCACGGCGCAAAGGTGGCCGAATGTGGCGCGCTGTGTTCCACCAACCCCACATCGGGCGTGATTATGGTCGATTTTGATGATGCGGGCTTTACCGTCGAACCCCTCGCCACAGGGGCCGCCTGCACACCCCATTCCGTTTCCGCCCATATGCTCTATGAAAATTCCGACCCGTTCATTTTGTATGAACCCGGCGGGCATTTGGACGTGACAGGCACGCAATATCACGCGCTGGACGCCACCCGCGTGCGCGCCACAGGCTCCAAATGGGTGCCGGGTCCTTACACGATAAAGCTGGAAGGCGCGCGGGCTGCAGGCTATCAAACCACCCTCCTTGCCGTGCTGCGCGACGCGCATTATGTCTCTAACGCGGCGCTTTGGGTCGAAAAACTGGGTGCGTTTTTAATAGCGCTCATCACCAAACGCATGGGCCTTGACCCCGCAACCTATGATCTGGATTTCCGCTTGATCGGGGCAAATGCCACCTTGGGCGCAATGGAAAACCGCACGGGAACCCCGGTAGAGGTGGGGGTGCTGTTGATCATCACCGCCCCAACCCAAGCCATTGCCTCCGAAATCGGCAAACTCGCCAACCCACACCTGCTGCATTATCCGCTTACGGTGGGCGAGGAGCTGCCAACTTTCGCCTTTCCCTACTCCCCCGCCGGAACCGATCGCGGCGCGCTGTATGAATTTGCCCTGAACCATGTGATGCATCTGGATGACCCTATGCAGGCCTTTAGCCTTGTCACCACGCAGGTGTCGCCATGACCCAAGTGGACGTAATCGCACAAAAAGTCCGCTCCAAAAACGCGGGGCCTTTCTGGGTCACCATTGATGTTTTCTGCGGCAACAGTGCCGCTTTTGACCAGTTGCGCGGCGCTTTGGACACTGGCGCAATTGCCGCCCTTTATCAGCAGCCCGTGACGGCCTTAAAGCGTTTTGACATCACGGATTTGAACGTGATCAAATTCTCGTTTCCGCGCCCTGTGGTGCAAGGCAACAGCAAAGACCGCGACATGCATGGCGCGGCTTGGGCCACCCTGCTGGCCGAATATCAAGTTTAACGTCCAAAACATGCACTATTGCGGCGGTTAGGCCCTGTTTATGGGCGTTCCGCCGTTTCAAATGCAATCATCATGTAGCGGCGCATTAAATTCTAACCACTACATCTAGATCATCTATTTTGCCCACCTCAACCCCAAAACCTTTTCCGCGGAAAAGGTTTTGGGCATCGCCTCACTCAATTTGGTCCAGCAAACTGCGCACCGCGGCCTCCAATTTTCGGCGGTCGATGGTGGAAAAATCGCGCGCCAATCTGATCTCCAAACGCCCTGCCCCGGCCACACATTTCGCCGCCCCTTGCGGTCGCGAAAGTTGAAAACTGGTCTTGGCCTTCGCCTCGGCCGTAGGCCGTCCAGGCCGCAGCGGCGGCGCTTTTTGCTCCGGCATCTCCCCCGCAAAGCGCCGCAAAACGGTCAACTCATCCTCCACGGATCGGTTATCCCAATCCGCCAGTTCGGACTTGATCGCAGCCGCTATCCCCGGCATCTCCTCCATCCGCGCCGACAGCGCCAAGCCCAACGCGCGCGGCACCTCATGCACAAATTGCAACACCTCACCCAAACGATTGACCACAGGGATAAAGCTGCGGATATAGCTGCGCTTGGAATAGCTGGCCGATTTGAACAACAACGCCACCGCCTTGTCCGGGTCGGAAATATCAGTCAGCGGATGCCCCGCATAATCAACCGCCAGCTGCGCCATTTCCGCAAGCGAGATGTCCTTGCGCACCAGATTTTCATCCACCATCCGGCGGTAAAGCGTCTCTAACGCCGCCCCTTTTGCCATGATGCCCGCAGGAATACGCCCATATCTTTCCGTATCCCCCGTCTCTTCCAACAACCGCGTATAGGCTTGAATACGGCGGTAACCCTGCACCAATTCATAGCGCCCATCGCTGCGCTGCTCCACCCGAATGGGGTTGGACAGGCCCAGATCGCGGATCGATTCCACCAACTCGCCCAACTCTTCATCAAAGCCTTTGTGACGGTCGCGGGTCAGTTTGTAGGTTTCAATTTGGTCCAGCGCGATCAAATCAACGATCAAACCCTGCTGCTTCAGCCGCACATGTTCATGCGCCAACGCGTCATTCTCAGAGCGAATTTGGGCTGCAACCTCGTCCCGGCTGCGCAAGCTGTCGGCGTTTTCAACAATGGCAGACGCCATAGGGCCGCGCCGCCCTTCGCCGCCCGCGCCCACACCTACGCCCACACCCGCGCGGGGCAAAACCTTTTCCGCGGAAAAGGTTTCCGCCCCGTCATCTTCGGGCAGATCAATATCAAACATGCGGCGTTTCTTGCTCATGATGTTTTCTCCAGCTTGTCCCATGCGGCCACAACAGTTTCCTTAAATTCCTCATAGGCGCCATCAAACGTGGCCCGCGCTCGCCGCCACGTTTCCCGCGTCATGATGCGGTAATCAATTTCATAGACCGATGACAAAAAGCGCCCAGACTGTTCCACCGCGCGGGTCATCTCAATCGGGTGCTTTGCAACATGTGGGCCAAAAACCTTACCAAACGCTTGAAACATCGCGCGGTGCAACTCATTCCCCGGCTCATACCGCGTCATCAAAAAGCGGATGTCGCAAAACTGTTTGGGCAGCAAAACCTTTTCCGCGGAAAAGGTTTGACCAAAGCCTGCGTTCAAATCGGCCAACGCCTCCGATAACTGACCAATGAAAGAGGTGGTGCTGTCATATTCCCAATAACCGGGGCCGGAAGGGACATAAAGCATGTCAGCCGCGAAAACAGCGTTCATGGATTGATAGCCAATAGCAGGGGGGCAATCGAAGATGATAAGGTCGTAACTGTCATCGGGCAGCGCGTCGAGGTAGCGCGACACGGCGCCAAAAAACGTCCATTCGGGGTTCATGTGACGGTATTGCGCGCTGGCAAATTCCACGAAAGCCGCGTTAGCACAGCTGGGAACAATATCGATGGTTGGCCAATTGGTGGGCATGATGAAATCGGCTACGCGCAAATCACCCAACCCCATGTCGCGGATCGAGGCGGGAATACGGCGCTGGGGCAGGGTGACGCCACTTTCTGCGCCCGTGGCGGTGGCGTTCATCCGATCGGTTTCGCGCAGCAAATCGCGCGCCATGATGCCCCAAACTGTATGTTCTTCGGACACGTCATTTAGGCCCATAGAATGGGACAGGGTGGCTTGCGGATCAAAGTCGACAACCAAAATGCGGTAACCGTCAAGCGCCGCAGCATGGGCCAAATGCAAAGCCACGGTGGATTTGCCAGCACCACCTTTAAAGTTGGCAATAGCCACGCGAAAGGCGCGCTTGCCTGCCGGGCGCGCAGGCATCAAGGATTTGCGGTTTATTTTCATCTTGCGTCGCAGCTCGTTAATCTCTTCCAGGCTGAACCAGCGCTGGCGGCCATCGGGTTCGACCTCTCCGCCCGGCAGGTCGGGTTCGGCGGCAAGACGGCCGCGAAAGGTGGATTGGTTGATCTTGAAGATCAACTCAGACACTTCCCAACTGGAAAATCGGCGCAGCGTTTTTTCAAGCTCGGGCGAGAAGGTTTGACGCCGGATGTGGCTTTGCATTTTGAGGGACTGTGCCTGTAGGTTGGCGAGGTCGATATGGTCGTACATGCGCGATCCGTTCTTTTGTGGACGTTAAAAACTGCTACGTTATCAAATACGCCGGATTTGCACAAAATGCAAAAGCAGAGTTATGATGAACAGGAATTTTTACGATCCCAGAAAAACACCTGCAAAACCTGAAGCAACGATGCGAATCGGTACTGCTGGACAAGGGTGAGGGCCCCATCCGATGTTAGGGGCACCCCCAAGAGAAACACACTTTATTTGGGGTGACAGTTAGGGCCAGAACACCACCCTTAGGGTGACAAAAGCGACGAATAGGGTGACACACTCTACGCCCCCCATTACCGATGAACCTATATCTATAAAATGAATATGAAATAGAACAGCCGCAAAGCCGCCGAGCGGCTGGCAAAGAGACTTGACAGAATCGAACCTTAGGACGCAAATAGGACAGGTTTGGCGAAGAACGTTGGCAAACTGCAAAATTAAGACCCAAAGGGACACAGATCCTTGTTTAAATCAGGCGGGGCAATAGCCCCAACATATGAGAGGCACAGAGCAGTGCTGGTTACCAAACCTGTCGGGCGTGATGCTGCGACCAAAAAATATGATATTTTATCAGCATTGTCAGCTTTTGCTTTGGCACAAGACAAGCACGCACAACGCCGTGTTTTGCGGCTGATGTCGTTGATTACCACCCGGTACAATTGGCAGCGGAACGAATTGTCGATGGGACAAGAGGACATAGCGCGGCTGTGGTCTGTGGATTTGCGCACGGTGAAGCGCGAGATGGCAAAGTTGCGGGCAATGGGGTGGTTAGTTGAAACACGCGGGGCAGCGCGGGGCAGGGTGGCGCTGCATGGGATCGACCTTGGTCTGATTATGGCGGACACAAAGGGCGTTTGGGCCAATATAGGGCCTGATTTTATAGATCGCCAAGGGATGCCCACCCCGCCGGCGCAGACAAGTAATGTGGTGCCTTTCCAAATGCCACAAGCCGTTTGCGGCGATGGGTCAGTTTGGGTGCAGGCGCAAGCGGCGTTTGAAGCGCAAGATGGTGCGGCTTATTCCGCGTGGATTGCGCGACTGGCAGAAGTGGACCGCTTGGGTGCCACATTGTCACTGTTGGCCCCATCGCGGTTTCACAAAACCTATGTTGAGACACATTTACTGGACCGCTTGCTGCGCATTGTGCGGCGGATTGATCCGTCTGTTGCGGGCATTAAGATTGACGTTTGACGCGAAATTGGACTGTTTTCCACAATCCTAATGATTAATTTGCCTTGATTTTGAGCAGGGGCGCGTTCGGAATTGATGAAGATTTAAGGGCGCGACACACATGCGTTTTGCCCCTGCGCAGCGGGATCGCTTGGTGTATAGCGGTTCGCATATCACATAGGCTGCGACGTGCAGCCTGACAGGGGGGGCGGAATATGACTGTTCGGTTTGGCGTTTTGGGTGCGGGGCGCATTGGTCAAGTGCATGCGCGAGCGATTGCATCGGTGCCGGGGGCGGTGTTGGTAGCGATTGCGGACCCTGTGCAGGCCGCAGCACAGGCGGTGCGCGATGCCTATGGCTGCGATATTCGCACGATTGATGCGATTGCGGGGTCGGATGATATTGACGCCGTGGTGATATGCACGCCCACTGACACCCATGCCGATTTGATCGAACAGCTTGCGCGGGCGGGCAAGGCGATTTTTTGCGAAAAGCCGGTGGATTTGTCACTGGCGCGGGTGCGGGCCTGTTTGACCACGGTGGAGGAGACGGGCGCGCGGTTGATGGTGGGATTTCAGCGGCGGTTTGACCCGGATTTCCAAGCGTTGCGCGCGGCGATTGATGCCGGACGAATTGGTGACGTTGAGATGGTAACGCTGACATCACGCGATCCGGGCGCGCCGCCGGTGGACTATATCAAGCGGTCGGGCGGGATTTTTCGGGACATGACCATCCATGATTTTGACGTGGCCCGCTGGATGCTGGGTGAAGAGGTGGCCACGGTTTATGCCGTGGCGTCCAATCTTGTGGACCCCGCGATTGGAGCGGCGGGCGATTATGATAGTGCGACGGTGGTGATGACCACGGCCAGCGGCAAGCATTGCACAATCACCAACAGCCGCCGCGCCACCTATGGGTATGACCAGCGGATTGAGGTGCATGGCTCGGGTGGGGCGGTGTCGGTGGGCAACCATCACCAGTCGAGGATTACGGTGGCGAATGGGGACGGCTATGTGCAGCCGCCGCTGTTGGATTTCTTTATGACTAGGTATTTGGCCGCCTATGCCGCTGAAATCGCATCATTTGTTGCGGCGTTGCAGACGGGTGGCGCGATGGTGGCCACGGGGCATGACGGGTTGATGGCGCTGGCGCTGGCGGATGCGGCGTTGTTGTCGGTGCAAACCGGGCGTGTGGTTTTGGTGGCGGATGTGTTGGCCGCCTAGCCGTTGCCGCGCCCGGCGATGTAGCCCAAAGTGACGGCCGCCAACAGGCCGTTGCCGGACAAATAACCGCTGTCGCCGCTGCCTGACACACCGCAGGCAGCCCCGCCTGTGGCAAAAAACGTCTCGAACATGACCCCGTTGGTGCGTTTGACGGCAGCGGTGGCGGGGTCTACCTCTAAACCGCCTTGAGTGTGGAACAGTGCGCCCGTGACCTTGACCGCGTGGACCGGCGGCGCGAGGGGGGGCGTTTGCCAGTCGCGGCCAAAGGCATCGGGGCCGGATTGTGGGATGTTAGACAAGGTTTTGCTTAGGTTTGTCTTTGGCAGGCCTGTTGCGGTGGCAAGGTCTGCGATGGTCTGTGTGGTGAGGACCGCACCTTGCTTTTCGGCGTTTTTGAAATCTTCGAACTGGCGGGCGATGGATGCGATGCGACTGTCGAACAGGACCCAAGCGGTGCCGCCGGGTTGTGCCAGCACGGCGCGGGCCGCCTCGGAATAGCCCAGTGATTCGTTCCAAAACCGGTCACCATTCAAGTTAACCTGCACGCCGCCTTGGGTGATCGTGGCCCAAGTTATCAGGATGCCGTGCGGGTGGGCGACATTGCCGTGGCCTTGATAGGCACCTAAGTGAGTGGTTTTTGCGCCCAAGGCTGCGCCCCATGTTACCGCCTCGCCGCGGTTGCCATCGTGGCCGAACCAGATGGCGCGGTCGATGTTGGGCATGTGTTGCGACACCATTGCGCGGTTGCCGCCAAAGCCGTTGCAAGCAAGGATAAGGCGGTCGCAGGCCACGGTTTCCAAAGTGCCATCGGGCAATTGCAGCTGTGCGCCGGTGATTTCACCGTTTTGGGTGAACAGCGTGGTGGCGCGGCGGTTGCAGATCAGCGGAATCTCGAGCGCGTCGATACGGCTGCGCAGCGCGTCGATAAGTTCGCGGCCAGACCGGGTGGGCAGGCCGTGCATCCGGCGGCGGCTGTGGCCGGGATAATCGAAATCAGTGATGACCGAGAAGGGTAGACCGTGGGTTTTGGTGAGCCATTCGATGACCAGACCAGCGGTTTGGGCCATAATAGAGACCAAATCGGAGTCGTTTTCGCCTTTGGCCTTGGCTTGGATATCAGCGGCGAACAGGGTGGGGGTGTCGGTGATATTGGCGCGCGTTTGAAACTGGGTGCCCGCCGCTGGAATTAACCCGGCGCTGAGGGCGGTGGAGCCTGCGGGTGTACTGTCCGCTTCAATTACCAAAACGTCTTGGCCGGATTCATGTGCTGAGAGGGCGGCGACCATGCCAGCCGCCCCTGCGCCAATGATCAAGGTTTGGACCTTTAGGTCGTAGTTTGGGGGCGGTGGGGCGATGTTAGGATTTACCATCAAACCGCTTTCCAAGGGCCAGCATTTCGGGGGTGCCGATGGCGGTGTTCAGCCCATCAAAATCATGCATACGGTCCGAAAATGGCTTATTAGACCCTGATTTCAGCAGGCTTGCGTAATAGCTTTCAGCAGTTTTTGCCAAGGCGCGCACGATGCCGCCGGGGAAAATGACGATGTCAAACCCGATGTCTTGCAGGGTGGCGGCCGATGAAATGGGCGTGGCCCCGCCTTCGACCATATTGGCGAGCAGGGGGACACGGCCAGCGAAGGTTTGGGCGATTTTGGTCAGCTCGTCGCGGTCGCGCGGGGCCTCGATGAACAAAACATCGGCGCCGGCGTCGATATATTGGCCTGCGCGGTCGATGGCGGCGTCGAACCCCTCCACGGCGATTGCATCGGTGCGGGCGATGATCAGGGTGTCATGGCGGCGGGCATCGGCCATGGCGGCGATTTTGCCGACCATTTCGGCAGGCAAAATCAAGGATTTATCGGCCAGATGACCGCAGCGTTTGGGATATGTTTGATCCTCCACCTGCAAGGCGTGCGCGCCTGCGCGCTCATAGGTTTGCATCGTGCGCCGGGCGTTCAGCGCGTTGCCAAAACCTGTATCGGCGTCTATGATCACGGGCAGGTCGGTACGGTCCGCGATTAGGGCCATGGTATCAGCCATTTCCGATGCGGTGGTCAGGCCAATGTCGGGGCGGCCAAGGCGGGTGTAGGCAACGGCGGCGCCTGAAAGATACAGTGCCTCAAACCCCGCATCGGTGGCGAGGGCGGCTGTTAGGCCGTCATAGACACCCGGAGCGAGCAGAATTCGCGGGGATTTCAGGCGGGCGCGCAGGGTCATAGAGTGCCCCCGATCATTGTGACAACTTGTTCGCAGGTGGCGATTTGCGTGACGGAACCGAGGGAAATGAGCGTGGCGTCATGCACTTCGTTGTTAAAAGCGGCGCAGCCGTCGGAAAGTAAAATCGTGTGAATGTTGCGCAGGTGGGCATCGCGGACGGTGGAGGCGACGCCGCCATTGGTCACGATACCGCCAATGATCAGCGTATCAATTTTCAGTGCGCGCAGGATGTATTCGAGCCGGGTTTGGTAAAAGGCGGAATAGGCAACTTTTTCCACCGTATAATCGGCAGGGGCCAAATTGTCGGTCAAGGCATGGCCAAAACTGCCGGGGGCAAAGTCGCCTTTGGCGAGGAACGGGCGCAGTTTTTTAAGGTGGGGCGCGATGAGGGGTTCATCGTCGCGGCCCGGAACAAGGGTGAATTGGGCAGAGATATAAGTCCCACCTGCCTGTGTAAGAGCCAATTTTAGGGGTGCAATGCGGTCTGGCAGGGCGGCGATCCGAGGTTCGGCAAGGCCTGCGCGGCTGTAAGCTCCTTTGGGGTGCAGAAAATCGTTCTGCAGATCTATGGTCAACAAGGCCGTGGTGGCAGGGGTCATGGTGCGGCCCTTTCGATCAATGTGTTGCCGTAAGCATCGACTTTGCCGACCAATCCGGGTTCGATCAACACGGTTGTGTCGGGTTGCTCCAAGATTGCGGGGCCGTGGACTTCGGCACCGACGGGCAAAGAAAGGCGGTGATAGAGACGGGTTTCATGCCAAGCATCACCGAAATGCACTTGGCGCGTGCCTTTAAAAGACGCATCAACGCTGCCGCCTTTGGGGGCGAGGGTGGCCAGATCAAAGCGCGGTCTGCGCCCAGTGATGGCAGAGCGCAGGTTGATGACGCGGCGGGTGCCGTTTTGCAACAGGCGGCCATAGGTGGCGAGGTAGGCGGCGTCAAAAGCGGCGGCGATTTCGGATTCCGTGGGGGGCGTGACGGTGCCATTGGTGACCGTGATCGGCAGCGGCACGGGCACGGTGTGGGTTTGGCCCAGATAGGCCATATCCAGCGCAAATTCAGTATCGCGGCGGTCAAACCGGGTTTTGGCAGCGTCCAAAGTGGAGGTGCCCGCGTCTACATGCGCCTGCATGAAGGCGGCGAGGTTGGGCAGGTTGATGCCCGAAAGCCCGGCGTTGACGGTTTGCACGAAATCCTGGCGCATGTCGGCGATCACACAGCCCATGGCCGATGTGACGCCGGGATAGCGGGGCACGATGGCGCGGGCGAGGCCCACCTCAGCCAGCATGGCGCCGGAATGGAGGGCACCACCGCCGCCAAAGGGCATGAAAGCAAAGCGTTCGGGGTCGAACCCGCGTTCAATGGAAACGAGGCGGAGCGCGCCAGCCATGCGGCTGTTGGCGACGCGCAAAATAGCCTCGGCACCTTGGATGGCGGTGAGGCCGAGGGGCTTGCCGACATGCTCAACGATGGCGGCGGCGGCGGCGTCCACATCCAACCGTGTGAGTTTGCCGCCGATGGGGTTGTCGGGGTCAATGCGGCCCAGCACCACATTCGCATCGGTGACGGTGGGGCGGGTGTTGCCCTGACCATACGCGACCGGGCCGGGGGTGGAGCCTGCGCTTTCTGGGCCGATGTTCAACAGACCGCCTTTGTCGACCCACGCGATGGAGCCGCCACCCGCGCCGATGGTGGTAATCTCGATCATGGGAGATCGGACGACCATGCCAAAGTCGATGGATGTTTGGTGTGACAGCATGGACTGGCCCTTTGCGATTAGGCTGACATCAAAGGAGGTGCCGCCCATATCGCCTGTGATCACATCCGGGAATCCAGCGGCCTGCGCAATATAGCCTGCGGCGATGACCCCTGCGGCGGGGCCAGACAGCGCGGTGCGCACGGGCAGTTTGGCGGCGGTATCAACGCCCATCACGCCGCCGTTTGATTGCACGATCATAAATTCGCCGCCAAAGCCGTTTTGTTTTAGCGCGGTTTCCAGCCGGGCGAGGTAGCCCGACACCTCGGGTTGCAAATAAGCGTTGAGGGCGGTGGTGGAGAAGCGTTCAAATTCGCGAATCTCGGGTAGGATTTCGGAGGAGGCGGAGACATGGGCGTTGGGCCAGATTTCACGTACCGCCGCCACGGCGAGGCGTTCGTTTTCGGCATTGGCATAGCTGTTGGCAAACAAAATAGCGCAGGCGAGGCAGCCATCGTCGATCAACTGCTGGGCGGCGGCGCGCACGGCGTCAAGATTGACGGGGGTGCGGATGGTGCCATCGGCCAGCGTGCGTTCGGGCACCTCTAGTCGCAGGGCGCGGTCGACGATGGGGGTGAAATTGCCGCGCAGGCCCCAAGTACGGGGGCGGTCGCGGCGGCGCATTTCCAGCACATCGCGCAGGCCCGTGGTGGTGATCACGCCGATGCGCGCGCCTTTGCGTTCCAGCAGGGCGTTGGTGCCAGCCGTGGTGCCGTGAACGACGACCGAGACGGTGGAAAGATCGGCCACGCGGCCCATAATGCCCGCCAGAAACCCGGTGGATTGGTCGGGGCGGGTGGTGGGGACTTTAGCCACCTCTGCCAGCCCGGTCGATTCGTCGAGGACGAAAATATCGGTGAAGGTGCCGCCAACATCGACGCCGATCATGCGGTGTGCGGTGGTCATTTTGTCACCTTTTTCCATGCGGGGCCGTATGCGGTTGTGGCGTTTTCGGGGGTTATTAGGCCGTTTGCAATATCATGCGCCACATCTGCGGGGGCGCGTTTGGACGCGGGGCCGTAGCCACCACCGCCCGGCGTATCAAGGCGCACGGATTGGCCCTGTTGCAGTTTGATGCCGACCATTTTTGACGCCATGGGCGGGGTGTGCCAGCCATCCGCCTGTTCATACGAAAACACGTTTAGGGCGGCATTGGCCCCGCCTGCAACACCTTTGGGCGCGAAACGGCCACGTTCACCGAACAGAAAAGCGGTGGCATTGTCGGCCAGCACCTCAATTTCATAGGTGGCCCCCATGCCGCCGCGATGCTGGCCTGCGCCTGCGCTGTCGGGGCGCAGCGCCCATTGTTTGAACATGACGGGATAAGCGGCCTCCAAAATCTCCATTGGGGGGATGGTGGCGGTGGAAATGGGGGCGTTGCCGTGGTTGAGGCCGTCGCCGTCGCTGCTGCCGCCATGGCCGCCACCGTAAAAGCTGAACATCACCCAAGGTTGGCCGTTGGGGCGTTTTCCGGAAATGGAAAGCGCGTTGATGGTGCCGTAAGCGTTGGCCACCACGCGGTCGGGGGCGGCCTGCGATGCGGCGGCAAAAATTACATCGACCATGCGCAGGATGGTTTCGGTGTAACCGCCGACCGGGGCAGGAAAGGGGGCGGCGAGCAAGGACCCCTCGGGGATGATGACCTTGATCGGGCGCATGACGCCGTTGTTGGCGGGCAGGCTGGGGAAGATGTGTTTGATCGCGACATAAGCGGTTGCCACGGCGGTGGGCAGGGCGATGTTCACGGGGCCAGCGCAGCGCGGTGCGGTGCCTGTGAAATCCAGCGTCATTTCGTCGCCCTTGATGGTCAGCGCGACTTTGATCGTCAGTGGCGTGTCGGTGATGCCGTCATTGTCGAGAAAATCCATCGCCTGCCAGCACCCATCGGGGAGGTCGGTCAGTTCGGCGCGCATCAGGGTTTCGGCGCGGTCCTGCAAGGCATCGAGGGCGGTGCGCACGGTATCGGCGCCGTATTCAGCCAGCAGTTCATCAAGTCGTTTGACGCCGAGGTCCAGCGCGCCGAGTTGGCCGTTCAGATCGCCCTGCGCCGATTGCGGCAGGCGGGTGTTGCGCATCAGGATGTCAATGATGTCGGTCTGGATTTTACCCGCTTTGGCAAGGCGGACGGGGGGCAGGATAAACGCCTCTTGAAACGCATCGGTGGCGGCGGGGTTATAGTTGCCTGGAACGGCCCCCCCCACATCATGCCAATGGCCGACCGAGGCGAGGTAGCAAAACAAAGCGCCGTTGTGGAAATAGGGCCGAACAAGGCGCATATCGCTAAGATGGGTGCCGCCCATGTGGGCATCGTTGAAAATATAAATGTCGCCATCGGCCAGATCGCCATGTTCGGCGGCCTTTTCAATCACGGCTTTGACGGCAAATGACATGACGCCGACGAAAATGGGTAGGCCGGATTTGCCTTGGATCAGCGTGTCACCGGTCTGCGCGTGATAGAGGCCGTGGGAGGCGTCATGCGCCTCGGCTATGATAGGGTTGAAGGCGGCGCGAAACAAGGTGGCGTCCATTTCATCCGCGATTTGTTCCATGCGGCCTGCAAGAACGGCCAGCGTGATCGGGTCGATGGGGTGGGTCATGAGGTGGCCTTTGTTTCTGCTTTGGTTTCTGCGATGTCGTTCCAGACGTCTTGGCGGGTGATGCGGCCTGCGACCAGTTCAAAGCGGTCGATGAAGCGGATGCCGTTGAACGGTGTGCCATCCGGCCATTCGCCCGACAGGGTGCCACGGCAATAGACGATTGCAGCAGCGCCCGGCGATTGCAGCGCGTCATACCCCTCATAGGTTTTTTGCACAAAGCGGTAGCGGGGTTTGGCCCAAGCGATCAGTTGTTCCAGCGTGGTCATGGGGGCGGTGCCGGGGAATGTCATGGTGAAAGCGAGGTCCAGCAGGGCGCGGGCGGTGTTAAGATCGCGCGCCTCCATCGCCTGCAAATAGGTTTGCACGATTTGGGTTGGATCTGGCAAGGCGGGTGCGGGGGTGCGATGCTGGCCGCCGCGCATGTAGGCGGCGGGGGCCATTTCATGAACCATCACGCTGACAGCCTCGGGCATCGCGGGGATAACGCTGCGGGAGGCGTGGGTGAGGGCGGTACACAAGCGCGATTTATCATCATCGCTGTAGCCTTGCAGCACATGGATTTCGATTACGGGCATCGGCGCCTCCATTTCAAACCTGTATTATTGGTAATACAGATTATTAGGCCCGCATAGGTCAAATATTTTGATCTTTGGCAGATAGATTTCTTGCTTTTGCAAAATCCGTTGATAGGGTGGGTGGAATTGTGGGGGCAGATATGGGATTGACGCTGGCATCATCGGCAACAAAAGGGCTTCCGGATGGGGGCAAGGCACAGCGCGTTTTCTTGCATTTGCATCAGGAAATTGCGCGCGGGGCCTATGCGCCGGGGTCTGTTTTGCCGGGCGAGCAAAAGCTGGCGGTGACGCTGGGCGTGTCGCGGGTCACGGTGCGCCGCGCGCTGGATGTGCTGGAGGCGGACGGGCTGATTGAACGGCGCGCAGGGTCGGGCACGGTTGTTTGTGCGCAAAAGGCCAGCCCGACCATGGCGGCGGATTTCAGCACCTTGATGCCGCAATTGGTGGAAATGGGGCAAAACACCACGGCGCGGTTGTTGTCGTTTAGTTATGGCGTGCCGCCTGCGGGCGTGGCCGCCGCGATGGGGCTGGACGGTCAGGCGCGGGTGCAAGCGGCGGTGCGGTTGCGGCTGGTGGAGGGTGAGCCGTTTTCGCATTTGACCACTTGGGTGCCCGAAGCGATTGCGCAGAATTACACGGAGGCAGAGCTGGCGACCACGCCCCTGTACCGTTTGCTGGAACGGTCGGGGGTGAAGGTGGATGCGGCGCATCAGACGGTAAGCGCGACGCTGGCATCGCCCGAAGTGGCGGAAGCGTTGGGGGTTAGGGTTGGCGCGCCGTTGTTGTCGCTGGACCGTGTGGTGCGCGATGAGGAAGGGCGGGGGGTGGAATATTTGGCCGCGCTGTACCGCCCCGAAATGTTCCGTTTGGAAATGACGATGAGCCATGTTGGCACCGGAAAAACCCGCCATTGGGAACCCGTGATCAATCTCGCACGGCGCGAGGCTGCGGAATGAGTGCGCCACAGACCCTGTTTGCGAAGCTTTGGGCCGCGCATGAGGTGATGCAGCGCGCCGATGGCATGTCGCTTTTGTGGGTCGATCGGCATTTGGTGCATGAAGGGTCGCACCACGCCTTTGCCAAGCTGGCGGCGCGGGGGATGGCGGTGGCAGCACCCGACCTGACCTTTGGCGTGGTGGACCATTATGCGCCGACGCGGCCGGGGGCGGTGGCCCCTGATATTCGGCGGATGATTGATACCTTGGGGCAAAATGCGGCGGCGCAGGGGATACGGCTGTTTGATTTGCGTGACCCGGGGCAGGGGATTGTGCATGTTGTGGGGCCGGAACAAGGACTAACCTTGCCCGGATTGCTGATCAACTGCGGCGACAGCCACACGTCGACGCATGGCGCGCTGGGGGCGTTGGCGTTTGGCGTTGGGGCGACGGAGGTGGCGCATATTCTGGCCACGCAGACGATTTGGCAGCGCAAACCAAAGGTGATGCGCATCATGGTGACGGGTGCGTTGGGGGCGGGGGTCGCGGCCAAAGATTTGGCGCTGCACTGGATTGCGAAATTTGGTGCGGACGGCGCGCGCGGCCATGCCATTGAATATGCAGGCCCCGCGATTGACACGATGAGCATTGAGGGGCGGCTGACCCTGTGCAACCTGAGCATTGAAGGCGGCGCGCGGTTGGGATTGATTGCGCCCGATCAGGTGACGTTCGACTATTTGCAGGGCCGTGCCTTTGCGCCCAAAGGGGCGGCGTGGGATTCAGCGGTGGCCGACTGGCGGGCGCTGCGCACGGATGCGGGCGCGGTGTTTGACCGGGAGGTTACGATTGACGCAAGTACGATTGCGCCGACCGTGACATGGGGCACATCGCCGGAGGAGGCGCTGCCAATCACGGGCCATGTGCCGGACCCCGCGCTGTTGGCGGCGGGCGCGCAAGCGCAGGCGCGCGCCACGCTGGATTATATGGGCCTGACGCCGGGGATGGCGTTGGCGGGCGTGGCGGTGGATGAGGTGTTCATCGGGTCGTGTACCAACGGCCGGATTGAGGACTTGCGGCTGGCGGCGGCGGTGTTGGCGGGGCGCAAATCGCGGGTGCCGGGGCTGGTGTCGCCGGGATCCGCGCTGGTGAAACGGCAGGCGGAGGCGGAGGGGTTGGCGCAGATATTCGTCGGTGCGGGGCTGGAATGGGCCGATGCAGGGTGTTCGATGTGTGTGGGCATGAACGGTGATTTGGTGGCGGCGGGGCAGCGCTGTGCATCATCGACCAACCGCAATTTTCGCGGGCGGCAAGGGCGCGGTGCGCGCACCCATTTGATGAGCCCGGCGATGGTCGCCGCTGCCGCTGTGATGGGGTATCTGGCCGATGTGCGGCCCCTGTTGGAGGGGCGAGTATGAGCGGTTGGCACGTGATTGAGGGGCGTGCTGTGGCGTTGGCGCAAGAAAACATCGACACCGATCAGTTGATTCCGGCGCGGTTTATGTCTGCGCCGCGCAGTACGGGCTATGGCGGGTTTTTGCTGCATGACGCGCGCCAAGATGATACGGGGCATGTTTTGAACCGCTTTGCAGGGACGAGCGTTTTGGTGACGCGGCGCAATTTTGGCAGCGGGTCCAGCCGCGAGGCGGCGGTGTATGCGCTGGTGGATTTTGGGGTGCGCGCGGTGTTTGCCCCCAGCTTTGGCGATATTTTTGCGGGCAATGCAGTGAACAACGGCTTGTTGCCTGCAAGGCTGCCAGCAGAGGAGATTGAGGCGTTGATTGAAGCCTTGGGGTCCAATGATGCGCTGGCGCGGGTGGATTTGAACGCGAGGCAGGCGGTGATTGGTGGTCATGCGGTGGTGTTCGATCTGGACCCCTTGTGGCAGCAAAAGCTGGTGAACGGCTGGGATGATATTGACCTGACCACCCAGCACCAAGCGCAGATTTTACAGTTTCGGGCGGCGCGGTTTGCGGCGCATCAGTGGGCCGCGCCCACAGTTTAAAAACGGGGCCGCCCTTGCCGAAAGGGGGCAGGCCAAAACCAAAGGGGTGCAAAAAGTGCCCCATCAACCGGGAGAACGACAAGATGAAGTACAATATTATCGGTGCGATCCTTGCGACCACAGCCCTGACCACAACCGCATTTGCCGAGGATACGCTGACGGCGGTGCATGCGTTCCCAGAATCGCTGATCTATACCAAGTCGTTTTTGGAGTTTGTGGATAAGGTGAACACCGCAGGCGCGGGCGTGGTGAAGATCGAAGTGCGCGGCGGGCCAGAGGCGATTGGCATGTTCCAGCAGCCCGACGCGGTGCGTGAGGGTGTGGTAGATATGGTGTACACACCGGGCAGTTTTTACGCAGGGGCCTTGCCTGAAAAAGACGCGCTGGTGACATCGAACATTACGGCGGTTGAGGCGCGGGCCAATGGCGGCATCGCGTTGATTGATGAAATTCATCAGGAAAAAATGGGCGTCAAATACCTTGGCTGGTTTGATAGCAACGTCTGTTACAACCTGTGGACGCGGGATGAGCCGAAGTTGGATGCCAATGGCAACTTGGATGTATCGGGCCTGAAACTGCGCGGCAATGCGGTTTATAACGCGTTTTTCACCGATTATCTGGGCGCGCAAGTGATCGATTTGCCAACGACCGAGGTCTATTCCGCGCTGGAAAAAGGCGTGGTGGATGCGACGGGCTGGACGCAGATTGGTTTGATCGACCTGAAGTGGAATGAATTTTTGAACTATCGGATTGAGCCGTGTTTCTTTTCCACCGATCTGGGCACGATTATCAATTTGGAAAAGTGGAACAGTTTGACCGACGCATCGCGCCAGATTTTGCAAGATGTGGCGATTGCGCATGAGGCGGAAAGTGCGGCCAAACTGGGTGCTGTGCGCGATGCCGATTTTGCGGCACTGGACGCGGCGGGGATGAAGGTTGTAACCTTGGCACCGGATGCCGCAGCGGCTTATTTGGCGGCCGCAACCCAAAGCACATGGGACCGGATGAAGGGTTTGATGGCGGAAAGCCCGCAGGGTGACGGCAATTATGACCGCCTGCTGGAACTGTTCTACGTCAAATAAACAGGTCGCGGTGCGCCGATGGGATTTGCGCGCCGCATTTTATTCGGGAAAGGGCGTGGGATGATCGGCAAATTCTATCGTGGGTTTTTATACCTGATGGCTGGGGTTGCCGGGTTCATGCTGATCTGGCTGATGTTTTCGGTCATCACGTCCGTTTTGATGCGCAATGCAGGGCTGCAACCCTTTGCTTGGCTGTTCACATCATCCGAATACGCGATTTTATACATGACCATGCTGGGCGCGCCGTGGTTGGTGCGCGAAAAAGGGCATGTGCATATTGAACTGGTCACGGCCGCGCTGCCCGCGCCTGCGCGCCGTGTGGTTAGCCGAGGGGTGGCGGCGCTGTGCGTGTTGGTTTGCGTGATTTTGGCGTGGAAAGGGGCGGAATTGTTTTTGGGAAATATCGCGCGCAATGATTTGGATGTGCGGGCCTATTATTTTCCGAAATGGATTTTGACCATCGCGTTTCCGGTCAGTTTCGGGCTGATGGCCATTGAATTTTCGCGGTTTGTGTTTGGCAAAGACCTGATGCATTCGGGCGAAGCGGGGATACACGAATAATGGAATGGTATAGCGCGCTGGCCCTTTTGCTGGGCTCAATCCTGTTGTTGATGGCGATCGGGATGCCTGTGGCGCTGGCGTTTTTGGCGGCTAATATTGTGGGCGCATGGATTTTTATGGGCGGTGCCAAGGGCATTACCTTGCTGCTGAACAACGGGTTTGGCGGGTTGACCAATTATGCGTTGGTGCCGATCCCGTTGTTTTTGCTGATGGGGGAGATATTCTTTCACACTGGGCTTGGCGCGCGGATGTTCAACGCAATTGACAAGCTGTTGGGGAAATTGCCGGGGCGGTTGTCTTATGTCACCGTGATGGGCGGCACGGCCTTTGCCACGTTGTCGGGGTCATCGATGGGGTCCACCGCGTTGTTGGGCAGTTTGATGGTGCCGGAAATGACCGCGCGCGGCTATAAAAAGCATATGTCGATTGGGCCGATTTTGGGTACTGGCGGGCTGGCGATTATCATTCCGCCGTCCGC
Source organism: Pseudorhodobacter antarcticus (assembly GCF_900110135.1). Lineage (GTDB taxonomy): Bacteria > Pseudomonadota > Alphaproteobacteria > Rhodobacterales > Rhodobacteraceae > Pseudorhodobacter > Pseudorhodobacter antarcticus. The sequence continues at coordinate 45,973 of NZ_FOCO01000015.1, read as the reverse complement.
GTTGGCGGTGCTGCTGGCGACTTTGGCGAAAATTGATGTGGGCGCGTTGTTGATTGCGGGGATTGTGCCGGGGTTGGTTTTGGCCTGCCTGTACATCGGTGTGATCTTTTTGCAGACCAAGTTAGACCCGCACGCCGCCCCGCCGTATGAGGTGGAGGCGCTGACATTCGGGCAGAAGATGCGGTTGCTGATGGGCGATGTGTTGCCAATGATTTCGGTGATGGTGCTGATCGTGATTGGCATGGTCGCAGGGTTTATGACCCCGTCTGAGGCGGCGGCGTTTGGCGCGTTGGGGGTGCTGATTTTGGCGCTGCTGTTTCGCTGCCTGACATGGGAAGCGATGAAAAAATCCGTGATCGGCGCGCTGCGGGTGACGTTGATGGCCTATCTAATCGTGTTCGGGTCGGCCACGTTCAGCCAGTTACTGGCATTTTCGGGCGCGTCCAGCGGGTTGATTGATTGGGCGACATCGTTCGACCTCGCCCCCATCGCGATGTTGATGGTGATGTTTTCGGTGCTGTTGTTGCTGGGCATGTTCATGGAGCAGATTTCCATGATGCTGCTGACGGTGCCAATCTTTTTCCCATTGGCGGCGACGCTGGGGTTTGACCCGATTTGGTTTGGCATCATCGTTTTGCTGGCGCTGGAGATCAGCTTTACCACGCCGCCGTTCGGGCTGTTGTTGTTTGTGATGAAAGGGGTCGCCCCCAAGGACACGACGATGCGCGATATTTATGTTTCCGCCTTTCCCTATATCGGGTGTTCGATGCTGTTGGTGGCGTTACTGATCGCGTTTCCACAGATCGCGCTGTGGTTACCGGGGCTGTAGGGGGCTTGATTGGGGGTGGGCGTTCGCCTATCCGGGGTGCAGCACAAAGGAGGCGGCATGAACGATTTGGACCCATCGCAAAAGACGGACCGCAAGCGCGGTTCGGGCGTGAAACATGTCTATGACGTGCTGCGCGATGAAATTATTGATTTGGTGTTGGACCCCGGCAGCCCGATTGATGAGATTGCACTGGCAGACCGGTTTGAAATGTCACGCACCCCGATACGCGAAGCGTTGGTGCGTTTGGCGGGTGAGGGGTTGGTGACCACGCTGCCCAACCGGTCCACCGTGGTGTCGAACATCAATTTTCTGACGTTGCACACGTTTTTCGATGCGCTGACGTTGATGTACCGGGTGACCACGCGGCTGGCGGCGGAATATCACACGCCGCAAGATCTGGAGGGTATCCGCGCGCGGCAGGCGGAATTTGTGCAGGCGGTGCAGGGCAAGGATGCTTTGGGAATGATCGCGACCAACCGCGATTTTCATGCGGCCATCGCGGTGGCAGGGCAAAACAGCTATTACGAGGGGTTGTTTTTGCGGCTGCTGGACGAAGGGCGGCGGATTTTGCGGATGTATTATCAATCCTATCACGACCAATTGCCGCCCCGCTATGTGGCGGAGCATGAGGATATGATTGCGGCCATTGCGGCGCGGGACATCTCGCTGGCGGACCGTTTGGCGCTGGACCATGCCAACCAGATTGTCACACAAATTCAGCGGCTTATTGCCAGTGACCGGCGGCAGCACATCGCGCTTTAGGCGGCTTTGGCGCGGCGCACCCGTTGCGCCGCTTCAACCACCAAGGGGTCCATGCCTGCGCCGCCGCTGTCCACATGGGCATAGAGTTTTTCCAGCATGCGCGGTTCCCAAAAGTCGGACAAGTGGTCGGCGATTTTTCCGGCGCGGTCGGGGTCGGCCTGCGTTTTGAAATATGTGGCGATTTGGTTGGTCATATAGACCATTTTTTCAGGCGACATGGGGAACCTCGGTCGTGATGCGGTGCGGTTGGGAATAGATGTCAAACCCGCCGCCACGCGCGAATGCGGCAAGGGTGATGCCTGCCGCATTGGCCAGCGCCACGGCGGCGGCGGTGGGGGCGGAAACGGCGATAAGGGCGGGCGCGCCTGCGATGGCGCATTTTTGGATAAGTTCAATCGACAGGCGGCTGGTCATAACAAACGCGCCATTGGTCGGGGTTATCCCCGCGCGGGCCATGGCACCGATCAATTTATCCAGCGCGTTGTGGCGGCCGACATCTTCGCGCGCCATGACAATCCCTGCGCCGGGGCGCAAAAAGCCGGCGGCATGGGCGGCATGGGTTTGGTCGTGCAGGGGTTGCAGGTTGCGCAGGGCGTCGGTGGCATTGGCGATATCGGCACGGGAAAAACGCAAAGCTGGGTTGCTGACTTGGGGCAGGGGGCGGTTGGCTTGGTCAAGGCTGTCGATACCGCAAAGGCCGCAGCCCACGGGGCCAGCCATGAAACGGCGGCGGGTTGATAGGGCGTCGGCGCGGTCGGGGGTGATCCAAAAGCGCGCCTCAATCCCGTTGGGATGGTCGGTGATTTCGAACGATTCGATTTGGGATAGGTCGGTGATCACTCCTTCGGTCAGCGCGAAACCGTGGGCAAGGTCGGTGATGTCGGCGGGGGTCGCCATCATCACCGCTTGGGTGGAGCCGTTGAACACCATGGCCACCGCCACCTCATCCGGCAGGGTGCGGTGGACGGTGCGGGTACCATCGGGTTGCACCGACAGACCTGTGTGGCTGCTGGCCCCGTTCATTCGGCGGCGGGCAGGATGCGGCGCGACTGTTCGGCCTGCGTGTTATAGTCGGTTTGCCATTCGGTTGGACCGTTCGATGGGCTAACCTGCACCGCTGTCACCTTGTATTCCGGGCAATTGGTGGCCCAATCGGTGAAATCGGTGGTGATGACATTGGCCTGTGTGTCGGGGTGGTGAAAGGTGGTATAGACCACGCCCGGTGACACGCGGTCCGTGATGGTGGCGCGCAGGGTGGTCTCCCCTGATCGGCTGGCGAGTTTGATGTAATCGCCATCCTTGACGCCCCGCACCTCTGCATCGTGGGGGTGGATTTCCAGCAGGTCCTGGTCATGCCAGATCACGTTATCGGTGCGCCGTGTTTGTGCGCCCACGTTATATTGCGACAAAATGCGGCCGGTGGTGAGCAACAGGGGAAAACGCGGGCCGGTTTTTTCATCGGTCGCGATGTATTCGGTCACGATAAACCGCCCCTTGCCACGCACGAAGCCATCGACATGCATCAAGGGCGTGCCGTCTGGATTATCGTCATTGCAAGGCCATTGCACCGAACCTTTGGCGTCCAGCATGTCGTAATTCACGCCCGCGAAACTGGGGGTGGTGGCTGCAATTTCATCCATGATCTGACTGGGGTGGGTATATGTCCAGTTGCCATTCATGGCGTTTGCCAACAGTTGCGTCACCTCCCAATCGCCATAGCCATTTTTGGGGGCCATGACCTTGCGCACGCGGTTGATGCGGCGTTCGGCGTTGGTAAACGTGCCGTCTTTTTCCAAGAAGCTGGAGCCGGGCAGGAACACATGGGCGTAATTGGCAGTTTCGTTCAGGAACAGGTCATGCACGATCACACATTCCATTGCGGCCAAACCTGCGGCGACATGTTTGGTGTCGGGGTCGGATTGCAGGATGTCTTCGCCCTGGCAATAAAGCCCTTTGAACGTGCCATCGACCGCCGCGTCCAGCATGTTGGGGATGCGCAGACCCGGTTCGGGGTCGATGGTGATGCCCCAAGCGTCCTCATATATCTTGCGCACTTCGGGGAATTTAACATGGCGATAGCCGGGCAGTTCATGCGGGAAACTGCCCATATCACACGACCCTTGGACATTGTTTTGCCCGCGCAAAGGGTTTACCCCCACGCCGTTGCGGCCAATGTTTCCGGTCAGCATCGCAAGGTTGGCGATGGCCATGACGGTGGTGGACCCTTGGGAATGTTCGGTGACGCCAAGGCCATAGTATATCGCGCCATTGCCGCCTGTGGCAAACAGACGGGCGGCGGCGCGCAGCTCATTCGCGTCCACGCCTGTCAGCAAAGCGGTCGCCTCGGGGGAATGGCGCAGGTCACTGACAAAGGCGGCGTAATCTTGGAATTCATCCCAATCGCAGCGGTCGCGGATAAACGCCTCATCCATCAGCCCTTCGGTCACGATGACATGGGACAGGGCGGTGACCACGGCGACATTGGTGCCGGGGCGCAAGGGCAGGTGGTGCGCGGCTTTGATATGCGCCGATTTCACCAGATCAATGCGGCGCGGGTCGATCACGATCAATTTCGCGCCTTTGCGCATCCGCTTTTTCAGGCGGCTGGCGAAAACGGGGTGACCATCGGTGGGGTTCGCGCCGATCACGATCACAACATCGGTGTGTTCCACAGAATCGAAATCCTGGGTGCCGGCACTGGTGCCGAAAGTTTGGCCCAGCCCATAGCCCGTGGGCGAATGGCAAACCCGCGCGCAAGTGTCGGTGTTGTTGTTGCCAAACACCGCGCGGGCGAGTTTTTGCACAAGGTAAGTTTCTTCATTCGTGCAGCGGCTGGAGGTGATGACGCCGATGGATTTTTGTCCGTATTTGGCCTGCAATGCGCGCAGGCGGGTGGCGGTAAATTCCATCGCCTCAGTCCACGATACTTCGCGCCACGGGTCGGTGATTTGGTCGCGGATCATGGGGTTCAGGATGCGGTCTTTGTGGTTGGCGTAGCCATAGGCAAATCGGCCTTTGACGCATGAATGGCCGCGATTGGCCTTGCCATTTTTGTATGGGACCATGCGGACCAATTCGTCGCCGTTCAATTCGGCCTTGAACGAACAGCCCACGCCGCAATAGGCGCAGGTGGTGACGACCGCGCGTTCGGGGGTGCCAAGTTCAATGACGGAGTTTTCCTGCAAGGTGCCTGTGGGGCAAGCCTGCACGCAAGCGCCGCAACTGACGCAGTCGGAGGCCAGCGCCGTGTCGGTTTTCGCGCCAAATGACACGCGGCTGTCAAAACCCCGCCCTTCGATGGTGAGGGCGAAGGTGCCTTGCACCTCCTCACACGCGCGGACACAGCGGCTGCACACGATGCATTTTGCGGGGTCATAGGTGAAATAAGGGTTGGTTTCATCCTTGGGCAGCCATTGCGGGTTCGCCTCACCGGAGGTGTTTTGGCGCATGAAATGGTTGGCCAATGGCGCGTTGGCGGGGGCAATGTAGCGAACATCCCGCAGACCAACCATGCCCGCCATATCCTGCAATTCGCAGTCGTTGTTGGCGGCACAGGTCAGGCAATCGAGCGGGTGGTCGGAAATATAAAGCTCCATCACACCCTTGCGGATTTTCTTGATGTGTTGGGTCTGGGTGCGCACCACCATCCCCTCCACCACCGGGGTTGTGCAGGATGCGGGCGTGCCGCGCCGCCCTTCGATTTCCACCACGCACAAACGGCACGACCCAAACGCCTCTAGGTTATCGGACGCGCAGAGTTTGGGGATTTGTAGCCCCGCCTCCGCTGCGGCGCGCATCACAGAGGTGCCTTCGGGGACAGTAACCGCAAACCCGTCGATGGTCAGCGTGATGGGTGCGCCCTGTTTGGTGGGGGTGCCCATGTCGCGGTCGTTCAGGGGGGGGAGGATGAAATCTTTCATTCGGCGGCCTTTTGCTGGGGAGCAAAGTCATCGGGGAAATGGGTGAGGGCGGACAGGACCGGGTAGGGGGTGAACCCGCCAAGGGCACAAAGCGAGCCGTCTTTCATCGTGGCGCAAAGGTCGGTCAGCAGGTCAATTGCACCTGCATCCCCTTGGGCGATAAGGTCGATGGTTTCCACGCCGCGCACGGCCCCGATGCGGCAAGGGGTGCATTTGCCGCAAGATTCCACCGCGCAAAATTCCATTGCAAAGCGGGCCATTTGCAGCATATCGGCGCTGTCATCATGGATCACGAAACCGGCGTGGCCGATAAGACCGCCTTGTTTGTCAAACTCCTCATACCCCACGGGGGTGTCGAATTTTGCGCGCGGCATGTAAGCGCCCAAAGGGCCGCCGACTTGTACGGCCTTGACCGGGCGACCCGACAGGGTGCCGCCTGCGATGTCATCGACCACTTCACCCAAGGTCAGGCCGAATGCGGTTTCAAACAACCCGCCGTGTTTCACGTTGCCTGCGATTTGCAAGGTGACGGTGCCGCGCGACCGCCCAAGGCCGAAATCGGCATAGGCCTGCGCACCACGTTCAAAGATCACGGGGACGGTGGCAAGGCTGATGACATTGTTGACCACGGTGGGACGCCCAAGAAACCCTTCCAAAGCGGGCAGGGGCGGTTTGGCGCGGACCACGCCGCGTTTGCCTTCGAGGGAGTTGAGGAGCGAGGTTTCTTCGCCGCAGACATACGCGCCCGCACCCACGCGAATTTCCATGTCGAATGTGCGGCCGGAGTTGAGGATGTTTGCGCCCAGCACGCCTGCGTTTTGGGCGATTTTGACCGCTGCTTGCATCACCGCAATCGCATCGGGATATTCGCTGCGCAGGTACACATAGCCCTTGGTGGCCCCCACGCCGAGGCCCGCGATGATCATCCCTTCGATCAAGGTGAAGGGGTCGCCTTCCATTACCATGCGGTCAGCGAAAGTGCCGCTGTCGCCTTCGTCGGCGTTGCACACGATGTATTTTTGCGGGGCTTTTGCGCCCAGCACGGTGTTCCATTTGATGCCGGTGGGAAAGCCCGCGCCACCGCGACCGCGCAACCCGCTAGCGGTGACTTCGGCGACGATTTTGGCATCCGTCATGGTGATGGCGCGGTGCAGGCCTGCAAGGCCACCGTGGGCGCGGTAATCATCCAGATCCAGCGGGTCGATAACGCCGACGCGGGCGAATGTTAGGCGGGTTTGGCGCTGCATCCATGGCAGGGCATCGACGGGACCAAGGGCCTTTGGGTGTTTGGAAAGGTCGCCGAACAGGGCGGGCACATCGGCGGGTTCCATGGGGCCAAAGCCGTGGCGGACGCCATCAATCACCACCTCGGCCAACGGTTCTAGCCAGATCATGCCGCGCGATCCGTTGCGGATAAGGGTTAGGTCGGTGCCCTGTGTTGCGGCGTGTGCGGTGATGGCAAGGGCCAGTTCATCTGCCCCAAGAGCTTTGGCGGCGCTGTCCATGGGCAGATAGATTTTCATGCGCCCACCTGTTGCAAAATGGCGTCCATGCGGGCGGGGGTGACGCGGCCCACCACCTTGTTATCGACGATCACGGCGGGGCCGCAAGCGCAAAGGCCAAGGCAATAAACGGGTTCAACGGTGACCGCGCCATTGGCGGTGGTGCCGCGCCAATCAAGGCCCAATTTGGCGAGGGTGGCTGTGGCGAGGGCATCGCCGCCCACGGCCTTGCACGCCTCAGCCCGACAAATTTTTAGGGTGTGGCGGCCTGCGGGGGTATCGCGAAAATCATGATAAAAGGAGACGACGCCGTGCACTTCGGCCTTGGTGATGTTCAGGGCGGTGGCGATTTCGGCATCTGCGCCCGTGGGGATACAGCCGTATTTGGCCTGCAATGCGTGCAGGATGGGCAGCATTGGCCCTTCAAGCTGCAAAAACGGCGCGATCAGGGCGCGCAGGTCGTCAACAGGTGGGGCGGGTGCGGGCATATTGGTGTTCCTTTGCTTCACGCGTGCATTGCCCGGCGGGGTGCAAAAATCAATAAGGTTGATCCGTTAAGTGATCGGGATTTCTGATCGACTTTGCTGGAACAGGCGGTCAGCGCCTATCAATAGTGCGTCAATCACCGGGCTGCGCGGTTCGCGGTGCGGCACGATTAACCCCACGCTGTGACGCGGATGCGCGCCCGTTAGGGGGACCAAAGTGACATTGCGACCGCTGGCCAAAAACTGCGCGATGTCGCGGGGCAGCACGGTCATGCAGCGGCCCGCCTCCACGCTCGCCACCAAAACGATGGTCGAATTGGATTCGATGCACGTGGTGGGGGTGACGTTATGGGCCGCAAAGATTTGGCTGATAATACGGCGGTTTTGCATGTCGGGGGTCAGAAGCGCGAGGGTTTGGCCCGACAGATCGGCCCACGGCACCGACGCGCGGTTGGCAAAATCGCTGCCTGTGGCGCAGACCAGCATGTAATCTTCATCATAAAGCGGCGCGGTGTGGACCCGGCCAAGCGGTTCATTATCAAGGTAAGAAATGCCCGCGTCGATTTCGAACCGATCCAACAGCGCAAGGATTTCACGCGACGTTCGCGACAGAATGGTGAAGCGCACCTTTGGGTTGCGCTTGGTAAAGTCAGCCGACAGAAGCGCTGCCCACGTCAGTGCCGTGGGGATGGTGGCCAGCCGCAATTCGCCCGACAACCCGTTGCGTTTCACCCGCATTTCTTCGCGAAACTGCCGGGCGTCACCAACAATGCGCTGCGCCCAGACCAGTGCGGATTGCCCCTCAGGCGTGAGGCCACCATAGCGCGAGCCGCGAAAGACCAGCTGCACGCCCAGCTGTTCCTCCAGCTGTTTGATGCCGGCGGAGAGGGAGGGTTGTGAGATGTTCAGGCTTTCGGCTGCGCGGCCAAAGTGACCTTCGCGCGCGACGGCGATGAACATTTCCAGCTTGTCGATCATTATTTGTGTTCCCGATCAATCCGTGTGGAATTGATCGAGATATTGGATCACGCAGCGGCTTTGGTCAATGTGCCGGGCATATCTTCCCATGCCAACCCGCCACAATAGCGTTGGGTCATTTGGCCTGCGTCATCCAGCAAGAACAGGTGCAGCCAGCGATTGTCAAACAACGCGCGCACGCCGTCATGGCGGGCCAGAATGTCGGCGACCGCCGCCTGCGGGGCCGCGATGCAAACCGACAGGCGCAACGGGTCATGGGCATATCCCACCCCATCATGCACCGATTGCCACGGCAGGCCCGCGCGCAACTTGCCGCCATTCCCCTCAACCACGCCAATCCCGCCTGTCACGTTGTGCAGCAGTTTGTTGCCCGCGCCGAAAATATCTGGGGCAACGACCGAACCGTAATATTGCAGGCTGATCCAACTGGCCACGACCACAGGCGCGGTCAGGATCAGTTCCAGCACGCCGAACCCATTGTCCTGTGTCCAGTCATAATCATGCAAGAACGCTTGGCCCGACAGGGATTTGCCACGGGTTTGGGCGCGCGGGGCGGCGATGAAGGCTTTGCACCCCGCAAGCGCCCATTCGGGGCGGGTTTCGGCCCAATCGGTGCTGCGCTTGGTCACTTGCCCCTCATTCGTGGCGCGGGGCAGGCGCACCGCGCGTTCAGTCCGGGCGATACGGCCCGCTTGCGCCAGCCAGCCGCGTGCTTGGGGCAGGCTGGGGATGGGTTGGGCGGTGTCCGTGTCGAAAATCGTGACCGCATCGGTGGTGGTGTCGTGCAATGCGCCAAGGAAAACAGTGTCGGCGGAAATGGTGATGCCAGCCTCCGCCACACCTTTGCGCACGGCAGGGTCGTTCAGCAAGCCCGCGAGCAAGCGCGCGTTCACCTCTCCCGAATAACCGCCACAGGCCCCGCAATGTAACGCGCTGGTGTGCGGGTTGTTGACCACATTTGCGCCGTGACCGACCATCAGAACCAAGGGCGCGAAATTGTCGGTCATCGACATGGCGCCCAAGATTTTGGTGGCAGCATTGATGCGGTCGGGCAGGGCGAGGCTGTCATCAAACTGCGGTTTGTGCGTGTCCATTGCGGGGGCGGCCCCGTAACCCAAAGCATCGCGCACCAGCTTGCCTGCGTAAACCGGGCCTGTCGCCTCGACAAAGGCAAACGACGATACGGCGGCGAGTTTGAAGCGGCCCCAAGCGCGGCCTGCGCGGGCGGCAAATCGGGCGGTTTGATCATCGGCCATGGGCGCTGTGGCGTGGCTGGTGACGCCTGCGGTCAAGAGCACGGGCAGGCGCTGTTCAGCGATATCAGAGGCAAAGCCGTTGTGCGCGGCGGTAAGGCCGAAAAACCCCGCAAAGCCCAAGGTTTGGATGGTGGGGTCCAGCGTTTCAAGCGCGCGGCGAAACACCTCGCTGCGCACGTCGATGCAGAACGCTGCTTGCAGGCTGGGGCGGGTTTGCGGTTTGACGGCTGCGGGGCCGGACAGGGTTTGCGCAAGGCTGCGCTGGCCTGCGCGGTCGGCGGCCTCCTGCAAGGTTGCCATTGCCAGATCATCGGCGGATGGGGTGATGGGGGCCGCGTGCTGGGCGCGGATTGTCGCCCAATCAGCGCTGATCTGGTCTTTGTAGCGGGCAAACAGCGCTTGTTCCCAAATGATGCGGATGGCGAGCATATCGCTGGTCATTTCATCCCGTTTGCCTGCCAGTTCGGCCTGCCACAGATGTTGGCGTGCGACCTGCGACCAGCCGCCAAGACCCAACAAAAGCTGGTGGAAATAGGTGGGGGCGGCATCCGTGCCAAGGCCCAGCGTGTCGCAAGCCATGGCAAGGGCGATTCGGGGTTTTTCGGCGGTGCTGGCGACAAAGCCTGCAAAACCGGGCAGACCGTTGATTTCGGCGGTCAGATCGCGGGTGGCGAACAAGCGCCAGCTGTCAAATGCGCCGTGGCCGGGGGTGGCCTGCCACAAGGCTTGACCTTTGTCGAAAAACCCTGCGGCCCAAGCGCCGATACGGTCGTCAATCAGCGCGGGCCAATCGGTGCCCGACGCGGTTGCGGCGAGGTCTGCGACCGTGGGCAAAGCGGTGGGGGTGGTGTCGGGGGCGAGGGCCGCTGCGCGCAGGGCGACAGGGTTCAACGGGCAACCTGTGACCGCGATTGCGTCCAACAGGTCAACGTCGGTGATGGTGCCTGCCGCCAGTTTATCCGCATACCATTTGCGCGGCATGGTGACGGCCACGCCCGCGACCCGGCCCAAAAGGGCGGATGTTTGCGCCAATGTGTGCCCGGCTTGCCCCAAGAACGGGTTGACCGCGACCGAGGAGGCGAGGGGCCACAAAGGCGGAATGGCGCGGCTGGCGTTTTCCGATGCGGCGATCAGTTCCAGATGGGTTCCGGTGAAACCTGCGTGGGTGTCGGCCTTCATTTTGACGCTCCTTTGGCATAGAATTTCAGGGACCAGCCGTGCAGCAAACGGTCCTCAATCGCGTTGATGTAAAGCCCGTTGGACAGGTGGATGCGCAACCCTTGGGCGGCGGGGTGGTGCGACCACAAAGGTAAGGTGGCCTGGGCCAAGGCCACAAGGCCAAAGCTGAGAAGGGCGAGCAGGATCAGCGCCCATTCCAAGGGGCCCGCGGTGGGGGTGGGGGGCAGGGTGCCCGCCGTTGCCGCCTCGGCCAGCCGTTGCAAGGCGACATAGCTGACCGCCGCGATCAGGGACAGTTGGGCGGTGCGCAAGGTCAGGGCGCGGGGGGCGGCATCTGCCAGCCCTTGGGCCAAAAGATAGGCGACCCCAAAGATCAGGATGGTGCCAAGCGCGATGCCTTGCGGGGATTTATCGGCAAAGCCGAAGATAAGGCCCGAGGCGATCAGCACCCCGCCATAAATCGCGATGGCCAGCGCAAAGGCGCGGGTGACAGCAGCAAGGTTTGGCACCGCAACTGGGCCGGGGCGCGAAATGGCCGTGACCCGTTCCACAGCACCACCAGCCGACAGAAAGGCGTGCGCTTTGTACAGCGAATGGGCGACGATGTGCAAAAGCGCGAGGGGGAACAGCGCAAGCCCGCATTGAAAGATCATAAAGCCCATTTGCGCCACGGTGGACCATGCGAGCGAGGATTTGACGGTGGGCTGGGTCAGCATCACCAACCCGCCAAACAGCGCGGTGAATCCGCCGATCAGCACCAAACCTGCCAACACCAAGGGTGACAGCAGCATCACATCGGCAAAGCGGATGAGCAAGAACCCGCCACCGTTGACCACACCTGCGTGCAGCAAGGCGGAGACGGGGGTCGGTGCCTCCATCACCTCAGTCAGCCAGCCGTGGCTGGGAAATTGCGCCGATTTTAGGACAGCGGCGAGGGCAAGGAGGGCGGCGGCACCCACGGCTGCCATGCCACCTTCGCCCAGTTTAGCGGCGGCGAGGATGGTGGAAATTTGGGTGGAGCCATAAGCCATCACCAGCAAAAGTGTCGCAAGGACCAAGGCCGCATCGCCCAAACGCGCGGTCACGAATTTTTTGCGTGCAGCCCGCCTGGCGGCGACACGTTCAGGATAAAACAGCAGCAGTTTGTGCAAGCACAGGCTGGTCGCGACCCAAGCGCCGATCAGCACCACCAGATTGCCCGCTTGAACCAGCAAAAGCACGGATGCCAACACCCCCAAAAGCCAGATGGTGAAGGTGCCCTGCCGCGCCTCACCGTCCAGATAGGTGCGGGAATACCGCACGACGACCCAACCGATAAACGCCACCAAAAGCAGCATGGTGATGCTGATCGCGTCCAGCCGGGTGACGAACCCATCGCCCGCCCCGCGCAAAACTAACAGGCCCAATGACAGCACGGCCACGACCAAAGCTGCAAAAGCAGCCCCTTCGGCAAGCGCGGCACCTTTTTGGCGGGTTGGATTGGTCAAGTGCAAGAACAGGGCGGCCCCCAGTAAGATAAGCGGGGCCAGAAGTGGCAGGGCGTGGGCAAGCATAAAATCCTCCATCAATTTGGATAGGGGATAGCGGTGCGGGTTGCATAAATAAAATTCATTGATCACAATAAAGCGTTCGCTTAAACAGAACGAATGATAGAAATAAATTACAACCATTTGCGGTATTTCTGGCAGGTTGCGCATGACGGCAACCTGACGCGCACGGCGGCCAAGTTGAACTTGTCGCAATCGGCGGTGTCGGTGCAAATCCGCAAGCTGGAGGATAGGTTGGGCCACCCGCTGTTTGAACGGCGCGGCCGCCAGTTGCATTTGACCGAAGCCGGGCGCATCGCGCTGGATTATGCGGATACGATTTTTGAGGCGGGCCAGGATTTACTGGCGACGCTGTCGCGGTCGGGTGACTTGCGTCATGTGCTGCGGATGGGCGCACTGGCCACGCTGTCGCGCAACTTTCAGATCGAATTTTTGCGGCCCTTGCTGGGGGCCAAGGATGTGGAACTGGTGCTGCGGTCCGGTACCTCGGTCGAGTTGTTGCAGGGGTTGGAAACCTTGGGCTTGGACGTGGTGTTGACCAACCGGGTACCTGCGCCCGATGCGATGTCCAGTTTTATTGCGCACAGACTGTCGGAACAAAGTGTCAGCATTATTGGCACGCCCGCGCGGTTGGCGGGCGATGACAGCCTGCCCGATTTGTTGCGCCGCCACCCGGTCATTGTGCCCACCACCGACAGCCCGGTGCGGGCGGGGTTTGACACGCTGTGCGCGCGGCTGGGGGTGGAACCAGTGCTGGCCGCCGAGGTGGATGACATGGCGATGATGCGTTTGCTGGCGCGCGAAGACATCGGTTTGGCCGTGTTGCCGCCGATCGTGGTGAAAAATGAGCTGTCGTCGGGGATGCTGCAAGAGGCGCGGCATGATATTGGTGTGACGGAAAGTTTCCATGCGGTGACGGTGAAACGGCAGTTTCCAAACCCGTTGTTGTTGTCATTGCTGGAACGGGCCGCACATGACCGTTCAGGGGCTGTGGGATGAAGGCTGTGGGTTTGGGCGATAGGGGGCGTGTGCGATGATTGGCAAACTATTGGGGTTGTACCATCCGTTTTTTCTGCCGATATGGCGGCGGGTGGTGTTGGTTGGGTTTTTGGCGCTGTGGGCGGCGTTGGAATTGGCCACGGGCGGCACTGGCTGGGCGGTTCTGGCGGCCTGCCTTGCGGCGGGCTGTGGTTACGAATTTTTCATCGCGTTTGACCCTGCCAAATATGTACGCAAGGACAAGCCTTAACCCAAATCGGCAGCATCGGTGAACCAGCCGTGATTAACGGCCTTCACCTCGGCGATCAGGGTGGTGATGCGCGACAGGTGACTGTCCATGGCCCTTGCAGCGGCGTCCGGGTTGCCTTGTTCAATCGCATCCAGAATTGCGATATGTTCGCGCAACGCGTGTTGTTGCGATTGGCTGTTCAGCGACAGCATGCGAATCCGGTCCATATGCGCCTTGCTATCATGGATCAAATCCCACGCGTATCCTACGCCGGAACGGATGCACACCTCGCGGTGGAACTGATCGTCCAAGGCATGAAACAGCGCGCGGTCCTGTGCGGTGATCGCCGTTTTCTGCGCATCAATCAAAGCGCGCAGGGCTGCGATATCGGCAGAGGTTAGCGTAGTGCAGGCAAGGCGAAACGTGTGGGTTTCTAGGGCGGTGCGAATGAACCGGGCGCGCAGAACCGCCGCTTCGGATATCAGGCTAACGGTTGTGCTGCGCTGGGGGCGAATAAGCAAAAACCCTTGGGCGGCCAGACGTTTGAACGCCTCGCGCACGGGTTGGCGGGATACGCCCATTTGGCCCGCCACCTCCCCTTCGGACAGTTTGGTGCCGGGGGGCAGGTCCAGCGTCAGGATGCGGTGCTGCAGCAAGTCGAACACTTGGTCGGCGACGGATGGTTGTGTGGCGCGTGCCAGCTTTGGCAGCGGCTTTGGGGCTGCTTGATTGGGGGCATCACCCATCATCAAAATATGTGTATTGCCCATCACGCCCCTCCCTGATTGTGCCCATCATAGGGGGAAATTGTGATTTGCCAACTGGGATATCAGTTGACGCGGCTTTTGTGAAAAACTAGGTTATTAGTTAAGGGGATGAGTCGAAAGGTGCGGTGCGGATGGCGTTGTTGGACGAAAATCGGCTGTTTTCTGTTGAACCCGCACTGCGGGATAGGGCGCGGGGGCTGTATGACACCGTGCGCGATTTGCCCATCATCAGCCCGCATGGCCACACGGACCCGCGCTGGTTTGCTGAAAACGCCGCTTTTGCGGACCCCGCAGCGCTGTTTGTGACGCCCGATCACTATGTCTTTCGCATGCTCCATTCCCAAGGCATCCCGCTGGCGGATTTGGGCGTGCCGCGCGCCGATGGTGGCCCGGTCGAAGGCGATGCGCGCAAAATTTGGGGGCTGTTTGCCGCCAATTTCCATTTGTTTCGTGGCACGCCATCGTGGCTGTGGGTCAACCATGCGCTGCAAGAGGTGTTTGGCGTGACGCAGCGCTTGAATGCCACCAGCGCCAACGCGGTTTATGACCAGATTGCAGAGTGCCTGACCCGTCCAGATTATCGCCCCCGCGCGCTGTTTGAACGGTTCAATATTGAAGTGATTTCAACCACCGAAAGTGCCTTGGACGATCTGCGCTGGCATCAGATGATTAAGGACAGCGGTTGGGGCGGCAAGGTGATTACCGCCTACCGCCCTGATGCGGTGGTGGACCCGGAATTTGACGGGTTCGCGGATAATGTGGTGCAGTTGGGCGCGCTGACCGGGCAGGATACGACCACTTGGGCCGGGTATTTGGCGGCCCACCGCACCCGCCGCGCGTTTTTCAAAACCTATGGCGCCACGTCAAGCGACCACGGCCACCCCACCGCCCGGACCGAGGATTTGCCCCAAGACGTGGCGGCGCGTCTGTTTGAACGCGCGCTGCAAGGCAAATGCACGGGCGATGAGGCGGATATGTTTCGCGGCCAAATGCTGACCGAAATGGCCCGGATGAGCATTGATGACGGGTTGGTTTTGCAAATCCATCCCGGCAGTTGGCGCAACCATTCCCGCGATGTATTCGCCCGCTTTGGCCGTGACAAAGGGTTCGATATTCCCACCCGCACCGATTACGTCCGCGCGCTGCACCCATTGTTGAACGCGGTTGGCGGGCGCAGCGATGTGACAATTATCGTGTTCACGCTGGATGAAACCAGCATCGCGCGCGAACTCGCGCCACTGGCGGGTGTATACCCCGCGCTGAAATTGGGGCCGCCCTGGTGGTTCCATGACAGCGCCGAAGGGATGCGCCGCTTTCGCGAAACCGCGACGGAAACCGCCGGATTTTACAACACCGTGGGTTTCAACGACGACACACGCGCGTTTTGTTCCATTCCCGCGCGCCATGATGTGGCCCGCCGGGTGGATTGTGCATTCCTTGCCACGTTGGTCGCCACAGGGCGGCTGGACGCGGATGAGGCAAATGAGGTCGCGCATGACCTTGCTTATGGCCTGGCAAAACAGGCGTATCGGCTGTGAAAAGCCATTTTCTGGGAGGAAAAACCAAATGAAACAGACCCTAATTGCGGCAATGCTGGGCACCGTTGCGATGGCAACAGCGGCCACTGCGTGTGAAATCACCTTGCGGTCATCTGACACGCATCCTGATGGGTATCCCACCGTTGTTGCCGTGCAAAAGATGGGCGAATTGCTGAAAGAACGCACAGGCGACCGTTTGTGCGTCGAGGTGTTTCATTCCGCGCAATTGGGCGAGGAAAAAGACACGATTGAACAGACCCAGTTCGGCGTGATCGACATGAACCGCGTCAGCCTTGGGCCGTTCAACAATATCGTTGAAGAAACGCAAATCCCGTCCTTGCCGTTCATTTTCCGGTCCACCGATCACATGCACAAGGTGATGGACGGTCCGGTGGGCCAGCAAATTTTGGATGCGATGGCGGGGGCCGATCTGGTTGGCCTTGCGTTTTATGACGGCGGGTCGCGCAGCTTTTACAACTCGGAAAAGCCAATTCGGTCCATCGCGGATATGGCGGGTATGAAATTCCGCGTGATGCAGTCGGATATTTTCGTGGACATGGTTGCGGCCCTTGGTGCCAACGCAACGCCCATGCCGTATGGCGAGGTGTATTCGTCCATCCAAACCGGCGTGATTGATGGGGCAGAAAACAACTGGCCGTCCTATGAAAGCTCCGGCCATTTTGAAGTGGCTAAATATTACACGCTGAACCAGCATTTGATCGTGCCGGAAATTTTGGTGATGTCGAAAATCGCGTATGATAAACTGTCTGCAGAAGATCAAGCGGCAGTGCGCCAAGCGGCCAAGGATTCTGTGCCCGTGATGCGCGAATTGTGGACGGCGCGTGAGGCGGCATCTGAGGCGAAAGTGCGCGCGGCAGGAACCGAGATTATCACCGACATCGACAAAACCCCGTTCATCGAGGCGATGGTGCCAGTTTACGCGAAATATGTGACCACGCCAAAGTTGCAAAAGATGGTCGAGGATATTCAGGCGACGGAATAATCCCAAACGGCCCGCGGCATATGTCGCGGGCCAATCCTTTGCCGGGGGCAAATTGTGGAAACTACAATGAAATCGGCGGCGCGGTTTACCGGCGCGCTGGCCCGTTTGGCGCTGTGGGTGGCGGGAACGGGGTTGGTTTTGATGACCGTGTTCATCGCAGCCCAAGTGGTGTGGCGCTACGTTTTGAACGACAGTTTGGTGTGGACTGAACCTGCATCGGTGATGATCATGGGGTGGTTCATCTTTCTGGGCGCCGCAGTTGGTATCCGCGAAGGGTATCATTTGTCGTTTGACGTGCTTTTGTATTTCGTTTCGCACCGCGTGAAGATGGTTTTGTATTCGATTTCGGATGTCGCAGTGGCCGCGTTTGGCGGGGGCATGGTCTGGTTTGGCTGGCAATTGGCCGCCAAGACGGCTGGCAACAAGCTGCCTAGTCTGGGTATTTCGGGCGCTTTTGATTTTCTGCCGATTGTGGGCGGCGGCGTTTTGGTGGTTATTTTTTCCGCCGAACGCGTGATGCGGCGCGCCGCAGGTCTGCGCACCGCGCGGTTTGGCGAAGATCCGGTGGAGGACTAAATGGAGCTGTACGTCCTTTTCGGAACTTTCGTGTTCCTACTGCTGATCGGCACCCCCGTGGCGTTCTGCCTTGGCGTGTCAAGCTTTGCGACCGTCATCTACATGGGCTTGCCGCCTGTGGTGGTGTTTCAGCGGCTAAACTCCGGTGTGTCGGTGTTTGCGCTAATGGCGATTCCGTTTTTTATCTTTGCCGGGGATTTGATGGTGCGTGGCGATATTGCGCGCCGGTTGGTCGGGCTGGCGGGGGCGCTGGTCGGGCATTTGCGAGGTGGTTTGGGGCAGGTCAACATCATCGCATCGGTGATGTTTGGTGGCGTTTCCGGGTCTGCTGCTGCCGATGCATCGGCGGTGGGCGGGTTGATGGTGCCGCAAATGAAGGAACGCGGGTATGGTGCAGATTATGCGGTGAACATCACGGTCGTGTCGTCTATCATCGCGCTGATGTTGCCGCCGTCGCATAATATGATCATCTATTCCATCGCGGCGGGGGGCAAAATTTCCATCGCGGATTTGTTCACGGCGGGCATCATTCCCGGCCTGTTGTTGGCGCTGTCGTTGATGGTTGCGGCGTGGTTCGTGGCGCGCAAACGCGGCTATCCGACCGAGGCGTTTCCCGGTTGGGCCATGCTGGGCACTTTGTTTTTTAGTGCAGCACCCGGATTGGTGCTGGTGGGGATTATCTTTTTCGGCGTGCGATCCGGCGTGTTCACCGCATCGGAATCGTCGAACATTGCGGTGGTTTATGCGGCGTTGGTAACGTTTTTCGTGTACCGCACCATGTCGTTTCATGATTTCATCGAGGCGACATTTGCCGCCGTGCGCACCACCGCGATGGTGTTGATGGTGATTGGCTGTGCCGCCGCGTTTGGCTGGTTGTTGGCCTATACAAAGGTGCCAACGACAATGGTGATGGCGCTGCAAAATGTGTCGGACAACCCGATCATCATCCTGCTGTTGCTGAATGTGGTCTTGCTGGTTTTGGGCACGTTTATGGATATGTCGCCGCTGATCGTGATCACCACGCCGATTTTCCTGCCTGTCGCTATGGCTTTCGGGGTGGACCCGGTGCATTTTGGCGTGATCTTGATCCTGAACCTTGGGATTGGGCTGTGTACGCCGCCTGTTGGCGCGGTGCTGTTTGTCGGCTGCGCCGTTGGCCGCATTTCGATCTGGGACGCGGTCCGTACCATCTGGCCGTTTTACGGCGCGGCCTTTGCCACGCTGATGCTGGTCACTTATATTCCGGGGCTGTCGTTGTGGCTGCCCTCCCTCTTTCACTGATGCCGTTTAAGGAGCTTTTATGCTGACCGTTGAAACACGCCACGCCGTTCACCAAGACCACGCCAAAGGGATGGACACCACGGCCCTGCGCCAGCATTTTCTAACGCCGGGCATGTTTGCGGATGGGGAAATCCGGTTGGTTTACAGTCATTACGACCGCTTTGTGATGGGGGGGGCGGTGCCGAATGGCGGCAGCCTGACGCTGGACCATGTTACCGAAACGCGCACACCGAATTTTCTGGATCGCCGCGAGATGGGAATTGTAAACATTGGCGGCGATGGGGTGGTCAAGGCGGCGGGTGCCAGCCATAAAATGGCGCGCGGCGATGTGTTGTATCTGGGTATGGGGTCTGGTCCTGTGACGTTTGAAGGGGCGGGGCGGTTTTACATCACTTCCGCGCCCGCGCACCGCACTTGCCCGACGCGTCTGCTGTCGGTGGGTGATGCCAAAGAGGTGCGTTTGGGCGCAGCGGAAACATCGAATGACCGCACCATCCGCCAGTTCATCCACCCTAATGTGATGGAAAGCTGCCAGTTGGTGCTGGGTTATACCAGCCTGCACAATGGGTCGGTTTGGAACACCATGCCCGCCCATATCCACGACCGCCGGATGGAGGCGTATCTGTATTTCGACATGAAGCCCGAAGCGCGAGTTTTGCACCTGATGGGGGAGCCGACCGAGACGCGCCACATGTTCATCGCGAATGAGGAAGGCGTTTTGTCGCCGCCGTGGTCCATCCACTCGGGGGCTGGCATCGGGGCGTATAGTTTCATCTGGGCGATGGCGGGCGATAACGTCGATTTCACCGATATGGACATGCTGTCGGTGGAGGGGTTGTTGTGACCAATCCATTCTCGTTGGTTGGTCGCCGCGCCTTGGTGACGGGGGCAAATACCGGGATTGGGCAGGCGATTGCGATTGGTCTGGCGCAGGCCGGGGCTTCGGTGGTCTGTGCCGGGCGGCGGGCCTGTGACGAAACCGTGGCGCAGATCACGCGCGCGGGCGGACAGGCCAGCTCGGTGTTGGTGGATTTTGTGGACCCGATGGCGGGGCAAAGTTTGTTTGCGGGCCAAGGGTTTGATATTTTGGTCAATAACGCGGGCATCATTCGCCGTGCCGAAGCGGTTGATTTTAGTGAATCCGATTGGGACGCGGTCATGGACGTGAACCTGAAGGCGTTGTTTTTCACCACCCAAGCTTTTGCGCGTGAGGTGTTTGCGCGCGGTGCCGGATCGGGGGGGGGTCGCGTGGTCAACATCGCCAGCCTGCTCTCGTTTCAAGGTGGTATCCGCGTGCCATCCTATACCGCGTCAAAACATGGCGTGGCGGGGCTAACAAAACTGTTGGCCAATGAATGGGCGGCAAAGGGCATCAATGTGAACGCCGTCGCGCCCGGTTATATCGAAACCAACAATACAGAAGCGTTGCGCGCCGATGTTGACCGTAACCGTTCCATTTTGGAGCGTATTCCAGCGGGCCGCTGGGGCAATGCCTCCGATATTGCGGGCGCGGTCACCTACCTCTGCACCCCCGCCAGCGCCTATGTGCATGGTGCGGTTTTGAACGTGGACGGAGGCTGGCTTGCCCGTTAAGCGTTTAACCCGTAGCACCGCCCCGCGCCCCGGTGTGGGCATCGTACATTTGGGCCTTGGCGCGTTTTACCGGGCCTTTGGTGCGTGTTATGTGGCCGAGGCGATGGCGCACAGCGGCGGCGATTGGGGGATTATCGGCGTATCTTTGCAAAGCCCCGCCATCCGCGATGCCCTGCGTCCGCAAAACTGGGCCTATTCCAGCGTGACCCTGTCCTCTGCGGGGCAAGAGGTCGCGGTGATAGAGGTGTTGGAAGATGTGCTGGTCGCGCCCGAAAACCCTGCCGCCGTGCTGGCGGCCATGGCACAGCCGGGCGTGCGGATTGTGTCGCTGACGGTGACCGAAAAGGGGTATTGCCACAATCCGGCCACCGGGGCGCTGAACGTGGATCACCCGGATATTGCGCATGATTTGGCGCATCCGCTGCCCCAGTCCGCGATTGGATTTTTGGTGCGCGCCCTTGCCTTGCGTCATGCGGCGGGGGTGGCCCCCTTTACGGTGATGACCTGTGATAACCTGCCCGAAAACGGGCCTTTGGTGCGCGGTTTGGTGTTGAATTTCGCAGCGCGCGTTGACCCTGCGCTGGCGGGTTGGATTGCCGAACATGCCCGTTTCCCCGCAACGATGGTGGATCGTATCACCCCCGCCACGACCCAAGGTGACATTGCCCGGCTGGAGGCTGTGACGGGCCACCATGACGCTGCCCCCGTCTTGCACGAACCGTTCCGCCAATGGGTGATCGAGGATGATTTTGTGGGCGATGCGCGCCCCGATTTCGCCGCCGTGGGCGTGCAAATGGTGCAGGATGTGACGGCGTTTGAACATATGAAACTGCGCATGTTGAATGGCACCCATTCTGCGTTGGCCTATCTTGGCTATCTTTCAGGCCATGAAACCATCGCGGATACGGTGGCAAACCCCGGCTTTAATACCTTTGTGCGCCAATTATGGGCAGAGATTATGCCAGCCGTGGCCACCCCTACGGGCGTTGATCTGGCGCAATATGCCGCCGCCCTGCGCGCGCGGTACGAAAACCCCGCCATTCGCCACCGCACTTGGCAAATCGCGATGGATGGCAGCCAGAAATTGCCGCAGCGCATTTTGGGCACGCTGGCGGAAAATATAGCCGCAGGGCGCGCATCGCCGGGGTTGATTTTGGCCGTGGCGGCATGGATGCGCTATGTCGGCGGGGTTGATGAACAGGGCCGCACGATTGAGGTG
Organism: Pseudorhodobacter antarcticus; assembly: GCF_900110135.1. Lineage (GTDB taxonomy): Bacteria > Pseudomonadota > Alphaproteobacteria > Rhodobacterales > Rhodobacteraceae > Pseudorhodobacter > Pseudorhodobacter antarcticus. Next base: position 24,310 of record NZ_FOCO01000015.1, on the reverse strand, counting down.
AAAGACCCTATGGCCGCCCGTTTGCGCGCAGTGTCAGACGCGGCCACGACCCCGGCGGAAAAGGTCGTGGCCCTTTTGGCGGTCGCTGAGATATTTCCCTTGGCCTTGGCCGTCCAATTGCGCGCGCCTGTCACGCAAGCCGCCGAAAGGCTGTGGGCGCAAGGTGCGCAGCGGGCGGTGGACGCAGAAATTCAATAAGGTGACGCCCTTGCGGGTTTAACCTGAGTGGTGCAAAACCTTTGCCTGCTGGTGGGGGGCTGTTGATGGACATTCTGATTTTGATCATGGCGGGGTTTGCGGCGGGCGCATTGAATGCCGTGGCTGGCGGTGGTACATTCCTAACTCTGCCTGCGTTAATTTACACAGGCGTCCCCCCGGTCGCAGCCAACGCCACCGCGACCCTGACCGCCTTGCCGGGTTATGTTGCCAGCGCTTGGGCGTATCGCCACGATTTGCGGGCCGAAGGGGCGTTGGGGCTGCGCGCCGTTCTGGCGGTCGCGGCCTTTGGCGCGCTGGCCGGGGCGGGGCTGCTGTTGGTCACCAGCGACAGCGTGTTCACCGGGTTGGTGCCGTGGTTGCTGCTGGGGGCCACGGTGTTGTTTGCCATTGGGCCAAGGTTGATTGCGGCGACCCGCAGCCAAGGGTTCGGGCCTGCGGGACCGTTGGTATCTGCGGCGGTTTTGTTGGCGGTGTCGATTTACGGCGGGTATTTTAACGGCGGTTTGGGCATCATGTTGTTGGCCGCATTTGGCCTGCTGGGCTACAGCGATTTGCACAATATGAACGGGCTGAAAAATGTGCTGTCGGCGGCGCTGTCGCTGATTTCGGCGCTTGCCTTTGTTGCGGCCGGGTTGATCGTGTGGCAAGCGGCGGTGCCAATGGCCATTGCATCCGCTTTGGGCGGTTTTGCGGGCGGGCATTACAGCCGCAAGATCACCAACACCGCCTTGTTGCGCCTGTTTATCACCGCCGTTGGCGTAGGGATGAGCGTTTTGTTTTTCCTGCGCTAACCCGGTTAGAACGGGAAAAAGATCGGGATGGTCAACACACTGGCCACCCCCACGATCAAATTCATCGGCACGCCGATTTTCAAGAAATCAGTGAATTTGTAATTCCCCGCGCCATACACCAGCGTGTTGGTTTGATAGCCGATCGGCGTGGCAAAACTGGCGCTGGCCCCAAACATCACGGCGACCACCATCGGGCGCGGGTCAATCCCGGCGCTGATGGCAAGGCTGATGGCGATGGGGGTGACCACGATGGCGACCGCGTTATTGCTAACAATCTCGGTCAAAATCGACGTCAGCAGGTACAGTGCCCCCAGCATCACGATGGGGGGCAATCCGTCCACATAAGGGGCAATGGCGGCCACGATTATCGCCACGGCTCCGGTTTCTTGCAGCCCGAACCCGATGATCAGCATGGAAAAAATAAGCACCAAAATGCCGCCATCCAAAAACCCCCAGGCTTCATCGCTGTCGATGCAGCGCGCGACCAGCAAAATCGCCACAGCAATCAGCGACAATACCGCAATTTCGGCCACGCCCAATGCGGCCAGCACGATCACGCCCAGCATGGCGAGTGCGGCCAAAGGGGCGTGGCTACGGCGATACGCGCGCACAGTGGGGCGGCTGATAGGCACCAGATCGACGGACCGTTCCAGCCGTTCAAACGCCGATTGCGGCGCTTCGATCAGCAACACATCGGCAGGGCGCAGCACGGCACGGTCCAGATCGGGGCCAAATTTATGGCCGGGACGAAACGCACCCAAAATCCGCATGCCATAGCGGCGGCCCAACCCCAGCGCCCCCAAACTGCTTTGGCTGCGGTGGCGGTTTGGTTTGACCATCACCTGCGCGATGATCTGCTCCTCCTCTGACTTGACAGGGGGCGCACCGCGCACCGCCCCAAGCACCAGCCCTGTGGCCTGTTTCAGCGTCAACAGCTCTGCCGCATCAAGGCGCAAGATCACCTCATCCCCCGCGGCCAAAATATGGTCTGCCACCCCGTCCCGGCGCAGCGCGCCTTGGTCGCGCAGGGCCAAAATCTGGATGGCCGACCGCTGCAACGCCGTCACCTCGGCCAAGGGTTTGCCGATATCGGCGAAATCGGCGTCAACCTTGATTTCGGTCAGATAAACCGTGTCATGGTCAGATTGTGAAATGCCCGCGCTGCGCCGTTTGGGCAGCAACAGCGGCCCCAGAATGGCCAGCGACACAAGGCCAACCGCCACGACAACCACCCCAATCGGTGTAATTTCAAAAATCGAAAACGGGGTCAGCCCTTCGTTTTGGGCCACGCCCGCAACCAAAATATTGGTCGATGTGCCCACCAGTGTCAGCGTGCCACCCAAAATCGCCACATAAGACAAGGGGATAAGGACGCGCGTTTCGGCCAGCCCCAGCTTTTGCGCCAGTTTGATCACAACGGGGATAAGGACCAAAACCACGGGCGTGTTGTTGGCCGTGCCTGACGCGATAATGGTGGCAAAGATAAAGCCAATCCCGGCCCACACAGGCGACACCTCGGCCCAGGCCAAAATACGTCCGGCCAGCGCATCCAAAAGCCCGGTGCGCACCAACGCGCCCGAAATCACGAACATCGCGGCGATTGTCAGCGGTGCAGGGTTGGAAAAGGCCAAAAGGGCGGTATCGTGTTGCACCAGCCCCAAGATTAGAAACGCTGCCGCAACACCTGCTGCCGTCACCTCGGGCGGGTAGCGTTCCAGCATGAACAGCACAAACAAAACCGCCACCAGCGCAAGGGCAACAAACGGGGCAAAGTCGGTGGAAATGGCGATCACAGGGGATGCATCCTTTGCGGGGCTGTTTTCTGAAATTCACAGCAAGGTTTAACCCGTGGCAATCGCACAGGTTCCCACTCTTAGCAAAGATTGACCGGATGTTACACCTGCACCGTGCAGGGTTTTTGTGCCCCCCTCGCCTATTCGCGGGAATTCGGGCAAACTTGTCGAAATGGGACAGGACATGCGGGCGATTATGGATACAAATATGTTTGGGGCGGTTTTGGGGGCGGTGCCCTTGCCGCTGGTGTTCATCGACGCGGACGCGCGTATCACCCATGCCAACCCAGAGGCGGTGGCCATTTTGGGCGCGGGGCAGGTCGCGCGCCACCACGCCATCGCCCTGCGCCAGCCCGCCTTGCTGCAAACGATTGCTGCGGCTTTGCAGGGCGGTGTGGCGGGGCAGGCGCGTTTCGTCGTGATCGGCCCCTCGTATGAGGTGACGTATTTGGTCGCGGTGACGCCGTTGCTGCAAGGGGCGCTGTGCGCGTTCAAAGATATCACCGAAGCCGAACAGATTGGCCAGTTTCGCCGTGATTTTGTGGCCAACGTCAGCCATGAATTGCGCACGCCCTTAACCACCCTAACCGGCTTTATTGAAACCCTGAAAGGGGCGGCCAAGGATGACCCCGCCGCGCGCAACCGTTTCCTTGAGATTATGGGGCGCGAGGCAGGGCGCATGACCCGTTTGGTGCGCGATCTGTTGTCGCTATCATCGGTGGAGGCGGAGGAGCGTCGCCGCCCCACGGGTTTGGTCAATCTGGCAGACCTGTTGGCGACCGTGGCAGCCAGTTTACGCCCCATGGCGGATGCCGCAGGCGTTGTGATTGAAGTGTCAGGCCAAGAGGCTGTGCCAGTAACCGCGGATGCCGATCAGCTGATGCAAGTGTTCCAGAACTTGATTGAAAATGCGGTGAAATATGGCCAGCCGGGCAAGGTGGTATCGGTCGTGCTGCATCCGGTGGCAGCGGGGCAAATCCGCATTGATGTGGTCGATCAAGGCGCAGGGATTGCCGCGCACCATTTGCCGCGCCTGACCGAACGATTTTATCGCATTGATGCCCATCGGTCGCGTGAAAAGGGCGGCACGGGCCTTGGCCTTGCGATTGTCAAACACATCCTGCACCGCCACCAAGGCCGCCTGACCATTGCCAGCACGCCGGGGCAGGGGTCTTGTTTTTCGGTTTATGTGCCAAGTGTGGGCGCGTCCCGACAGGTTTCATAAAATTGTTACACAACTGTCGCAAAAGCGTGGTCAAGCGCGACTAAAGCGTAGGCATGGGTCGCCATAGGGGGGACCTATCTGCAAACCTTCAGGAGAAGATGCATGACCCGTTTGACCATAACCGCCTCTGCCATTGCCCTTTTGGCCGCCACACCTGCATTGGCCCGCGACCAAGTGCAAATCGCCGGATCATCGACCGTGCTGCCTTATGCGACCATCGTGGCCGAAGCGTTTGGCGAAAACACCGATTTCCCAACGCCCGTGGTCGAATCGGGTGGCTCCTCCTCGGGGCTAAAGCGGTTTTGCGAAGGGGTGGGCGAAAACACCGTTGATATCGCCAATTCATCGCGCGCGATCAAAGCGAGTGAGCGTGAGGTTTGCGCCGCCGCAGGTGTGACCGATATTATCGAAGTGCGCATTGGCTATGATGGCATCGTGTTTGCATCGGGTATTGCCGGCAACGCCTTTGCGTTCACCCCCGCCGATTGGTACAAAGCACTGGCCGCCGAAGTGATCGTGGACGGCGCGCTGGTTGCCAATCCCGCGATGACATGGGCCGATGTGAACCCAAATTTCCCCGCGCAGCCCATCATGGCCTTTGTGCCCGGCACCAAGCACGGCACCCGCGAAGTGTTTGATTTGCAAGTGTTGGAGCAGGGCTGCCAAGACAGCGGCGCTGTCGAAGCGTTGGTCGCGTTGAAAGGCGATGATGCTGCAAAAACCTGCACCGCGCTGCGCACCGATGGGCGGTCTGTGGATATTGACGGCGATTATACCGAAACGCTGGCACGCATTGCATCGAACCCCGATGGGATTGGCGTGTTTGGCCTGTCGTTTTATGAAAACAACACTGACAAGTTGCAGGTGGCCACCATGAACGGCGTGTTACCTTCCACCGAATCCGTGACATCTGGCGAATACCCCGTGTCACGCCCGCTGTATTTCTACCTGAAACAGGCGCATATCGGCGTAATTCCGGGGCTGAAGGAATTTGCGGAATTCTTTGTCTCCGATGATCTGGCAGGCCCGGACGGTCCCTTGGCGGCTTACGGCATGGTGTCCGACCCGGCGCTTGCCGAAACCCAAGCGGTTGTGGCAGATGAAGTGACGATGCAGTGATGAAAACGGGGTGTGGGCCATCCGGCCCCACCCCATGTGTCGCCGACATGCAGGGGCTTTGATGACCGCAGTTTCCACTCTTTTGATGCTAGGCATCCTCGCCACGCTTGGGTTCGTGCTTGGCCGCCGCCGCGCTTTGGCATCGGTGCAAGGCGACAGCCGCCGTCTTCATTCGCTGCCGCATTATTACGGCTGGGCTGTGGCGATCTGGACGGTGCTGCCCGCTTCGGTTCTGTTTTTGGCATGGCAAACGGTGGCACCCCTTGGCAACGCGGGCGGGTTTGCGGTGCTGGCGTTGGCGCTTGGGGGGCTGGTTTGGGCATGGCTGCGCAGTTCGGCCACCTTCCGTGCGCGCAACGCGGTGGAACGTGCGGTGATGGGGCTGCTCATCCTCGCCTCCTCCATCGCGATTGCGACCACGGCGGGCATCGTTTTGTCGATGCTGTTTGAAACCCGCAACTTCTTTTCGCAATATGATTGGACGCGGTTTTTCTTTTCCACCACATGGTCGCCCCGGTTCCAAGGCGACAGCGACCTTGGGTTCTTGCCGCTTCTCTGGGGCACGCTTTACATCAGCTTTATCGCTTTATTATTCGCCGTCCCTACGGGCTTGTTTGCCGCAATTTACCTATCGGAATACGCCGGGCCGCGCCTGCGTGCCATTGCCAAACCGTTGATTGAGGTTTTGGCAGGCATCCCCACCATCGTCTACGGCCTGTTCGCTTTGATCACCGTTGGCCCGTTGTTGCGCGATTATTTTGCGCAGCCGTTGGGCCTTGGCAACAGCGGGTCGTCGGTGATGACGGCGGGGTTGGTGATGGGGATTATGTTGATCCCGTTTGTATCATCCCTGTCGGATGATATCATCAGCCAAGTCCCGCAATCACTGCGCGATGGGTCGCTGGGCCTTGGGGCCACCAAGTCTGAAACCATCCGCCAAGTCGTGTTGCCCGCCGCCTTGCCCGGTATTGTGGGCGCAGTGTTGCTGGCCGCCAGCCGTGCGATTGGCGAGACGATGATCGTGGTTCTGGGCGCGGGGGCGGCAGCAAAACTGGATTTGAACCCGTTTGAGGCGATGACAACCATCACCGTCAAAATCGTGGGCCAGTTGACGGGCGACACCGATTTTGCCGCCCCCGAAACGCTGGTCGCCTTTGCGCTTGGCCTGACGCTGTTCGCCTTTACCCTTTGCCTGAACGTGCTGGCGCTGATCATCGTACGCAAATATCGGGAGCAATATGAATGAGTCTGCTGGCCCAAGACACCCGCACCAAACGCCGCAACGCCGCCGAACGCCGCTTTCGCCGTTACGGCCTCACGGCAATTGGCATCAGCCTTGCTGCACTGGTGATGCTGCTCACCTCGGTCTTCTCCTCCGGCCTTGGCGCGTTTCGCCAGACGTTTATCCATATTCCCATCACGTTGACCGAAAGCGCGCTGGATAAATCCGGCACCCGTGACCCCGATGTGATGCACAAAGTCACGACCATCGGCTATGCCCGTGTGATCAACGCCGCATTGGCGCAGGCGATTGCCGACAATGGCATCGTGATTGATGGGCTGACGGATGATGATATCGCCGACACGATTTCCAAGGAGGCCCCCGCGCAAGTTCGCGATGCGGTGCTGGCCAACCCCGATTTGGTGGGCCAAACAGTCAGCTTTTCCATCCTCGCCAATGGCCGGGTCGATGGGTATCTGAAAGGGCGTGTCAGCCTCGAATCCGCTGCGATCGACACCAAAATCTCCACCCGCCAACTGGCGCTGGCCGATGCGATGCAAGACAAAGGTCTGATGTCGCGCGATTTCAACTGGGCGTTTATCACCGCCGCCGATGCCTCTGACCAACGGCCCGAGGCGGCGGGGTTGGGCGTGGCCATCCTCGGCTCCCTTTATATGATGCTGGTGGTTTTGTGCTTGGCCTTGCCCCTTGGTGTTGCTGCCTCCATCTATCTCGAAGAATTTGCGCCCAAAAACCGCTGGACCGATCTGATAGAGGTGAACATCGCCAACCTTGCCGCCGTGCCCTCCATCGTGTTTGGCATCCTTGGCCTTGCGATCTTCATCAACTTTGCGGGCCTGCCCCAATCGGCCCCCATCGTGGGCGGGCTGGTGTTGACGTTGATGACCCTGCCAACCATCATTATCGCCACCCGCGCCAGCCTGAAGGCGGTGCCAAACAGCATCCGTGATGCAGCCCTTGGGGTGGGCGCGTCCAAAATGCAGGCGGTGTTTCACCATGTTTTGCCACTGGCCGCGCCCGGCATCCTGACCGGGGCAATCCTTGGCCTGGCCCAAGCGCTTGGCGAAACCGCCCCCTTGCTGTTGATCGGCATGGTCGCCTTTGTGCGCGAATACCCCGGCGCGCCGCCCGAAGGGTTCTTTGACCCAGCATCCGCGCTGCCGGTGCAAATCTACAACTGGACCCAGCGCGCCGACCCTGCCTTTGTGGAACGTGCATCCGGGGCGATTATCGTTTTGTTGGTGTTCTTGTTGGTCCTGAACGCCACCGCAATTTTGCTGCGCCGCCGCTTTGAACGCCGCTGGTAAAGGGAACAGATTATGACTACTGAAACCACAAAGATGACCGCCCGCAGCGTGCAGGTGTTTTACGGCGACAACCACGCGATCAAGGATGTTGATGTCGATATCCTCGACAACACCGTAACCGCCTTTATCGGCCCATCGGGCTGCGGCAAATCCACCTTTTTGCGCTGCTTGAACCGCATGAACGACACCATCGATATTTGCCGCGTGCAGGGCGAAATTTTGATGCAGGGCGAAAACATCTATGACCCCCGCGTGGACCCGGTGCAACTGCGCGCCAAGGTGGGCATGGTGTTTCAAAAACCCAACCCGTTCCCAAAGTCGATTTATGATAACGTGGCGTATGGCCCCAAAATTCACGGGCTAACCCGCAGCAAGGCAGAGCTGGACGAAGTGGTGGAAAAATCCCTGCGCCGCGCGGCCCTGTGGGCCGAGGTGAAGGACCGCCTGCACGCCCCCGGCACCGGCCTGTCGGGCGGCCAACAGCAACGTCTGTGCATTGCGCGCGCCATCGCCACCAACCCCGAGGTCTTGTTGATGGATGAACCCTGTTCCGCGCTGGACCCTATCGCCACGGCACAGGTGGAGGAGTTAATTGACGAGTTGCGCACCCAATTCGCGGTCGTCATCGTCACCCATTCCATGCAACAGGCCGCCCGCGTCAGCCAACGCACTGCGTTTTTCCACCTTGGAAACCTCGTAGAATACGGCGAAACTGGGCAAATTTTCACCACCCCGCGCGACCCCCGCACCGAAAGCTATATCACCGGCCGCATCGGCTGACGGAGGATACGATGAAAAAAGACACCCATATTACCACCGCATTTGACCGCGACCTTGAAGCGATTGAGACGCATATCATGCGTATGGCAGGGCTGGTGGAGGAGGCTATTTTGAACGCCGCCACAGCGCTGGAAACCCGCGATGAGGCGCTGGCGAGCGCTGTTCGCGCTGGCGACAAAGCGATCGACGCGCTTGAAGAACAGATCAATATGGATGCCGCGCGCCTGATCGCGCTGCGGTCCCCCACCGCTGCCGATTTGCGCACGGTGCTGACGGCGATGAAAATTGCAGGCGCGCTGGAACGTTGCGGCGATTATGCCAAAAACCTTGCGAAACGGTCCAATGTTCTGGCGCAGATGCCGGCGGTCGCGGGGTCGGCAGGTTCCATCCGGCGCATGGCCAAGGCGGTGCAATTGCAGTTGAAAAATGTGCTGGATGCATACGCCCGCCGCGATGTCGTTCTGGCCGAACAGGTGCGCCAAGATGACCATGACGTGGACCAAATGTACAACGCCCTGTTTCGCGAATTCATCACCCATATGATGGAGGATCCGCGCAATATTTCCGCCTGTATGCACTTGCATTTCATCGCCAAAAACATCGAACGGATGGGTGATCACGCCACGGGGATTGCCGAACAGGTGATCTATCTGGTGACAGGCAGCTTGCCCGCCGAGGCGCGGCCAAAGGCGGATAACACCGCTTTGATGACAGGCACGGAACGGTAACGCGCAATGGCAGCCGTGACCCAACCCCTGATCTTGCTGGTCGAAGATGAGGCGGCGCAGCGCGAAGTGCTGGCCTATAACCTTGCTGCCGAAGGCTACCGCGTGGCCCAAGCCAGCGATGGTGAGGAGGGGATGCTGCTGGTCGCGGAAAATCCGCCCGACCTGATTATCCTCGATTGGATGATGCCGCATTTGTCGGGGATTGAGGTTTGTCGGCGCTTGAAAATGCGCCCCGAAACCCGCGCAATCCCCGTTATCATGCTGTCGGCCCGGTCCGAGGAGTTGGACCGCGTGCGCGGCTTGGAAACCGGCGCGGATGATTACGTCATCAAACCCTATTCCATCGCGGAACTTATGGCGCGGGTGCGGGCCAACCTGCGCCGCGTTCGCCCCTCCACCGTTGGCGTGGTGCTGGAATTTCAAGATGTGACGCTGGACAGCGAAACTCACCGCGTCACCCGCGCAGGGGTTGAATTGAAGTTGGGGCCAACCGAATTTCGGCTGCTGGCAACCCTGATGGAACGCCCTGGTCGTGTGTTAAGCCGCGAACAGTTGTTGGATTTGGTCTGGGGCCGCGACATCCACGTTGAAACCCGCACGGTGGATGTGCATGTGGGCCGGTTGCGCAAAGTGCTGTGCGGCACGGACGGAACCGATATTTTGCGCACCGTGCGGGGTGCGGGTTACGCCTTGGGCTGACGGGTTTTGCCCGCGATGTGTCGCAGTATGGATTGACTCTGCCCGCAGAACCGGGTCTGTGTGTTTTCGATGGTTCTGGCAGGTGAAAGCTGCGCCGGATGAAAAGGGAACACGGTAAGGCGTAGCCAACAGGCACCGAATCCGTGACTGCCCCCGCAACTGTACGCGGTAAGCCTGCTTGCAACAGCCACTGAACCCGCGCTTTGGGTTTGGGAAGGCGCAAGTCGGCGTTGACCCGCAAGTCAGGAGACCTGCCATCATAGGTCAACCAACCCGGACGGGGTGTCTGGACAGGAGTTTTGCTATGATGGATCGGTTTATCCCGACCTTATGCAGCATTGCGCTGCCCGCCCCGTCCTTTGCGCGGAGGCGAATGACATGGCTCACCCAAAAAACCACCGATTGACGACCAGCACCTTGTGCCGTCACACAGGCGCGCCGTGTCATGCGGGTATTGGTCTGATCACACGCCTGTCTGCGGCAATGGCGCAAATTGACGGCGTTAGGCTGGATTTTACTTTGTCCGGGCAGGCCGATCTGGCGGATTGCAGCCGGGATTGTACGGTGGCTTGGCACGCAACGGCAGCCGAGATTTGGTTCAAAGGCGATATCAACAGCGCCGCCGCACCAGCCGCCTTTGGCCGTATCGAAGCGTTGGGGACCCGCCTGCAATGACCCCTCATTTGGAATTGCGCGGCGTGGGCTGGGGCCCGCGCTTTGGTGCGCCCGTTTTGTCGGCCGTGTCGCTATCCTTGCAAAAAGGCCGCATCTTGGGCGTGATCGGCCCGAATGGCGCGGGAAAATCCACATTGTTGCGTTTGATTTATCGGTTTTTGCGCCCCCGCACGGGGCAAGTTTTGTTGGACGGGGTGGACATTTGGGCGATGGATGCTCGCGCGGTCGCCTGCCAAATCGCCGCCGTGCTGCAAGAGCACCCCACCGATTTCGCCCTTAGCGTGGCCGAGGTGGTGGCGCTTGGCCGCGCGCCGCATCGGCACGCGTCACCGCAGTCTGGCCGCAGTGAACAGGCCATTGTCGCCGATGCGCTGGACCAACTGGCGCTTGGTCCCTTGGCGCACCGCTTGATGGGCACCTTGTCGGGGGGCGAACGTCAGCGCGTTATGGTCGCCCGCGCATTGGCCCAAAACCCCGCAATTTTGGTGCTGGATGAACCCACCAACCACCTTGATATCCGCCATCAGCTAGAGGTGATTGCCCTAATCCGCGACCTTGGCCTGACCATCGTTATCAGCCTGCATGACCTGAACCTGGCCGCCCATTTGTGCGATGACATTGTGCTGCTGGCTGATGGTCGCGTGACTGCCCTTGGCCCCGCGCGCAATGCAATGACCCCTGCGACATTGGCCGCCGTGTTTGGGGTTGGCGTCGCAGTCCAACACCTGCACCCCAGCAACGCCCCCCATCTAACCTTTCACCTAACCAATTCCTGAGGCCCAAAATGAAACTTATCCTTGCCGCACTCTTCGCTTGTACCAGCAGCGCCGCCTTTGCGTTTCCGGTCACGGTGCAAAGCTGCAATCGCAGCGTGACCTTTGACGCGGCCCCAACCGCCGCCGTATCCAATGACGTGAACCTGACAGAAATGATGTTGGCCTTGGGCCTGACCGATCGCATGGTGGGATACACCGGGATTTCGGGCTGGAAAACCTTGGCACCTGATTTGCGCGAAGGGGTGGCGGCCTTGCCCGAACTGTCGGAAAAATACCCCAGCCGCGAGGTGTTGATCGGCGCTGGCACCGATTTCTATTTTGCAGGCTGGAATTACGGCATGAAAGTGGGCGGTGAGGTGACGCCTGAAAGTTTAGCGGCGTATAATATCAACGTGTATGAGCTGACGGAAAGCTGCAGCCACATCATGCCCAAATCCAAGATCAGCATGGAGGATATGTATATCGACCTGTTGAACCTTGGCCGCATTTTCGGGGAGGAGGATCGGGCGCAGGCGCTGGTCCAAGGCTACCGCGATGATCTGGCCACGACCTTGGCGGGATTGACGCCACTGCCCGCAGCCCCGCGCGTTTTTGTGTACGATTCGGGGCAGGATGCCCCATTTACCGCTGGCCGCTATGCCATGCCCACCGCGATTATTGAGGCGGCGGGCGGTGTGAACATTCTGGATGATATTGAAAAAAGCTGGGCAGAAATCGCATGGGAAGCGGTGGTGGAACGTGATCCCGAAGTTATCATGATCGTGAATTACGGCGATGTGACCGCAGAACAAAAGATCGCCTTCCTTAAGGACAATCCAGCCTTTGCCAGCATTTCCGCCGTGCGCAACAACCGCTTTGTCGTGCTGGAATATGTGGAGGCAACGCCCGGCCCGCGCAACATCGCTGCCGTTACCAAGGTCGCCGCCGCCTTGCGGGGCAACTGACCCAATGGTCAGGGCCACCCTTTTATCGACCCCGCAGCGCAGGCTGGTGCTTTTGCTGGCGCTGGGGGTTGTGGTGTTGGCCCTGTCCTTTTCCCTCGCGGTCAGTGTGGGGGCAGTTTATGTGCCCGGCGCCACGGTTTGGGGTGTGGTGGCAAACGCCATTATTCCGGGTTGGATTACCCCCGACTGGCCAGCGGGGCATGGCGCAATCGTGTGGAATCTGCGCCTGCCGCGCGCGATGCTGGCGACCTTGGTGGGGGCAGGTTTGGCTGTGACAGGGGCGATGTTGCAAGCGGTCACGCGCAACCCCTTGGCCGACCCGCATCTGCTTGGCATCTCTTCTGGCGCGGCTTTTGGCGCGATTTTGGCGCTGCTGCACACGGGGTTGTTTTTGGGGCTGGCGACCGTGCCGCTGTTTGCCTTTTTGGGGGCGATGGCCGCGACTTTGTTGGTGCTTGGGGTCACGCAAACCACGCGGGCCACATCGGCGGACCGCATGATCCTTGCCGGGGTGGCCGTATCGTTTATCGTGATGGCATTGGCCAATATGTTGATTTTTATGGGTGATCCGCGCGCCACCCATACGGTGGTGTTTTGGATGCTGGGCGGGCTTGGCCTTGCGCAATGGGGGCAACTTATGTGGCCTTTGGCGGTGTTGTTGCCGATTTCGCTGTGGGTGTGGCGGCGGGCTGGCGACCTGAACGCGATGACGCTGGGCGATGAAACGGCTGCAACCTTGGGGATTCCGGTGGCGCGGTTTAGGGTGCAGGTGTTCGTCGCCAGCGCTTTGATCACGGGCACGATGGTGGCGTTTTCGGGCATCATCGGGTTCGTGGGGCTGATGGTGCCGCATATCGTGCGCTTGGTTGTGGGGGGTGATTATGCGCGCGTGCTGCCCGCCTCTGCGATGGTGGGTGCGGTGCTGCTGCTGTGGTCCGACATTGTCGCGCGCACCATCATGGCGCCCGAGGATATGCCGATTGGCATCATCACAGGGTTTGGGGGCGGGCTGTTTTTTGTCTGGTTGCTGGGGCGGCGCAGCTAGTTAGTTTGATAGCAGGGCAACACATCACCCGCCGCTGGGGTCGCCAAATACACCGCGCGGGCAATAGCGCGGGACAGGCACAGGGCGGTGGCGTGGCCAATCTCCACCATTTCCGCATCGCTGGCGGGCGCGCCGTTGCCAGTGGACAGGGCAAACACCAAATCCCCGTCAAAGGGCGTGTGCGCAGGCACCACAGCGCGCGCAATGCCGTCATGGGCGGCCACGGCCAAACGGTGGCACTGCGCCTTGGTCAGCGCGCGATCGGTCGCCACAATCGCGATGGTGGTGTTGCTGCGCGGCCCCAGCAGCGCCGCCATTTTCTGGCTTTGGGGCGGGGCGCAATGCCCTGATGTGGGGTCCGGCCCCCGCCCGCCAAATTCCGCACCCATTTCAAACGATGCGGCCCAAAAATGCCGTTCGCCGGGTGTGGTCACGCTGCCCACCGGATTGGCTGCCACCAGCGCACCCACCACCGTGCCGTCGCCCAACACCAAGGACGCGGACCCCAGCCCCCCCTTGTGCATCGCCGCCAGCGCGCCTGTACCAGCCCCCACCGACCCCAACGCAAAATCGGGGGCCGCCGCATCAAACGCCGCGCGCCCCAAGGCGGGGTAAGGGTTTACCGCCCAGCTTTTGCTCCCGCCATTCAGCAAATCAAACAAGATAGCCCCCGGCACCAACGGGATCACCGCATCGCCGACCCGAAACCCGCGCCCCACCGCGCGCAAGCCGTCAACCACCCCCGAACAGGCATCCAGCCCAAACGCCGACCCACCCGCCAGCACCAACGCATCCACCGCCACCACGGTTTTATCGGGGGCGAGCAGATCGGTTTCGCGCGTCCCCGGCGCACCGCCCATCACATGCACGCTGGCCACAAACGGCGCATCGGCGGTCACCACCGTGACTCCAGATTTCAAGCCTGCGTCCGATGCGTTGCCCACCCGCAACCCTGCAACATCGGTGATCGTATTGCGCGGTCCGGTTTTATATGCTGCGCCCACCGTCCACCTCCATCGCGACGCCCGTTATCATCGACGCCTCATCGGAGCATAAAAAGCACGCGGCATTGCCAATATCTTCGGGCGTGGAAAACCGCCCCAAGGGGATGGTCGACAGGAATTTGGCGCGAATTTCTGGCGTATCCTGCCCCATAAACGACTTCAGCAGCGGCGTTTCCCCCGCCACCGGGTTTAGCGCGTTCACGCGGATGCCAAAAGGGGCCAGCTCCACCGCCAGCGATTTTGTCGCCGTAATCACCCATCCCTTGGACGCGTTATACCAACTTAAACGCGGGCGCGGCGACACGCCCGCAGTCGATGCGATGTTCAGGATAGTGCCCGAACCGCGCGCTTTGAACCTCGGCACAAAGGCCTGGGTCATCAAATAAATCGCCTTCATGTTCACGGCTATGATGCGGTCAAAATCATCCTCGCTCACATCCTCGGTCGCGCAGGGCAAGTGCGTCACGCCCGCATTGTTCACCACAATATCAACCGCTTGCGCCATGTCGCGCAGGGCGGCCACGCTGGCGCGGTTGGCCACATCGCACATCTGCGCTGTGCCGCCAATTTCATCCGCCACCGCCTGTGCCGCTTCCAAATTGATATCCGCCACGATCACCCGCGCGCCCTCCGCCGCGAATTTGCGCGCGATGCCTGCGCCAAACCCCGACCCGGCCCCGGTCACAATTGCGATTTTTCCCATCAGTCTCATGCGATCACCCATGCCATGCTGCCACCGTTTTCAATTGCGAAAAGCTGTACAGCGCCTCAAACCCCTTTTCGCGCCCATGGCCGGATTTGCCCACCCCGCCAAAGGGCAGTTCCACCCCGCCCCCCGCGCCGTAATTGTTGATAAACACTTGGCCCGCGTGCAAATCGCGCGCAAACCGCATTTGCCTGCCACCATCGCGGGTCCACACGGCGGCCACCAGCCCATATTCGGTGCTGTTGGCGATGCGCAGCGCGTCCGCCTCATCCTCAAACGCGATAATAACTTGCACGGGGCCAAAGATTTCTTGCTGCGCCAGCGGGTGGTTGGGTGGCACATCGGCAAACAGGGTTGGGCGAACGTAATGGCCAGCGGGGGGCGCATCGCTTTGCAAAACTCCTTCGCCTGCGATTTTCAAATCGGCCCCCAGTGCCAAAAACCCCTCCACAATCGCTTTTTGCCGTGCTGAAATCAACGGCCCCACAGATGGATTTCCCAACGCCGGGCCAACGGTTAGCGCGCCATAAGCCGCCGCCATCCGGTCGCGCACCGCGTCATAAACACCGCGCTGCACCAATATGCGCGATGATGCTGAACAAGTTTGTCCTGCGTTTTGCACCCCTGCATTGACCAAAAACGGCAGCGCACGGTCCAGATCGGCATCATCAAACACAATCTGCGGCGACTTGCCGCCCAGTTCCAGCGTCACGGGCACCACATTGCGCGCCGCCGCCGCTTGGATAAGCGCGCCCACACCCACCGAACCGGTAAACGACAGGTGCTGCACGCGCGGATGCCCGGCCAGGGCTGCCCCCGCCTCCGCGCCCAAACCCGTCACCACGTTCAGCGCCCCCGCAGGCAGCCCCGCCTCGGTCGCCATTGCCGCAAAAGCCAACGCGGTCAAACACGCCTCCTCCGCCGGTTTCAAAACGCAGGCATTGCCCATGGTCAGCGCCGCGCCTACCGACCGCCCGATGATCTGCATCGGGTAATTCCACGGGATGATATGCCCCGTCACCCCAAACGCCTCGCGCAGCGTATAGACGGTATAGCCGTCCAGATAGGGGATGGTTTCGCCCATAATCTTATCTGCAGCGCCGCCGTAAAATTCCACATACCGGGCCAGCGCCACAGCATCCGCGCGTGCTTGAGCCAGCGGTTTGCCGACATCGCGCGCCTCCAATTGCGCCAGATCATCGACCCGCGTCAAAATCAATTGGCCCAGCCGCGTCAAAATTCGCCCCCGCTCCAACGCGGTCATACGGCCCCAATCACTTGCGCGGGCGGTATGCGCAGCGGTCACGGCGGCATCAATATCCGTGCCATCGCCGCGCCCAATATCGGCCAACCATTCCCCGGTAGAGGGGTTGATGAGCGCCAGCGTTTCGCGCGCAGGCATCCAAACGCCGCCGATCAAATGGTGGGCGGCAGGGATGGCAAAAGCGTCAAGTAACATGGGAAATCCCCCCTATTTCGGGCAGTCTTGGCGCGGCGGCGAGCAGGGTTTTGGTATAGGCATGCTGCGGGTTACCAAAGACCTCCTCGGTCACGCCCTGCTCCACAATCCGGCCTGCCTGCATCACCATCACCCGGTCGGTAACACTGTGCACCACATGCAAATCATGGCTGATGAACAGGTAACTAAGGGGCCGTTTGCGGCACAGATCGGCCAGCAAATCCAGCACTTGCGCGCGCACAGACACGTCCAGCGCCGATACCGCCTCATCAAACACAATCAGGTCGGGGTCGTTGATCAGCGCACGGGCAATCGCGATGCGCTGGCGCTGGCCGCCGGAAAATTCATGAATGTATTTGTGCGCATCATCCGGTGACAGGCCCACATCCGTCAACGCGCGGGCAATCGCGGCATCGCGTACCTCACCTTGCGGGGGATGGGGGAGCAAATGAAACGGCTCGGTGATTAGACGGGACACGCGGTGGCGGGGGTTGAAACTGCCATAGGGGTCTTGGAACACCACCTGCATTTGGCGGCGCACGGCCAGATTGGAGCGATTGGCGGACCATACGGGCGCGCCGTTCAGCGTAATTTCGCCCGCCTGCACATCCTCCAACCCCAAAATCGCACGGGTTAGGGTCGATTTTCCGCAGCCAGATTCGCCCACCAGCCCCAAGCGTTCGCCTTTGTGCAACGTGAAACTGACATCCGCTACTGCATCGACCACCGCGCGCGGGCCAAACAAGCTGCGGCGCGGTTGGCGGTAGGTGCGGGTCACGCCGCGCACCTGCAACAGTGGAACAGGGGCGGGGGCGGGCGGCAGGTTCACCCGGTGCGCCGACGCCGCAAACAGCGCGCGGGTATAGGGGTGCTTCATCGCGGCAAACAGCTGTGCGGTGGGGCCAGTCTCCGCCACGCGGCCTTTTTGCATCACCACAATCCGGTCCGCCATTTGTGCCACGACCGCCAGATCATGGGTGATCATCAGCAACCCCATGCCGAATTCGCTGGCCAAATCGCGCAGCAGGTCCAAGATATGCGCTTGCGTGGTCACGTCCAGCGCGGTTGTCGGCTCATCCGCGATCAGCAGTTTGGGGCGCAACGCAATTGCCATCGCAATCACCACACGTTGGCGTTGCCCGCCAGACAATTCATGCGGATAGCGGGTCAGGGGAAAGCGCGCCTCGGGCAGCCCCACCCGGGCCAGCATATCGCGCGCGCGGGTCCAAGCTTGCGCTTTGCCAATCCCTTCATGGATGCGGATGGTTTCTGCCACTTGCGCGCCGATAGTCTGCACGGGGTTCAAAGCGGTCATCGGCTCTTGGAACACCATGCCAATATCGCGGCCCCGGATGCTGCACATCTGCGCCTCGCTCAGCGCCAACAGGTCCGCCCCGTCCAATACCACCCGCCCGGTCGCCATCGACCTATCCGGCAAAAGACCCATCACGGCAAGTGCTGTCATCGACTTGCCCGACCCGCTTTCACCCGTGATAGCGACCACCTCGCCCGCAGCAACCTCTAGCGTGACTTCGTGCAAAATCTGCACTGCGCGGATGCTTACATTCAGCCCTTGAACCGCCAGCAATGTCATACGCGCGCCACCCGGATGCGCGGGTCCAGCATGTCGCGCAGCCCGTCCCCCATCAGGTTCAACCCCAACACCAACAGGATAATCGCAAACCCCGGGACCAGCGCCACATGCGGCGCGATGCTGACCAGCGTTTGCGCATCGGCCAGCATTCGCCCCCAACTGGCCATGGGCGGTTGCGCGCCAAGCCCGATGTAGGACAGTGCCGCCTCGGCCAATATGCCCAATGAAAACTGAATGGTGCCTTGCACAATCATCAAATTGGCGATGTTCGGCAAGATATGTTCCACCGAAATGCGCGCGGGTGATTTGCCCGAGACCCGCGCGGCCAAGATAAAATCGCGCGCCCAAAACGAAAGCGCGGCCCCGCGTGTCAGCCGCGCAAACACCGGAATATTGAAAATCCCAATCGCAATAATCGCGTTCATTGCCCCTGCGCCAAACACCGCCGTGATCAAAATCGCAATCACGAGGCTGGGAAAGGCAAAAATCAAATCATTGCCCCGCATAATCACCTCATCCAACAGCGACCCGCGCCGCGCCGCCGCCCACAATCCCAGCGGCACGCCCAACCCCATGCCAATCCCCACCGCCAACAGCGCCACCGCAATCGACGTGCGCGCCCCCATCATCACCATTGACAGCATATCGCGGCCCAGATGGTCGGTGCCCAGCCAATGCGCAGCACTGGGCGGCTGCAAACGGTCGGGGATGGACAGGGTTAAAATGTCATAAGGCGTCCACAGAAACGACAATAGCGCGCCCGCAATAAACAAAATCGCCAAACCCGCGCCTGCAATCAACCCGCGCGGCACCGTCATCGCCGCACTCGCAGTCGAGGGTCTACGGCGGCATAGGCGATATCGACCGCGAAATTCACCACAATCACCAAAAACACCAGCAGCATCACCACGCTTTCCACCACAATCAAATCGCGGGCGGAAATGGCTTGGAAAATCAACCGTCCCAAGCCGGGCAGGAAAAACACCTGCTCAATCACAATGCCACCCGCCAGCAGGAACGAAAATTGCAATCCGATGATGGTCAACACCGGAATCATCGCATTGCGCAGGGCATGGCGCCACAGTGCTTGGCGGCGCGACAGGCCCTTTGCGCGGGCGGTGCGGATGAAATCTTCGCCCAGCATATCCAACAAGGATGACCGCATCACGCGCGAAAGTATCGCCGCTTGCGGCAGCGCCAGTGCGACAGCGGGCAAGATCAGCGCCTTGATACCGGGCCACAGCCCCTTGTCCCAACCCGGAAATCCGCCTGCCGAAAACCAGCGCAGATGGATGGCGAATATCAAAACCAAGATCATCGCAAACCAGAAATTCGGGATGGCGACTCCCAGCTGCGTGGCCCCCATCACGCCAATATCCCCCGCGCCACCGCGCCTGCTGGCTGCGTAAATCCCGGCGGGAAAGGCGATTAATACGGTCAGCACCAGCGCAAACAGCGCTAGTGGCAGCGACACCCAAATCCGGTCCATAATCATCTGCGACACGGGCGTTCGGTAAGTATAGGATTGGCCAAAATCGCCTTGTACCATGCCGGAAACCCAAGCGAGGTATCGGGCAGGCCGCGACATATCCAACCCCAATTCCGCCCGCAACGCGGCCACCGTATCGGGTTGCGCGTTGACCCCCAGCATATAGGCAGCAGGGTCGCCCGGAAACACCTCCACCACTGTGAAAATCACCAGTGACGCCACAATCAAGCTGATACAAAGCGAGATTAGGCGCGTGGCGGTGTAGCGTATCATCGCTGGGCGGCTCCGCGCTTGGGGTCAGTCAACAGCGGCGCGGGGTGCCCTGCGCCGCCCATTCAATTACAGCCAAGTCACGCCCGTCAGGTCAATCGCGGCGGTGGGTTGGTTCAACCACAAACCTTCAATCCCCGCCTTTGCCACCGTGGGCACCGCGAGTTCAAACAGATAAGCGTTCACGAAATCTTCGGCGATCACAGTCTGCGCTTGCTTCCACATCTCCGACCGCGCGGCCGGGTCGGTGGTGGATGTGAGCGTGGTCATCATCGCCTGCAAATCGGGGTTGTTATAGCCGAAATAGTAATCGGGGTTGGCGTAAATCCCAATGTCCATCGGCTCGGTATGGCTAACAATCGTCAGGCCAAAATCCTTGCCTTTGAACGTGGTTTCCAACCATTGCGCCCATTCTTGGTTTTCAATCTCGGTCTGGATGCCCACGGCGCGCAACTGTGCGGCAATAATCTCGCCGCCACGCCGCGCATAGGATGGCGGTGGCAATTTCAACGTGGTGGTAAACCCATCGGCAAACCCCGCCTCGGCCAACAGCGCCTTGGATTTTTCGGGGTCAAAATTCGACAGGCCGGTCAGGTCCACATAATCGGGATTATGCGGCGCAAAATGCGTACCAATCGGCGTGCCGATGCCGTACATCGCCCCGTCAATAATCGCTTGGCGGTCAATCGCATGGGCCACGGCTTGGCGCACCAGCTTGTTGTCAAACGGCGCACGGGCGTTGTTCATCGCCAAAATCGTCTCGCCTTCGGTGTTGCCCACCAACACTTGAAACCTTGGGTCCGCCTCAAACTGGGGCAGGTTTTCGGGGGCGGGAAAGCCCACAAACACATCCACATCCTCGGCCATCACAGCGGCAAAGGCGGCTGTTGGGTCGGAAATAAAGCGGAAGGTCGCCGTTTCCATCGCGGCGGGCGTGCCCCAATAATTTGGGTTGCGCGCAATCTCTATCCGGTCGCCTTGCACCCAATTTGTGAAGGTAAACGCACCAGTGCCAATCGGTTTGGTCGCAATATCCGCAATGCTTTCCGGCGCCACGATCACTGCATCACCCCACGCCAGATTAAACAACATCGCGCCGTTTGGGGCCGACAGGGTCAGTTGCACCGTCAACGGATCCACCACCGTCACATCCGCGATGCTGGCAAACAACGCCTTTTGCGCATTGGTGCTGTCCTCGGCCCGGGCACGATCGAGGCTGAACTTCACATCTTCGGCGTCCATCGTGGTGCCGTCATGGAACATCACACCGGGCCGCAGCTTGAACGTATAGGTCAGCCCATCCGCTGCAATCTCCCAGCTTTCCGCCAGCCCCGGCACGACCGATCCGTCGGACATGAACCGCGTCAACCCTTCAAAGATATTGGAATAAACCACCGAATCCACGGCTTGCGCGGCCCCGCTGGTCGGGTCAAGGTTCGGCGGTTCCAACTGCATCGCCACGCGGATATTGGTTTCAGCGGCCGCCGCCGTGGCAAACACAGCGGTCGTTCCCGCCAGAATAAGCGCAGTCAAATGTTTCATGTCGTCTCCCCGTTTTTTGGTCCCGGCAACAGCAAGGTTGCCAAACTTTGCGCCATCACGGCGGCACTGTCCATCATATCCGCAACGCCGACATATTCATCGGGCTTATGCGCCAGTTCCAACAGCCCCGGCCCGTAAGCGACACAGTTTTTCAACTTGCCAATGCGGTCGATGTGCTTTTGGTCATAACTGCCCGGCGAGGCGACAAATTCCGCAGGTTTTCCCAACACTTGCGCAATCGCCGCCGCCACCGTGCGTGCCACCGGGGCGTCACGGTCGGTCATCGACGGAATAACATGGTTCAATTCGCGCATCGCATAATCAAATTTGGGGCGGTCGCGTTTCAACCCGTCCAGCAAGCCCGCAATTTCATCGCGCACACCGTCCAGCGATTCCTCCACCAAGTACCGCCTGTCAATCACGATGCGGCAACTGTCGGGTACGCAATGGGATGGCAGCGCGGTGGAGCCCGCAGGGGTTTCACGCTGCCCGCCGTGGATGGAATTGATGTTCATCGTGGACGACCGCGCCCCTTCGGGCACCACGGGCATATCGGTGCGCCGCAGCGCCATGGCGGGGAACAGTTTATCTTCAAACACGTCCAGCACGGCCCCCATATGACGGATCGCACAATCACCCAGAAACGGCATGGAGCCGTGGGCAATTTCGCCAAACGTCTCAATCTCCGCCCACCAACCGCCGCGATGACCCAGACACACGCGGTCTTTTTGCAGCGGTTCTGGAATAATCACATGCTGCACCTTTTGCGGTGAAAAATAGCCTTTTTCGGCCAAATAGGCCACGCCACCGTAACCACCCGATTCCTCATCGGCTGTGCCAGAAATCTCAATCGCGCCTGCAAAATCGGGGCAGACGCCCAAAAACGCCTCCACCGCGATGATCGACGCGGCGAGGCCCCCTTTCATATCGCAGGCCCCACGCCCGTAAATCTTGCCATCGTGCAACTCGCCGCCAAACGGGTCAAACGTCCAGCCCGCGCCTACTTCGACCACGTCGATATGGCTGGTGAAATGCACACAATCGCCCGCCCGTCTGCCTTCACGCCGCGCCACCACGTTCCAACGGGGGTATTCATCACAATCGCCCGGCGTGTCATGCGCGCGGATCATTTCCGTGGCAAACCCCATGCGGCGCAGGCGCTGG
The DNA here is from genome assembly GCF_900110135.1 of Pseudorhodobacter antarcticus. GTDB lineage: Bacteria > Pseudomonadota > Alphaproteobacteria > Rhodobacterales > Rhodobacteraceae > Pseudorhodobacter > Pseudorhodobacter antarcticus. The sequence continues at coordinate 1,738 of NZ_FOCO01000015.1, read as the reverse complement.
TCCAGATAATCGCAAATCGCGCGATAATTTTCGCCGGGCGGGTTCAAGGTGGGGATGCGAATTAAATCTTGGGTCAGCGCAATCAAATCGCGTTCGCGAGTGCGCAGGTTCGTCATTAAGGCGTCATAGCGGGGGGATGTGGGTTCCATAACCGGATGATGGCGCGGGAAAATCGTCGCTTCAACAAGATTATTCACGCCCGCCAAAATAACCCGGTCAAATCACCTTGGCGCCTGTCAGCGGGTCCACGCAAAACGCGGGCAAATGACCGCCCCGCGCCAAAAACGCCTCGGCGGCATCCATCGCCTCGCGGATGGTCACGTCCATATCCAGATAGCGGTAGGTGCCAAGTCGCCCCAAGAACGTAGCGCCCTCGCACGCTTGCGCAAGCGCCACATAATCACCCAACAGCGCCCGTTCCTCCACCAACCTGATCGGGTAATAGGGCACATCCTCTGGCCCCGCCGCGCGCGAAAATTCGCGGCAACACACGGTGCTGTCGTGGCTTTCCCACGGCGAAAAATGCTTGTGTTCGGTAATGCGGGTGTATGGCACATCGCGGTCGCCATAATTCATCACAGCGCACCCTTGGTAATCGCCGACACCTGAGAACGCCTCAAAATCCAAGGTACGGTATCCCAAGCGTCCCAACCGAAAATCGAAATACCCATCCAGCGCGCCCGACCAAAACACATGCGTGTGGCCCCGCGCCATGTCGGGCGTAAACGTAGTGCTCAGCGTCACCGTAATGCCTTGATGGTCCAAAATCGACGCGACCATAGGGGTATAGCCATCCTCGGGCATCCCTTGGAAACGATGCGCGAAATAATCATCCTCATAATTGAACCGCACCGGCAGGCGTTTCAAGATGGACGCAGGCAGCTCAGACGGCGCACAGCCCCACTGTTTTTCGGTATATCCTTTAAAAAACGCTTCATACAAATCGGGGCCAACGAACCGCAACGCTTGTTCTTCAAACGTCTGCGGGTCGGTGATACTGGCATCGCCTTGCGCCTCCAAAAACGCTTGGGCATCGGCAGGGCCAAAGGTTTTGCCGTAAAACTGGTTGATCGTGTGCAGGTTGATGGGCAGCGCATAAACCGCCCCTTGGCTGGTGGTTTTCACCCGGTTTTTGAACGCCCGAAAGGTCGTGTGGCGGTTCACATACGCCCAAACGTCCGCATCATCGGTGTGGAAAATATGTGGGCCATATACATGCACCAAAACGCCCGTATCCGCATCGCGCGCGGTGTAACAATTGCCCGCAATATGCGCGCGGCTGTCGATGATCTGCACGGCCCATCCAGCATCGGCCAGAGCGCGCCCCACCACCGCCCCCGACAGGCCCGCGCCCACAATTAAGACCGAACGCTGTGCATCTGTGGTGGCTGTCATGGGCTCTGTTGCACAAATCCCATGAGGGATTCATCTTGTGAATCCAGCATGGTAGCTGTGTGGTATGAGTAAACCCACACCCCTCGCCTACAAGACCAGGAACTGGTCCGCCTATAACGAAGCGCTCAAGCGTCGTGGCTCGCTGACGATTTGGTTCGATCCCACCATGGCCTGGGAGGCTGCGCCGACCGGAAAACGTGGCCGACAGCCCGACTACAGTGACGCTGCGATCCAGACATGTCTGACGATGAAAGTACTGTTCGGCATGGCGCTGCGGCAGACGACGGGGTTTGTCGAGAGCCTCCTGCACCTGATCGACTTGGATTGGGCGGTGCCAAACTTC
>NZ_FOCO01000109.1 GCF_900110135.1 Pseudorhodobacter antarcticus | reverse complement strand
GTATCCGTCCGGTCTGACTGGTGTTGACTTATTCGGCAGCCCAGTTCCATGGCATGAGTTCTTCGAGGCGGGTCATCTTGTGGTCTGCAACGCGCTCGAGAACCCAGCGAAGCCAGGCTTCGGGATCTACCTTGTTCATGCGGGCGGTTTCGATGAGCGTGTAGGCTATGGCCGCAGCTTCACCGCCGCCCTTTGATCCCATGAAGAGATAGTTTTTGCGGCCGAGAGTCACCGGCCGAATTGATCGCTCACAGATGTTGTTGTCCAGCTCGAGCTGGCCGTTTTCAAGATAGGCCCGGGCCTTGGGCATGCGACCGAGCGCATAGCGGATAGCCTCGGCCAGCGACGATTTGCCGGAGATCTTGGGCAATTGCAGCTGCAGCCAGACTTCGAGATTGTCGAAGACCGGCTTTGCCTTTTCCAGCCGCAGGGCAACGCGCTCTTCAGCAGGCTTGTAGCGCGCCTCTTTTTCCACTGCATAAAGGGCAGCGATCCGTTTGATCGCTTCCTCAGCAATGGCAGAGCCTTCGCGCTCGTAGACCTCGACAAATTTGCGGCGCACATGAACCATGCAGGCCTGCTCGCTGGCCTTGCCGTCCCCGAACAGACCGTTGAAGCCGGTATAGCCGTCCGCATGCACGACCCCTTTGTAACCAGACAAATGGCTGACCGGATGTTCCCCCTTACGATCCACGCTGAACTGATACCACGCGCAGGGCCGTGCCTGTCCCTGCCATGGGCGTTCGTCACGCACATAGCTCCACAGCCGGGCGGTTTGGGTCTTTTTTGTCTTGCCCTTGGTTTGCATTTTAACGGGCGTGTCGTCGGCGAACAGCGCTGGTCCGGCCCGCGCCAGTTTGCCGATGTGGTTGGCCAAGGGTTCCATCAGCGCCGTAGAACGGCCCACCCAATCGGTCAGCGTGGAACGATGCAGATCAACCTTGTCCCGGGCATAGATCCCGGACTGACGATATAATGGCAGGTGATCGCAATATTTGCTGACCAGCACATGGGCGAGCAGGCCAGGACCGGGGCGTCCACGCGTGATCGGGCGCGAAGGCAACTCGGCCTGGGCGAAAGCCTCGCAGCAGGTGCAGGTCATGCGGGGGCGCACGATCCGCTTCACAACGAAGTGGCCGGGGACGTATTCCAACTCTTCGGTGACATCTTCGCCGAGTTGCTTGAGCTTACCACCGCAATTGCCGCAGGCGTTGCCGGGCGAGAGTATCTCTTCCTGGCGCTCAAGGTGGTCAGGCAGCGGAGCGCGATTGTGGGAGCGCTTGGCTGGGGTGGTCTCATCCGCTTCATCTTTGGATGCTGTCTTTTGTGCCTCGGCGGCCGCTTCAATCTCGGTGTCTTCCTGCAGATCGAAAGCCAGCTGATCCAGACTCTCGGACTTGGCCCCGAAACGGGCTTTCCGATGTGCCGCCAGTTCCTTCTTCAGCTTCTCGATCTGGTAGGCCTGCGACTTGATGTGCTCACCCATCTGGAAGACCAATCCCTTCAGCTCTGAAGGGTCATCAGGTA
>NZ_FOCO01000006.1 GCF_900110135.1 Pseudorhodobacter antarcticus | reverse complement strand
GACGCTCAAGATGATCGGGCAGCGGTGCGCGATTGTGGGTGCGTTTGGCAGGAGCCCCTTGATCCGCATCAGTTTCGGGGGCTGTCTTTTGTGCCTCAGAGCCCGCCGCAATTTCGGTATCTTCCTGAAGGTCGAAGGCCAGCTGATCCATGGCCTCGGATTTGCTGCCAAAACGGGCCTTGCCCCTCTCGGCAGATTTGCCTTGCAAATCGCCTGCCGGGCACCGGATGTCCCGCCAGTTCCTTCTTCAGCTTCTCGATCTGATAGGCCTGCGCCTTGATTTCAGCCGCCATCAGTTCGCTGACTGCGCGCAGCTCAGTGGGGTCTTCGGGCAAGGTTTTGAACGTCGCGTGCATGCATATTTTATATCCGAACAGCCTTCTGAATGGAACACAAAATGCATATAAACCCATGTTTTATTGGCTTATCCAGCCTGCAATGGTCGCCATGTTCGCGCAGGCATCCGCCAGTCAATTCCTTCCAGAAGCATCGACAGTTGTGCAGCCGTGACACAGATTTTGCCGTCCTTGGTCGAAGGTCAGACAAACCGCCCTTTCTCAAGGCGTTTCATAAACAGGCATGCGCCCTGCGTATCCCACCAGATGATTTTTAACAGATCACCTCGACGGCCACGGAACACGAACAGATGGCCAGAATACGGTGTCCGTCCGACAGCGCGATGTCCACGCGCTGCGCCAAGACAACAGGGCCAGGATCAGCCGCCACGGCGCTTATTCGCGCGGGAACGGTGGGGCTTTTCAAGGTGGACGTTTCTATCTCGACCGGAAGAAAAGCACCTTCAATAGCGATACTCTCCTCGGGCGACGATCCACCCTCCACTGGCGCGAACCGGGTATCCTTCAGCCATTTGAAAATCAGGTTCGCGTTCATCGAATAGCGCCGCGCAACCTGTGCAACCGAAACGCCCGGCGTCAACGTCTGCGCGCAAATCGTGCGCTTCTCGTCATCCGACCAGATCCGATTCTTCAAACCCTTCTTCCCCGCCATCACCGACCGCAAGATGTCCACTACCGATGGTGGACACTATCACCCACTCCATCACGCAGGCAGGGCAGTGAGACCGGACGCTTACATTCAAACAAAACTGTTACTTTTCAAAAAATTACCGAAAAAATAAAAAACGGGCGGGGAGCAGTCCCCGCCCGTCTACCAGCAGCGTTTACAACCGCTTACTTTTTATTCGGGCGCTGGGTCAGCGCCGAAGCAGCAGCAGTTTTTGCCGCAGCACTCGACTTTGGATCCCTAAGCACCTGTGAAGCTGCAGACGCAGCTTTTGCGCTTGTCACTTCTCCTGAACTTTTTTTGTCCATCTAAATCACCCCCTTCCAAAGCTATCCACATTCCTCCACAGGCCTGTGGAAAATGGTGGACAGATTCAGACACGGGATTGATGCAATCTCTAACACATGATCTTAACAGACCATCGTCCCGCAAAGGGCGAGAAAGCTTCTCTGGCGTCGTGCCTAATACACGCCAGAAAGCTGGGGCGCAGCGTTGGCGCGCTGCGTCCCAACCTCAATTCCAAACTCAGCTACACCCAGACGTCCCGCCACAGGTGTTGCACTTCATGCAGGTCCCGTTGCGCACCAGCGTGTAGTTGCCGCACTCGCCGCACGCCTCACCCTCATAGCCTTGCATTTTGGCCTTCACCCGCGCGTCCATCGACACACCGCCACTGGCCAGCGCGGTGGATGATGCCACCAAGGCCACCGCCGTTTGCGGCACCAACGTGTTCAGCAACGCGACCGGGTCCGACGTCACCGCCGAATTGATCCCGCCTTGCAGCACCGTCAACTCCTGCGGCAACCGCTTGCGCAGATATCCGGTCGACGAAATCTGACGCAGCACTTCCAACCCACGGTGGGCCGCCGCATCATCCACGGCACTGATGTTGCGCTTGCTTTCGCCCACGCCGCCGCCCAGATCGTCAAACGTGGCCCCTTGCGGTTTCACATGCGCCAAATCGGTGCGGTCCAGATACGACACGGCCAATTCGCGGAAGATGTAATCCAAAATCGACGTGGCATTTTTGATGCTGTCATTGCCCTGCACCATACCGGCTGGCTCAAATTTGGTAAAGGTGAACGCCTCCACAAACTCCTCCAACGGCACGCCGTATTGCAGGCCAACCGACACTGCGATGGCAAAGTTGTTCATCATGGCGCGGAACCCCGCACCCTCTTTGTGCATGTCGATGAAAATCTCGCCCAGCGCGCCGTCTTTGTACTCGCCTGTGCGCAAATACACTTTATGCCCGCCCACAATCGCCTTTTGGGTATAGCCTTTGCGGCGCTCCGGCAGCTTTTCACGGTGGGATTTGATAATCTCCTTGATGATCACCTTTTCCACGATTTTTTCGGCCAGCACGATCGCTTTTTCCTGATCGGACCCGTTGATGAAGATGTCTTCGGCTTCATCATCATCCTCCACCAAGGCAGACGCCAACGGCTGGCTCAGCTTCGATCCATCGCGGTACAACGCGTTTGCCTTGATGCCAAGCGAATGGCTCAACTCATACGCTGCCAAGGTTTCCCCAATCGACGCCGAATTTGGCATGTTGATCGTCTTGGAAATCGCGCCCGAGATGAACGACTGCGCCGCCGCCATCATGTGGATATGGCTGCCCACCGACAAATAGCGCTTGCCTTTACGGCCGCACGCATTGGCGCAATCAAACACCGAATAATGCTCCGGGCGCAGGAACGGCGCGCCTTCCAGCGTCATGGTGCCGCAAATATGCTCATTCGCAGCTTCAATCTGGGCTTTCGTAAACCCAAGGTGGCGCAGCAAATCAAAGGTCGGATCGGCCAGCTTGGCCGCAGGGATGCCCAGCGTGCCTTTGCAGAAATCCTCACCCAGCGTCCATTGGTTGAACACAAAGCGAATATCAAACGCCGATGCCAGCGCGCCTTCAACCTTTTCAATCTCACGCGGGCCAAACCCGTGGCCCACAAGCGACGAATGGTTGATGCCGGGGCAATTGCCCATCGACCCGTGACCCACCGCATAGGCCACAATCTCGGACGCTTGCGCAGACCCGTAACCCAGCTTTTCCAACGCCGCAGGCACGGATTGGTTGATGATCTTGAAATACCCCCCCCCCGCCAGCTTTTTGAATTTCACCAGCGCAAAGTCAGGCTCAATCCCTGTGGTGTCGCAATCCATCACCAAACCGATGGTGCCGGTTGGCGCAATCACCGTGGTTTGCGCGTTGCGGAACCCGTGCACTTCACCCAGCGCCAGCGCCTCATCCCACGCACCCTTGGCAAGCGATACCAACGACATATCCGGGCAATTCACTTGGTCCAGCGCCACCGGGTCCACGTTCACACCGTCATAGATGCCCGTGGCATGGGCCGCCGCGCGGTGGTTGCGAATGACCCGCAGCATATGCGCTTTATTGCGCGCGTATCCTGCAAACGCCCCCAACTCCCCCGCCATCTCGGCAGATGTGGCATAGGAAACGCCGGTCATCAGTGCTGTCAACGCACCACACAGCGCCCGCCCCTGCACCGAATCGTACCCCAGCCCCATGTTCATCAACAACCCGCCGATGTTGGCATAGCCCAGCCCCAGCGTGCGGAAATCGAACGAGCGTTGCGCAATCTCACGGCTTGGGAACTGCGCCATCATCACCGACACTTCCAACGTCACCGTCCACAACCGTGTCGCGTGGATATAGGCCGCACTATCAAATTTGCCGTCCGCAAAGAACGTAAGCAGGTTCATCGACGCAAGGTTACAGGCCGTATCATCCAAGAACATATATTCGGAACAAGGGTTCGACCCACGGATCGCCCCATCCTCGGGGCAAGTGTGCCACGCATTAACCGTATCATGGAATTGGATGCCCGGATCGGCACAGGCCCATGCCGCATGCCCCACTTGCGCCCACAAATCCCGCGCTTTGATGGTCTTGGACACAGACCCATCCTTGCGGTTCAAAAGCTGCCAATCCCCATCGTTTTTGATCGCATCCAAAAACGCATCCGTCACGCGGATGGAGTTGTTGGAGTTTTGGCCAGAAACTGATGAATAAGCCTCCGAATCCCAATCGGTATCATAGGTCGGAAATTCAATGCTGGTGTGGCCCTGCTTGGCATAATCCAGCACGCGCTTGATATATGTCTCGGGGATCGCAACTTTCTTCGCATCCTTGATCGCCGCTTTCAGGCCCGCATTGGCAGACGGCTCATAAGCCCCCTCCACGCTGCCATCAAACGCCTTGATCGCCGCAAAAATCGCGTTCAACTTCTGCTCGTGCATTTTGGAACCTGCCACGATGCTCGCGACTTTCTGCTCCTCAATCACTTTCCAGTTGATGAAATCTTCAATATCGGGGTGGTCGGCATCGACAATCACCATCTTGGCCGCGCGCCGGGTGGTGCCGCCCGATTTAATGGCACCCGCTGCCCGGTCACCGATTTTCAAAAACCCCATCAGGCCGGATGACTTGCCACCGCCCGACAGCTTTTCGCCCGCACCGCGCAAGCTGGAAAAGTTTGTGCCCGTGCCAGAGCCGTATTTGAACAACCGCGCTTCACGCACCCAAAGGTCCATGATGCCACCATCGCCAACCAGATCATCAGCAACCGACTGAATGAAGCACGCATGCGGCTGCGGATGCTCGTACGCAGAGGTGGACTTGGTCAACACGCCCGACTGGTAATCGACATAGTAATGGCCTTGGCTTGGCCCATCAATGCCATAGGCCCAATGCAGGCCGGTGTTAAACCACTGCGGGCTGTTCGGCGCCGCCATCTGGTTGGCCAACATAAACCGCATCTCATCATAGTATGCGCGCGCATCGCCTTCGGTGGTGAAATACCCACCTTTCCAGCCCCAATACGTCCACGCCCCCGCCAAACGGTCAAACACCTGCTTGGCTGATGTTTCGCCCACAATCCGCGCATCGACGGGCAAATCCGCCAGCGCCGCCTCATCCGGAACGGAACGCCACAAAAACTCTGGCAGCCCCTTTTCCTTCACCCGCTTCAACTTCGCCGGAACGCCCGCCTTGCGGAAATACTTCTGCGCCAACACGTCCGATGCCACTTGGCTCCAGCCGCTCGGCACTTCTACCGCGTCATTGCGAAACACAATCGTGCCATCCGGGTTGCGAATTTCCGAAACCGTGGTGGTGAAATCCATAGTGCCATACGCACCAGTCGCCTCGCTCGTGAATTTACGCTCGATCTTCATCTGCCCCGTCTCCGACTTGTTGCGGGCGTAACCTGCCCGAGTTTTCCATTCACACACATTCACCAACGGCCCTGCCGCAAAACGGCCAAGCGCATGAGGTGCCCTTAGGCCCCCTCACTTCTTGTTAAATGTATAATGTTCGTCCCGGCTACCACATCTAGTGTGCAACGGGATCCCTTAATCAAATTGTCGTATTTCTCCGCCGGGATCAACGGATAATTCATTTCTTTCCACAGATATTTGCGACCCTGTGGGCAGTTTTCATTTTGCCGTCCAAGGTCGCGCCCGCGCCCCGGTCCCGCGCCTATGGCCCCGCCCCCCGGCACGCCCGCCCCCGCGCGCCCACCCAAAATTCATGTTTTTTCTATGTTTCGCGCCCCTTTACCCGCACAAGCTGTGCTGCGGCTTTAACATGCCACACACCACTACATCTGGTGGCCGCCCGCCCCCGCGCCACATCTTACAGCGCGCACGCCCCTGTCAAACTGTTGCAACCGTGTGACGCTTGGGCAGCATCAAACACCTGCGACAGTCTTTCCAGTTGCCCCCACGTCGCCCCATCCTGCCGCCCCCACCACCTCTTTGCCCAAAATTGCGGCATCTTCCCCCCTCGTTTCTCCCCCGTGCCCCTCTTGTAATAACGCGCTACGCCCCAACATTAGGGGCAACAGAATCGTTTACAGGGGTATGTCCATGGGTCTCTTTTCCACACTCGCCAAAGTTGCCGTCGGCGTCGCTATTGCCAAAGGCGCCAGCCACGTCTCGCGCAACGGGATGCCGAAACTTGGGGGCGGCGCAGGCGGCCTTGCAGGTGGCTTGGGCGGGATGCTCGAAAAACTCGGCGCAAACTCCACCGCAAACCACGCGGGCCGCGCCCCCCACGCCTCCGGCCTCAACGGGTTGTTGGCCAAGGCGGGCCCCGCCCTCACCGGCCTCTTGGGCGCCGGGGCCGCAACCGCAGCAACCTCCCCTCGCAACACCGCCCCCGCAGGATTGGCCCCAGCAGGCTTGGCCCCCGCAGGCTTGGGCCCCATCTTTAACCAAGCCATCGTAGGTCATGAAACCGTCGAACCCACCCGCGACCAGGAACTCGCCGCAGCCTTGATGCTGCGCGCAATGGTCCAAGCGGTCATGGCCGACGGCAAATTGGACGACGCAGAAAGCGAAAAACTGATGCGCCACCTTGACACCGCCACCGATGCCGAACGCGCCTATGTCACCGAACTCCTCGACAAACCCGTCGACGTTGATGCCCTCGCCTTCGATGTTCCCGACGGGATGGAGGAACAGGTCTACCTGATCTCCCTTATGGCTATCGACCTCGACAGCCGGATCGAGGCGCAATACCTCCACGATCTCGCCGCCGCCCTCGCGATAGATCACGCAGCGGTCAACGCGATCCACCAACAGGCCGGCCTGCCCGCGCTTTACGCCTAAAACGCCCAGAAAAGGGGTGGTTCCTGCGGCCCAAACCCCGTAAACGGGCCGCAGACCCATCCCTTGAGGGCAGCCATGACCAAAGACATCATTGCACGCAGCATCGCGCAGGGTCTGCGCATGACCGACCAGCGCCGAATCGTGGCCCGCGTCATCGGTGACGCCGACGATCACCCCGATGTGGAGGAGCTGTATAACCGCGCCGCCGCCATTGATCCCCGCATCTCGCTCGCCACCGTCTACCGCACGGTGAAATTGTTTGAAGAGGCGGGCATCTTAGAACGTCATGAATTTGGCGATGGTCGCGCCCGCTATGAAGACGCCGAACGCGACCACCACGACCATCTCATCGACATGCATTCTGGCGAGGTCATCGAATTTGTCGATCCGGAAATTGAGGCGCTGCAAGAACGCATCGCCGCCCGGCTTGGCTACACCCTGAAAGGGCACCGTTTGGAACTCTACGGCGTGCCGCTAAAATCCACCGCCAAAACTCCGCCAAAGTCCAATACATGAACCCCGACAACACGCGCGCCAGCTTGCTGATGCTCGGCTCCATGGCCGCGTTCGCGTTCGAAGATGTCTTTCTCAAACGCGCCGCCACCGCGCTTGATACTGGCCAAGTCATTGCGATGATTGGCTTTGCAGGCGCTTTGTGCTTTTGGGCGATCGCCTACCAACAAAACCAACCCATCCTCACCCGCCGCGCGTTTTGCCGCCCCGCCCTCCTGCGCTCGGTGGCCGAAGCGGTCGCCAGCATCTTCTACATCACCGCCCTCACCCTCTTGCCACTGTCGATGAACTCCGCGATTCTACAGGCCTCCCCCCTCGTCGTCACCATGGGTGCGGCCCTGTTCATGCGCGAACCCGTGGGCTGGCGGCGCTGGTCCGCAATCCTTGTGGGCTTTGCGGGCGTGCTGATCGTGCTGCGCCCCGGCACCGATGGCTTCCAAATCGCGGGTCTCCTCACCGTGGCCTCCGTCTTTGCGCTGGCCGCCCGCGACCTCTCCACCCGCATGATGCCGCGCGACATTGGCACCTTCCAACTCACCACTTGGGCCTATCTCGCGCTCGTCCCCGCTGGCCTCCTCCTTATGGTGTTCAGCGGCACCAAACCCATGGCAATCGACCCCGCCCATTGGGGCGATCTTCTCGGCGCGCTGGTCACTGGCCTCATCGGCTACTGGGCCGTGACCCAAGCGATGCGCGCGGGCGATGTCTCCTTTGTCGCCCCCTTCCGCTACTCCCGCCTTGTGTTCGCAGCTCTGCTCGCCGCCATCGTATTCGGCGAACGCCCCGATGTTTGGATGGTCACAGGCGCAGCCCTCATCATCGGCTCCGGGCTTTACAGCTTTGCCCGCGAACGCCGCTTGCGCCGCAAAAACCTTTCCAAATCCGCCCCCGCCCGCTAAACACGCCCCAACCCAGTACAGGAGCTATCATGTCCACAATCGTCGATATCCACGCCCGCGAAATCCTTGACAGCCGCGGCAACCCCACCGTCGAAGTTGATGTTATTCTGGAATCCGGCGAAATGGGCCGCGCCGCCGTCCCCTCGGGCGCATCCACTGGCGCACATGAGGCGGTTGAACGCCGCGACGGCGACACATCGCGCTACATGGGCAAAGGCGTGCAAGATGCCGTCGCCGCCGTAAACGGCGAAATCGCCGAGGAAATTTGCGGGTTCGACGCGATGGAACAGGTCGCCATCGACCGCACCATGATCGAAATGGACGGCACCCCCAACAAATCCCGGCTTGGCGCCAACGCCATTCTTGGCGTCTCGCTCGCGGTCGCCAAGGCCGCCGCTGATGCCGCAGGCCAACCCCTGTACCGCTACGTCGGCGGCACCTCCGCCCGCGTGCTGCCCGTACCGATGATGAACATCATCAACGGCGGCGAACATGCGGATAACCCGATTGATATCCAAGAATTCATGATCATGCCCGTCGCCGCCGAAAACATCCGCGACGCGGTGCGCATGGGCTCCGAAGTGTTCCACACTTTGAAAAAGGAACTCTCCAACGCAGGGCTTTCCACCGGCATCGGCGACGAAGGCGGCTTCGCACCCAATCTCAGCTCCACCCGCGACGCGCTTGATTTCATTCTGAAATCCATCGAAAAAGCAGGCTACCGCCCCGGCGAAGATATCATGCTGGCCCTCGATTGCGCCGCCACCGAATATTACAAAGGCGGCAAGTATGAAATGAAGGGCGAAGGCAAATCGCTGTCGTCGGCCGAAAACGTCGACTATCTCGCAGCCCTCGTCGCCGCCTACCCGATCATCAGCATTGAAGACGGCATGGCCGAAGATGACTGGGACGGCTGGAAACTGCTCACCGACAAACTCGGCGATAAAATCCAACTGGTCGGCGATGATCTGTTCGTCACCAACCCCCTGCGCCTTGCGCGCGGCATCGCAGACGGTTGTGCCAACTCCATGCTGGTCAAGGTCAACCAAATCGGCACCCTCACCGAAACGCTGGCGGCGGTCGAAATGGCCCACCGCGCCCGCTTTACCAACGTGATGTCCCACCGCTCGGGCGAAACCGAAGATACCACCATCGCCGACCTCGCCGTGGCCACCAATTGCGGCCAGATTAAAACCGGCTCCCTCGCCCGTTCGGACCGGTTGGCGAAATACAACCAATTGATCCGGATCGAAGAGATGCTGGGCGAAACCGCCGAATACGCAGGCCATTCCATCCTGCGCGCCTAAAAATCCCCGCCCCCGCCCTAACCAGCGGGGGTCACCCCTTGCCCATTCGGCTTGGCCCAAATACCTCCCGTCCCCCCAATCACCCCCCGCGCCAACAGCCGCAAAATGTACCCCGTACAACTTCGCGCTGGCAAAACCCCGCGCCCCCCACTACCCCCACCCGCATGATGCAAAAAAACCAAGACACCCTGCACGGCTTTCTCTACGCTCTCGCGGCCTACCTCATCTGGGGGTTTTTACCCTTGTATATGAAGGCGTTGGCCCATATGCCCCCCGCCGAAATCATCGCCCACCGTGTCTTGTGGTCCCTGCCCGTCGCCGCCGCCGTCCTTCTCTACCAAGGCCGCACCGCAGATCTACAGCGCGCCCTGCGCACGCCGTCGATGCTCGCGATGGGGGCAGTCACTGCCACGCTCATTTCCGTCAACTGGGGCTTTTACGTCTGGGCCATCGCCGAAGGTCACGCGCTCGACGCCGCCTTGGGCTATTACATCAACCCGCTGTTCAGCATCCTCGTCGGCGCGCTCTTGCTGCAAGAACGCATGACCAAACTGCAAAAATACGCAATTGCCCTCGCCGCCCTCGCGGTCGTCGTCCTTACCGTCGATCTGGGCCGCCTGCCGCTGGTCGCCTTTGCCCTTATGCTCACTTGGGGCTTTTACGCCTATTTCAAAAAACAACTGCCCATCGGCCCCAACCAAGGTTTCGCGCTCGAGGTGCTCCTCCTCACTCCCTTCGCGCTTGGCTACGTCATCTACATCACTCTCAACGGCACCAGCCATTTCGCCGCTGGCAACATGTTTGACACCACCATGCTTGTCGGATGCGGCCTTGTCACCGCCATTCCTTTGATGTTTTATGCCAATGGGGCCAAAGGGTTACGCCTGTCCACCATCGGCATCATGCAATATATCGCGCCCACCATGATCATGCTCACCGCCGTGTTCATCTTCAACGAACCCTTTGGCCTCGCCCGTATGATCGCCTTCCCAATGATCTGGGCGGCGCTGGCGCTTTATACCCTGTCGATGTTCCAAAACCGCGCGCGTAAGGTCACACCGACCTAAACCCCCACCCCGACCTAATGCCTCAGGGCCGGCTGATCTGCCCACCACCAATCGCCGCGCGCACGCCCGTGGTGCTGGGACAGGACGTGGACAACCCCATCGCCACCCGCGCCGCCAAATAGCCAAACGCCTGCGCCTCCAGCATATCACCGTCCAAACCAACCGCCTCCACAGGCACCACCGCGCAGTCCATCAACTGCGCCAACGCCTCCATCAAAACCGCATTATGCCGCCCGCCGCCCGTCACCAACAAACGTGACACGCGCGCGGGAAAATGCTCCGCGCCCCGCGCCACCGCCGCCGCCGCCGCATAGGTCAGGGTCGCCGCCGCATCCGCATCAGGCAAGTCCGCCACCGCCGCCAACAATCCCGCAAAATCATTGCGATCCAACGACTTCGGCGGCATCTTGAAGAAAAACGGATGCGCCAAAAACTGCGCCAAGATCGTATCATCGGGCACACCGCTTGCGGCCAGCGCGCCGCCTTCGTCCCGGTCCAACCCCAACCGCGCCAACATCAAATCATTGATCGGCGCATTGGCAGGCCCGGTATCAAACGCCAAACACGCGCCGGGCGCATCCGCCGACCCGTGGCGCGGGTCCACCCACGTTACATTCCCCACCCCGCCCAAATTCAAAAACGCCACGGGGCCATCTGCGCCAATAAATTTCGCACAGGCAAAATGGAAAAACGGCACCAATGGTGCACCCTGCCCGCCCAATTCCACATCCGCCGACCGAAAATCCCAAACCACAGGCAGGCCCAACACCTGCGCCAACACCGCCCCCGACCCCGCTTGATGCGTGCCGCGCCCGCCCGGATCATGCGCCAGCGTTTGGCCGTGAAACCCCACCAATTCGGCCCCGTCAAATAGCCCCAGCACGGCAGCATGGGCGGCCTCCACCACCTCCGCCACAGCATGGACGCCCGCATCGCCGGGCCACAGGCCAAAACCCGCGCGCAAAACATCGCGCTCGTCCGCCGAATAGGCGCGGTAAGCGGTGTGCCCAAATTCCAAAATCCGCTGCCCGTCCGTCAACACCATCGCCGCGTCCACCCCGTCCAACGATGTCCCCGACATCGCCCCCAACGCCCAAACCGGCCCCGCCTTCAACATAAAGCCCCCTTTGACGGCACCCCGCCGCCCCGCTATACGCGCATGATAATCCTTATAAAGCACGAGAGCCCTATGACCTACCATGCAAAATCGGACTTCATGCGCGTGATGATGGAACGCGGCTTTTTGGCCGATTGTACCGATTATCAAGCGTTGGATGCAGCTTTGGTCAAAGGCATCGTGCCAACCTATATCGGCTATGACGCCACGGCAAAATCGCTGCATGTCGGCCATTTGTTGAACATTATGATGCTGCGTTGGTTGCAAAAAACCGGGCACAAACCGATCACCTTGATGGGCGGCGGCACCACCAAAGTCGGCGACCCCAGCTTTCGCGCCGATGAACGCCCGCTGCTGTCGCCCACGCAAATCAACGAAAACATCGCAGGCATGCAGCAGGTGTTTGCCAAATACCTTGCCTATGGTGACGGGCCGACCGATGCGATCATGCTGAACAACGCCGAATGGCTGGACGGGTTGAACTACCTTGATTTTCTGCGCGACATTGGGCGGCATTTTTCCATCAACCGGATGCTGTCATTCGAATCTGTGAAATCCCGGCTGGACCGCGAACAATCGCTGTCTTTTCTGGAATTCAACTATATGATCCTCCAAGCCTATGATTTCTTGGAACTTAACCGCCGTTACGGGTGTTTGTTGCAGATGGGCGGCTCCGATCAATGGGGCAATATCATCAACGGGATTGATCTGACACGCCGGGTGATCGACGCGCAAATCTTTGGCCTCACCTCGCCTTTGCTGACCACATCGGACGGCAAGAAAATGGGCAAAAGCCAAGGCGGCGCAATGTGGCTGAACGCCGATATGCTGTCGCCCTATGAGTTTTGGCAGTTTTGGCGCAACAGCACCGACGCCGATGTGGGCCGGTTCCTAAAGCTATATACCGAACTGCCCGTCGCAGAATGTGACCGCTTGGGCGCATTGGCAGGGTCCGAGATCAACAGCGCCAAAGTCATCCTCGCCAACGAAGTCACCACCCTGTGCCACGGCGCCGACGCGGCGGCAGCGGCCGAAGCCACCGCGCGCGATGTGTTTGAACGTGGCGGCACCGGCGACGAGCTGCCCACCTTCACCGTGACACCCGCAGACCTCGCCAACGGCCTGTCAGTGTCGTCCTTGTTCGTCACCTCCGGCCTCGCGAAATCCGGCAAGGACGCAAAACGCCTGATCGTTGAAGGCGGCGCGCGGATGAACGACACAGCGGTGATGGAGGGGCAGATGGTCACGGCCGCCGACCTGGCGCAGCCGATCAAACTGACCGCAGGCCGCAAGCGCCACGCGTTGATTGTTCTGGGCTAAAGGGCTGCCACCCGGCGCTTGCCGCGAGAGTAAGCCGGGGGGCCAGCCCCCCGGACCCCCCGAGGTATTTTTGCCAAGATGAAATGCAGGCGCAGGTTAAAATTCGGTTAATGGAAAATGAGAAGTCTTTTAAATTCAGTTGGTTAGAGATTGGATCGCGCGCGATTTCTTGCCCGCATCGCAAAGGTGCAATGCGGGCAAAAACGTTAGTTTTGCACCGTAACGGACACCATCTGGTCGGGTCCATTGACCTCACCATTGCTGCCTGCGCCGCGTTTGATTTGATCGACCACGTCCATCCCTTCAATCACGCGCCCCACGACCGTGTATTGGCTGTCCAAAGACGGCCCCGGCGCGAACATGATGAAAAACTGGCTGTTGGCGGAATCTGGGCTGCCGCCTCGCGCCATGCCCACGATACCGCGATCGAAAGTTTGGCTTGAAAACTCTGCCTTGATGTCGGGCATCGACGACCCGCCCATCCCCGCCTGCGAGGTGTCACCGCTGGATTTTCCAAATTCCACATCGCCGGTCTGCGCCATGAACCCATCAATCACGCGGTGAAACACCACACCATCATAGGCCCCGGATACCGCAAGCGCGGTGATCTGCGCCACATGCAAGGGTGCCAGATCGGACAGCATGTCGATCACGACCGTCCCTTTTGCCGTGCCGTCCACCGCAATCACCAAATTCGGCCCCGGCCCGTCGACAGCCTGCGCCATCGCAGGGCTTGCTGTATGGGACAGCGTCCAGCCGCCCAAAACCGCCAGCCCCAGCGCGAAAACGCCGCCTGCGATCATGTTTTCCTTACGCATCTGCGGCCACCTTGACCGAAATCATCCGGTCGGGGGCTGCGGGCGGCTCTCCCTTGGCGATGGCATCGACATGTTCCATCCCGGAAATCACGCGGCCATAAACCGTATATTGCCCATTCAAGAAGTCATTGTCCTTGAAGCTGATGAAAAATTGGCTGTTGGCCGAATCCGGGTTGGACGACCGCGCCGCCCCCAACGTGCCGCGTGCATGGGGCAGTTTGGAAAATTCTGCCTTTACGTCGGGCATATCGGAGCCGCCTGTGCCCGCGCGGCGCAGGTTGAACCCGTCTTCCATATCGCCATGTTCCACATCGCCGGTCTGGGCCATAAACCCATCAATCACGCGGTGAAAACACACGTTGTCATAAGCGCCAGCGCGCGCCAGCGCCTTCATCCGGGCGGTGTGCAGCGGGGCCACATCGGCCAACAGCTCAATCACAACCGTGCCGCCTTTAAGTTCGATCAAAACGGTGTTTTCGGGGTCTTTATACTCAGCCATCTGGGCCTCCTGTTCATTTATGCCCACAATCTAATAGCCCAAAGGCCCATTGAAAAGGGCAAACCCCATCAAGCCCCGCCCAAACCTTGACGGCGGCCCCCCGATAGGATGGAAAGGGCTGAATGAATGGGAGGCCCAAATGGCTTGGAAAACGCTGGACGACATGACCCTTGCGGGCAAAGTGGCCCTTGTGCGGGTCGATGTGAACGTGCCGATGGAAAACGGTCAAGTCACCGACACTACCCGGATTGATCGCATCATCCCCACGATCACCGATATTTTGGCGGCGGGCGGCAAACCCGTTTTGCTGGCGCATTTTGACCGCCCCAAAGGGCAAGTTGTGCCCGCGATGAGTTTGGCGCAAATTGTGCCGGCCCTGCAAGCCGCACTGGGCCCCGTAAAGCTGCATTTCGCCACAGATTGTATCGGCGGGCCTGCCAAAACCGCCATTTCCGCGATGGAAGCCGGCGAGGTCGTCTTGCTGGAAAACACCCGTTTCCACGCGGGCGAGGAGAAAAACGACCCCATGATGGCCGCCAGCCTTGCCGCCTTGGGCGATATTTACGTCAATGACGCCTTTTCTGCCGCCCACCGCGCGCATGCCAGCACCGAAGGCATCGCGCGCCTGCTGCCCCATTGCGCGGGCCGTTTGATGCAAGCCGAATTGACAGCGCTTGATGCTGCCTTGGGTGCGCCGACGCGGCCGTTGGTGGCCGTAGTGGGTGGGGCCAAAGTATCAACCAAGCTGGATTTGATCGGCAACCTGGTGACCAAAGTCGATCATCTGGTGATCGGTGGCGGCATGGCCAACACGTTTTTGGTCGCCCAAGGGATTGAGGTGGGCAAAAGTCTGGCCGAACGCGACATGGCCGATACCGCACTGGCGATTTTGGCCAAGGCGACCGCCGCAGGCTGCACCATCCACCTGCCCCACGACATCGTGGTGGCGCGCCAATTTAAGGCGGGGGCCGCGTCTGACACCTTGCCCGTGGGCGATTGCCCGGCGGATGCAATGATTTTGGACGCCGGGCCGCAAACCGTTGCCAAAATCGTGGCCGTTTTCACGCAGGCCCGCACGCTGATCTGGAATGGCCCCTTGGGCGCGTTTGAAATCGCCCCCTTTGACGCCGCCACCAACGCCGCTGCGCAGGCCGTAGGCACGTTGACCATAGCAGGCAGCCTAGTGTCGGTCGCGGGCGGCGGCGATACGGTTGCGGCCTTGAACAAGGCCGGGGTGGCAAATCAATTCACCTATATCTCCAGCGCGGGCGGCGCGTTTTTGGAGTGGATGGAAGGAAAGGATTTGCCCGGCATCGCGGCGTTAAAAGACTGATCGCTGGCGCCTACGGTCGGGTGAAACATCTCAATTGACCTTATTTACAACCCGTTAGCGCCAACAGAATTGAACGCCTACACGCTTGTCGCTATGGGGGTGCCAACCGGGCCAACGGCCCTTTGTCACCGATAGGATAGCCCATGCCAAACAGCGCAATGACCCAACAGATGCAACGCGGCGCGGGCTTTATCGCGGCGCTGGACCAATCGGGCGGATCGACGCCAAAGGCGCTGGGGCTATATGGCGTGGCGCAAAATGCCTATAGCACCGACGCCGAAATGTATGATTTGATCCATGCCATGCGCGCCCGCATCATGCAATCGCCCGCCTTTACGGGCGATAAAGTGGTCGGGGCCATTTTGTTTGAACAAACGATGGACCGCATGGTCGATGGCCTGCCCACCGCGACCTATCTGTGGGAAAAGCGCGGTGTGGTGCCGTTTTTGAAAATCGACAAAGGGCTGGAGGCGGAGGCAGACGGCGTGCAGCTGATGAAACCGATGCCCGATCTGGACGCGCTTTTGGCCCGCGCGGCAAAGGGCGGGATTTTTGGCACCAAAGAACGCTCTGTCATTAACGCCGCAAACGCCAAGGGGATTGAGGCGATCGTGGCGCAGCAATTCGCCGTGGGTGCGCAAATCACTACCGCTGGCCTGATGCCAATCTTGGAGCCGGAAGTCACCATTTCGATCGCCGACAAGGCGGAGGCGGAGGCGCTGCTGCAAACCGCCCTGCTGCGCCATCTGGACCTGCTGCCAAAAGGCCAACAGGTGATGCTGAAACTGTCGCTGCCCACAAACGCCAACCATTACAAAGCTTTGGTGGATCATCCCGGCGTGATGAAGGTCGTCGCCCTGTCCGGCGGCCATGCCCGCGACGCAGCCAACGCCATCCTTGCGCAAAACCAAGGCATCATCGCCAGCTTCAGCCGCGCGTTGTCCGAAGGGCTGAGCGCGCAGCAAACCGATGCCGAATTTGACGCAACGCTGGGCCACGCGATCGCCAGCATCCACGCGGCGTCCATCGCCGGATAATCCGGCAAAAACAAGGGAATTCCCACAAGGGGGGATTCCCTTTGCGAATCGGCTGTGCCATACTACTCCAAACCCCGAGTCAGAGGGTACGAGGCAGCATATGACCACCCCAAAATCCCGCCCAGCAATCACCTCGCTGCTCTTGATGATCGCCGCGATCAGCCTTGGCGGTTATTTCACCTTTGCCGCCGTGCAGGGCGATTACGGCGTGTTCCGCCACGTCCAATTGCGCGCCGAAGAACGTGTGCTGACCCAGCAACGCGACGAATTGCGCATCGAACTTGCCCGCATGCAAAACCTTACCCTGCGCCTGTCTGACAGCTATCTTGACCTTGATCTGCTGGATGAACAGGCCCGCGATGTGCTGGGTTATCTGCGCGCCGATGAAATCGTGATCCGCTGATCCGCCCAAAAAACCCTTGTTTTTCCGTATCCCTCAAAGTAGTTTAACACTGAACTATATTATCCTTGAGGGAGGGTGCGCGCGATGGCCGCAGAGAAGAAACCCACGAAATCAAATACATCCAAAGAAGACCTGATGGGCTTTTACCGCGAAATGCTGATGATCCGGCGATTCGAGGAAAAAGCAGGTCAGCTTTACGGCATGGGCCTAATCGGGGGGTTTTGTCACCTCTACATCGGCCAAGAAGCCGTTGTTGTGGGGATCGAGGCGGCGACCAAAGAAGGTGACAAGCGCATCACCAGCTACCGCGACCACGGCCATATGTTGGCCTGCGGGATGGACCCAAAAGGTGTGATGGCCGAATTGACGGGCCGCGAGGACGGCTATTCAAAAGGCAAAGGCGGCTCCATGCACATGTTCTCTAAGGAGAAGCATTTTTATGGTGGCCACGGCATTGTGGGCGCGCAAGTACCCCTTGGTGCGGGCCTTGCCTTTGCCGACAAATACCTTGGCAATGACAACGTGTCGTTCACCTATTTCGGTGACGGTGCGGCAAACCAAGGCCAGGTGTACGAAACTTACAATATGGCCGAACTTTGGAAACTGCCGATTGTTTTCGTGATTGAAAACAACGGCTATGCGATGGGCACGTCCGTCAAACGCTCCACCCATTCCAAGACATTGTGGGAACGCGGCGCCGCGTATGGCATCAAGGGCGAGGCTGTGGACGGCATGGATGTGCTGGCCGTAAAAGCCGCCGCTGAAAAGGCTGTGGCGGTGTGCCGCGCGGGCAATGGCCCCTATATTTTGGAAATGATGACCTACCGTTACCGTGGCCATTCGATGTCTGACCCCGCGAAATACCGCACCCGCGAGGAAGTGCAAAAGATGAAGGATGAAAAAGATCCCATCGATCACGTCCGCGATTTGCTGGTCCAAGGCGGCCATGCGTCCGAGGATGATCTGAAAGTGATCGACAAGGAAATCAAGGCAACCGTCAACGCCGCCGCCGAATTCGCCAAAGACAGCCCGGAGCCTGCGCTTGCAGAGCTTTGGACAGATATTTACGCCTGAGGGGGACCCAAAACATGGCAATACAAATCCTAATGCCGGCCCTTTCCCCAACGATGGAAGAAGGCACATTGGCCAAATGGTTGGTCAAAGAAGGCGATACCGTCAAATCCGGTCAGATCATGGCCGAAATTGAAACCGACAAAGCAACGATGGAATTTGAAGCGGTCGACGAAGGCATCGTGGGCAAAATCCTGATCGCCGAAGGCACTGCCAACGTCAAAGTCAACACGCCAATCTGCGTGCTGGTTGAAGAAGGCGAATCCGCCGATGATGTTAAGGCAGCGCCCGCGGCCAAAACCTTAACGAATGATGAACAAGCCACTGATTCCAAAGAAGAAAACCTTCCCCGCGGAAAAGGTTCTGCGGCGAAATCGGCCCCTGTGGCGGTCAAATCCAATGCCTCGCCAGATTGGCCAGAAGGCACGCCGATGAAAACCATGACCGTGCGCGAGGCGCTGCGCGAGGCGATGTCCGAAGAAATGCGCGCAAACGACCGCGTGTATTTGATGGGCGAAGAGATTGGCGAATACCAAGGCGCTTACAAAATCAGCCAAGGGATGCTGGACGAATTTGGCCCCAAACGTGTGGTTGACACACCTATCACCGAACACGGCTTTGCCGGTATCGCGGTTGGGTCGGCATTTGCGGGCCTCAACCCCATCGTTGAATTTATGACCTTCAACTTTGCGCTGCAGGCGATTGACCATCTGCTGAACTCGGCCGCCAAAACCCTTTACATGTCGGGCGGCCAAATGGGCTGTCCCATCGTGTTCCGGGGGGCCAACGGGGCCGCCGCCCGCGTGGGCGCGCAGCACAGCCAGTGTTTTGCCGCGTGGTATGCCGCCGTGCCGGGCCTGAAAGTTGTCATGCCCTATTCGGCCGCCGATGCAAAAGGGCTGTTGAAACAGGCGATCCGCGACCCGAACCCGGTGATCTTCCTTGAAAACGAAATCATGTACGGCAAATCCTTTGAGGTGCCGGACCTGCCTGATTTCACCATTCCCTTTGGCAAGGCCCGCATCTGGCGTGAAGGCACGGATGTGACCATCATCTCCTTTGGCATCGGCATGACCTATGCGCTGGAGGCGGCGGATAAGCTGGCCGAGGATGGCATTTCCGCCGAAGTGATCGACCTGCGCACCCTGCGCCCGCTGGATTACGACACGGTGCTGGCATCGGTCATGAAAACCAACCGCTGCGTCACGGTGGAAGAAGGCTGGCCTGTGGGTGCGATTGGCAACCACCTGTCGGCCACGATCATGGAACGCGCGTTCGACTATCTGGACGCGCCCGTGATCAACTGCACCGGCAAGGACGTGCCGATGCCTTATGCCGCTGGCCTTGAAAAGCACGCATTGATCACGACCGCGGAAGTGGTCGAGGCCGTTAAATCCGTCTGCTACCGTTAAGGAGAAACGCACAATGGCGACCCAAATCTTAATGCCCGCGCTTTCCCCGACGATGGAAGAAGGCACTTTGGCCAAATGGTTGGTCAAAGAAGGCGATATGGTAAAATCCGGCGACATCATGGCCGAGATTGAAACCGACAAAGCGACGATGGAATTTGAAGCGGTCGATGAAGGGATCGTGGGCAAAATTCTGGTGGCCGAAGGCACGGCAGGGGTGAAAGTAAACACCCCCATCGCGGTGCTGCTGGAGGAAGGCGAAGACGCCTCTGCCGCAGTTGCCGCCCCCAAAGCCGCAGATCCCAAGGCCGCAGCCCCCAAGGCGGAGGCCGTTGCCTCTGCCCCAGCTGAGGCCGCAACCGCCGCTGCAGTCCCCAAACCTGCTGGCGCGCGCGTGTTTGCATCGCCCTTGGCCCGGCGCATTGCCGCAGAAAAAGGCGTTGATCTGACACAGATCACCGGCTCCGGCCCGCATGGCCGGATTGTAAAAGCAGATGTCGAAGGGGCAAAAGCCTCGGCTCCAGCATCGGCTTCTACGACCGCCGCCGCGGCCCCTGCCCCAGCGACGACCACCGCCCCGGCGTTGGCCACTGGTGCATCGGCAGATCAGGTGAAAAAGATGTTCGCAGACCGCGAATACAAAGAGGTCACGCTGGACGGGATGCGCAAAACCATCGCCGCCCGTTTGACCGAGGCCAAACAGACCATCCCACATTTCTACCTGCGCCGCGATGTGCAGTTAGATGCGCTGATGGCCTTCCGCGCCACGCTGAACAAGCAGTTGGAGGGGCGCGGGGTCAAGCTGTCGATCAACGATTTCATCATCAAAGCCTGCGCCAATGCGCTGCAAGAGGTACCCGATTGCAACGCCGTTTGGGCAGGCGACCGGATTTTGAAGCTGAAACCATCCGACGTGGCCGTGGCCGTGGCGATCGAAGGGGGCCTGTTCACCCCCGTCTTGCGCGACGCCCATCAAAAGTCGCTATCGGCGCTTTCTGCGGAGATGAAAGATCTGGCAGGCCGCGCGAAAACGAAAAAGCTGGCCCCGCATGAATACCAAGGTGGCAGTTTCGCGATTTCCAACCTTGGGATGATGGGGGTCGATAATTTCGACGCCGTGATCAATCCACCGCACGGCTCCATCCTCGCGGTCGGTGCTGGGGTGAAAAAGCCAGTGGTCAACGCAGCAGGCGACATTGTGGTGGCCACCGTGATGTCAATGACCCTGTCCGTGGATCACCGCGTGATCGACGGGGCATTGGGGGCCGCGTTCCTTGCGGCAGTGATCGACAATCTGGAAAATCCGATGTCGATGCTGGCCTAATCGCCCCATTAAAACAAAAAAAGCCCGGCTGCATATCGCAGCCGGGCTTTTTCATGTCTGACAGCTAGACCTTAACCGTCGAACACTTGGTTCATCATGATGGACGGCTGATCACACCCCGCCTCCCCCACCACACGCGCCGGGATGCCTGCAACCGTCTTGCAGGGCGGAATATCTTGCAAAACCACGGAACCTGCTGCGATGCGCGAACAGTACCCCACCTTGATATTGCCTAAAACCTTGGCACCCGCGCCAATCAAAACGCCATCGCCGATCTTGGGGTGGCGATCACCATCTTCCTTGCCAGTCCCGCCCAAGGTCACGGAATGCAGCATGGACACGTTGTCGCCCACCACCGCCGTTTCACCAATCACAATCGAATGGGCGTGGTCGATCATAATCCCGCGCCCCAGTTTGGCCGCGGGATGAATATCAACACCAAGCACTTCGGACACGCGCATCTGAACAAAATACGCCAAATCGCGCCGCCCTTGATGCCACAGCCAATGCGCGATGCGGTAAGCTTGGACTGCTTGAAACCCTTTGAAAAACAGCAGTGGCTGCAAGAACCGACTGCAAGCCGGATCACGCTCCAGCACCGCCATAATATCCGCCCGCGCCGCCCGCCCCAGCGTGGTATCAGCCGCAAACGCTTCGTCCGCGATTTCGCGCAAAATCTGCTCGCTCATTTCGCCAGATGCCAGTTTTAACGAAAACCGATAGGCCAAAGCCCGTTCAAACGAGGCATGGTGCAGCACGCTTGAATGGATCAGCCCCCCCAACAGGGGCTCGTTTGCGATGGCCTGAACCGCCTCGTCGCAGACCCGCCGCCACACCGGATCAACCGCCGCAAGATTTTGTTTTTGTTCGGCCATGGCCCATCTCCTTGCATCACTTTGGATCTATTATAGGCCACGACCTGCCTAATGGTCCACCAGTTGCGCAAGGTTTCAGCCGTGATGCCGCGTCTGTGATGAATCCCTTTGTTTCCAAAGGATCACTTGGTCGATCGTGTCACGCAGCGCCTCCAGATACGCCTGCTCCGCCAAAGGCGGCGCATCCTTGTGATGCCGTTGTGGACAGGCGGCCATCAGGCTGCCATTCCCCCATGCAAAATGCGGGCGCCCCGTGCGCTTGGTCACCTTATCCGCAACAAGCGCTTGGTCCAACAGCTGTACAAGCCTGCGCGCCCGCACATCGCGCGGCACGTTCAAAACCGAACGCGCCGCTGCAATCACGTCACCAATCAAGATCTGTCGCATTTTCTGCCCATCACACCAAGGGCAGTTCGGCAAATGGACCTGGACCAAAGCGGTCGGACAATTGCGCCACCAACAGCGTTTCACCCGCATCCACCGCTTTCATCCCGGCCGCGTAGATCCAGTTTGGGTGTGCGACCGTCACTTCGCGCACCACAGACCCAGCGCGCACAATCCGCAACAAATATTGCTCCTGTGTCTCGCCCAGCGGCACCTCAAACGCCGCCCAATTGTCGCCGTCTATCCGGGTTCGCCGCGTCCAACCGACCATCAAGTCACCGCTGGCCAAGGCTTTCACCTTCAGGTGGGCGGGTGAATAGGGCCGCAAACCGATCCCGGAAAACGCCTCAACCCGGTGAATGACACTTGGGTCATCCACACCCCGCGCCAAAGTCCCGATGCGGTAGTTGCGCGCCGATCCCCGCGCAGACAGCGCCACATCAATTTGGGTCAAAGACGGCTCCAGCAAGACCACAAAACTGCCCGGCGGCCAGACAGCGGGCATTGCCCCATTCGTGCCCACCTGCCCGCGCAAAGCATGGCCAAGATCATAGATATCAGGTGCAATCAGGGCCACATCGCGAAACTGCACAACCTCCCAATTGTCTGAACTGCCATCCCCAATCGCAAAGGCATTTGCACCCGCCAACAGGTCAAGCTGAACCGCACTGGACAATTCCCCATTGCTCAGCTTCACGCGCAACGGTGCTGCGCGGTCCCAAAGGTCCGGCTGTGCTGCCCCAAGCGGGCTTTGCGTAATCCCCAAAACTGCAGGCCGGGTGATCACGCGGTTGATGTTGTAACCGGCATCTGTAACCGCGATCCACACCCCCACAGATTGGGGCCACGGGCGCGCCGTTACTGCAATATGGGGGGCATGTTCGACCTCTTCGCCCGTCAGCAAAGGCAAATCCAAGAATAAAGGGAACACGGGGGCCGCAGGCACAAATGGGTTGACTTGGCGCCGCGTCTCCACCGTATCGGCCGGGGTGTATACCTGCCGTTCCGTCCGCACCGCTTCAATCAACGCGGATTCGGATTGTTCCACACGGTCAATGCGGTAAGTTTGACCAGCAAGACCCACCACATCCCCCGCGCCCAAATGTGCCATAGAACGCGGCAACGCAAACCGCGCCGTATCGCGTGACACCCGCGCCTCAGACAGCCAACGCTCCGCGATGCTGCGCCCTTCACCATCCGTCAGCGCCAGCGCCACATCCCCTTGCGACACGCCAAAGCTTTCCTCATCCGGGAAAACCGCTTCCACCTGACGGTTGCCAAAATCAGCCTCCGCCTCGATAAAAGTCAACCTGACACGCCCCGCAGTTTCCGCCTCGGGCGTGCGCATGGTTTCCAACGTGCCTTCCAGCGCAGTGGTTTCCACCAATCGCGCCGGGTCCACCGCAACGGCCCGCTGATCGCCGCGCATCTGGAACAGCAAAATCCCATCCCGTTCCACCGCTTCAAACCCGTAAGCCAGCATCAACGGCTGCAAGGCTGCACGCGCCGTTCCAACCCCATCCGGCGCAAAGCCGCGCACCACGCCGTACAACCGCGATACGTCAAAATCGGCCAAGCCAGACCGCTCACAAATCTCCGCCACCACCAATGCCAACGGCACATTGGTACCGCGCCCGGTCAACCAATGCCCGCGCGAATAGTTGTCACCATCCGACCAAATCGCCAAAGTGTTTGGGAACTGCGGAAAAGGCCGCGCATCCCATGCCCAAGCATGTGCGCGCGACATATCCACCATCGCCCCACCATAAATCATTGATGTGGGGTTGTTCGCAGGCAAAGCCCAGGCCTGCGTCATCGCCCGCAAATACTGCATCTGAATCGTATCATCGCGCAGCCCGTTTGACTGCTTAGGCAGGCTGGATTCCGACGATTTCGGGTCCAAGAACTTGTTCGGTTCATTGGTGCCCATGTTGATTGCCGCACAGCCATATTCGGTGAAGCGGAACGGCTTGGACTGCGGCACCCAATCGGTCGAAACCAGCTGGCGCTGCCCGGAAATCCGGTTGTGATGCGGGTTCAGCCACCAGTTTTTCAGGTCCTTGTAGCGGTAAACCCACGGCTCATCATACGCGCCATCCTCAATTGGCAGGCGGCGCTGTGCGGCCTCCCCCTCAGCGCTGTCATAATACCAATCATACCCCTCGCCGCCCATCACATTGCCGCGCAGATAGTCCAAGTTATAGATGGATGAAAACGCAATATCCGCATGATCGTCCGCATCGCGCCAATCGGACAACGGCATGTAATTGTCGATGCCGATGAAATCGATGTTGGTATCCGCCCACAACGGATCAAGGTGGAAATAGACATTCCCATCGGCCTGCAATCCAAAATACTCGGACCAATCCGCAGCATAGCTTATCTTGGTGTTCGGCCCCAAAATCGCGCGCACCTCCGCCGCCAATTGGCGCAAGGCAATAACAGCCGGAAAGCTGTCACCAGCGCCCCGAATATGGGTCAAGCCGCGCATCTCGGACCCGATACAAAACGCATCGACCCCGCCCGCCGCAACACACAAATAGGCGTAATGCAAAATAAACCGCCGATACCGCCATTCCGCAGGCCCGGAATAGGACACAAGACCTCCCGACAGCGTAAAATGGGAAACCTGCGCCGTGCCAAAAAAGGCTGCCACTTCCGCCACCGCCGCCCCAGTCCGGTCTGGGCTGTCCGCACGGCCGGGTGCTGTCGACAACGTAATCCGCCCGCGCCACGGCAGAACCGCTTGATCGGCAGCCCCGGTATAAGGGTCAGTGCGCCCATTCCCCGCCATCTGATCCATCAAGATGAACGGGTAAAACATCACCTCTTGCCCACCGGCGCGCACCGCTTGGATTGACTGGATAACCGACATATCCGATGGCGTCCCACCATAAACAGACCGACCCGCATCCTTGACAATAATCTGCGCTTGGCCACGCGTGATACCGCCCGCACGCCACAGCATCCCTTGGGCATCTTGCAGGTTTTGCTCCACCTTGGGCATCACTTGGCACGCGCCACAGCGCAGATCATCGCCAAACCAAGACACGATCAGCGACACCGACCCCACATTCGGTATCTCGCCGCGCATTTGGCGCAACGATGTCACAAAATCCGCCTTACCAGATGGTGAATTGACATTTGCACTGCGCGCAAGGCCCGGTCCATCATTGTAATAAAGCGCGGTTGTCGCCAGCGCATATTCCCCCGTGCCCGGCATCATCGCCACGGCCCGCACGGCCCGCGTCAAATCGGTGGTGGTCTGCGCGTAATCCCCTTGCGCGGGCCGCACCACCTCAAACGTCATTTGCGGCACGCGGTTGACAAACCGACCAATATCCAGACTTTCCAAAACAACATACGCAATCCCGCGATAGGCAGGGGCGTTACCAAGCCCTTCAACTGCCTCAATTTTCGGGTCTGGCAATTGCGTCTCTGTGCCGCGATAAACCCGCAGGTTGATGCTGTCGCGGTCAATCTCAATCCCATCGGCCCAGATCCGGCCAACCGTGGAAATCTCGCCCTCACACAGCGCCACAGCAAAGCTGACGCTATAAGAATATGTCGTCACACGCGCCGCAGGCGCCGTTTTGGGCGCTCCTTTGCCGCCCCCCCCACCGCCTGTGGTGGTGGGGTTTTCCACAAACTGCGTCGCCCAAATCACTTGCCCCGCAACCCGCATCCGCCCGTAAACCTGCGGCACCGCCGCCCCCTCAGACGCGCCGGTCAACCGGAACCGCTCCACCCGCCCCGTCTCCACGGCATCCGATCCGGCCCCCATCAACCGCTGGTCAATGACCCGCCCCAAAGTGGCCCCAACCGCACGGCCAATAACCGCTCCCGACAGGCCCAAAACAGTGCCCCCAAACCCCGCCCCAGCGGCGGCACCAACAGCAGACAGAAGGATCGTCGCCATTCACAGCACTCCTTTATGGAAATTCAAACCGCGCCACCACGCGGCGCGCCCACGGCTCTGACAGTGGGCTTTCAATGACACCATGCCCGGTATAGGCGTGGATAAAGCTAAGGCTGGGCCCCTCAGACCCCGCAATCCCCAGATGTTTGGCAACACTGCCGTCACGCATCCGAAACAGCAAAACATCGCCCACAGCCCCCGCCTCTATCGGCTTGCGCACCAACCAACGACAGGCCGCGCGCAGCAAAATCTCGTCGCGCAAAGGCTCCGCCCAATCGGCGGTATAGGCAGGCACCAGTTCCGGCTCTGGCCCGTGCAAAGCGCGCCAAACGCCGCGCAGCAGGCCCAAACAATCGGTCCCTGCCCCCTTGCAACTGGCTTGATGCACATAAGGCGTACCAATCCAGCCCCGCGCCTCCGCCACAATCCGCACTTGGGCTGGCGTCATCGCACCAAACTCCCGCCCCGGTTAACCTGTGACGACACCGGATAAGACGCCAGCCAATCCTCACCCGGAATATCTGGAAACCCTCGAAAATTCGCGAAATTCGCGAACTTCAATCGGCACGTTTCGGCCCGCTTGTCACACCCCGCCTCCAGCCGCAGTGTATCACCCACCACAACCGCCGCGGGGATTTGCTGCCAAACCTCAACCTCGCGCTGGCCTTGCACATCCCGGTCCGCCTTGATCACCCCGACCAAGCCCACAGCGGCCCCCGATATCACCGTCAATCGTCCCGAATCGAACCAACGCGGGGCGACACCCGGCAAACCCACAAACCGAAACGCTCGGTTTTGCGTCACCTCCACAACCACAACGGTTTGCGTAAACCCCTGTTGCAAAAGGTTAAACTTGCATCCCGCATCCCCCAACACCGCCGCACAACTGCGCTGAAACGCGCGCCCTTGTGGCTGGTTCAACACTTCGGTCAACCCCCGCAGTTCGGCTTGAAACGCGCCACCCGCCCGCGCAATCTCACCGATTGTGCCGCGAAACGTCAACGCGCGGTCCTCTGGGTTGGCCCAATTCACCTGCCAGCCAATCAACCCCGCACCATCAAACCGCCCCGCCAGAATATCCGCCTCTGATACGGCCAAATCCGACAACGCGCCCATCGCCTCAGTGTTGTCCACCGACAGGCCCGTGGTCTGCTGCAACGCCCGCGCCGTCAGCCCCGAATTGGCTTTGTAAACCTTGCCACCAAACACCAAATCACGGTCATGATCGGTGAACCCAAACCAAACCCCATCCTTGCGCGCAATTTCCCACGCCCGGCAAACGGTGGTCGCCCCACTGGCCAGATGCGCATACAGCGCCTCCCGCGCGCCCATCAAACCCGCAGCTCTACAACAGGCACCGACGGCACATCACCCGCTTTGAACGACTGTACGGATGTCTGGATGCGGTCCGTATCAAACCGCACCGGCACATCAAATTCAAACCCCGCCGAGATCCGCACGCCTTCATCGGGGGGCGTCGGAAAAGTGATTACCCCGGTGTTCGGATCCACTGTAAACTCCAAACTCTCCACCTTGGGGTCACCCGCCAGCGCCAGTTTCACACTGCCAACGACTGGCTTGATCACAGGCCGCGTGTAAGTCTGCTCCCCCGACGCATAGGTTTTGCTCAACTGAAACGTCACCGACACCCCATCGCCCCGCCCAATCAACTGGTCCAGCGCCCCCGGCACCTTGGATGGCAGGCAAGATTTGTAATCCGACCAATCTTTCCAGCGAAACCCGAACAACTGCCCGCGCCGCGCTTCAAAGAACGCAATCAGCGCCTCCACATCATCCAAACTGCGCAAACTCACGCCCGCATCATAGCGCCTGCGCGAATGGGCCCAAGGTGTGTTGCGCTCTTCAAACCCGTTGGCCAGCGTCACAATCTCGGTGCGCCGCTCTGGTCCGCCGACCGAGCCAAAGCTCAAGTTCGCCGGAAACCTTATCTCGTGAAATCCCATTCCAT
This sequence comes from Pseudorhodobacter antarcticus, assembly GCF_900110135.1. Taxonomy (GTDB): domain Bacteria; phylum Pseudomonadota; class Alphaproteobacteria; order Rhodobacterales; family Rhodobacteraceae; genus Pseudorhodobacter; species Pseudorhodobacter antarcticus. The sequence continues at coordinate 125,151 of NZ_FOCO01000006.1, read as the reverse complement.
ATCTCCTTACTTATTGCGCTGGCCGCGCGACAACGCCCGCGAGGCCAGCGCCGCAATCTGGCTTTGGCTGCGCTGAAACCCGGCCACATCGGGGGTGGAGATGTTCATCACCACCGTCACGGGCCGCCCGCCGCCCCCCGCCTGCACGCCCAGCCGCCCATCGGCCCCGCGCGCCAGCGGCATAATCGCCTCCGGTCCCGCCTCGCCCATCAACCCCATCCCGCCACGCATCGGAAAGTTCGTGGGCTGCGATACAACGCCCCCCTTGGCAAACGGCATCACCCGGCCTTGCGAAAACGCACCGCCATTGGCAAAGGGCATTACCCCGCCCAAAACTGACCCCAGCCCATTCGCCACCAATCCCCCCAGCGCGTTTTGCACAGGTTTCATCGCAACAGAATACACACTGTCGCTCATGGTTTTCGCCACACCCTTCAGCGCGTCCGACAGCTTCATCCCGTCAAACACCACGCCATCAAACGCACGCCGCAAACCGCCGCCCATGCTGTTGGACAGCGTGGTGACCTCGCGCCCGGTAAACACCAAACTCTCGCGCATCCGCCCCAACTCGCCGTCAAACGCCGCCACCATGCCGCCCGTCCCCTCCAGCGACACCTCCAGCGCCGCGATCTGGTCCTCCAACCGCTCAATATCCGCCATGCTCAGGCTCCCTTTTTACATCCGGAAAGGCGCGCGCCAAATCTTCCAAGCGCGCGCGGCTCAAAGGGGCAGCGACCGCCGCCGCCCCCAGTTTGATGCGCAATTCCACCGGGGTCAGCCGCCAGAAATCGGCGGGCGCCAGCCCCAAAACATGCAGGCCCACCTGCATCAGCCCCGCCCAATCCATCGCTCAGGCCTCCCCCGGCACAGAAAACGCCCGCGCCAGCAATTCCGCCGCCACCCGCGCCGCCTCCACCGGGCCGCCGCCAATCTCGACACAGCGCAAATCCGCAGCCGACCCTTGCCAACCACCGCCCCGCAGCCCCGCCACCAGCAGCGCCAACACGTCGCGCGTTGAAAACCGCCCCGCCTCAAACCGTTCCACCAATTCAATCAGCGTCCCGGTTTCCAGCACGGCCTCCAACTCCGCCAGCGCCCCCAGCGTCAGCTTGGCCACATGGCGCTGGCCATCAAGCACCACGGCCACCTCACCCGTCCAAGGGTTCGCCATTACAGCGCCGTAAAGGTCAGCGCGCCGGCCGAAACCATCGTCATCTCATACGTCGCCTCGCCGTTATGGCTGCCCGCATATTCGATCGACGACAGTTGAAACGCCCCCTCCACCACACCAAAATCAGGGATAATCACCTGAAATAGCGGGATTTCTCCATCAAAGAAAATCTGGCGCGCGCGTTCATCCGTGCCCGCATCACGAAACACCCCCGACCCGGAAATGGACGCTGTTTTCACACCCGCCCCCGCCAGCAACTCGCGCCAGCCGCCGGTGCTTTCCAAACTGGTCACATCCACCGTCTCCGCGTTGAAACTGATCCGCGACGCGCGCAGCCCCGCAATCGTCTCAAAGCTGCCATCGCCAACCATATCTAGCTTGATCAGCAGATCTTTTCCGCTTTGCACAGCCATTGCTTATCTCCATTTATTGCATCAAAAACAGACCCCTAGGGTCAAACCTTAATCCTCAAGCCGCGCCCGAAAACTCAGGTCAATGCGCCGCGCGCCGCCCGCATCCAACCGCTGCGCCCGCGCTCGCAAAAATCGCAAACTGACCAACCGCCCCCGCGTCAAAACCAACGACGCATCGTCCAGCGCGTCCGACACCGCCACCGCAACCGCCTTGGCCGCCGCAAACCCAGTCGCGTCCGAAATCACCGAAACCACCAAACGATGCTCCGCCCCGCCGCCGGTTTTATCGGCTTGGTCAATCACCTCCTCCGGGCCAATCAACACAAACGTCCCCGCACCGCTGCCCGTTGGCACCGCATCCACCACCAACACCCCCGCAAGGGCCGCCGCACTGGTCAATTGCGCATAAACCGCCGCCTGCAACGCCGCCGCCGAACCATAGCTCATGGCAAAACCTCCTCGCGCACAAAGCACACCAAATACCGCCCGTCCTCGTCGCGCTCCGTCACCGCCAAAATCGCAAACACGCGGGCGCCGTCGCGAAACCGCTGGCCCACTTGGGGCCGCGATGCCGCCCCCTGCGGCGCACCGCGCACCGTGATTCGATACGGCACGGTGGACACCACCACCTCCTCGCCCGCCACATCGCGCCCGGTGCCCGGCAAAACCTCGGCCCACAGCGTGCCCAACGCACCCCAACTCCGCGTCAACCCGCCCATGCCATCGGCCAGTTCAACCGCGCCCTCCAGCACCAAAGGCCGCGACAGATGCACCACCTTCATGCCCCCGCCCCCCCCAGCACCCGCACCGTGCGCCAGCGTTCGATCAACGTGACCACGGCCAACGGCAAACCGCCCGCACCTTGGCCCCCGTCATGGCGGCCCTCGTAATATTCCGCCGCCAGCATCAACACCGCTTGCGCCAAATCGGCAGGCACATCGCCCCAGGCCGGGCCAAATCCTGCGACAAAAGTAATCTCAATCCCGCCATCCATCGGCACTTGCGGCAGCATAAACCCAGCCGCCTGCACCCGCGGGCGGTGCATATCTTGCACCAAACGGTAAGCGCTCGCTGGCACCACCTCCGCCACACCCGCCCGGTCCAACAGCGCAATCTGGCTGACTACCGACACCGGGGCCACAGGCAACGCTTGCTCCCCCCCGCGCCGCCAATCGTCCAAACTCCATGTGAAACTGCGCGCAATCAGCACCTTGCCAATCCGCCCTTCAATCGCCGCCATCGCCGCCCGCAAATAGCTTTCCACCAATCCATCTTGCAGCCCGTCATCGGCAAAACCGGTGCCCAGCCGCAAATGGTTTTTCAGCGCCTGCACCGGCAGCGCCGCCGTGGGAACCGTTGTTTGCTCGATCAAATACATCCAAATTCTCCACTAATTTCGCTGCCAAACCTGTGTAATTCTGGGCACGCACCCCGCATCGCTCGAACGGGTGGGAGCAGCTAGACGACCCGGGCGGGGGGCAGCCTCAAAACCCCACCCCCCCGCGCGCACCCAAAGGACCCAGCCCAAACCCAAGGGCCAGGTCACTCGCACCCCCTTAGGAGACTGCGAATTTCAGCAGCTTAATCGCCGCAAAGTCGGACACATCGCCGCCAACCCGCTTGGTCGCATAGAACAAAACATGCGGTTTCGCGCTAAAGGGATCGCGCATCACGCGCAAATCGGGGCGCTCGGCAATCGTGTAACCGCTGGCAAAATCACCAAACGCAATCGCATAGGCATTGGCTGCAATATCCGGCATATCCTCACAAATCAGGACGCCGTACCCCATCAAGCGCGCAGGCTCGCCCGCCGACAACCCGTCCGACCAAAGGAAACGCCCATCGGCATCCTTCATCTTGCGCACGGCCCCGGCGGTTTTGGAATTCATCACAAACGTGCCATTCGCACGGTAGGTGGCCGACAGCGAATACACCAAATTGATAATCGCATCCGCCGCATTGGTCGCTGCAAAATCACCCGCAGCCCCCGTCGCGACATAGCCAAGGCTGCCCCACGCCCAGCTCGCATTGGCCACCTTGGCAGGCAGCAAAAACCCTTTGGGCTTGTCAATGCCATCACCCGACACAAACGCCGCCGATTCCGCCCGGATAAACCGCGTGGCAATCTTGCCCGCCAGCCACCCTTCAACATCAAACGCGCTGTCGTCCAGCAACCGCTGGCTGGCCTTCGGCATCGCCGACAGTTCGTGCAAACGGATCGAAATCCGCTCAACAATCGGGGTCACCGTTTCCGCCTGCGCGCCAATTTCCGTGGCCCAACCGCTGCCCACTTCGGACCGGTCAATCAAAACGTCAAAGCTTGATGCCTCAACATTCACCACATTCGCAATCGCTCGGATCGAACTGGTCGACACCAACATCGACTTAATGCTGTCCGCCGTCTGCGGGTCCACCAAAAACCCACCATCGCCATTCACGGCGGTGTTCAGCGCTTTGCCTTCCAGCACCAAACCGCGCAGCCCGTCATCATCGCCAGACCGCAAATAGGCGTCAAACGCTTTGGTATGCGGCACATCGGCCTCGGCAGTCGCCGATAAGGCGGGCCGCCCGTAAGTCATCGTTTTATGATCAAGCATGGTCATACGCTCTTCCTGTTGTTGCAATGCAGTCTTCACTTCGGCCCGAAAGCCGCTGAATTCGTTCAAAAAACCCATCATGGCAGATTTCACATCCACCGCCGCGCCGTGGGGCAAACCTTCCCCGGCCCGTGCCTTTGCATCGGTCATCCTCATGTCCTTTCAAGGGTTCACCCAGCGCCCGCCTCAGCGGGCCGCCAACTCCCGGCGCGCATCCTCAAGGATCTGCGCCACACTCGCCCAGGTGTTGCCCAAGGCATCGCCCTTTGCCGCCACCCGCGCTTCTGGCAGCATGGGAAACGTCACCAGCGACACCTCCCACAGCTCCAGCTCCGACAAAAGCCGTTGGCCCTTGCCATCTTTTTCGACTCGCAACGTGCGATAACCGATGGAAAGCCCGTCAATCGCGCCCGCCGCCAGCAGCGCCACCGCCTCGCGCCCCTTTTCGACATCCGCCAAAATCCGGCCCTTCACATACAGGCCCACGCCGTCCTCGCGTACCTCGTCCCACACGCCAATGGGCTGCGCCGGGTCATGCTGCCACAGCATTTTCACCCGCCGCCCCGCCCCCGCCAGCGCCTTCAGACTGGCCGCATAGGCGCCTTTTTGCACCACATCGCCGCCCTGATCGCGCTTGCCAAACAAGCTGGCATAGCCTTCAATCACCCTGCCATCCGTCACAATCAGCCCCGCTTCCGGCACATGAAACTTGCGTTCCAACGCGCCAAATCCTTCAAAATATCCCATCATTTCACCTCATTGCCGCCGACAGCACCGCCTCGGCCCCCTGCGCCAGCAGAAAGGCCACGACCCCGTAAACCCCCAGCCAAATGCGCTTTTCCAGCCGCTCCAGACTGCCCTCAATCTGGCCCAGCCGGTATTCCAGCCCCGTCCAGCGTTCCTCCGCCACGCGCTCATTTGCCTCTATTCGCGCCGCTGCCGCATCAAAACTGTCGTACAGATACCGCGACCCGCCCGCATCCTTGCCGCGCAGGCTCATTCATCCTCAGCCAGCGCTGGCAGGCCCAACAGCCCACGCTTTTCCGCTGGCGTCAGGAAATCCGCACCACCAATCCGCGCCCATTGCTGGTCGCGCTCGCCGGCCAGCGCCGCCACTTGGTCCAGATCGGCCTTAAACTCGACCTCCTCACCCGAAAACGCCGACAGCCAAAACGATAGCGCGGCGGTGACTTTCGACACCAACGGCAACACCGTCAGCCGGAAAAACGCGCGGTTCGCTTCTTGATAATTGGCATAGGTCGCATCGCCGGGTATCCCCAACAGCATCGGCGGCACCCCAAAGGCGATGGCAATATCGCGCGCCGCCGCCTCTTTGGTTTTCTGAAATTCCATGTCAGACGGGCTAAACCCCATCGGTTTCCAATCAAGGCCGCCTTCCAGCAACATCGGCCTGCCCGCATTGCGCGCGCCTTGATGATGCGATGCCATCTCATTCAGCAAACGATCATACTGGTCACTGGTCAGTTGCGATTGGCCATCCAACCCCTTGTAAACAATCGCACCGCTGGGCCGTGCGGCATTGTCCAGCAGCGCTTTGGACCAATGCGACGCCGCCACATGCACATCCAGCGCAACCGCCGCCGCTTGCATTGGTGAAAAGCCGTAATGGTCATCTTGCGGGTGGAAATTGCGAATATGGCAAATCGGTTTCAACTCCCCCGTCATGTCAAACCGATGCTTCCGGTTCCCCACGGTATAGTCATAGGCCACAGGCCAACCATCCGCCCCCGGCACCAAATGCATCCGGTCCGACCGCAGCACATGCAATTCCGCAGGCAACACCGCTGGCCCCTGGACCGCCTCAATATAGGCATTGCCCGACAGCAAAAGTTGCCCATAAAGCGCCTCCAACAACTCCGCGCGGCCCTGCATTTGGTTCGGGCGCTTGACCAGCGACATCAGCGGATGCACCTCATAGCGGCGCAAAGTATCTTGCAAAACCAACGGCATCGCCGCCGCGGTTTCCGCAATCATCTTGACCGCCCGAAACCCGATTGGGTTGCCAAGGAACCCCGTCTTGGTCAGGCTCACCGCATCGCGCGGGCTCCACGCCACCCGCCCCGAACTGCCATAGTTAATCACCGGCCCCGCCGCTGATGCTTTTTGCTCCGGCACCGGGGCCGCACCGCGTTTCAGAAAATCGAACACCATCTCGGTCAGCTCCTTTGTCGTGTCTGGGGGGCGGCGCGTTGCCCCCTCGGCTTGAGCCCAAATCTGATCCAATTTTATTAAAATGTGTTAAAGCGTGCGCACGGTGGGTCGTTGGTAATGCGTGGCCGCGTCCACCATCAGATCGGTCAGCGCCCACACCAGCGCATCCACGCGGTCCGGGCTGCCCTTGGCCTGAAACCCGGTGCTGGTCATCAGGCACATCTGCGCCTCCAGCGCCCCAAGATTGGGCAAATGGCAGACCCGCCCCTGCTCATAAAGCGCCGCCACAGGCTCGGCGCGCACCACCTTGCCCCGCGTGGCCCTAACGGCGCGGTACGACACCAACGGGTCGATCTGGCGCAAAACGCTTTCCACCAAATCCCCACCTTGGTTCACCTCCGCCACCACGCGGTCAGCGCCCCAACGCTCTTTGGCGGCGATCACGGCGCGCGCCCACGCATCGGGTGACGCCGCCTGCACCGTGGCATCCTCCAACACAAACGCCCGCCAGGTTTGCGGCGGCCCGTCCGTCACCGCCCCCACCACCATAATCCCGCAGGCATCCGACCCCGCATGCCCCGTCACCGGCGGGTCCACCGCCACCACAATGCGCGACAGCCCCGGCGCACGTTCCACCCGGGCCGCCTCAATCCGCGCCAGCGACCACATCGCGCCCGCCGCCTCCTCCACCAACAGCCCCTCCAACTCCTGCCGCCCCTGCGCCGTGCCCGCGTAACGCCGATCCACCTCCTCCAGAAATGACGCCGCCAAATTCGCCCGGTTCGCTTGCGTCGGCGCATGGGTCGCCACAGTGGATGGGTTGCGCAACACCGCTTTCAACACCTCCACATTCTTGGGCGTGGTCGTCACCACCTGCTGCGGATGCGCCCCCAACCGCAGCGCAAATTGCAGCATGTCCCAAGTGTGCTGCGCATTGGGCCATTTCGCCAACTCATCCACCCAGGCCGCATCAAACTGCGGCCCGCGCAACTTCTCGGGGTTATGCGCGCTATACGCGGTTGCCGTGGCCCCATTCGCCCAGACCAACCGCGCCGCACCCGCCTCCCATTTCGGGCGGCGGTCGGGGGGCGAACAGGCCAAAATCCCACTATCACCAAACACCATCACATCGCGCACTTGGTCCACACTTTCGCCCACCAACGCCACCCGCCGCGCGCGGCCCGCATCCAGCGGCAGCGCCCCTTCAACCTGCCCCCGCACCCATTCCGCCCCGGCGCGGGTCTTCCCCGCCCCGCGCCCCCCCATAATCACCCAGCTTTTCCACGCGCCTTCAGGTGCCAACTGATGCGGCAACGCCCAAAACTCAAACATCCACGGCAGGGCCAGCAACGCATTGTCGCTCAATCCCCCCAAAAACGCCTCAACCCCCTCCGGCGTCGCGGAGGCGAGCCAACCTGCCCCCGATTTCATCGCGCGCGGCCTCAAGGTCAAGGATGCTTTCCCCAATGATCCCGGCTGTATCTGTGCGGATTTTGTCAAGTTTTGTCCTTTCATCCATTGCCAATTGAAACGCGGCCTTCAAATCGCGCACCGCCTGCAAGGCCGCTTTCGCGTCTTGGGGCGTGCCGGTTTTCGCGGCCTTCACAGCGCGCGCCAGTTCCAACCCGGCATCGCGGTACATTTCGTCCACCGCCGCCAGCAACTCTGCCAGCGGCGCGTCCCCTATTTGGATATTCATCGTCATTTGTGCTGCGCCCGCCTCATGCTGCCCGCACGAGAGATGTGAAAAAGCGGCCCCGGGGTCACCCCCGTGCCGCTTGCCCACGTCTTCTAGCATGTCAAAAGCAATACCCGCGACCGCGCGCTAAGTCAAGATAAAACCAAACAAAACCAACGGCTTAGCCGCGCGCTGCGTTAACCGAACCTTAACAGGTTCAGTTCCCTTGCACCCCTGTCACCGCATTTTGCCCCTGCTGCGCTTCAATCGCGCGCCACTTAACCACATTAGCGTTATGGTCCTCCAACGTCACCGCAAAGGCATGGCCCCCCGTGCCATCCGCCACAAAGAAAATGAATGGCGTGTCATCCGGGTTCAACGCGGCCTCAATGCTCAACCGCCCCGGATTGGCAATCGGCGTGGGCGGCAGCGCCGGAATGACATAGGTGTTATACGGCGTTTCGCGCCGCAGCTCCGATTGCCGCAACCCCCGCCCCAACACGCCCTCGCCGTTCGTCACGCCGTAAATCACCGTGGGGTCGGTCTGCAACCGCATCCCCTTGCGCAAACGGTTCACAAACACGCTCGCCACCTGCCGCCGCTCCTCGGCGATACCGGTTTCCTTCTCCACGATCGACGCCATAATCAGCGCCTCCTCGGGGCTGGCATAAGGCAAATCGGGCGCACGCTCGGCCCATTCTTCCGCCAACACCCGCACTTGCCGCTCTTCCATCGCGCCAATCAACGCCGCCCGGTCGCCCCCGCGTGTCACCTCATAACTGTCGGGCGCAAGGCTGCCCTCGGCAGGCACCGCCGCAATCTCGCCGTCCATAAAGTCCGCGCGGCGCAGCACGTCTACCACCTGCCACGATGTCACCCCTTCGGCCAACGTCACGCGGTAGCGTAAATCCGCATCCGCCACCGCATCCAGATAAGTTTGCGGGGCCACGTCAACGGCGGGGTCAAACTTGACCACCTCCAAATACCGCCCCGTCGCTGCATCCAATTCGCGCAAAATCACATCTGCCGAATTCACGCCAATCCGAAAATTCACCTCACGCCCGCAGGTCGATTGCCCGCCTTCCGTGATAATTCCCAGCACATCCACCATCGACGCGCCCGCTGGCACCAAATAGCTGCCAAATTTCAGGCCCGCGCCCGCGCCCGAATAATCCGCACCAATGCGAAACACCCGCGCGTCCGAAATCACGCCACTCGTCTCCAACACCCGGCTCACCGATGACAGCGACGCGCCCCGGTCCACCTTCACACAGGCCGCATCCACCAACGGCCCCGGCCCGGAATATTCCGCCCGCCCCCAGGCCAGCAGCCCCGAAATCACGACCAGCACGACGATGAAAAACGTCAGCGCGTTGGATGCAATCGCCCGCCACATCAGTGCCGCACCTTGCCAATAACAAGGCTCGCATTGGTGCCACCAAACCCAAAGGAATTCGACAGCGCCACATCAATCTTGCGCTTGCGCGCCACATTCGGTGCCAAATCCAGCTTCGGCACCACCGCCAAATTGTCCAAATTGATCGTCGGCGGCGCAATCTGGTCGCGCAGCGCCAAAACACAGAAAATCGCCTCCACAGCGCCCGCCGCCCCCAGCAAATGCCCAATCGCGGATTTGGTCGAACTCATCGTCACCCCCGCCGCCGCATCACCCATAAGGCGCTCCACCGCGCCCAATTCAATGGTATCGGCCATCGTACTGGTGCCATGCGCGTTGATGTAATCCACATCGGCAGGCACCAGCCCAGCGCGTTTCAACGCCATCGCCATGCTGCGATACCCACCATCACCATCCTCGGCTGGCGCGGTGATGTGATACGCATCGCCCGACATGCCATACCCCAACACCTCAGCATAAATCTTGGCCCCACGGGCGCGCGCATGCTCATATTCTTCCAGCACCACAACGCCGGCACCTTCGCCCATCACAAACCCGTCCCGGTCCGCATCATAGGGGCGGCTGGCCTTGGTCGGGTCATCCGCCCGCTTTGTGGATAGCGCCTTACAGGCATTAAACCCCGCAATCCCAATCTCGGAAATTGGGCTTTCCGCCCCGCCCGCAATCATCACATCGGCATCATCAAACGCAATCATCCGCGCGGCATCGCCAATCGCATGCGCGCCCGTCGAACAGGCCGTGACCACCGCATGGTTCGGCCCCTTGAACCCAAACCGGATCGACACTTGCCCTGACACCAAATTGATCAACGCGCTGGGAATGAAAAACGGCGACACCCGCTTGGCCCCACGCTCCTTGATCAACACAGCCGTTTCCGCGATCGACGACAATCCGCCAATGCCGGACCCAATCATCACGCCCGTGCGGTGCTTGTCCTCATCCGAAACAGCCACCCACCCCGAATCGCGCACCGCCTGCACCGCCGCCGCCATGCCATACAGGATAAAGTCATCCACCTTGCGGCGGTCCTTCGGCTCCATCCAATCATCAGGGTTAAACGTGCCGTCAGAACCATCGCCCAAAGGGATTTCACAAGCATATTGCGTCACCACACCGCTGGCATCAAACCGCGTGATCGGCCCCGCCCCCGATTGCCCCGCAATCAGCCGCGCCCAAGTTTCCTCAACCCCGCAGGCCAGCGGTGTCACCATCCCCAAGCCCGTCACAACCACTCGACGCATCGCAAAATCCTTCTCGCTGCCCGGCGCATCCGCCCACAGGCTCCCATTTGAAATCGTGATACACGCCAGCGCGGCCCGGCGCAACAATCGCCCCGCACCAATGCACTAAACAGCAAAAAGGCGCCCCAACCGGGACGCCCTTTCAAATGTCAAACGGTGACCCGTTCAAGCAGCGGAGGTAATAAACTTCACCGCATCGCCAAAGGTCTGGATGGTTTCTGCAGCGTCATCCGGAATCTCAATCCCAAACTCTTCTTCAAACGCCATGACCAACTCAACGGTATCAAGGCTGTCCGCCCCCAGATCGTCGATGAACGAGGCGTTTTCAACAACCTTGTTCTCTTCAACGCCCAGATGCTCGACGACGATCTTCTTCACGCGGTCAGCGATGTCGCTCATGGTAATTCCTCATGCAGTGGCGGGCCTAAAATCCCGATCTTTTGTCTCTTGCTCTGTTGAGCGGCTCACCCCGAAAACACCGGGAAACCGAAGCGTCGCAAAACCCTCCGGCCGTGTCAGCGCCGCCTATAACACAGTCCGTGCCATTGGCAAACGCTATTCATGGCGCAAGGGACAGGGCCAACACCGGCACCCCGCAAAGGCGGCAGCCCAAAACCCGCACCCAACGCGTCACAGCATCGCCATACCGCCATTCACATGCAGCGTGGCCCCGGTCACATATCCACCCTCGGCACTGGCCAAATACAAACAAGCCGCCGCAATATCACGCGGCTCGCCCATCCGCGCCGCCGGGATCTGCGTCAAAATCTTGCCCTTCTGGTCGTCGGTCAACTTCTCGGTCATCGCAGTGGCAATAAACCCCGGTGCCACGCAATTCACCGTAATCCCCCGGCTCGCCACCTCATAGGCAAGGGATTTCGACATCCCCACCATCCCCGCCTTACTCGCCGCATAGTTCGCTTGCCCCGGATTGCCCGTCGCGCCAACAATAGACGAAATATTCACAATCCGCCCCCAGCGCGCTTTCATCATCCCGCGCAAAACCCCCCGGCACAACCGAAAAGTCGAAGTCAAGTTCACATCCAAAACAGACGCCCATTCCTCATCCGACATGCGCATGAACAAATTGTCCCGCGTAATGCCTGCGTTGTTCACCAACACATCCACCGACCCCATCGCGGCAATCGCGGCCTTCGGCAACGCCTCCACCGATGCCGCGTCCGACAAATCGCAAGTCAACACATGCGCGCGCTCCCCCAATTCCGCCGCCAGCGCAACCAGCGGCCCCTCCCGCGTCCCAGACAGCGCCACCACAGCCCCCGCCCCATGCAACACCCGCGCAATCTCGCCGCCAATGCCACCAGACGCACCCGTAACCAACACATTCCGCCCCGTCATATCAAACATAACAACTCCATAACCTATACCGCCCCAACAGCCCCTCCCCCCATTCGCATTGGTAAAAATACCTGCGGGGGGTCCGGGGGGCGGCGAAGCCCCCCGGCGCTTGCAATTCAAACCAGCTTCAACCCCAAAATATCATCCGGCACACCCACATTGCGTTGCACCGTCTCTTTCTCAATCCGCTTAATCATCCCGGACAAGGCTTTGCCCGCGCCAATTTCCCAGAACTCATCAACCCCGGCCTGCGCCATCCATTGCACCGATGCGCGCCAGCGCACTTCACCCGTCACCTGCGCCACCAACAACCCGCGAATGTCCGCGGCATCCACCACCGCCTGCGCCCGCACATTGCTCACCACAGGCACCCGCGGCGCGCGTACCTCCACACCCTCCAACGCCGCAGCCATCACCTGCCCTGCAGGCCCCATCAACGCACAATGAAACGGTGCAGACACTGGCAACATCAACGCCCGCTTGGCCCCGCGCTCTTTGGCCAAAACACAGGCCCGCTCCACCGCTGCCAAATGCCCCGAAATCACCACTTGGGCCGGGTCATTGTCATTGGCCACCTGACACACCTCGCTGCCTGCCGCCTCCGCCGCCAGCGCGACCACAGCATCATACTCCAACCCCAACACGGCAGCCATGGCCCCCACACCCACCGGCACCGCCGCCTGCATCGCTTGGCCCCGCACCCGCAGCAACCGCGCCGTGTCGGCCAAATCAATCGCCCCCACCGCACACAGCGCCGAATATTCGCCCAAACTGTGCCCCGCCACAAAGGCCACATGCTCCAACCCCAAGCCCTCGGCCTCCAGTGCTGCCAGCGCCGCCATAGATGTCGCCATAATCGCGGGCTGGGCGTTTTGCGTCAGCGTCAGCGCCTCAATATCGCCCGCCCAGATCAACCCCGACAAATCCTCGCCCAGCGCCGCGTCCACCGCCTCAAACACCGCGCGGGCGGGCGCATAGGCTTCGGCCAACGCGCGGCCCATGCCAATCGCCTGCGACCCTTGCCCCGGAAATACAAATGCTCTGCTCATATGGCCTCCAAATCTGCTGCCAAACCCATAGCCCAGCCCCCAAGGCACCGCAAACTTTTCCCGCACCCCCACCCCACAATCACCCCGCCATTGCCACATTCCCCGCAAAAAATCGGTAAATTTGACCCGTATTATCGTCGATACAGAACCAATTTTGCCTCAAATCCCGCGCCACCCCACCCGTCACAACCAAAAAGCACACATCACGCCCGTCTACCGCTTCCTCGCGTTTTCCAACTCCGATCTGGGCCGCCAGCCCTTTTCGATCGCGCCAAGCACGTTTACGGTCAGCGGCACGCCCGCCGTGATGAATATCCTCGACGATGACCCGATCTTTGATGACGAAGCTTTGGGCAGCGGCCAAACCGTCGACGCCAGTCATCAAATCCTCGACCAACCATTTGATGGCATCTACGGCGCGGGCTTGGTTGCGCAATCGGTCTACCGCTACACCCTGACCAACAACACCACGGGCCAGGTGGGCACCGCCTATTTGCTGCGCATCTATGCAGGCACAAACCCCTCTGCGCCCGGCGGCCAGAACGGCGAATATTACAATTCCTTCACCATCCCATCCTTCACCATCCCATCCTTCACCACCCCAGTGAATATCGGCGACAACATCACCTTGCCTGCGGGCAATTTCGTCGGCCAAACCACCTATAGAAATCTGGTGATCTGCTATACCCCCGGCACCCAAATCGCCCCCCCTCACGGGGCCCGCGATGTGCAAACCCTGCGCCCGGGTGATCTGATCACCACGCGCGACAATGGCCCCCAACCGCTGGCATGGATTGGCACCCGCAACGTGGCGGCCCGCAACGCCCTTGCCCCGATTGAAATCGCGGCAGGCGTCTTGGACAATACCGCGCCCCTGCGCGTCTCGCCCAACCACCGCATGCTGATCACCGCCGCCTCCAACGACCTTTATTTCGGCACGACCGAGGTGTTTGTCGCCGCCAAACACCTGCTTGGCCAAAACGGCGTGCGCCGCGTGCTAGGCGGGCAGGTCACCTACATTCACTTGCTGTTTGACCGCCACCAAGTCGTCTATGCCAACAACGCCCCATCGGAAAGTTTGTTTCCCGGCGCGGCCGCCCTTGCCGCGATGGACCGCGCCGCAAGGGCCGAGGTGCTGCATCTTTTCCCCGAACTCGCCGCCAAAACCGCGCATAATTTCGCCCAAACCGCCCGCCTTTGCCTTAACCGCGCCGAAACCACCCTATTGCAGCACGCCGCCGCGCTCTAACCCGCGCCCAACCACCGTGCGGCCCTCTCCGGCACCTCACCTCCCGCCCCGCGCGCGCCAAACGCTTTCCCCCTTGCAACAGCGCCCCCCGCAAAGGATGCTGCACCGACCCAAAGCCCCCAAAAGGCAGCCCACACAAAGGCAAAACATGAGCTTTCTGGTCTTTTGCGCTGTCCTCACCGCGGCCCTGCTGCACGCCAGTTGGAACGCGATGGTCAAAGGGGCGCATGACAAACAACTCAATATGATTGCGGTGGTCTTGGGTCATGTGCCCTTGGCCGTGATCACCATTTCGATTTTCCCCGCCCCCGCCCCGGCCAGCTTGCCCTATATCGCCGCCGGAATGACGCTGCATTTCGGCTATCAAATCTTTTTGATCCGCGCTTATAACGCGGGCGATCTGACCCAAGTTTACCCCCTCGCGCGCGGTTCCGCCCCCATGATCGTCGCCGCCGTGTCTGTGGCGTTTTTGGGCGTCACCCTTGCACCAATGGAAATCACCGCCGTGGCCACCATCGGCCTTGGCATCTTGTCCATGGCTTTGGTGCGCAAACAAAACGGCCAGCGCAACCCACAGGCGGCCAAACTGGCGCTGATCACAGGCTGCTTTATCGCGGCCTATTCGCTGGTTGATGGCACAGGCGCGCGCATCGCAGGCTCGCCCATCGCGTTTTACGGCTGGCTTGCAATGGGCAATGCGGTGCTGATGGCCTTGTTCGTGGCCGCCACCGCCCCGCATCAGTTCCGCGCCCTCGCCACCCGTGGCAAACGCGTGTTCTTGATCGGCGGTGCCGCCAGCTATGCCGCCTACGGTCTCGTGATCTGGGCCTTCACCCAAAGCCCCATCGCGCTGGTCACCGCCTTGCGCGAAACCTCGATCATCTTTGCCCTCTTGATCGGCGTGGTGTTCCTCAAGGAAAAACTCGACGCTGCCAAAATTGCATCGACCGCCATCACCCTCATCGGCGTGGCTCTGCTGCGCTTGGCAAAATAACACCCCATTGCCCCCCGCCCGCGCCCTTCCTATGTAGGAAGTTGAAGCGGAGACAGCACATGCAGCACTATTCCCTCCTCGACCTTGCCCCCGTGGCCCAAGGCGATACCATCACCCAAGCCCTCGCCAATGCGCGCAGCTTGGCGCAACACGCCGAAAAAATG
Organism: Pseudorhodobacter antarcticus; assembly: GCF_900110135.1. GTDB lineage: Bacteria > Pseudomonadota > Alphaproteobacteria > Rhodobacterales > Rhodobacteraceae > Pseudorhodobacter > Pseudorhodobacter antarcticus. The sequence goes on along the minus strand of NZ_FOCO01000006.1, from coordinate 109,647 downwards.
GGATTTCACCGCTACTGGCTGGCCGAACATCACAACATGCCCGGCATCGCCAGCGCCGCCACCGCCGTGCTGATCGGCCATGTCGCAGGTGCCACCTCCACCATGCGCATCGGGTCGGGCGGCATCATGCTGTCAAACCACGCCCCTTTGATGATCGCCGAACAATTCGGCACGCTGCAAGCCCTGTACGGCGACCGCATCGACCTCGGCCTTGGCCGTGCGCCGGGCACCGATGGGCACACAGCACAGGCCCTGCGCCGCCACATGGACAGCGCCGACACCTTTCCCAATGATGTGGCCGAACTTCTTGGCTATCTCGGGGACACCCCGCCCCCCACGGGCGTCAACGCCTTTCCGGGCGCCGGCAGCAATGTGCCGGTGTGGATCCTCGGCTCCAGCCTTTTTGGCGCACAGTTTGCGGCCTATATGGGCCTGCCCTATGCTTTTGCCTCCCATTTCGCCCCGCAACTGCTGGCTCAGGCACTGCACACCTACCGCACCACCTTTCGCCCCTCGCGCTATCTGGCAAAACCCTACGCCATCATCGCAGCCTCCGTGATTGCGGCAGATACCGATGATGAGGCGGATTACCTGCGCTCCTCGCAACTCCAATCCTTTGCCAATGTCGTTACCGGCAAACGCGGCCAAATCCCGGCCCCCGTGGCCGATATCGCGGCCCATGTGCCGCCCCAAGTTCTCGCACAGGTCCGCCACATGCTGTCTGTCTCCGCCCACGGCGGCCCGGACAAACTGCACCGCGACCTCGCGCGCATCCTCACCACCTACCAACCGGATGAACTGATGGTGACCAGCATCTTTCACAACCACGCAAAACGCCTGCACTCCCTCACCCTCACCGCAAATGCGCTGCAAGATCTGGCGATCCACGCCCCCGCCTAACCCCAATCCCCCTTGCGCCACCGCCCCCCCCCCGCTATACGCGCCCAATCTTGCCGCATCATATCTTTGATCCGGTGCAGCCTCTCGTGGTCGGGACGCGGCAAGATGTTGACCCTGACCTATGAAATGCACCATGTAAAATGAACGGAGACAGCATGCCGCTATACGAGCATGTCATCATCGCGCGTCAGGATCTTTCCAGCACGCAAGCCGAAGGGCTCATTGAACACTTCTCCACAGTTCTCGCCGACAATGGCGGAAAAGTGGTGGAGCATGAGTACTGGGGCGTCAAAACGATGGCCTATAAGATCAACAAAAACCGCAAAGGCCACTACGCCTTCCTGCGCTCGGACGCACCCGCGCCCGCAGTCCAGGAAATGGAACGCCTAATGCGCTTGCACGATGACGTAATGCGCATCCTGACCATCAAGGTCGACGCGCATGAGGAAGGCCCCTCCGTCCAAATGCAAAAACGCGACGACCGTGAACGTGGCGACCGCCCCGATCGTGGTGACCGTCCAGACCGTGGCGACCGCCCGGATCGTGGCGACCGCCCCGACCGTGGTGACCGTGGCGACCGGCCGCGTCGTTGATCTAAGGCATAGGAAAGGACCATCCAAATGGCGAACAAACCCTTTTTCCGCCGCCGCAAGGTCTGCCCCTTCTCGGGCGACAGTGCACCGGCGATCGACTACAAAGACACACGTCTTTTGCAGCGCTATATTTCCGAGCGTGGCAAAATCGTGCCGTCCCGCATTACCGCCGTCTCGGCGAAAAAGCAGCGTGAACTGGCCCGTGCGATCAAACGCGCCCGCTTCCTCGCCCTGCTGCCCTATGCTGTGAAATAAGGAGCATTGATATGAAAGTGATCCTTCTTCAACGCGTGGCCAAATTGGGCCAAATGGGCGAAGTTGTGACCGTCAAAGACGGTTTCGGCCGCAACTTCCTGCTGCCCCAAGGCAAAGCCTTGCGCGCCAACGATGCCAACATGAAGTCGTTCGAGGCCCGCAAAGTCCAGCTGCAAGCACAAAACCTTGAGACAAAGGCAGAGGCCGATAAAATCGCCGAAACCCTCAACGGTCAAACCTTCGTCATCATTCGCTCTGCGTCTGATGCGGGCGCGCTGTACGGCTCCGTCACCACCCGTGACGCCGCCGATGTCGCAACCGAGGCAGGCTTTACCGTGGACCGTGGTCAGGTTGTGCTGGAAAAGCCAATCAAAGAACTGGGCCTGCACAGCGTATCCGTTGTGCTGCACCCCGAAGTTACGGCGAAATTCGCCGTCAACATCGCACGTTCCGCCGAAGAGGCTGAATTGCAGGCCGCTGGCAAATCCATTCAGGAATTGGCAGCCGAAGCAGAAGCCGCAGCAGAGTTCGAAATCGCCGAATTGTTCGATGAACTGGGCGCTGCCAACGTCGACGGTGAGGATATGGGCCGCGATTAATCGCCCCCATACCGATAAAAATTAAAGAACCGCGCAAGGGCAACCCTGCGCGGTTTTTTCATACCCTCGGCCCGGCGGCCACAAAAAGGGGCGGTGGGTTCCACCGAGTTATGCCCTAAAGTTGGTGATGGTCTGAAGTAGGCGGCATATCATGGCGGTGTTGAACGACGCCGTCAGTCTCAAAGAGAAAGGATATGCCACCATGGCTAAATCTACTGTTGTACCATTCGAACTGCCATCGGAGTTTTCACCGGACCCTTTGACCGAGGTTATCCAGAATGGCGCGAAGGCGCTTTTACGTACGGCGATCCAAGCTGAGGTGTCGTCGTTCATTGCAGAGCACGCACATCTTTTGGACGAGGAAGGCCGCCAGCGGCTTGTGCGCCGCGGGTTCTTGCCCGAGCGCGAGGTTATGACCGGGATCGGGACGGTGCCCGTGCAGGTACCGCGCGTTCGCGACCGAGGTGCCAATGAGGATGGCAGCAAGATCAAGTACCGCTCGGCGTTGGTTCCGCCCTATCTGCGCAAAGCGAAGTCGGTCGAAGAACTGCTGCCTTGGCTTTACCTGAAGGGCATCTCCACAGGGGATTTCAGCGAAGCGCTGGCCGCCCTGTTGGGCCCTGATGCTGAGGGGCTGTCGTCATCGACCATCACGCGTCTGAAGGCGGCATGGTGGGAGGAATACGAGGCCTGGCGCAAGCGTGACCTTACGGGCAAGCGCTACGTCTACATCTGGGCGGATGGGATCTACTTCACCCCGCGACTGGACGGGGATCGCCAATGTATGTTGGTTATTATCGGTGCGGATGAGTATGGCGAGAAGGGTGTTCTGGCGATCATGGACGGGTTCCGGGAGAACGCGGACAGCTGGCGCGACCTGCTGAACGGGCTGAAGAAGCGCGGTCTGGCGGTGCCGCCTGAGTTGGCCATTGGCGACGGGGCGCTCGGGTTCTGGACGGCGCTGCGCGACGTGTTCCCCACGACACGCGAACAACGATGCTGGGTTCACAAGACCGCCAATGTCACCGGAGCAATGCCAAAAGCACTGCATGAAAAAGCGAAGTCTGATCTACAAGATATCTGCCCTCTCGGGCATGCAAGCATGCCCTGCCGGGTAACAGATGGCTGAAACCAAAAAGGAGGCGAACGCAGCCTTTGATCTCTTCGTGGAAACTTATGGCGTGAAGTACGAGAAGGCCGTCGCCAAGCTGGTCAAAGACCGCGCCGAACTGCTGGCCTTCTACGACTTCCCGGCCGAGCACTGGAAGCACATCAGGACCACGAACCCAATCGAAAGTGTCTTTGCCACGGTCAGGAACAGGACGCGGAAAACCAAGGGATGCCTGAACCGCAAGACTGCCCTGGCCATGGTCTTCCAGCTGATGATGTCAGCCAAGAAGAAGTGGCGGAAGATATCCGGGCCAAACCGTCTACCCGAGGTCATTCTGGGGGTTGAGTTTAAGGATGGGATCAAACAACTTCAAAACGCCGCCTGATGAGGGCCGTCACCAACTTTTGGGCATATCTCGTTCCACCCACCCTACCCATCAACCACCCGGTCCCCATAGGTCGGGGTTCACCCCGACTCGCCCGGGCAAACCGCCGAGCCCACAGGTTGTGTGCAACCCACCGCCCCTTTCAATAATGATACCGACATTGCGCAATTTCCAAAACTTGCGTCTCACCGCTGCCAACCGCGCGGTATACCAAGCGATGCTCTCGGTCGATCCGCCGCGACCACCACCCCGCAAGGTTGCCCTTCAATGCCTCCGGCTTGCCAATCCCGCTGGATGGATGCCGGCGACACTCCTCAATCAACACATTGATCCGGGATAAAATTTTTCGGTCCGTTTCTTGCCAATATAAATAATCAGCCCAAGCGTGGGTCGCGAATTTCATCCTCAAGGTTCAGTCCTCGTTCTTCGCCATCTCCAGCATCCAGCTCAGCTATTGAGGCATGGAGACGATCAGCATTGCGCGGCGAAGATAGCAAATGCAGCGTGGCCTGAATGGCATTCCATTCTTCAAGTGCCACCATCACAACAGCTTCTCTTCCGGTCCGGGTGATGACAGTTGCTTCGCGGTCTTGAACAACTCGGTCCATCGCACCAGCCAAGCCATTTCTGGCATCTGTATAAGTCAAAATGTTCATGTTTTCTCTGATGCTGATTTCTGACGCTGATTTCTCATGCTGCGAAACTCTATTCGTAGACATTGGTCTATGTACAGAATCCTGATCATGTCAAGTTATTTGCGTTCAGCACACCATCCCCTACCCCCCGCAAATCCCCTCACAACGGTCCAAACCGCTGCGCCACGCGGCCCGCGTGATCGGCCAGCGCCATCTTGCCGCGGCCCCACATGGCCAACATCTGGCCCCAGTCCATCGGTACAAATTCCACCTCGTCGCCCGCCACGCTTTCGGAAAACAGCGCCACATCCGCGCGGTGCGCCGCAATCTTGGCCGGGTCCACAGGCTTGCCATTGGCCCAAGCGGTCGGCTCCGCGTACAGGTACAGCAGCACAGGCCGCAGCCGCAGCTGGTGCGCCTGCGTGCGCAGCCCATACGCGTCCTTGACCAATTCCGCATCGTCCAAACACCCGAATCGCCGCGCGCCATTGGCATGGGTACGGCGCAACCGCGTGTACCCTTCCATCTTTTCGCCCCAGGCTTTGCGGTCAAAATTCTCACCAAACTTGTTGGTTTTCAGCGGGCGGAACGGCTCATATCGTTTGCTTTCCACCCCGATCAAATAGCGATCGGTCACCAAAACCGCGTCCATAAACGGGTGCTTGCCGCCGTCCCAAGGGAACCGCATTTCCGCCTCCACCCGCACCTCGCGCACTTGGCCCATCCCGCCGGGCAGCATGGGAAACAAATCGGGGCGGTTCAAAAACCAGCCAAACGCATTGATCGCCAGCGCGGAAGATGATTCGGGGCTGTCAAACTTACCCGTTTTCACTTCATTGCCGGGGGCCGCAAGCAGGGCCGCCAACAGCGCATCCACCGGCACGTCAGGAAGGAAATCGGGCATGGTTTGGGGCCTTTCGAAACGGGAAAACAGGGGCAAAGGATGGCGGTTTTTCACCCGCACCATAAGTGCGATCAAACTGCGGTTCGCAGGTTAACACAAGGTAAACAGATTTCGGACAGTCACGATATATCAAGGACTTACACAGCGCATCGCGCGCGATGCGCAGCTATGAAAAAGGGCCGCGCTCAGCGGCGCGGCCCCAATCTTGGTTGGCAAAACCAACCAAATGTTACATTTCGTCCAAGGCTTCAATCGCCTTTTGCAGCGCATCCTTGTCGATCTCTTTGTCCGACACTTTCGCGCCAGCTACAATGTGATCCACAACTTTGTCCTCAAAAATCGGCGCGCGCAGCTGCTGCTGCATCTGGGCGTTTTTCTGGACAAATTCAAAGAACTGACGTTCCTGCCCCGGATATTGACGGGCCTGCGTCATCACAGCTTGGGTCATTTCCTGATCGGTCACGGTGATCTCTGCTTTGCGGCCCACTTCAGCCAGCAACAGGCCCAAACGCACGCGACGCTCCGCCAGTTTTTTATGCTCATCCGTGGCTTCAACCGCGTCGTGGTTGTGATCTTGAACCTCTGGGTTTTCTTCATGCCACAACTGGTGCGCAATCTGGCCTGCTTCGGCTTCGACCAGCGATGGAGGCAGATCAAACTTCACCAGCGTGTCCAACTGATCCAGCAACGACCGCTTCATCACAGCGCGCGCGGCACCCTGATATTCAGCTTCCAAACGCTCGGCAATCTGGCCCTTCAACCCGGCCAAATCCTCGGCGCCGTATTTCTTGGCCATCTCATCGTCAATCTCAGCAGGCTTTGGTTCTTTGACCGCTTTCACGGTACATTCAAACACGGCCGCTTTGCCGGCCAAATGGGCCGCCTGATATTCGGCGGGGAATGACACGTCGACCTTCACCTCATCGCCCGCTTTGGCACCAACCAGCTGCGCCTCAAATCCGGGAATGAAGGAATTGGAGCCGAGAACAAGCGGATAATCCTCGCCCGTGCCGCCTTCAAAATAATCGCCATCAACCGACCCTTTGAAGTCGATCACAACCTGATCGCCGTCCTTGGCCTTGGAACCCTTTTTGCGGTCCTCAAAATTCTGCGCCGATGCTGCCAGATTGGCCAAAGCCTCATCCACAGCGGCGTCTTCGGCCTTCACAACCAAACGCTCCAGCGTGACCTTGCTGGCATCAACTTCCGGAATCTCGGGCAGCGCCTCATAGGACATCTCGACCACAACGTCCTGGCCTTCTTTCCACTCTTCGCCGTCTTTCATCTTGACGTCGGGCTGCATCGCAGGGCGGTCGCCGGATGCTTCAAAATGGTCTTTCATCGCGCCATCAATGGCGTCTTGCATCGCATCGCCCATGATCCGCGGGCCAAACTGCTTGCGCATCATCGCCATCGGCACTTTGCCTTTGCGAAAGCCCTTCATTTCAACTTCGGGCTGCGCTTCGACCAGCTTTTCTTGCACTTTTACGTCAAGCTCTGCCGCGCTCACCGTGATGGTGTAACCGCGCTTAAGGCCTTCGTTCAGGGTCTGGGTGACCTGCATATAATTCCATCCTTCTTACATATCTGGTGCGGGTAGAGGGACTTGAACCCCCACGCCTTGCGGCGCCAGAACCTAAATCTGGTGCGTCTGCCAATTTCGCCATACCCGCTAAATCACCGTAGCTTTGGAACGACCGCCCCGCGACTGCAATGAATTTCCGCGCCCTTCTAACAAAGCTGCGCCTTGGATGCGAGAGGAAAAACTTGCCTTAAAATGGATAGATTCAAATCCCGCGCTTGACCTTTCAATGACTCATTCCCGCCACATTTGGAGGCGAGAGAAGATGCAGGGAAAAAAGGAATGCACCACATGACACATCACAGCACCATCATCGCCGCCGCCACCGCACTCAGCACCGACCTGACCGAAGGCTTGGTCGCAGGCACCACTGTTTTGACACTGACCGGCGAAAAACCGGTTGAGATGTTGACCGTCGGCGACCGCGTCATCACCCGGTCCGGCGCGCGGCATATCGTGGCGATGCGCAGCACCGTGATGCCTGTCGCGAAATTGATCTGTATCTCCGCCTCCGCCTTGGGCGTCGAACAACCCGCCGACGACATGCGCGTAATGCCCGAACAAGGCATCCACATCCGCGACTGGCGCGCCAAGGCCCTGAAAGGCGTCGCACAAACCGTGATCGCCGCCAAGGATTTGCTGGATGGTGAATATATCCGCTGCGAAACCGTTGTAGGGGCCACCTTGCATGCCCTGCATTTCGCGCAGCCAGAAGTGATTTATGCCAATGGGGTTGAAGTCACCTGCGCCCCCGTCACGGTCACCGCCTAACCTAATTCCCCTTTTTTCCTTGATCTTCCTGCTCGACCCACCTTTGAAAAAGGGCGGGTTTTGCTTTGTAATCACAGACCCAAAGCGCGAAACACCTTTGGCAATTCCTCGGGTACATCTTCGGCAATCAACCCCGGCCCGAAAGATCGCGCACATTCCACATGCAGCCAAGCGGCGGTTTCTGCCGCGTCCATCGGCGCAAACCCACGCGCCAACAACCCCGTGATAAACCCCGCCAACACATCGCCCGACCCTGCGGTTGCAAGCCAAGGCGCGGCCCGATCATACAAGGCCGCGTTAATTGAACAGCGCCCATCAGGGGCCGCAATTACCGTATCCGGCCCTTTGAACAACACCACGCAGCCCGCACGTTTGGCCGCATCGCGCGTTGCATCCACCTTGGAATAGGTCGGGCCTTTGGTCGCAGGCTCCGCCACCTTTGCTGCCAAATCCGGAAACAACCGCGCAAATTCCCCCGCATGGGGCGTCAGCACGCAATCCCCATGCAGCAGGTCAAACAGCGCCGCATCCCGCGCGATTAAAGTCAAAGCATCCGCATCCAAAACCGTTGCGCGCGGTTCCCGCCGACGCGCCAGAGCTGTCGCCACTAACGCCGCCTCGCGCGCGCCCAACCCCAACCCCGGCCCCAAACACAGCGCATTGATTCGCGCGTCCGCCAAAACCGCGTCCAGCGCCGCCGCATCGCGAACAGCCCGTACTATCACCGCTGTCAGCTGCGCCGCCTGCACCATCAGCGCGGCAGGTGGGCACCCAACCGTCACCACCCCCGCCCCAATCCGCAGTGCGCCCCTAGCTGCCAACCGCGCCGCCCCGGCAGACGCGATACCGCCAGACAGGATAAGCGCGTGCCCGTTATCAAACTTGTTCCAAGATATCGCCTTCCCCAACCGGTTCCGCAATATAGGGGTGGCTTTGCCAAAAAGCCTTTGATCGACCAACTTAACCCTTCGGTCTTGCGGCGGTTCGTTGTGAAAACCCCTTTCCAAAAACGGCTCTCCAGGCAATCCAAGAGGTTTGACCACAAGTTTTCCAAGCGAAAACGGATCCCCCAAAAAATGCCCGATCTTGGCCGTCAAAAAAGTCACCGAAAGGTCCGCCCGGATCACAGACGTAAAATCGGCCGCCCAGCATTTGCCCGTGTCCGCATCAATACCGCTTGGCAGGTCAACGGCCACACAGCGCCTATACCTGGGATGATAAGGCGCAGTTACAAGGCCAGCAATAATTCTGAAAATACCCTGTAGGTCATCTGGCAAAGCACGGGTAAGCCCCGTGCCGAAAAGGGCGTCGATCAAAAGGGTTGGTGTCCCAACCCACTCGCAACTTTTGTGATCAAGGGGGGTCACCACCCCCAACTCGCACCACCTCTCATAATTCAGCCGCGCGCCCTGCGGCAGCCGCGCGGGATCGCCATATAAATACACCTCCACCGCCCAGCCGACATCATGCAACAAGCGCGCAACGACAAACCCATCCCCGCCATTATTCCCCGGCCCGCACAAAACCACCGCCCGCCACGCGCTGCTTTCATCTTGGTCCAAATACCTCGGGGGGAGGCCGTGTTTTGCATCGTAAAAATCGGTCTGGGGGGCAGCGCCCCCTTCCGTCGCGACCGCAAAATCTGGCCATTCTTCAAAAATTGCCGCCACCACGCCCTGCCATGCGCGTTCCATCAATTCCAGCCCGGTCACTGCGCCGGAGGCAATCGCAGCCGCCTCAAGGGCGCGCATTTGGGCGGCGGTCAGCAATTCGGTCATATCTTACCCTTTTTGTTTTCATTTCGCACAAATTCAGCGCCAACTGCCTATTTTTTAATCAACCGCACAATTTACACCCGCCAGACGCACGCCCAGCCCTTGCCTGCAATTGTCCCTGCGCGCCGGAAATGGTCAACCATGCCTATCGAAATTGCACGAGGGGCGTTCGGCCATGAAAAAGATCGAAGCGATCATCAAGCCATTCAAGCTCGACGAAGTCAAAGAGGCCTTGCAAGAGGCTGGTATTCAAGGGCTTTCCGTGACCGAGGTTAAAGGGTTTGGCCGCCAAAAAGGCCATACCGAATTGTACCGTGGCGCCGAATATGTCGTAGATTTTTTGCCCAAGGTGAAAATTGAAATCGTGCTGTCCGACGATATGGTCGACGCCGCGATTGAAGCGATTATCATCGCCGCGCGCACCGACAAAATCGGCGATGGCAAGATTTTTGTCAGCCCGGTGGAACAAGCCATTCGCATCCGCACCGGCGAGTCCGGCGATGATGCGCTGTAAAATCACACGAAACGCTTTAGAAGAAGGAATGACCCTATGAAAACGGTCGCAGACGTCCTGAAGTTGATCAAAGACGAAGAGGTCGCTTATGTCGACGTTCGTTTTACCGATCCGAAGGGTAAGTTGCAGCATGTAACGCTTGATGTTGATCTGGTGGATGAGGACTTTTTTGAAGAAGGCTTCATGTTCGACGGCTCCTCCATCGCGGGTTGGAAGTCGATTGATCAGTCCGACATGATGCTGATCCTTGATCCATCATCGGCCTATCTGGACCCATTCTATGCAGAAAAAACGCTTTGCGTGCATTGCAACGTGGTCGAACCCGACACGCGTGAGGCGTATTCGCGCGATCCACGCGGCACCGCGGCCAAGGCCGAGGCCTATCTGAAATCCACCGGGATTGGCGACACGTCCTATTTCGGGCCAGAAGCTGAATTTTTCCTGTTTGACGATGTGCGCTACAGCGTCACGCCGCAAAAGGTGTCGTTCCAAGTTGATGCCGAAGCGGCCGCATGGAACACCGACGCGGAAATCGAAGGCGGCAACCTTGGCCACCGCGCGACGTTCAAAGGCGGCTATTTCCCCGTGAACCCGATTGACGAGGCGCAAGATATTCGCGGCGAAATGCTGTCGACGATGAAGCGTATGGGCATCAAGGTGGACAAGCACCACCACGAAGTGGCGACCTGCCAGCACGAACTTGGCATGATCTTTGGCGGCTTGGTCGAACAGGCCGACAACATCCAAAAATACAAATATGTGATCCACAATGTGGCCCACGCTTACGGCAAAACCGTTACCTTTATGCCCAAGCCCATGAAGGGCGACAACGGGTCCGGGATGCACGTGAACATGTCGATTTGGAAAGACGGCAAGCCGTTGTTTGCCGGCGATAAATACGCTGATCTGTCCCAGGAAGCGCTGTATTTCATCGGCGGCATCCTGAAGCATGCGAAATCGTTGAACGCGCTGACCAACCCATCGACCAACAGCTACAAGCGCTTGATCCCTGGGTTCGAGGCACCAGTTCTGCGCGCGTTTTCGGCCCGCAACCGGTCTGGCTGCGTTCGTATTCCGTGGACAGAATCGCCAAAGGCAAAGCGGGTTGAGGCGCGTTTCCCCGATCCGGCAGCGAACCCCTACCTCGCATTCTCGGCTTTGCTGATGGCTGGCCTTGACGGCATCAAGAACAAAATCGATCCCGGCCCCGCTTCGGACAAAGATCTGTATGATCTGCCACCCGAAGAGCTGGCCGCAATCCCCACCGTTTGCGGCTCCTTGCGCGAAGCGCTGGACAGCTTGGCGGCAGACCATGATTACCTGCTGGCCGGTGACGTGTTCACACGCGACCAGTTGGAAGGCTACATGGCCCTGAAATGGGAAGAGGTTTATGCCTATGAGCATACGCCACATCCTATTGAATACGCGATGTATTATTCCTGCTGATGCTGGGATGAAAACACAAAAGGCCGTCCCTTGGGGCGGCCTTTTTTATTGCGCCACCCCGTGTGCTACAAACAAGGCCGCGCGCGCACCCACGCCCAAATCGGCCAACCGCATCAGGTAGGTGTGGATGGTAAACACTATCGCCCCGGTTTGCGGCAGCCGCAGCAGGCATTGCCGTTCGGCGCGCAAATACAAAGGCACCGCATCCAGCCGTGGGGCCGCCTCTGGCCGTGGATGGAACAAATCGGCGCTGGCATAAAGGTTGTGGTTCATCCGCCACAACGGTTGGCCCACCCGCACCCCGTCCAACAACCGCTGCACCCGCCGCGCCATATCGCCGTCATAGGCGCGCACGGGCGTATGAATCGCCGTCATCGGGCGGCCCAGCTTTTCCGCCAACGTCCATGAGGCGGGAAAGCACAAAATCGCACCACTTAAGGTATGTTCGCCCATCCCACCGGGGGTCAGCAGGCACACATCCTCTTGCACCAAGCGGCCCAAGGTCTGCGGGGGTGCATCGGGCCGCAAAGGCACGCCAACGCCGTCTGGCCGCGTCACGGATGCGTCCGTCACAGCATATCCCGGCGTGCCCCGCAACCGCGCCAGCATCAGCGCGTAAACCTCCTCCGCCGCCGCCTGCCCTGCTGGCAGCAGCGCATGCACAGGGGCCGCATCCGCGATCAACCGATCACGCGCCGCCATTTGGGCTGCAAAGGTTTCGGTCTGCACGGTCCATGCATCGTCCAGAACCGGGCGCATCCCCGGCAGGCGGGCCAGCGCGGGCTCCATCCACGGCAAGGCGGGCAAGGTGTGATTCAAAATAGCGTTCATGCCCATAATCTGCCGGGACAGCGCCAAATAGGCCAGACCCATTGTTTGCCCGCCACACAAAGCGGTGAGGCGGGGCGACCAAGGGTTACCCCGCAGGCCAAAGGCGTCATAATGGAGTGCGCGCAGCAAAGGGGATTATCATGGCAGAAGCATTTGAATTTACGGGCAAAGACGGCCAAACCCTGCGCGGGCGGTTGGAACGCCCGCAAGGAGACTTGCGCGGTGCTGCGCTGTTTGCGCATTGTTTTACCTGCGGCAAGGATATTTTCGCCGCCCGCCGCATTAGCCGCCGCTTGGCCGCCCAAGGCATTGCGGTGCTGCGGTTTGATTTCACCGGTTTGGGCCATTCCGACGGTGAATTTGCCAATTCCGGCTTTATCGGCAATGTCGATGATTTGGTCGCCGCCAGCGTTGCTATGGCGCAGGCGGGACTGGCACCGGGGCTGTTGGTGGGCCACAGCCTTGGCGGGGCCGCGGTGATTGCGGCGGCGGAGCAAATCCCATCAGCCAAGGCTGTGGCGGTGATCGGCGCGCCCGCAGACCCCGCCCACATAACCCGGCATTTTTCCCATGTCACAGATCAGATTGACCAAAACGGGGCCGCCGAAGTGTCGCTGGCAGGCCGCGAGTTCACCATCAGCGCCAAGTTTCTGCGCGATTTGCAAACCGTCACCCTGACCGACCACCTCCACAATCTCCACCGCGCTTTGCTGATCTTGCACGCGCCCACCGACGCGGTTGTGGGCATTGATAACGCCGCCGCCCTGTTCACCGCCGCGCGCCACCCCAAAAGCTTTATCACTTTGGACGACGCCGATCATCTGCTGACCCGCGCGGCCGACGCCGATTATGCCGCCGACAGCATTGCCACTTGGGCCGAACGCTACCTTGATCCAACCCCTGCGCCGCAAACGGATATCGCTGAGGGCATCACGCGCGTGGTAGAAGCGGATCCGAACGGCTTTTTGCAAGACATCCACATGGGCCACCACCACCTGAAGGCGGATGAGCCGGTGTCGTTTGGCGGCACCGACCTTGGCCCCTCGCCCTATCAATACCTCAGCGCGGGGTTGGGGGCCTGCACCGCCATGACCATCCGCATGTATGCCCGGCGCAAAGGCTGGCCGCTGGCGCATGTGGCCGTTGATGTCTCGCATGATAAACAGCATGCAACCGATTGTGATAATTGTGATAAAGACAATAAAATTGACACTTTCACGCGGGTTATCACCTTGACCGGCGACCTTGACGCCGATCAACGCCAAAAGCTGATTGCGATTGCCGACAAATGCCCAGTTCACCGCACGCTGGAGGCGCAGGCCACGATCCACACCACCGAAAACGGCTAAACCTTGCCCTTGGCGGCGTGGCGGATTATGGACACGCAACCCCACCCCCCACCGAAAGGCCCGCCCCATGATCCCGCGCTATTCCCGCCCCGATATGGTTGCCATCTGGTCCCCCGAATCCAAATTCAAAATTTGGTTCGAAATTGAGGCCTACGCCTGCGACGCCCAAGCCGCCATCGGCGTGATCCCAAAGGCCAATGCCGAAGCGGTGTGGCGCGCCAAGGATGTCACCTTTGACGTGGCCCGGATTGATGAGATTGAGGCCGTGACCAAGCATGATGTCATTGCGTTTCTAACCCATCTGGCCGAACATATTGGCGCCGATGATGCACGGTTTGTGCATCAAGGCATGACCAGTTCGGACGTGTTGGACACCACGTTTAACGTGCAATTGGTGCGCGCAACTGACCTGCTGCTGGTGGGCATGAACCGGGTGTTGGCCGCGTTGAAATCGCGCGCAATGGAACACAAAGACAGCGTTCGTATTGGCCGCAGCCACGGCATCCACGCCGAACCCACCACAATGGGCCTGACCTTCGCGCGGTTTTATGCCGAAATGCACCGGGGCCGTGCGCGCCTTGTGAACGCCCGCGCAGAGATCGCCACAGGCGCGGTGTCGGGCGCGGTTGGCACCTTTGCCAATATTGACCCGAGTGTGGAGGAACATGTCTGCCAGATGATGGGCCTGACGCCAGAACCCATCAGCACCCAAATCATTCCCCGCGACCGCCACGCGATGTTTTTCGCCACCCTTGGCGTGATCGCGTCCAGCATTGAAAACATCGCGATTGAAATTCGCCACATGCAGCGCACCGAAGTGTTGGAGGCGGAGGAGTTTTTCAGCCCAGGCCAAAAGGGGTCGTCTGCCATGCCGCACAAACGCAACCCCGTGCTGTCCGAAAACCTGACGGGCCTTGCGCGCCTTGTGCGCATGTCGGTGACGCCTGCGCTGGAAAACGTGGCGATGTGGCACGAACGCGATATCAGCCATTCATCGGTGGAACGCGCGATTGGCCCGGACACCACCATCACGCTGGATTTCGCGCTGCACCGCCTTGCCGGGCTGGTGGAAAAGCTGGTGATCTATCCCGAAACCATGCTGGCCAATATGAACAAATTTCGCGGGCTGGTCATGTCGCAGCGCGTGCTTTTGGCACTGACCCAAGCGGGTGTGTCGCGTGAAGACAGCTACCGTTTGGTGCAGCGCAACGCGATGAAAGTTTGGGAAAAAGGGGCGGATTTCAAAACCGAACTGCTGGCCGATACGGAGGTGACCGCCGCCCTGACACCCGCGCAGATCGAGGAGAAATTCGACATCGGCTATCACACCAAGCATGTCGATACGATTTTCAAACGCGTTTTTGGCTGACAGCCGCCGCTAAAATACCCCACAAAGGGCAAGCAAAATTCCTGCTTGCCCTTTTGTTTTTCGTGCTACCTTTGGAATAACAGCCAAAGGATCGTTGCCAATGCGCCTTTTGACCACGTTATTGATCACCGCCCTGCCCTTTGCCGCGCTCGCCGCCGGGTCGGATGACACGAGCCCCCCTGCGACGACGCCAACCACCACCAAATGCGCCACGGGCCAGATCTATGATGATAAGGCCAAAACCTGCAAAAACCCCACCGATGCCAGCCTTGGCGATGACACCCGCTTTGGTGCCGTTCGCGAACTGGCCTATGCCGGGCGGTACGCCGATGCGATGACAACCCTAGCCGCGATGGGTGAGGGTGACAGCGACCGCGTGCTGACGTATATGGGTTTCATCACGCGCAAATCTGGCGACATGGCGGGCGGCATGGCGCTTTACGCCCGCGCGCTGGACGTGAACCCCGACAATCTCCTCGCGCGCTCCTACATGGGCCAAGCTCTTGTGGAACAAGGCGATATTGCCGCCGCCGCCCGCCAGTTGGCCCAAATCCGCCAACGCGGTGGGATGGGCACTTGGGCCGAAGCGGCGCTGGACCAAGCGGTCGGCACCGGACAGGTTTTGAACTACTGACCCACTTAAAAGACGGCTAAACCAGACCAGAAACCAGACTAAAAACCAGAAAGGACGACCGATGAATATCAAGACAACTTTTGTACTGCTCGCCCTAACCCTGACGCCGACATGGGCGATGGCCGCGTGCAACGGCGAAGCCCATGCCCAAGCGCAAAGCTGCGTCGATGGCAAAGTCTATGACAGCGCGGCCATGGCCTGCGTGCCGGTAACGGGCTAAAAACGCGGCCGGGCGGCGTTTAATCGTGGTTGTGTAAGCCCATCTTAACTTTCCTCTGCCAGCGTGATCGTCAAGACAGCGATCATGGGGGCGAAATGGAAAATGGGTCTACGGAACTGGCGCAACTGCTGCCCGGTCAATCCTTTGTGCAAAACCGCGATCGACGCAGCGCGCGCCGAACCTTGACCAATCGCGAAAAGGCGGCAGTGATTGTGCGCCTTATGCTGGCGCAAGGGGCGCCAATTGCGCTGTCCACCCTGCCCGAACACACGCAAGCCGCCCTTGCCGAACAGATGAGCAAGATGCGGTTGATCGACCGCAACACCCTTGACCGGGTCGTTTCCGAATTCGTGACCGAGCTGGAGGAGGTGGGCCTTGCCTTTCCCGGCGGCATTGAAGGCGCGTTGTCGATCATGGATGGCCATATCTCTGCCACCGCTGCCAGCCGTTTGCGCCGCCTTGCCGGGGCATCGTCGCGCGCCGACCCTTGGGACCGTATCGCAGGGATGGATGTTGACCGCCTGCTGCCCGTGCTGGAGGAAGAAAGCGTAGAGGTGGCAGCCGTCATGCTGTCCAAACTCGCAGTGCCCAAAGCCGCAGAATTGCTGGGAAAACTGGAAGGCGAACGGGCCCGGCGTGTGGCGTTTGCCGTGTCACGCACCGGCAACGTCGACCCCGAAACCGTGCGCCGCATTGGCATGTCGCTGGTCGGACAGTTGGAAAACCAACCCGCCCGCGCCTTTGACACTGGGCCCGTGGAACGCGTTTGCGCCATTTTGAACGTGGCCCCCCAAGTGATCCGGGATGAGGTGTTGGCCGGCCTTGACAAAGACGACGAAGATTTCGCCAAATTGGTGCGCAAAGCGATCTTTACCTTTGTTCACATCACCGACCGGGTCAGCCCGCGTGATGTGCCCAAAATAACCCGCGTGGTCGATCAACCCGTGCTGGTCACAGCCCTTGCCGCAGCGGCGGCCCAACCCGACAAAGCTGCAATTGCCGAATTTTTCCTTGCCAACATGTCGCAACGCATGGCCCAATCGTTGCGCGAAGAGATGCAGGAACGCGGCAAAGTCAGCGAAAAAGACGCCGAGGCGGCGCAAGGTATCGTCATTTCCGCCATTCGCACCCTGGAGGCGGACGGAGAGATTGTCTTTATCCAGCAAGAGGGCTGATTTTTGACCAAAAGGGCAAAGCAGATGCAGTTTACGCTCCACACCCAGCCAAAACGATATTAGCTTGCGCGGGACGGCCCCGCGCCTGCCCCAACCCCGGACCCATAGATGCGCTTTTCCTTTGCGACCCTGCCGCGCCCCGGCAGCAATGGGCGCGGCATTTTGTTCATGCTTTTGGCCATCTTTTGTTTCACCTTGATGGATTCACAGGTCAAAGGCATGGTGGACCGCTATCCCGCCCCGATGCTGGTCTGGATCCGGTTTACAGGGCAGTTGGTGTTGGTGGTGATCTTGTTGCGGGGGCGGTTTTTCACCCATTTGCGCAGCCGCTATCCCGCCATACACTTGGCGCGCGCAGTCACCCAAATCGGGGCCACAGCCCTGTTTTTCACCAGCCTTGCGTATATCGGTCTGGCCGAGGCGACTGCACTGATCGACGTGAACCCAGTCCTCATCACCTTGGGCGCAGCGCTTTTTCTGGGTGAAAAACTGGGGCCACGGCGGTTGTTTGGGGTGGTCGCCGCCCTAATCGGGGCGCTGATCGTCATTCGCCCCGGCGCGGGCATTTTCACCCCAGCGGCCCTTTTGCCACTGGCGGGGGCAGTGTTTTACGCCGCCAACGCGCTGATCACCCGCTGGATCGGCCCAAAGGAAAGCGCGTGGACCGCGATGGCCTACACCTCCGTGATCTGCACCGCCCTTGCCAGCCTGACGCTGCCGTTTGTCTGGGTGCCCATCCTGCCTGCCGATTTGCCGATTTTCGCGCTGATCGGCACCCTTGGCACCATTGCGCAGCTGTGCATCATCCGCGCCTTTACCTTGGCCGAGGCGTCATCGGTCGCCCCCTTTGCCTATGTCGGAATTTTGTTTGCCGCATTTTGGGGGATCGTGTTGTTTGACACCTACCCCGACCGCTGGACGGTATTGGGTGCGCTTGTGATCGTGGCGGCGGGGCTTTATGTTTGGCACCGTGAAACCCGCGCACAGCGCAGTGACCCGCAGGCCAAAGCATGACCAAAGTAAGCCAAGCAAGCCGCAGACGGTTGCGCAACATCCCGTTGCGTTGGCTGATCGCTGTGCTGTTGGTCCTGCCCTACCGCCTGCGCGTGCCGCTGTGCGGCTGGGTGATGGCCTATGTGATCGCGCCGATTGCGGGTTATGACAAACGGGTGCGCGCCAATCTGGCCCTGATCATGCCCGATCTGCCCAACTCCGAGGTGAAACGTCTGACCCGCGATGTGCCGCGCAACGTGGGTCGCACCTTGATTGAAATTTATTCAGGCGCAGAATTTGTCGCCCGCGCCACCGCCGAACCCTTAAAAGGCGAAGGGCTGGCCGCCTTGGACGCCGCCCACGCCGCAGGCCGCCCTGTGATCCTTGTGACCGGGCATTTCGGCAATTACGACGCCAGCCGCGCCGCCTTAATCGCGCGCGGTTTTCCCGTCGGCGCGCTTTATCGCCCGATGAGCGATCCTTACTTCAACGCCCATTATGTGCGGGCGATTTCGCAAATCGGCACCCCGGTGTTTCCACGCGGCCGCGCCGGGCTGGCCGATATGATCCGGTTTTTGCGCGGCGGTGGTATGTTAGGGCTGTTGATGGACCAGCATATCAGCGCTGGCGCAGACTTGACCTTTATGGGCCACCCGGCGTTGACCGCCCTTTCCGCCGCCGATTTGGCGTTGAAATACGACGCGCTTTTGGTGCCCACCTATGCGGTGCGCCGCAAAGGGGGCTTGGATTTCGACATTATCATTGAACCGCCAATCCCGCACGGCACGCCCGAGGCGATGACCCAAGCCTTGAACGATTCGCTGGATAAATTGGTGCGCCTGCATCCCGAACAATGGTTCTGGATTCACCGCCGCTGGAAAAACGCCGCCTAAACGCGACTGGCCAATCCCCTAGCGCAACACCGCCGCAGCAAAAATATCTGCAGGACCATCGGCTTGCAAAATCACCACCAATGGCGCAGGCCCGGGTGCGGGCGCGACAAGAGCCAAGGGGCTGGCCCCATTCCACATTTCCAACACTTCCCAAGATGTGACAACATTGTGGTAGGTGATTGTTTTACCAGCATTTTCACCACGTTCAATCAGGACCTTTTCCGCAGGTGAAAACCGCACCAACTGCACCCTGACAGGCGCGACCACCCCCAAAGCGGGCGCTTCAATCAAAACTGCGCCGCCTTGGCGCGTCAGGCGCAGCCCGGTTTGGCGCACTTGCCCCAATTGCTCTTGGATTGCTGCCTCCACCTCTGCCCCGCGATTGCCCACGACACGCGCTTGGCCTTGCACCACGATCTGCGGCGTGAACACCATCTTATCGCGGGCGTGATGCGCATATTCCTTTTGGCGGGCGGTGAATTGCGGGCTGGCGAATTTATCCTTCCACCCCAGATAATCCCAATAATCGACGTGCAAGGACAGCGCGATCACCCGATCATCCGCGCTTAACTTGCCCAAAATCGCATCGGCAGGCGGGCAGGACGAACAGCCCTGCGATGTAAACAGCTCCACCACAACCGCATTTGTGCTTTGCGCTTGGGCCGTTGGCGCAAGGGCCATCCATGCCGCGCAAACGGTTGTGACGATATGTTTCATAAATTCTTTCCTGTGTGCCGTGTTGTCCCCTTCCTACCCCCTCGCCCGCCGTTCGGCCAATCAAGGTTTTGCGAGCCAGCGTTACAAAACACCAATCTGCTGCCCCGAAAAATATCGTGCAAATTGGGACTGGATTTTCGGCATACAATTGTATACAAAGCAGCAATTCCCTTGTTTTCCGAACCCGTTTTCGGCATTACCATAGGGAACGCCATATCATTCACGCCCCACCCATCAGGAGGTTAGACATGACCGTTACCGTCGGACATGACAGCACCAAGACCCGCCGCACCCTTACCGCAGGCGGTGCCAGCGTTGACTATTATTCCATCACCGCCGCACAAGAGGCGGGCTTGGGCGATTTTGCGCGCTTGCCAGCCGCGCTGAAGGTGGTTTTGGAAAACATGCTGCGGTTTGAAGATGGCAAGACCGTCTCGGTTGATGACATCCGCGCATTCGCTGAATGGGGTGCCAACGGCGGCCAGAATCCGCGCGAAATCGCTTACCGCCCTGCCCGCGTTTTGATGCAGGATTTCACGGGCGTGCCTGCGGTCGTGGACCTTGCCGCCATGCGCGACGGCATCATCGGCCTTGGCGGAAACGCCCAACAAATCAACCCCTTGGCCCCGGTTGATCTGGTCATCGACCATTCGGTTATGATTGATGAATTTGGCAACCCCCGCGCGTTTCAGATGAACGTGGATCGCGAATACGAACGCAATATGGAACGCTACACCTTCCTGAAATGGGGTCAAAACGCGTTTAACAATTTCCGCGTGGTGCCGCCCGGCACTGGGATTTGCCACCAGGTGAACCTTGAATACCTGTCCCAAACCGTTTGGACCGACAAGGACCAGCACGGCAAAGAGGTCGCTTATCCCGACACCCTCGTCGGCACCGACAGCCACACAACCATGGTCAACGGTCTCGCCGTCCTCGGTTGGGGCGTTGGCGGGATTGAGGCGGAGGCCGCAATGCTGGGCCAGCCCGTGTCGATGCTAATCCCCGAAGTCGTCGGTTTCAAACTGACAGGCACGATGGTGGAGGGCACAACCGCCACCGATCTGGTGCTTAAAGTCGTGCAATTGCTGCGCAAACACGGCGTTGTCAGCAAATTTGTCGAATTTTATGGCGACGGGTTGGACCGCCTGCCACTGGCTGACCGCGCAACCATCGCCAACATGGCCCCCGAATATGGCGCGACCTGCGGCTTCTTTCCAATCGACAATGAAACCCTGCGCTACTTGCGCAACACAGGCCGGGACGAAGCACGGATCGCGCTGGTTGAAGCGTATGCAAAGGCCAACGGCATGTGGCGCGGGAGCGATTACGCGCCCATCTACACCTCCACGCTTGAACTGGATATGGGTACGATTGTGCCCGCCATTTCCGGCCCCAAACGCCCGCAAGATTTTGTGGCATTGACCGACAGCAAAACCGGTTTCGCACATGAAATGGCGGCAACCTTCAAACGTCCCTTGGGCAAAGAAGTGGCTGTGGCGGGCGAAGATTACACCATGTCGTCCGGCAAAGTTGTCATCGCCTCCATCACTTCTTGCACCAACACCTCCAACCCTTACGTCATGATCGGCGCAGGGCTGGTGGCCCGCAAGGCCCGCGCATTGGGTCTGAACCGCAAACCTTGGGTCAAAACCTCGCTCGCCCCCGGCTCTCAGGTCGTGTCCGAATACCTAGAGGCAGCAGGCCTACAAGAAGATCTTGACGCCATTGGTTTCAACCTTGTCGGCTATGGTTGCACCACTTGCATCGGCAACTCTGGCCCGTTGCAGGCGGAAATTTCGGCCGCGATCACCGAAGGCGATCTGGTCGCCACTGCCGTTCTGTCTGGCAACCGCAACTTTGAAGGCCGCATTTCGCCCGACGTGCGCGCCAACTATCTGGCATCGCCACCCTTGGTCGTCGCTTATGCGCTGGCCGGCGACATGAACATCGACCTGACAACCGAGCCTTTGGGCAGCGGATCAAACGGTCAACCCGTGTATCTAAAGGACATCTGGCCCACCAACGCCGAGATTTCGGAATTGGTGGAAAGCACGGTCACCCGTGCTGCGTTCCAGAAAAAATACGCCGATGTGTTCAAGGGCGATGAAAAATGGCAGGCTGTGAAAACGCCGGACAGTGAAACCTATGACTGGCCGGCCACCTCTACCTACATCCAAAACCCGCCCTATTTCCGCGGCATGTCCAAAACTCCGGGCGTGATTTCGGATATCAAAGGCGCGCGGGTTCTGGCGCTGTTGGGCGATATGATCACCACCGACCACATCTCTCCCGCAGGCTCGTTCAAAGAAACCACACCCGCAGGCAAGTACCTTGTGGACCGTCAGGTCGCCCCACGCGAATTCAATTCCTACGGGGCGCGGCGTGGCAACCATGAAGTCATGATGCGCGGCACATTCGCCAATATTCGCATTAAAAATGAGATGTTGGACGGCGTCGAAGGCGGCTACACCAAGGGACCGGATGGCGTGCAAACCTCCATCTTTGACGCGGCGATGGCGTATAAGGATGCGGGCGTGCCTTTGGTCATCTTTGGCGGCATCGAATATGGCGCGGGGTCGTCGCGCGATTGGGCGGCAAAAGGCACCGCTTTGCTGGGGGTCAAGGCCGTGATCGCGGAATCGTTTGAACGCATCCACCGGTCGAACCTTGTGGGCATGGGCGTTATTCCGTTCGAGTTTACGAATGGCGACACCCGCAAATCACTGGCCCTGACCGGGGATGAGGTGATCAGCATCGACGGGCTCGCGGGCGATTTGAAGCCTTTGTCCAGCGTGCCTTGCCACATCACCTATGCCGACGGGAAAACCAAAACCATCCAGATCAAATGCCGGATCGATACGGCGATTGAAAAGGAATATGTCGAACACGGCGGCGTGCTGCATTATGTGCTGCGCGATCTGGCGAAAACCGCCTGAACCAAGGTGCATAAAACGACCCACAAGCGCCCTCCGGGGCGCTTGTTTTTTTGCCAAATTACCTTGAATTTTAGGGGGCTGTTAACGTTCTTGCGTCACGCTGGGGCCAGATTAAGTGAAAAGGACCGCCCTCATGCGTTTTCCCAACCTAAGCTCCCAAGCTGAAATTGATGCACAGCTGCGCAGCGCCATTCCCCGCACGGATGCTGGGCGCAACCTGCCTTGGGGCCCGGCTATCATCGGAATATCATTGCTGATTATGCTGCAAACCCTGTTCTAATCGGGTTTTTCAGACGCTTTGGCAATCGCGGGCCGGATGGTCCGTTCCAACTCCGCTGCCGAAATTGGCCCAGCAAAACGCAAAACGATGCGCCCGTCGCCATCAATCACATAGGTTTCGGGGACGCCGTACACGCCCCAATCCAACGCCATGCGCCCAGCGTCTTGGCCAATCGCGGTGTATGGGTTGCCAAGCTCGCTCAAGAACCCTTGGGCGTCATCCAGCCGGTCTTTGTAATTTACGCCGTAAATGGCCACCCCTTCGACTGCCAACTGTTCCAACAGCGGATGTTCGGCCCGGCAAGGCGCGCACCAACTGGCCCAAAAGTTCACCAATTTTGGGCCTGGCGCACGCAAATCGGCATCCGTAAATGCCGCAGCATCCCCAAATGGCGTCAACTGCACCAATGGGGCCGCTTTGCCCGTCAGCGCCGATGGCAAGCCATCTGGGTCATCCCGCTCCATCCCCGCAATAAACAGACCCGCCAAGCCGGCAAACAAAATCGGCGGCATCCACATCAAGATTTTAGCCATCGACAGGCTCCTTTTTCGTCCGCGCTTCGGCCACTGCCAGCGCCCGGCGCATCCGCACTCCTTGCCACAGGCTGAACCCAACCAAAGCCGCAATCAGCCCCAACGACACGGCATAGGAGCCAAGCACCGCATCCGCATATTTCCCAAGATCAGGCATCATCCCATCCGCTCCCGCGCGATCAAGGCTGCCAACCGCCGCGCCCGAATTTCGGTGCGCGTGCGCAGCAAAACCAGCGCCACAAACATCAACACAAACCCCGCGATACACACCAGCAGCGGAAACCAGAACACATCCGACACGTTTTCTTCCTTGTCCAACGACAAAGACGCCCCTTGGTGCAACCCTTGGTTCCAAAAGTTCACCGCATAGCGCGACAACAGCGCAAACACCGACCCCACAATGCACAAAATCCCCGTCAAATCCGCCGCCGTGTCGGGGTCATCCACCGCCGCCCACAGCGCGATATACCCAAGGTAGAACAGCGCCAAAATCAAAAAGCTGGTCAATCGCGGGTCCCAGGCCCACCAAGTGCCCCACATCGGTTGGCCCCACAGCGCACCCGTGGCCAGCGCAATCAGCGTGAACACCAAGCCCACCGGGGCCGCCGCCTTGGCCGTCAGCGCCGATACATGGTGCCGCCGAATCAACCAAATCAGCGACGCGACCAGCATCATCACCCACGCATTGATCGCCATCATCGCGGCGGGCACATGCAGGTAGATGATCTTGACCGTGGGCCCTTGTTTGTAATCATTCGGGGTCGCAAAGAACCCCCAAACCAGCCCCACGATCAGGCACAGCGCTGCAGCCCCCGCAACAAAGGGCAGCACCCGGCGCGACAGGTGCATAAATTTCTGCGGATTGGCGTATTCCCAAAGTGACATGGCGGTTAGGTAATCTTTCAGGGGTTAATCGACAAGGTTTAACGCAATCTTCACCGAAGGTTGATACGGATTGCCGCAGCCGCCGCAAAGGGCAAAAGTGCCGCAGCCCCCGCCGTAATCGCGGCGAGCAGCGCCAGCGGTGTGCCCGTGGCCATGCCTTCGGCCCCGCGTTTTACCGCCTCGGCCCCAAAAATCAGCGTGGGCACGTAGAGTGGCAGCACCAAAAGCGACAACAACAGCCCGCCACGTTTCAACCCTACTGTCAACGCCGCCCCAAACGCGCCGATCACCGATAACGCGGGCGTACCCAGTGCCAGCGACACCACCAGCCAAAAATACCCCGGCGCGGGCAGGTTCAACAACACCCCCAACACCGGGGCAACCAAGGTCAACGGCAGCCCTGTCACCATCCAATGCGCCAGCGCCTTGACCGCCACCACCCCTTCCAGCGGGATGGGCGCAGTCACCAACAGGTCCAACGACCCGTCTTCATAATCCAACGCAAACAACCGATCGAGGCTAAGGAGGCAGGCCAGCAGCGCCCCCACCCACAAAATACCCGGTGCGATCCGCGCCAGCGTGCCGCCGTCCGGCCCCACACCCAGTGGCACCAGCACGGCCACCAACAGAAAAAACGCCAACCCAAGGCCAAAACCGCCGCCCGCCCGTACAGCCAACCGCACATCCCGGATTAACAGCGCGATCATGCGAAATCCCCGCCAAATGCCGCGTCAAAATCGCCGCTTACCGTGCCAATCCGCGCTTTGAATGGGGTCAGGTCCAGCACCTCTGCCGCCACCCCCAGGTCAATATGGGTGGCAATCAACGCCGACCCGCCAACGGCCAGATGCCCGCGCAACGCATCACCAAACAGCGCCACTGATGCCACATCCAACGATACCGTCGGCTCATCCAGCACCCAAACGGGCCGCCCGGTGACCAGCAACCGCGCCAACCCCAGCCGCCGCTTTTGCCCTGCTGACAGGTTGGCCGCCAATCGGCCACGCAAATCGACCAAATTCATGCCCACCAGCGCCGCCTCTACGCCCCTGGTGCCATAAATCGCCGCCCAAAATGCCAGATTTTCCGCGACCGTCAGCGTGGCTTTCAACCCATCGGCATGGGCGGCATAAGCCACAGCGTCCCCGCCACCAAAAACCGTGCCCGCAACGCTTGGCTGCAACCCTGCGATCACCCGCAACAATGTGGTTTTGCCAACCCCATTCGGTCCGCGCAAAATCAAAACCTGCCCCGGCTGCACGGCAAACCCAACACCTTGCAGCACGGTAATGCCGCCCCGCGCCACGCTTACATTTTCAACCCGCAATTCCATGCCCACAGACCTATCGCACACACGGCGGGGCGCAAAGCACCTTACAACGGTTCAATGTCGCCCTCCGCCCGTGCCGCGTGGAAATTGGCCACAAAGGCGGCCAGCGCCCCTGCGCCAATCGCCACCCGCATCCCTTCCATAAGATCTTGATAGTAATGCAAGTTATGCCATGTCAGCAGCATGGACCCGATAATTTCATCCGCCTTGATCACATGATGCAAATAAGCGCGGGAATAGTTGCGGCAGGCGGGGCAAGTGCAAGCAGCGTCCAATGGCCGCGGGTCATCTTTGTGGCGCGCGTTGCGCATGTTCACTTGGCCATGCCGCGTCCACCCCTGCCCCGTCCGCCCCGACCGCGACGGCAAAACGCAGTCCATCATGTCAATTCCGCGTTCTACCGCGCCCACAATATCATCGGGTTTTCCAACCCCCATCAGGTAACGCGGCTTATCTTCGGGCAACATGCCGGGCGCATAATCCAGCACGCCAAACATCGCCTCTTGCCCTTCGCCCACCGCCAAACCACCCACCGCATAGCCGTCAAAACCAATCGCGCGCAACGCCGCCGCACTCTCTTCCCGCAAATGTTGCGTGACACCACCTTGCTGGATGCCAAACAGCGCATGACCGGGGCGGTCCCCAAACGCATCGCGCGACCGCTGCGCCCACCGCATCGACAGCGCCATCGACGCGGCCACTTGCGCATCTGTGGCGGGCAATGCCGGACATTCATCAAAACACATCACGATATCGGACCCAAGCAGTTTTTGAATCTCCATGCTGCGTTCGGGCGACAGCATGTGTTTGGACCCATCAATATGGCTGGAAAACCGCACGCCTTCCTCGGTCAGCTTGCGCAGACTGGCCAGTGACATCACCTGAAACCCGCCCGAATCCGTCAAGATCGGACGATCCCAATTCATGAATTTGTGCAAACCACCAAGGCCCGCAATCCGTTCCGCCGTTGGGCGCAGCATCAAATGATAGGTGTTGCCTAGCAAAATATCCGCCCCGGTGGCGCGCACCGAGTCCGGCAACATCGCCTTGACCGTGGCCGCCGTGCCCACAGGCATAAACGCAGGCGTACGAATGTCGCCGCGCGGGGTGGAAATGACCCCTTTGCGCGCGCGCCCATCGCGGGCCAAAACGTCAAAGCTGAACTTAGTTGTCATGCGCCGCCCCTTTTTTCTCCTTTTGGGCAAAAACCCCGCAAATGCCAAGCCCTCTTGCCCCGCGCGCCCCGCCTCGCGATAAAGATGGGCAACCAACCGCATGATGAGGGTTCTATGCTCCGCGCCGCCGCCCTGCTTTTGCTCGCCAGTCCGGTATTCGGCCAACCAGCCAATGCGGACACGGCGCTGGCCGCCGTTGCCGCCAATTTCGCAGGGGCCGCCACCGCATTGGCCGCCGATTTCAAAACCCGATCGGGGCACGACATCACGCTGACCACAGGCTCCACCGGGAAACTTTACGCGCAAATCATCGCAGGCGCGCCGTTTGATGTGTTGCTGTCTGCCGATGCCGCCATTCCGGCCCAATTGCAGGCGGCGGGTCATGGGTTGGCCTTTCCCTATGCTTACGGCGTGTTAACCCTTTGGGCGCCGAACCGCACCACCACAGATGCCACAACCCTGCTGCAAAGCACCGAAACCCGCCACATCGCCATCGCCAACCCCGATCTTGCCCCTTATGGCGCTGCGGCAAAAGCGGCGCTGACCGCGATGGGCATATATGACAAAATAGCCGATAAAATCGTGATGGGCCAAAACATTGGCCAAGCTTTCGCGCTGACAAGCTCGGGTGCCGCCGATGCCGGGTTCATCGCCAAATCCGCCTTGCCAGCCGATGCCACGGGGTTCATCTGGGACGTTCCGCCCGCCCTGTACCCGCCCATCCAACAAGACGCGATTTTGTTAACATATGGCGCGGATAACGCGGCGGCCAAAGGGTTCCTTGACTACCTGCAATCCCCAAACGCTCATGCCATCATCGCTCAATTCGGCTATGGCCTGCCATGACGCTTCCCGATTTGGGGCCGCTCTGGCTCACCCTACACCTCGCGGCTGTCACTACCATCCTGCTGCTGATCTGCGGCACCCCGCTGGCATGGTGGCTGTCGCAAACCCGGTCGCGCGTCAAACCGATTGTGGAGGCGCTGACGGCCCTGCCCCTCGTCCTGCCCCCCACTGTGCTGGGGTTTTACCTGCTTGTCCTCTTCTCCCCCACCTCCACGTTCGGCGGGTTTTGGGTCCGCGTGACGGGCGAAACACTCACCTTTTCCTTCACCGGCCTCGTCATCGCCTCCATGCTCTACTCCCTGCCCTTCACCGTGCAACCACTGCAAGCCGCCTTCGAATCCATCGGCCGCACCCCGATGGAGGCGGCGGCGATGCTGCGCGCCTCTCCCCTAGACCGTTTCGCAACCGTGGCGGCCCCAATGGCCAAACGCGGGTTTCTGACCGCTGCGGTCCTTACATTTGCGCATACGCTGGGTGAATTTGGGGTGGTGTTGATGGTCGGCGGCAATATTCCGGGCAAAACCAAGGTCATTTCCATCGCGATTTACGAACATGTGGAAACCATCAACTACGCCGACGCGCATGTGCTGGCAGCAATCCTTTTGGTGTTCTCCTTCACCACCCTTGTCATGGTCTACACCATCAACCGCCGCTATCCCGTCGGGGGGCGTGCCTGATGTTGAATGTCGATATCACCTTGAATTACAAGGATTTCGCGCTGAATATCGCGCAATCTTTTCCCGCATCGGGCGTCACGGCGCTGTTTGGCCGTTCCGGATCTGGCAAATCCACGCTTTTGCGGGTGATTGCAGGGTTGGAACTCAACGCCACAGGCCGCATCGCCTGGGGGGATGACGTGTGGCAAGACGCCCGGCATCGCACCCCGCCCCACAAACGCGGCTTGGGCTATGTGTTCCAAGACACCCGGCTGTTTCCGCACCTTACCGTTGCGCAAAACCTGTCTTATGCCGACAAACGCGCCCAAAACCACCCCGGCCCCAGCATGGATGATGTTATCACAGCGCTCGACCTTGCGCCTTTGCTGCCCCGCCACCCCGCCACGCTGTCGGGGGGCGAACAGTCGCGCTGCGCCATTGGCCGCGCCTTGCTGACCCGCCCGCGGATGCTGTTGATGGATGAACCGCTTGCCGCCTTGGACGCCACCCGCAAGGCCGAAATTCTGCCCTATCTTGAACGCCTGCGCGACAACATCGGTACGCCCATCCTATATGTCAGCCACCAAATGGCCGAGGTGACGCGGCTGGCCAACCATTTGATGCTAATCGACAAAGGCCAAATCACCCACGCAGGCCCATTGGAAACCTTGCTGGCAGACCCCGCCACCGCCCCCGCACTTGGCGCGCGCGATGTGGGCGCTGTCATCACCGCCACCCTGACCGCCCAAGACAGCGATGGCCTCAGCCGCCTTACCTGCGCCACCGGGCCAATTTATCTGCCTCACATCGACGCCCCCTTGGGCGCACGCCTGCGCATCCGCATTTTGGCCCAAGACGTGATCATCGCACGCACCGCCCCCACCGGGCTTTCGGCCCTTAACATCCTGCCCGCCACCGTCACATCGCTGCACCCAGACGGCGCATCCACTTTGGTGCAACTGCACGCGGGCACCGATCAAATCCTTGCGCGCATCACCACCCGTTCGGCCACCGCGCTTGCGCTCGCGCCCGGCACCCCTTGCTTTGCCATCCTCAAAACTGCCGCCGTGGCCCCTGCCCATATCGGCGACCAGCCTAACCTTGTGCCCCACACAAAACTTTAATGCCTTTCCCTTGCACCCTTTTGGTTTATGTTCCATCACTCAACAAATACCACATTGGGCCGAGCGCCCACGAAGGCTTGAGGGAACGGGCGAACCTATGGTTGATGCAGTAATGAAACCCACCGAAGAAATCTCTGTCCGCGAGGTTTTCGGCATTGATACTGACATGAAGGTCAAAGGGTTCGCCGAACCCACAGACCGCGTGCCCGCGATTGACCCGACCTACAAGTTCGACCCCGACACCACCTTGGCGATCCTTGCAGGCTACGGTTACAACCGCCGCGTGATGGTCCAAGGCTATCACGGCACGGGCAAATCCACCCATATCGAACAGGTCGGCGCGCGGCTGAACTGGCCAACCGTGCGCGTCAACCTTGACAGCCACATCAGCCGGATTGATTTGATCGGCAAAGATGCGATCAAACTGCGCGACGGCAAGCAGGTCACCGAATTTCACGAAGGCATCCTGCCTTGGGCGCTGCGCAACCCCGTGGCTATCGTGTTTGATGAATACGACGCGGGCCGCGCCGATGTGATGTTCGTCATCCAGCGCGTGCTGGAACATGACGGCAAACTTACCCTGCTGGACCAGAATGAGATTATCACCCCCCACCCGTCCTTCCGCCTGTTCGCGACCGCCAACACGGTGGGTCTTGGCGATACCACGGGCCTTTATCACGGCACCCAACAAATCAACCAAGCGCAGATGGACCGTTGGTCGCTTGTGGCCACGCTGAACTATCTGTCGCATGACGCCGAAAGCGCCATCGTTTTGTCGAAAAACCCGCATTACAATACCGACAAAGGCCGCAAAACCATTTCGCAAATGGTCACCGTGGCCGACCTGTCGCGCACAGCCTTTATGAACGGTGACCTTAGCACCGTCATGTCACCGCGCACTGTGATCACTTGGGCCGAAAACGCCCGTATTTTCCAAAACGTCGGCTACGCGTTCCGCCTGACCTTCCTGAACAAATGCGATGAGCTGGAGCGCCAGACCGTGGCGGAATTCTATCAGCGGTGTTTTGCCGAAGAATTGCCGGAATCGGCAGCAAGCATGGCGATGAAATAACCTAGGGTGGGGTTTAACCCCACCCAACCAGCGGTGCGTTAAAGCCCACCCTACCCCCAGCTGATCCGGGATTATCATGACCAAACCCACCGACAACCCCGCCGATCCGTTCAAAAAAGCGCTGGCCGAGGCGACCAAAGTCCTCGCCGATGACCCGGATATGACCGTCACCTATTCGGTGGACCCGTCCGGCATGACCAATGAAGGCGTGCGCTTGCCCCAAGTCAGCCGCCGCATGACCCGCGATGAGGTGCTGCTGGCCCGTGGCACCGCGGATGCGTTCGCAATGCGCCGCAAGTTCCACGATGCCGCCACTGCCACCAAATACGCCCCCACAGGCACCCTTGCCCGCGAAATTTATAACGCGATGGAAACCGCGCGCTGCGAGGCGGTGGGCGCGCGCTACATGCCCGGCACCGCAGGCAATATAGACGCCAAAATCGGGCATGAAGCAACGCGCAAAGGCTATGCCGAGATTACCCAAGCCGCCGATGCGCCGCTGCCCATCGCCGCGGGCTATCTCGTGCGCCACCTTGCCACGGGCCGCGACCTGCCAAAAGGTGCGGACAATGTAATGAACCTGTGGCGCGGGTTTATGGAGGAAAGCGCAGGCGAAACCCTGCAAAACATCGACCATGTGCTGGCCGATCAAGCCGCCTTTGCCCGCCTTGCCCGCAAGGTGATTTCCGACCTTGGCTATGGCGACCAATTGGGCGATGACCCGGACGCCGACCAAGAGGACCCCGACAGCGGCGATGACGCCGAAGAACAAGAACAGCAAGACAGCACCGGCGACGACGACAGCGAAGAGCAAGACAGCGAATCCTCACCCGAACAGTCCCAAGAGGAACAACAAGACGCCTCGCAGGCGCAAGTGTCCGAAGATGACAGCGCCGATATGCAACAAGGCGATGAGGCGGAATTGCCCGAAGGCGAAGCCCCGATGGAGCCGCCACCCCCCGCCGCCCATTCCGATGCGGACCCAAATTACAGCGTCTATACCACGGATTATGACGAAGAAATCCGCGCCGAGGATCTCGCCGAGGCCGCCGAACTCGAACGCCTGCGCGCTTACCTTGACCAGCAGTTGGAGCCGCTGAAAGGCGCCGTGTCGCGCCTTGCCAACAAGCTGCAACGCCGCTTGCAAGCGCAGCAAAACCGCAGCTGGCTGTTTGATTTGGAGGAAGGCACGCTGGACGCGGGCCGCCTTGCGCGCGTGGTCGCCAACCCCACCACGCCTTTGTCGTTCAAACAGGAAAAAGACACCGAATTTCGCGACACCTGCGTGACGCTGCTGTTGGACAATTCCGGTTCCATGCGGGGCCGCCCGATTTCCATCGCGGCAATTTGTGCCGATGTTCTGGCCCGCACGCTGGAACGCTGCTCGGTCAAGGTGGAAATCCTCGGCTTTACCACCCGCGCGTGGAAAGGCGGGCAAAGCCGCGAACGCTGGCTGGGCGCTGGCCGCCAACAACAGCCCGGTCGCCTAAACGATCTGCGCCACATCATCTACAAATCCGCCGATGCCCCGTGGCGGCGCGCGCGCCCCAACCTTGGGCTGATGATGAAGGAAGGGCTGCTAAAGGAAAACATCGACGGCGAGGCGCTGGAATGGGCGCACCGCCGGATGCTGGCGCGGCCAGAAGCGCGGCGCATCCTGATGGTCATCTCTGATGGTGCCCCGGTGGACGATTCAACTTTGTCCGTTAACCCCGCGAATTACTTGGAAAAACACCTGCGCGATGTGATCGCCATGGTGGAGAAAAAGAAAGCGGTCGAATTGATCGCCATCGGCATCGGCCATGACGTGACCCGCTATTACAACCGCGCCGTGACCATCACCGATGTCGAACAATTGGCGGGCGCGATGACCGAACAGCTTGCCGGGCTGTTTGACACCGACCCGCGCAAACGCGCCCGCGTGTTGGGGATGAAAAAGGTCGGATAAATGCTGCAAACCTTTGCCGATCACGCCAATCCGGCCCAAGGCCCCGCCCGCTTGGCCGCCCTGCGCACGGCCCTCGCCGCACAGGGGCTTGCGGGTTTCATCATCCCCCGCGCCGATGCGCATCAAGGCGAATATGTAAGCGCGCGCGATGCCCGGCTGGAATGGTTGACAGGCTTTACCGGTTCTGCGGGGTTTTGCATCGTGCTGCCGGATATTGCGGGCGTGTTCATCGACGGCCGCTACCGTGCCCAAGTCAAAACCCAAGTTGACCTTGCCCATTTTACCCCTGTCCCTTGGCCCTATACCAAACCGGGCCCGTGGATTGCGGCCCATCTGCCCCAAGGCCAAATCGGCTTCGACCCATGGCTGCACACCGCAGAAGAGGTTGCAGCGATTGAGAAATCACTTGAAGACAGGCCCGTAACCCTAACGCCCACAACGAATTTCATCGACACCATTTGGCATGGTCAACCCAGCCCCCCAATGGGCCAGGCCTTTGTCTATCCCGATGCGTTGGCTGGCAAAACCAGCGCGGAAAAACGCAGCGCGCTTGCCGCAGACCTCACCTCGGCAGGCCATACCGCCGCCATTATTACCCTGCCCGACAGCCTGTGCTGGCTGTTAAACATCCGCGGCGCAGACGTCGCGCGCAACCCCATCCTTCACGGTTTTGCCGTTCTGCACAGCGATGCCCGCGTCACGCTCTATGCCGACCCCGCAAAATTCGACGCCGCCACCAAGGCCCACCTCGGCCCCCATGTCACCCTGCGCCCCGCTACCGCTTTCATCCCCGCCCTGCGCACCTTGCAAGGCCCGGTGCGCGTGGACCGGGCAACCGCCCCCCTTGCCGTGACACTGGAACTGATTGATGCAGGCATCGAAATTGCCCCCGGCGATGATCCCTGCCGCCTGCCAAAAGCCTGTAAAACTGATGCTGAAATCGCAGCCACCCGCACCGCCCACCTGCGCGACGGCGCGGCCATGGTCGAATTTCTGACATGGCTGAATGCCACGGCCCCGCAAGGCGGGCTAAGCGAAATTGACGTGGTCACCCAGCTCGAATCCTTTCGCCGCGCCACCAACCAGCTGCATGATATCAGTTTCGAGACGATCTGCGGCGCGGGCCCCCACGGCGCAATCATGCATTACCGCGTCACGGAAACCACCAACCGCCCCATCACCCTCGGCGAACTTTTGTTGGTCGACAGCGGCGCGCAATATATCGACGGCACCACTGACATCACCCGCACCATGGCGATTGGCCCGGTGCCCGATGGGGCCGCCACCGCCTACACCCTTGTGCTGCAAGGCATGATCGCGATTTCGCGCGCCCGCTGGCCCCGTGGCGCAACGGGCCGCGACCTTGACCCGCTGGCCCGTGCGCCCTTGTGGATGGCGGGCATGGATTTTGACCACGGCACGGGCCACGGCGTTGGCGCGTTCCTGTCGGTCCACGAAGGCCCGCAACGCATCAGCCGCATGTCCGAGGTGCCGCTGCTGCCCGGCATGATTCTGTCAAATGAACCGGGCTATTACCGCGAAGGGGCGTTTGGCATCCGCCTTGAAAACCTGATCGTGGTCGAACCCGCACCCAAACTGGCCGATGACCGCGACCAGCTGCAGTTTGAAACCATCACCTTTGTGCCCTTTGACCGCCACTTGATCGACACCGCGATGCTATCACCGGGCGAGCGGGCATGGACCAACACCTATCACGCGCAGGTCGCACAAAACCTATCCGACCGCCTGTCAGACGCCGCCCGAGCATGGCTCACCCTTGCCACAGCCCCACTTTAAGCCGCCGCAGCCGTTTCCCGAATACGGTCCACCATCGCGCGCACCCCGTTGGACCGCTGCGCCGACAAATGTTCATTCAACCCCAGCCGCCCCAATTCCGCAAACGCATCCACACGGCCCACATCGCCCACAGGCAGCCCCGAATACAGCGCGTGCAGCACCGCGATCAGCCCGCGCACAATCATCGCATCGCTTTCGCCTTCAAACCGAAACACGCCGCGCTCCAGCATCGGGCGCAGCCACACTTGGCTGGCACAGCCCTCCACCTTCAGCCCCGGCACTTTGAAGGCCGCATCCAGCGGTGGCATCGCGCGCCCCAACTCAATCACATGGCGATACCGATCTTCCCAATCATCCAGAAATTCAAAGGTTTCGGCAATTTCTTCAAAGGCGGCGCTGGCCATCACACTCTCCCAGTCTGTTCCCCTTACAGCTAGGGCGAAAACCCCCAAAGGTCCAGCAACCCGCGCCACGCTTTTGCTTTTCAAACGCTTCGCTTTCGGCTACCCAAGGGGAAACTGGACCGGGAACACCGCAATGAAAACACCGCTCATCACCGCCCTGTGCGCAAGTCTGGCCCTTGGGGCCTGTGCCACCATCAGCAATTCGCGGATAAACCCGTTCAATTGGTTTGGCGGGTCCGAAGAGGTGGCGATGGTTTCCCCCGATGGCAAACCCGCAGACACCCGGCAATTGGTGTCGCAGGTCACCGTTTTGGTGCTGGAAAAAATGCCCGGCGGCGTGATTGTGCGTGCCACAGGCCTGCCCCCCGTCCAAGGGTTCTGGGACGCCGAACTGGTCGCCCGCCCGGTGGAGGATGGTAAATTAACCTATGATTTCCGCGTGTTCCCACCCATCATCGCCACCAACGTCTCCACCCCTCGCTCACGCGAGGTGACGGTGGCGACCTATATCTCCGACATCAAACTGGCCGGCGTGCGTGAAATTACCGTGCAAGGTGCTGCCAACGCCCGCGCCTCCCGCCGCTAATCCGGCTTCAAACGGGCACCCGTTCCAACCGCAACGGCAGGGTCACACGAAACGCGGCCCCGCGTTGTCCCGGCAAATACCCGATGGTGCCGCCCAAATTCGCCATTACCTCACGGCAAATCGCAAGGCCGAGGCCCGCGCCGCCCGCCCGCGTCTGATCGGTCAACCGCGCGAATTTCTCAAAGATAAGCGCTTGTTTATCTTTGGCGATCCCCGACCCATTGTCGATGAAATCCACCGTCACCCGCCCGCCTTTGCGCCGCACCACAATCCGCAATTCTGGGCTGGCGGCATCGCAATATTTGCGCGCGTTGGAAATCAGATTGATGAAAACTTGGGTCAATCGGTCACCATCCGTGTGCAAAAACACATCTTCATTCGGCAAATCGCGGTGGATAACAAACATCCGTTCTGCTGCCGTATGGCTGGCCGCCACCATGGCCCGATCAATCATCTCGCGCAGGTTTGCAAGGTCAAGGTTCAACTGCACTGTGCCGTTTTCCAACACGCTTAGGTCCAGCAAATCATCCAACAACCGCGTCAACCGCTTGGTTTCCGCATGAATGACGCCGCCATATTGCGTGACCAGTGCGGGGGGCAAATCGCCTTCGGTCAAAATTTCGGAAAACGCGCGGATGGATGTCATGGGCGTGCGCAATTCATGGCTGATCTGGCTTAAAAACGCGTCTTTTTGCACTGATAACGTGGTCAACTTGTCATTGGCATCGCGCAATGCCCGCGCGCTGCGGGTCAACGCCGCCTGCTGTTCCTCCAGCTTCGCGGAATATTCCATGATCTGCGCCGCCTCATTCGCCACGGCCATCAAATCTTCCACCGACACCACCGCACGACCTGCGATTTGCGAAATCATCGCATGCGCCGTGGCCGCCCCCACAGACCCCGCCAGCCGCCGCTCCAACTGGTCCATGAACCCTGCAGTCGGGTCCGGCAGATACCCCGCCCGGCCTTGCGCGCGGGCCTCTGCCTCAAAAAACGCAAGGCCCGCATCCTCGCCCAAAATGCGTTGCGCCATCACCAGCAATTCCTCCGCCCCGGTGCCATCTTGCGCCACCCAAGCCTGCGACAGCCCGCTGTCCGCCTCAAACACATTCACAAAGGCCGCACTTTGCACCCGTTCCACCGGGCCGGGAAACGTCAGCAGTGACACGACACAAAACACCAATGTATTCAGCGCCATAGACCAAAATAGCGCATGAATAAGCGGGTCCATTCCCACCACCCCAAACAGCGCTTGGGGCCGCAACCACGTCAGCCCGAACGGCCCTTGCGCCATCAATTGCGCCGACATCACCGCATCCACGCCAAAGGATGGCAAAAACAGCGTATAGCCCCAAATCACAAACCCAAGGCCAAGCCCCCACCCTGCCCCCACCTTGGTCGCACCACGCCAAAAAATCCCACCCATCATCGCAGGCAAAATCTGCGCCACCCCCACGAATGAAATCAAACCAATTGCCGCCAACGCGCTCGACCCGCCCGACCCGCGGTAATACGCGTATCCCAACCCCAAAATCGCCAAAATCGACAACCGACGCGACAGCAAAACCAACCGCCGCACATCGCCAGATACCGCCTGCGCAGGCCGCAGTGACAACCAAAACGGCATCACAACATGATTCGATACCATCGTCGCCAGCGCAATCGCCGCCACAATCACCATCGACGTGGCGCTGGAAAACCCGCCCAAAAACGCCAGCATCGCAAGGCCGCCTTGACCCTGCGACAGGGGCAGCGTTAGCACAAACAAATCGGGGTTCGCGCCCGCTGGCATCACCTCCAACCCCACCACGGCAATGGGGATCACAAACAGGCTCATCAGCAAAACATACAACGGAAACGCCCAGCTTGCGGTCGCCAGATGCCGCTCATCGCTGTTTTCCACCACCATCACCTGAAACATGCGTGGCAAACACAACACCGCCGCCGCCGACAAAAAGATCAGCCCGGTCCAGCGCGAGGGCTGCATATGCCACTGCGCCATCTGGCTGGCATCAATACGCGCCAAAATATCGCGCGGCCCGTCCGCCACCCCCCACACCACGAAACAGCCCACGGCAATCAGCGCGACCAGCTTCACCACCGCCTCCACCGCGATGGCGGTCACAATGCCTGTGTGCTGCTCATTCGCGTCCAAATTGCGGGTGCCAAACAAAATTGTAAACAGCGCCAACCCCGCCGCCACCCAAACTGATGTCACATCACCGTCTGGTTTGGCCCACCCATCCGCCGTGGCCGATGCGAACACCCCAAACGACAGCGTAACTGATTGTAATTGCAACGCAATATATGGCGTCGCCGCAACCACGCAAATCACCGTGACAATCACACCCAGAAGGTTCGATTTGCCGTACCGGCTGGAAATCAAATCCGCGATCGACGTGACCCGGTGCTGGCGCCCGATCCGCACCAACTTGCGCAGCACCCACCACCAGCCCACAAACACAATCGTCGGGCCCAGATAAATCGTCAAAAACTCCAACCCCGACCGCGCTGCATATCCCACAGCCCCGTAAAACGTCCAGGCCGTGCAGTAAACCGACAGCGATAGCGTATAAATCAACGGCGACCGCAACCACCCCACAGCCCCTTTCGCCGCCCGCCGTTCCACCACAAAGGCCACGAAAAACAGAAAACTGACATAGGCGAGCGAGGCAAGAACCAGCAGGTTGAACGGCATATCAGTCCCTACCCACAGGCGGCACCACAGGCAGCACTGGCAGCAAAACGGGCGGCACATCCGTTGATGACAACCGCCGCCCCAAAACCGCCGCCGCCACAATCAGTACAAACCACACCGCAAACAGATAAATCGCATCCACCCCCGTGTTGCGCAGATCATTGCGCTCCTCGCCCCACAGCATCGGCAACACGAACAAAAACACGGCCAAGATCGGCAGCAACCGCGCCGCATCCCGCAAACGCCGCTGGCGGTAACTTTGCGGTGCCAAAAACAACGGCCGCTTCATGGCGCGGCCTCTCCAGGGGCCAAATCACGCATCGCCGCCAAAATATCCGCATTGGCAAAAGGTTTGGTCATAAACACATCCGCCCCCACGCTTTGCGCCGTGTCGCGCCCTTGGCGGTCAACACCATCACCCGCAGCGCCGCCAATGCAGGGTCCGCACGCAGCGCGCGCAACACCTCCAACCCCAATTGCCCCGGCAACATCACATCCAAAATCACCACATCGGGCCGCAGCCGTTGCACCACCGCCACCGCATCCGCCCCATCCCCATGCGTGCTCACCCGCCAGCCATCGCGCGTCAGGATAAAGCGGATAGCCTCAACAATGTTGGGCTCATCCTCAATCAACAAGACATGCCGCCCCATATCCACGCCCCCCAATCGCTGTAACTATCGCGCCTTCCACGCCCGCTGTCAAAACGCGATTTCAGCCACAATCGACCGTTCACGCCGCGCCGGGCACCCGCCCCTTGGGCAAATCCGGCAAGATGTGCCCACCGCCAGCGCAGGCTCCGCCGCCACCAGCGCTTGCGGCGCAATCAGCATGGCCGCGTCGCGCACCTCCGGCCCGCCAAACCCTGCCGGGTAATCGACCCCACAAAACGCCTGCACATGAAACCGCGCGCGCGAAAACCCCGGCATCTCCACCACCCCGGCCACAGGCTGCATCGGGCGCGACAAGGCCGCATACAGCGGCCACAAAGGGCAGGCCGCGCCATAGCGCGGCAGCGAAAACCCCGCAATCGGCTTGCGCATCAACAAAGTGCCCGCCCCATCGCACAGCACCAGCCCCTCCACCGCTCCCGGCCGAAACGCCACGCGGCGAAACACCTGCAACACATCGCAGCCAAACTTACGCGCCAAAATCCACGGGTCTGCGGCCTCAGCCCGCGCCGCTTCAAACGCGGCCAGCGGCAGGGCGGCCGCATCTGCCGCCGCTTGGCGCACCCAATCGCTTGCCAAATCGCGCGCGGCCTTTGATGCCAGTTGCGCAATCTCGCCCGCCAATGACGCGGCCCCCGCGCCGCCCGCCTCAAGGGCTGCAAAATGCCAGCCATGCGCGGCCAGCCAGCCCTCCAACTCCTCCTGCGGGGCGGCCCCCCCCGTGTCGGCCTCTTGCTCGGACCCGTCCAAATAAGCGACCAACGCTTCGGCCCCCACCGCCAAACGCTCGCTGTCCATGTGCAAATTGCCATGAAACCGCGCACGCCAATCAGGGTCAATATCCTCCGTCTCGGCCAAGATCGCGGCGGTGGACCGCACCGAACTCACCGCCGAAAGAACCTCATGCAGCGCTTGGCTCAAATGCGGGTCATGCCCAATCCGGTCGTTCAGCGCCGCCACCATCCGCTCCAAATCGCCAATCCGGCGGTATTGGCCGGCCAAGACATCGGCCCAGCCCGGAAACCGACCCAAAAACTCGTCAATCCGGTCCACTTCCGGCTTGGCCCCCGCCGCAGCCCCGGTCGCCGCCGCACGCAAATCTTGTACTGCCCCCCCCTCGGCCCCTTCGGCCAACAGCGCAGGTGCCACGCCCAATCCTGCCGCCAATCGGTCCAAAACCGCCCCCCCAATCCGCCGCCGATTGTGTTCAATCAAATTCAGATAGGATGCCGAAATCCCCACCGCCCGCGCCAAATCCGCCTGCGCAATGCCCGCCGCCAACCGCCGCTCGCGGACCCGGCTGCCCGTTAACCCCGTCAATGGCATCGCTCAACCTCCACAATTCACGTCAAATTTACACAAATTCCTATCATTTACAATTTAAGTAAAATTGCGGTTCGGCTTGGCTTAAATACCTCTCCAGCCCCGCCCCACAGCGCCGCCTCCAAATGAAAAAGGGCGCACCTCGCGGCACGCCCCCCTCCTCATCGCTGCGCAAACCTTACTTCAACGCTTTATCCGTGATTGCGGTCGTA
Organism: Pseudorhodobacter antarcticus; assembly: GCF_900110135.1. GTDB lineage: Bacteria > Pseudomonadota > Alphaproteobacteria > Rhodobacterales > Rhodobacteraceae > Pseudorhodobacter > Pseudorhodobacter antarcticus. The sequence goes on along the minus strand of NZ_FOCO01000006.1, from coordinate 69,517 downwards.
TACGCCCCCTCGGGCGTTTTCGAAATCACCGGGTCCGACCCACCTGCTAGCAAGGTCGCCACCGTCCGGTCATAGGCCGCAATATCCAGCGCGCCGTTCGATCCAGCCGTCAGTTTCGCCACTTCTGCCATCATCCGCTTTTGGTGGCTTTCGGTCTGCGCGCCGGTCTCGTCGTTGTCCAAAACCATCATCGCCGCGGCGTCCGAATTTTCTTCTGCCCATTTCCAGCCTTTCATCGACGCACGCACAAACCGCACCATCTTATCCTCAAACGCCGGGTCCGCCAGATTGGCCTCCAGCACATAAAGCCCGTCCTCCAGCGTGGCAACGCCTTGATCTTCATACTTAAAGGTCACCAAATCCGCCTCGGCAATCCCCGCATCAATCACTTGCCAATATTCATTATAGGTCATGGTCGAAATGCACGCCGCCTGCTTTTGCAACAACGGGTCCACGTTGAACCCCTGCTTCAACACTTCAACCCCGTCAGCCCCGCCCGTGGTCGGAATGCCCAACGTGCTCATCCAAGACAAAAACGGGTATTCATTGCCGAAAAACCAAACACCCAAGGTTTTGCCCTTAAAATCGGCCGGACTGGTGATCCCGGTTTCTTTCAAACAGGTCAACATCATGCCCGATGATTTGAACGGCTGCGCGATGTTCACCACCGGCGCGCCTTGTTCGCGCGCGGCCAGTGCTGATGGCAACCAATCCACCATCACATCCGCCCCGCCGCCCATCAACACCTGCACCGGGGCCACATCCGGCCCGCCGGGTTTGATAGTGACGTTCAGCCCCTCTTCCTCATAAAACCCATTTTCCAGCGCCGCGTAATAGCCGCCAAACTGCGCCTGCGTGACCCATTTCAACTGCAAGGTCACATCATCCGCCGCATGCGCCGCAGGCGCAAGCAGTGCCGCCACAACCGAAACCGCCAAAATCTTCTTCATTCGCTCTCTCCCATGTTGGACCGATCACCGGCCTCGTTGTGAAGGGTGCCAGAACGTCACCCCTTTTTCTATCATCGCCACGACACCATAAAACGCCGATCCCGCCAATGCCGCCACCGCAATCTGCGCCCAAACCATATCAAGGCCAAGCCGCCCCACCTCCGTGGATATCCGAAATCCCATCCCTTGCGTCGGACTGCCGAAAAATTCAGCAACAATAGCCCCAATCATCGCAAGCGTGGTCGCAATCTTCAGCCCATTGAAAATGAACGGCATCGCCGCAGGCAACCGCAGTTTGACCAAACCTTGCCAATAACTCGCCGAATAGGTCGCCATCAAATCGCGTTGCATCGCATCCGCCGCGCGCAGCCCCTCCACCGTGTTGACCAGCACGGGGAAAAACACCATCACCACAACCACCGCTGCCTTCGATTGCCAATCAAACCCAAACCACATCACCAAAATCGGGGCAATTCCCACCACGGGCAAGGCCGCCAGAAAACTCGCCACCGGCAACAATCCCCGCTGCAAAAACAGCGACCGATCCACCGCAATCGCGGCAAAAATCGCCGCCCCACAGCCGATAAAATACCCCGACAGCGCGCCTTTCACAAAGGTTTGCACAAAATCGCCCCACAACATGTCCAAGCCGCTGGCAAATCGCACAGTAATCGCCACCGGTCCCGGCAAAATCACGCTCGGCACCGCAAACAACGTCACCGCCATCTGCCACAACACCAACAAACACAGCCCAAAAATCACGGGCACCAGCCGCATCGCCCAAACGCCGCCGCCCTGCGACAGCCCATGATTGACCAACCACGCCCCCAACCACACCGCCAGCAACAGCCCCAACCGCCAGTCCAGCACAAACCCCGCTATAACCCCAAGAACCGCCGCCATCCTCATGCCCGCATCCCCATCCGGCCCAGCACGCGGACCTGCACAAACCCAACCGCCCCCACCAGCCCCGCCGCCAATATCGCCGCGACAATCAGCGTGGCCCAAATCTGAATGGTTTGCCCGTAATACGACCCCGCAAGCAACCGCGTCCCCAACCCCGCCCCGCCCAACGGCAGCTCCGCCACAATCGTGCCCACCAAACTGGCCGCAATCCCCACTTTCAAACTGGCAAAGAAATACGGCATCGACGCCGGAAACCGCAGCTTCCATAACCCCTGCCCTGCACTGGCATTATACGTCCGCAGCAAATCCAACTGCATCGCATCAGGGCTGCGCAACCCTTTGACCATCCCCACCACCACCGGAAAAAAGCTTAAATACGCCGCGATAATCGCCTTTGGCAGCAACCCCGCCACGCCAACCGAATTCAAAACCACAATAATCATCGGCGCAATCGCCACAATCGGAATGGTCTGGCTGGCAATCGCCCAAGGCATCACAGATGCATCCATCGCCCGGTTGTAAACAATCCCCACCGCCAGAAAAATCCCAAAGCCCGCGCCCATCGCAAACCCCAGCATGGTCGCCGACACCGTGACCCAAGCATGGATCAACAACCCCCGGTTCGACAGGCTGCCCGAGTTAACCAGCCCCCGCCGCCCCTCCGTTTCCTCCACCCAGGTCAACTGCCACAACTCCGCCACCACTTGGTGCGGCGCAGGCAAAACAGGCCGTTCTTGGCGCATCGTCGCAGGCACAATCTGCGCCCAGCCCACGCTCACACCCGCCCGCCCCGCTTGGTCACGCTCCCACTGCGTGTTCATCACCACTGCCATGACGTACCACAGCGCCAAGATGCACCCAACCACGACCAAAACCGGCGCAACCCGCTTCATCTCGCCCCCAATTTCATCTTGGCCCAAATACCTACCTGTGCTGGCCACACACTAATCGTCATAAGAATGCCCCGCCCGCAGCCCGTCCCGCACCCGGTGCGCCACCGCAATAAACTCCGGACTATCACGAATATCCAAGGGTCGCGTCCGTGGCAGCGGGCTCTCAATCACATCCGCAATCCGCCCCGGCCGCGGGCTCATCACCACAATCTTGGTGCTCAAATACACCGCCTCGGGGATGGAATGGGTAACAAAACAAATCGTCTTTTGCGTGCGCGCCCACAAGGCTAACAACTGCTCATTCAAATGGTCGCGCACAATTTCGTCCAGCGCGCCAAACGGCTCGTCCATCAGCAAAATATCCGCATCAAACGCCAGCGCCCGCGCAATGCTGGCGCGCTGCTGCATCCCGCCCGACAACTGCCACGGATATTTGCGCCCAAACCCTTTCAGGTCCACCAACTCCAAAACCCGCTCCACCCGCTCCGCCTGCTCGGCCTTGGAAAACCCCATAATCTCCAACGGCAACCGAATATTGCCCCCAATGGTCCGCCAAGGATAAAGCCCCGCCGCCTGAAACACATAGCCATAGGCCCGCGCTTGCCTTGCTGCCTCCGCACTCATCCCGTTAACAGTCAAACTTCCCGCCGTTGGCGTCTCCAACGCCGCCAGACAGCGCAAAAACGTGGTCTTGCCACAGCCTGAAGGCCCGATGAAGGACACAAAATCCCCCTTCTCAACCCGCAAATCCACCTCCGTCAACGCCCGTACCGGCCCGTCACTGGTTTGAAACGTCAGCCCAACCCCCTTGGCCTCAATCACAGCGTCCACACTCATCCGGCGACCCCTGCGTATACTCTCGGCGCATCCGGCCAAAGCGTTCTTTCGAAATAAGTGTCAGGCGCGTCGATCGCTGTAATCTGCGAAACACTCACAAATTCCGAAAGCCGCACTCTGTTCCATCGACAGAAAACATCCCCGCCCCAAATCGCCCAAGTGGCGAAATCTGTCGCTGTCTCAACATACACCATATGCATCCCACGTTCCAAAACCATTCGCTCCAAAACAGGCGCAACGTCAAATACCGGCTCTCCGCTGTCTTCGGTGATCGCAGCAATCGCCAATCGTTCCGCCTTTGATCTCACTGGCAGCGCTGCTTTTGCCAACAACGCGTCAATCGCCACAACAATCGGCGCGGCGTCACTTTGATAGTGTAAACTGACCATCGCTTCCTGCCGCACCAAGGCCGCGGTCACGGCACTCGCGTCAGACATCGCAGCAAAGTCCGCCCCACTTGGCAAACCAACCTCACAACCAAAGGCGTGCCAAACAGGGGCATCGTAGGGTACAGGGCACGCCTGCGCCGCACCCGCCCAAAATCCCGCCCCAAGCATGACGCAATGCTTACCCATCAAACCCCACTCGCCGGAATACCCGCCCGCACCACAGGCCGGGGTGCCGTCAATTCCTTGAACGTCGACAGCGCCCGGTTCACCGCCCCATTCGGTTCGCGCGCCACAAATTCTCCATGCCCTTCCTGCGTGCGAACCTCGCCATCAAACACCGCCACCTGCCCCCGCGTCAGCGTGAACCGCGGCAACCCCGTCACGCGCTTGCCCTCAAACACATTGTAATCAATCGCCGATTGCTGCGTGGCCGCCCCAATCACCTTTTCGCGCATAGGGTCCCACACCACCAAATCCGCATCCGACCCCACCGCCACAGCCCCCTTCTTGGGATACATCCCAAAAATCTTGGCCGCATTGGTCGATGTCACCGCCACAAACTCATTCATCGTAATCCGGCCCGTCACCACGCCATACGTCCACAGCATTGGCATCCGGTCCTCCAGCCCCCCCGTACCATTCGGTATCTTGGTGAAATCCCCCACCCCAGAACGCTTTTGTGCTGTGGTAAACGCACAATGATCGGTGGCCACAACCGACAGCGACCCAGACGATAACCCCGCCCACAAACTGTCCTGATGCTGCTTATTGCGAAACGGCGGCGACATCACGCGCCGCGCTGCATGGTCCCAATCGGCGTTAAAATACTCACTCTCATCCAGCGTCAAATGCTGGATCAACGGCTCCCCCCACACCCGCTTGCCCGCCGCCCGCGCGCGCCTAATCGCCTCATGGCTGTCCTCACAACTCGTGTGCACCACATACAAAGGCGCGCCCGCCATATCCGCAATCATAATGGCGCGGTTCGTCGCCTCCCCCTCCACCTGCGGCGGACGGCTATACGCATGCGCCTCCGGCCCCACATTCCCCTCGCGCAGCAGGCGCGCCGAAAGCTCCGCCACCACATCGCCATTCTCAGCATGGACCATCGCAATCGCGCCCAAATCGCGCACCCGCTGAAAGCTGGAGAATAACTCGTCGTCATTCACCATCAACGCGCCTTTATAGGCAAGGAAATGCTTAAAGCTGGTAATCCCCCGGTCCACCACGGCGGCCATATCGTCAAACACCTTCTCGCCCCACCACGTCACCGCCATGTGATAAGAATAGTCGCAATTGGCCCGCCCCGATTTGTTGTGCCACATCTCCAACGCATCGAGCAAACCCTGCCCCGGCGACGGCAGCGCAAAATCCACCACCATCGTGGTCCCCCCCGCCAACGCCGCACGCGTCCCACTCTCAAAATTATCCGCCGAATAGGTGCCCATAAACGGCATTTCCAAATGCGTATGCGGGTCAATCCCGCCCGGCATCACAAAACAGCCCGTCGCATCCAACTCCACATCGCCGCGCAACCCCGGCCCAATCGCCGCAATCCGCCCGCCCTCAATCAACACATCCGCCACATAGGTCAGATCATGGGTCACAATCGTGCCGCCCTTAATCACCGTGCTCATCACTCTCGCTCCCTAAATCCAGATTTCATCTTGGCAAAAATACCTGCGGGGGGTCCGGGGGGCAGCGCAGCCCCCCGGCGGTTCAGCAATCGCCACCCCTCAGCCCACAACCCCCGCCACATCCATCACCGCGTGCAACATCACATCCGTCCCCGCCGCCGCCCATTCGGGGCTAATCTCCTCCGCCTCGTTATGCGACAGCCCCCCCACACACGGACACATAATCATCACCGTCGGCGCCAATCGGTTGATCCAACACGCATCATGCCCAGCACCCGAGATGATATCCATATGGGAATACCCCAACCGCTTCGCAGCACTTCGCACCACATCCACCAACCCCGCATCAAACGTCACCGGGTCAAAATGCCCAACATCCTCAATCTCCACCCCAAGGCCCAGCTCAACGCCAACCGCATGGGCCGCGCGCTCCACCTCCGCCTTCATCGCGTCCAGCTTGGCCAAATCCGGCGTGCGAATATCCACCGTAAACACCACGCGCCCCGGGATCACGTTGCGCGAATTGGGGTACATATCCACATGCCCCACCGCCCCCACGGCCCCCGGTTGGTGGCTCATCGCAATGCGGTGCACCGCTTCGGTAATCCGCGCCATTCCCAACCCCGCATTCACCCGCATCCCCATCGGCGTGCTGCCGGTATGCGCATCCTTGCCCGTCAGCGTGATCTGCAACCACCACAACCCTTGGCCATGCGTCACAACCCCAATTTGCCGCCCTTCGGCTTCCAAAATCGGGCCTTGCTCAATATGCAACTCAATCATCGCATGCATCTTTCGCGCACCAACGGCCTCGGACCCAACCCAGCCAATCCGCGCCAATTCATCGCCAAACCGCTTGCCCGCCGCATCCACGCGGCCATAAGCGTAGTCCTGCGAATGCATCCCCGCAAACACCCCACTGGCCAGCATCGCAGGCGCAAACCGCGTGCCCTCCTCATTGGTCCAATTTGTGACCACAATCGGGTGCCGCGTCTGCACGCCCGCATCGTTCAGGCTCCGCACCACCTCCAACGCGCCCAAAACGCCCAGCACCCCGTCGTATTTTCCGCCCGTGGGCTGCGTGTCCAAATGGCTGCCCATGTACACGGGCAACGCGTCCGCATCCGTCCCCGCCCGCGTGGCAAACATGTTGCCCATGGTATCGACACCCATCACCATGCCAGCGCCCTCACACCAACCTTGGAACAGCGCGCGCCCCGCCGCATCCTCATCCGTCAATGTCTGGCGATTGTTGCCGCCCGCCACGCCGGGGCCAATCTGTGCCATCTCCATCAGGCTGTCCCACAGCCGCGCGCTGTCAATCCGCACATTTGCGCCCGGTTTCACCATCCCACACCCCCAGATTTCGTCAAATATTTCTTGCCGCGAGTCGCAACCCCGCCCTATGATTTAACAGCAGCGCAACACAAGCTGACCAATCGGTCAAGAAAATTCGCCCCTTTATGGCCCCACCCACCGCGCAACCTGAAAAACGCCCACAATCCCGGCAGGCCGCACGGGCCCAAACCGAAAGCGCCATCCTGACCGCCGCGCAAACCGTGTTTGCCGAGGCAGGATTTGGCGGGGCCACCATGCAAATGATCGCCGATCTGGCGGGCCTACCAAAGGCCAACCTGCACTATTATTACGCCACCAAAGAAGACCTTTACCGCCACGTTGTCCAAGACATCTTTGAAATCTGGCTCGATGCCGCTGCCAGCTTTGACCATGCCCCCGACCCCGCGACAGGCATCGGCGGCTATATCGACGCCAAAATGGAAATCTCGCGCCGCCATCCCAACGGCTCCAAGGTTTGGGCGTCCGAGGTGATGCACGGCGCGCCCGTTATCCAAGATTATCTGGAAAGTACGCTGCGCGATTGGACCGATGGGCGGATTGCCGTAATCCAAAAATGGATTGATGCGGGCCAAATGGCCCCGATCAGCCCGCGCCACCTTCTATACATGCTGTGGGCCACCACCCAGCATTACGCCGATTTCGGGCATCAGGTGCAAACCCTGAACGGCGGCAAACCTTTGTCAAAGGCCGAATGGCAAACCGCCAAAGATACCGTGAAACAGATCATCCTGCGCGGCATCCGTGCCGCCTAACCCAACCCAAAAGGCCGCCGAATGGACATCGAAACCCTAAAATCCCAAGAAGAAACGCTGGTCTGGCCACAGTTCACCGCCAGCGACGCGCTCGATCTTGGTCAAACCCTTTTGGTCATGGCACGCAAAGATGCGCTGCCTGTGGTCATCAACATCCGCACCCCCACCCAAACGCTGTTCCATGTGGCCCTGCCGGGTGCCACACCGCTGAACGACCTTTGGGCGCGGCGCAAATCGGCGACCGTCCTCACCTATCACCTGTCATCGCTGCATGTGGGCGAACGGATGCGCGCCAGTGGCCGCACGCTGGCCGATGATGGGCTTGACCCCGCACATCACGCCGATCATGGCGGCAGCTTTCCCATCCGCCTGCAAAACGGGCTTGTTGTCGCCGCCGTGACTGTGTCGGGCCTGCCCCAACGCGACGATCACGCGCTGGTGGTCAAAGCGCTGGCATGGAGGCTGACGGACGCAGCGACCATCTGAAGAAAACACACCCGCCCCGCCTTGTTTGCGCGCCCATCACGCCTAAGTGATAGGTATAGCAATTCGCAAAGGATATCTCATGTTCAAAGGTCTTACCCGCAGCCTCACCATCATCGTCGGCATGATCGTGGCCGTGCCATACCTCATCGCGATGACAGTCAATTAATCATCAAAACCAAACCCTTGGCGCGCGGCAGTCCCAAAAACCCGCGCTAAGGGTTTGACCAAATCCAAAAGACGGGCTAACCATCGGCGTTGCGACCGGGCCGTTCCGGCCCCCACGCAGGACCATGCCATGCGCCGCCCGCAAACCCGCATCCAAGCCAAAAACTCTGAAACCATCCTCGATGCCGCGCTCGACGTGTTCTCCGCCGCAGGCTTTCGTGGTGCTACCTTGGATCAAATCGCCGATGTGGCGGGCCTGTCCAAACCCAACCTCCTTTATTATTTCCCGTCAAAAGAGGCGGTTCACACAGCCCTCCTCAGCCAACTCCTCGACACGTGGCTCGACCCGTTGCGCGCGATGGACCCGAACGGCGACCCACTGACCCAAATCATGGGCTACGTCCGCGCCAAGCTGAACTTCAGCCGCGATTTTCCCCGTCAAAGCCGCCTTTTTGCCAATGAAATCCTGCAAGGCGCGCCCCATATGCGCCCAGCGATCGAAGGGGATCTGAAAACACTGGTGATTGAAAAAACCGCCGTTTTACAAACATGGATGGATCAAGGCAAAATCGCGCGCCTGCCCCCCGTGCATCTCCTTTTCTCCATCTGGTCACTGACCCAGCATTACGCCGATTTCGACTGCCAAATCCGCGCGCTCCTTGGCCCTGACCATGACGCCTTTCCCGTGGCGGGCGATTACCTCGAAACGCTGTTTCGCAAATTGCTGCAGGTCAGCGATACCTAAAATTCGCTGCACTAGGCCCGCGAAATCCACGCCAAAATCGGTTAAGGTAACCTTAGGCGGGGGCCTCATCGCGTCAGGAATCAGGCAATGGACTTTCCAACCACCACACGCCCCGTAACCGCCGCCCTCCCGCAGGCAGAGGTGCAAAAACCGCCCACCTCGCGTGCAGAAACCACCCTCCTCCCCGCCCCCCTCAGCGTGGATGAAGCGCGGGCCGCCGCCGAAACAGCGTTTGAACCCCGCGAAAAAACCGCGATCATTCAGGCACTTCTGGCCCAACCGCCCGCCTCAACCGCCGCCCTCAGCTTGGCCATGCAAATCGCCAAACAGGCCGCCGCTGTCACCTATGGCCACATCGCCCCGCGCGGCCCGCAGCCCTAACCTATTCCGCCGCCACGCTAGGGTTGTTGGGGTGCGTGGTCCAATTGGCAAACCCGTCTACCACCTTGCCCGTGCGCTCGTCCACCGCCCCTTGGGGCAGCACTTCCATCGTGATGCAATCCTCCACCGGGCAGACATTCACGCACAGGTTACAGGCAACACATTCGTCGTCCATCACCTCAAACACGCGGTCCACGCTCATCGAAATCGCTTGGTGGCTGGTATCCTCACACGCGGCATAACAGCGCCCACAGCCAATGCAGGCATCCTGGTCAATCCGCGCTTTAGTCACATAATTCAGGTTCAAATACTGCCAATCCGTCACATTCGGCACCGCACGACCCACCAATTCAGCGGTCGATTGCATCCCTTTTTCGTCTAAATACTGCGACAGGCCGGAAATCATCTCCTCCACAATCTTGAACCCATAGGTCATGACGGCTGTGCAAACTTGCACATTCCCAGCCCCCAGCGCCATAAACTCCGCCGCATCGCGCCAGGTCGTCACCCCACCAATCCCCGAAATCGGCAGGCCCTGCGTCGCCGCCCCCCGCGCAATTTCCGCCACCATATTCAGCGCAATCGGCTTCACCGCTGGCCCGCAATACCCGCCATGCGTACCTTTGCCATCAATCATCGGCTCAGGCGAAAAGCTGTCCAAATTGACCGAGGTGATGGAATTGATTGTGTTGATCAAACTCACCGCATCCGCACCACCGCGTCTTGCCGCCTCCGCAGGCAGGCGAATGTCCGATATATTCGGTGTCAGTTTCACAATACACGGCATTCGGCTGTGCGATTTCACCCAGCGCGTCACCATCTCAATATACTCGGGGACTTGCCCCACGGCGCTGCCCATCCCCCGCTCCGCCATCCCATGCGGACAGCCAAAGTTCAGCTCAACCCCGTCGGCTTCCGTATCCTCGATCCGGTGCAAAATATCCTTCCATGACGCCTCATCACACGGCACCATCAGGGATATAATCATCGCCCGGTCCTTCCAGTCCCGCTTGACCGCCTTGATCTCGCGCAGGTTCACCTCCAGCGGCCGGTCCGTGATCAACTCGATGTTGTTCAACCCCAACAACCGACGGTCCGCCCCCCAAATCGCACCGTACCGCGGCCCGTTCACATTCACCACCGGCGGCCCCTCAGACCCCAGCGTTTTCCACACAACACCGCCCCAACCCGCCTTGAACGCGCGGCGCACGTTGTATTCCTTATCCGTCGGCGGCGCCGATGCCAGCCAGAACGGGTTGGGTGATTTGATGCCAATAAAATCTGTGGTCAGGTCCGCCATGTCATGCCCCCATCTTAAAGCGCGCGCTGAAGAACCCTTCAGAACCCACTGTAATTAAATTGAAATTCCACATTACTGCGCGCCGGGTCAAAACCCCAAAGCGCGCCACAGCCAGCCCAAAATATCGCCACCCACCGCCCCGGATTTCGGGATCAAATAGGCCCAGCTTGCCGCGCCCGCCACGTTGAACGCCATAAACGCCCAAAACCGCATCCGCGACAATCCCGCGAATAAAAACACCACAGGGCGCAGTGGCCCAATGAAATGCCCCGCCACAATCGCCAACCCGCCCCAGCGTGCAAACAGCGCTTTCGTCCGCGCCACGGCATCGACATGGTCGCGCAACGGCCACGCCGCCAGCATCCGCGCCCCGAACGCCCAGCCCAACCAATAGCTGAAACTGGACCCGATCAGCGCCCCAATCGTCGCCCCGACCCAGATCGGCCCCAGCGAAAACGCCCCCGTGCTGGACGCCGCCCCCACCGCCATCAACAGCGCTGTCGACGGCACGAATATCGACAAAAATGCAATCGTCTCCACCGCCGCCAGCGCTGCCGCAATAAACGGCACCGCCGTTTGATGCTCCGTCAAAAACGCGATCAGCCCGGTCGTCTCCATAAATCCCCGCTTGGTTGCGGCTTACATCTAAGCTGCGCACTAAGCCAAGAAAAGGGGCAAACCCGGTCATTTCAACCCCAATGCGGCGTGGATCGCCTCCGCCGCATCGCGCCCCTCGGCCACGGCCGTTACGGTCAAATCGGCACCGCCCACCGCACAATCGCCGCCCGTCCAAACCCCGGCCATAGGCGCCGCATCCAACTTCGCCCCGCGCAACCCTTCGGGCGCAATCAACGCTTGCCCAATCGCTTTGAACACTTGATCGGCCTTCAAAACAAACCGTTCGCCCATCACCAACCCGTCCGGCCCGTCATGGGTATAGGCGAACTCCACCCCCTCCACGGCCGCAGTGCCCAACACCGCCACAGGGGCCGCGTTGCAAATAATCCGCACCCCGGTTTGCGTGGCATGGTCTTGCTCATGCGCGCTCGCACTCATCCGGTCTTGCCCGCGCCGATACACAATCGTGACGTTTTGCGCGCCCAGCAATCGCGACTGCACGGCCGCGTCCACCGCCGTCATGCCGCCGCCAATCACCACCACATCGCGCCCCACAGGCAGCGCGGCCTTATCGGCCACTTGCCGCAACTCTGCAATAAATTCAACAGCATCACGCACGCCCGGCAAATCCTCACCCGCCACGCGCAGCGCGTTCACACCGCCCAGGCCTATGCCCAAAAACACCGCATCATAGTCCGCGCGCAACGCGTCCAACGACACATCGCGCCCCAATTTCACGCCGCACCGCACTTCAATCCCGCCAATTTGCAACAGCCACGCCACCTCGCGCGCCGCAAAATTATCGGGGGTTTTATAGGTCGCAATCCCGTATTCGTTCAGCCCTCCCGCCTTTGGCGCACGGTCCAAAACCACCACATCATGCCCATGCATCGCCAAACGATGCGCACAGGCCAGCCCCGCAGGCCCCGCCCCCACCACGGCCACCCGCTTGCCCGAAAGCGGCGCGCGGCTGTAAGGATGCACGCCCTTATCCATCACCCGGTCGGTCGCAAACCGCTGCAACCGCCCAATTTCCACCGGCTTGCCCTCAGCCGCCTCGCGCACACAAGCCTCCTCACACAGCTGCTCCGTCGGGCAAACCCGCGCGCACATGCCGCCCAAAATGTTCTGGTCCCAAATCGTGCGCGCCGCAGCCTCCGGCGTGCCGGTCGCAATTTGCCGGATGAACAAGGGAATATCAATCGAGGTCGGGCAGGCCGTAATACACGGCGCATCATGGCAAAAATAACAGCGGTCCGCCGCCACATGCGCCTCATGGCGGTCCAAAACCGGCTCCAGATCGCCAAAATTTTGGGCATAAGCTGCGGCAGGCAAGCGCTGCGCCGCGATTCCGGGCGTAAGCGGATTGTTGGACATGGATTTCGGCCCTTTCCCCATCGTTTTGCTGATTTGAAAAGGCTGCCACAGGTCATTTATTTTATCAAATGGTAAATTTTGACTGGCAACAAACGCATCCAACCCGCAACTCGTGCTTTTCACACGCGCGCCGCTGGCGTATAACCCCCCCACATCAATAGGGGCAGGCCGCAAAACGCCGTGCCAAAGCCCCGAAAACGCCAACCGAGGACGGTTTATGAGCAAACATTCCACTGACGCCGACGTCGCCTTTATCAAGGCGCTAGCCGAAATTCTGAACACCAACGACCTGACCGAACTCTCGGTCAAGCGCGACTACGCCGAGGATGACAGCTTGGATGTCCGCGTGGTCAAACAGGCCACCGTCGTCACCATGGCCGCCCCGCAAATGATGGCCGCCCCGCAAATGCAGCACGCAGCGCCTACAGCCGCCACTGCCGTCGCCGAAGATCCGGCCTTGCACCCCGGCGCACTGACCTCGCCCATGGTTGGCACCGCTTATGGCGCGGCCGAACCGGGGGCGACCCCGTTTGTGACCATCGGCGCGACCGTGACCGAAGGACAAACCGTGCTGATCATCGAAGCGATGAAAACCATGAACCACATCCCCGCCCCCCGCGCCGGCACCGTCAAACGCATCTTGTTTGAAGATGGCAGCCCGGTTGAATACGGCGCGCCCTTGATGATCATCGAATAAGGGGCAACCAATGTTTGACAAGATCCTAATCGCCAATCGCGGCGAAATCGCCCTTCGCGTCATTCGCGCCTGCCGCGAAATGGGGATCGCCTCGGTCGCCGTCCACTCCACCGCCGACAGTGACGCGATGCACGTCCGCATGGCCGACGAATCCATCTGCATCGGCCCGGCCTCCTCCACCGACAGCTATCTGAACAAAGCCGCGATCATTTCCGCCTGCGAAATCACCGGCGCCCAAGCGGTCCACCCCGGCTATGGGTTTTTGTCGGAAAATGAGGCGTTCGCGCAGGCGTTGCAGGATCACGGCCTCACCTTCATCGGTCCATCCGCCGAACATATCCGCATTATGGGTGATAAAATCACCGCCAAAGAAACCGCCAAGGCGCTGGGTATTCCCGTTGTTCCGGGCTCCGAAGGCGGCGTGGCGAGTTATGAGGATGCGATTGGCGTGGCCGAGGCTATCGGTTTCCCCATCATCATCAAAGCCACCGCAGGCGGCGGCGGTCGCGGCATGAAAGTGGCGAAAAACCAAGCCGAACTCGAAATCGCTTTCCGCACCGCGCGGTCTGAGGCGAAAAACGCCTTTGGCAATGATGAAGTTTATATCGAAAAATACCTGCAAACTCCGCGCCACATCGAAATCCAAGTGTTTGGTGATGGCAAAGGCAACGCCGTGCATCTGGGTGAACGCGACTGCTCGCTTCAACGCCGCCACCAAAAGGTGTTTGAGGAGGCTCCAGGCCCTGCAATCTCCCCCGAATTGCGCGCCAAAATCGGCAAAATCTGCGCCGATGCGGTCGCCAAGATCAACTATATCGGCGCAGGCACCGTCGAATTCCTCTATGAAAATGGCGAGTTTTTCTTCATCGAAATGAACACCCGCCTGCAAGTTGAACATCCCGTGACCGAAGCCATTTTCGGCGTCGACCTTGTGCGCGAACAAATCCGCGTCGCCGCAGGCATGGGCATGTCCTTCACCCAAGACGAGCTGGAAATCAACGGCCACGCGATTGAGGTGCGGATCAACGCCGAAAAACTGCCCAACTTCTTACCCTGCCCCGGCAAAGTGCGCACGTTTCATGCGCCCGGTGGTCTGGGCGTGCGCATGGATTCTGCGATCTACGGCGGCTATTCCATCCCGCCTTACTACGACAGCTTGATCGGCAAGCTGATCGTCCACGGCCGCGACCGCCCCGAGGCGCTGGCCCGCCTAAAGCGCGCTTTGGGTGAGTTGATCATCGATGGCATCGACACCACGGTGCCCTTGTTCCATGCCCTCCTCGCCGAACCCGATGTGCAATCGGGCGATTACAACATCCACTGGTTGGAAAAATGGCTGGAAACGCAGTTTGCGCCGAAATAACGGGACCGGGGGGCACGCAGCCCCCCTTTTCATATGACGGATAAAATCACCCCCCAGCTTTTGCTCTCCGCCTATGCGTCCGGCGTGTTTCCCATGGCGCAAAGCCGCGATGCAACCGACCTGCATTGGGTCGATCCCCGCAAACGCGGCGTTTTCGACTTGGACAATTTCCACATTTCTCGCAGCCTATCCCGCCAAATTGCGCAAAATACTTGCATAATTCGAACAAATTACGATTTTTCTGCGGTCGTCACCGCCTGCGCCAACCGCGAGGAAACGTGGATCAATGCCGAAATCTACGCCCTTTATCAAACTCTGCACAAAACCGGTTTCGCGCAAAGTTTAGAGGTGTGGGATGGCCCCGATCTGGTCGGCGGCGTCTACGGCGTCACCTTGGGCGCCGCGTTTTTCGGGGAAAGCATGTTTTCAACCAAAACCGACGCGTCAAAAATCGCGCTCGCCTATTTGGTCCACCGTCTGCGCGCGGGTGCGTTTACGCTGTTCGATACGCAATTTCTAACACCGCATCTGGCATCGCTTGGCGCGGTTGAGGTGTCAAGAAATCAGTATCACCAGCGCCTCAACGCGGCCTTGGCGCAAACCGCCACCTTCAACCCGCCCGGCTACGCGCCCACGCCTCACTCCGTCAGACAGCGCAGCACCCAAACGTCATAACGCGAATGGTCCATCGCCGACAGCGCCGGGCTGGTGGCCATCATCCACCCCGTAAACGCGGGCGTTTCCATCAACCGGTCCAAAACCGTCAAATGCGCATAGGCCTCCGTCGGGGTGCCGTCCACCGGATACCGGCAATCATCCAACTGAATGGTCAGCCGCCCGTTTTGCGCCGATTGTCCGCGCGACAGTTCCAAATCCCCCGTCTCGCCCGAAACCTTATCCAGCCAGCGCACCACGCCACCTTTGGCCTGCACCGCCGTTTCGGCATGCACAGGGGCGGCCACAACCGCCATCAAAACAAAGGAAAGAATACGGATCATCTGCGCTTATTCCGGCGTCCACGCCTCATAATCGGCCCGCGCCACAGGTTGCGCGCGCCGAATGGACCCGGTCGGCGCATAGGCGGCATCCGTCCCCGTCAGGTTTTCCAAATGTGGTTTTTCCCACGCTTTGCGCACCATCGGCATTTCTGTCGGCGGCTCATCCCAAGTGAAATGCAGCCAGCCGTGCCATTCCGGCGTCACCCGCGTCGCTTCCATTTCACCATTGTAAATCACCCAGCGCCGCTTGCCGTCACTGGTCCGGTAAAAAATATTGCCCTGCGCATCCTCGCCCACCTTAACGCCTTTGCGCCAAGTGAAAATCTGGGTGCTGATGGTTTGGCTGTTCCACCAAGTCAGCAAGCGTTTGAGGAAATACATAAGCGGGCCTCCGGGTTCGTTTGTCGACATATGCCGCAAAGCGCGGGATAGGTCCATCGCATAAAAAGAAAAGGCGGGCCAAAGCCCGCCCCTTCCCCATACCAGTGCCTCAGCCCGCGCTCGCAGGCTCTTTTTTCTTGCGATCGGTATGCACCAACAAGGGTTTCGCGCCGGAATTCACCGCTTCCTCATTGACCACAACCTCTTGCACATCCGTCAGGCCGGGCAATTCGAACATGGTATCCAGCAAGATATCCTCCATGATCGACCGCAACCCCCGCGCCCCCGTTTTCCGCTTGATCGCCCGTTTCGCAATCGCAATCAGCGCATCACTGGTGAACGTCAGTTGCGTGCCTTCAATATCAAACAACCGCTGATATTGCTTGACCAGCGCGTTCTTCGGTTCGGTCAAAATGGTAATCAGCGCGGCCTCATCCAGATCGGTCAAGGTCGCGAGCACCGGCAAACGCCCAACAAATTCCGGGATCAACCCGAATTTCAACAGATCTTCCGGCTCCAACTCTTGGAACATCTCACCCACGCCGCGCGCATCAGGGTCCTTTACATCCGCACCAAACCCGATGCCCGACCCCTTGTTGCGCTGCGCGATGATCTTTTCCAGCCCCGCAAACGCCCCACCACAGATGAACAGAATATTCGTGGTATCGACTTGCAAAAACTCTTGCTGCGGGTGCTTGCGCCCCCCTTGCGGCGGCACAGATGCCACGGTGCCTTCCATAATCTTCAACAGCGCTTGCTGCACGCCTTCGCCCGACACATCGCGGGTGATCGACGGGTTGTCCGATTTGCGCGTAATTTTATCAACTTCGTCGATATACACGATGCCGCGCTGCGCACGCTCCACATTATACTCGGACGCTTGCAACAGCTTCAGGATGATGTTTTCCACATCTTCGCCGACATAACCCGCCTCCGTCAGCGTGGTCGCATCCGCCATCGTGAACGGCACATCCAAAATCCGCGCCAGCGTTTGTGCCAGCAACGTTTTGCCGCAACCCGTCGGGCCAATCAGCAAAATGTTGGATTTCGCCAATTCAATATCGGATTTCGACGAATGGTTCAGCCGCTTGTAATGGTTATGCACCGCCACGGCGAGAACCCGCTTGGCATGTTCTTGCCCAATCACATAATCGTCCAAAACCTTCGCAATATCGCGCGGTGTCGGCACCCCTTCGCTTGATTTCAGCCCCGAGGATTTTGTTTCCTCGCGGATAATATCCATGCAAAGCTCCACACATTCATCACAGATGAACACGGTCGGCCCCGCGATAAGTTTGCGCACTTCGTGCTGGCTTTTGCCACAAAACGAGCAATAGAGCGTGTTTTTGCTGTCGCTGCCTGAATTCGTCGCCATTATGGTCCTTTGCCCCGCATCGTCAGAAATGCCCGTATTTTCAAAGCTGGTGGGCCAAGTCTAGGACATGCCCCACCCCTTCACAATGCGAAATTACTTCGCCTCCGGCTCCGCCTTGCCACGGTCGGCCACGATTTCGTCGATCAACCCCCAAGCCTTGGCATCTTCCGCCGACATAAAGTTGTCGCGCTCCAGCCCCGCCTCTACCGTGTCGTAATCATTGCCGGTGTGGCGCACATAAATCTCATTCAACCGGCGCTTCAACTTCTCAGTCTCGCGCGCGTGGATCATGATATCGGTCGCTTGGCCTTGGTATCCGCCCGATGGCTGATGAACCATAACGCGGCTGTTGGGCAGCGAAAACCGCATCCCCTTTTGCCCCGCCGTCAACAACAGCGACCCCATCGACGCCGCTTGGCCAATAACAAGCGTCGAAACCTTGGGCTTGATATATTGCATCGTGTCGTAAATCGACAGACCGGATGTCACAACACCCCCTGGGCTGTTGATATACATGGAAATTTCCTTCGACGGATTCTCCGCCTCCAAAAACAACAATTGCGCGCAAATCAGGCTCGACATGCCGTCATGCACGGGGCCGGACAGGAAAATAATCCGCTCCTTCAACATCCGGCTAAAGATGTCATAGGCGCGTTCGCCCCGGCTGGTTTGTTCCACAACCATGGGAACGAGGGTGTTCATATAGTGGTCAACTGGATCTTGCATCTGTGCCTGCCTGTTTATGGTGTAAGCGTAATCGCCAAACGATTGCCCAAGTCTTAGTTGCGCGTGCCGCCTCCTGCAAGGGCATCAGGCATTTTCCCTTTAACCATTCTGTTATTCACCCAAGGCGCCCCCCGGCAAAACCCCAAGGTCATGCCAAAAATCGCCGCCCCCCGTGATGTCACATCATCGTTAGCAAACATTTAACGCGCACCGGGCAATGGTAAAGGGCCCCTTGGCAGCCCCTGCCCCAAACGCTACCCTAAATTTCACCTCCAACCCGGAGCCGTCATATGCGCCCCCTCGCCCTAATCCTGTCCATCGGCCTTGCCACCACCGCCCACGCCGCTTGCACGCCCCCCACCCAAAGTGCGGCCCTCCTCCAACAGGCCGCCGATAAGGTGAACGGCTACCGCGCTGCCGCAGACCTTGAACCGCTGCAAATCAACCCAACCTTGGCCAACACGGCCCAAGGTCACGCTTGCGACATGGCCACCGCGGGCCACTTGTCGCATGTGGGCACCAATGGCTCCGATCTGGTGCGCCGATTGAAAGCCGCAGGCTATGCCTTTCGCAGCGCCAATGAAAATGTGGGGCAATTCACCCGCAGCGATCCGGCCGATTGGTGGTATAATTCCACAGGCCACCGCGCCAATATGCTGTCGCCCAAAATCACTGAAATCGGGTTGGGCGTGGCGCTGGGGGCCGATCAAAAACTTTATTGGGTGATGGTCGGCGGCAGCCCTAAACCCTAACAGGCAATCATAAATTCAGCCTTCAACCCGCCCAAATCCTCACTGCGCGACAAAATCAACCGCCCGCCATGGCTGCGCGCCACGTCCTGCGCAATCGCCAAACCCAAGCCCACACCGCCGCCCTTATTCGGGTCGCGCGCCGCATCCAGCCGCGCAAAGGGCATCATCGCCTCCTCACGCTGATCGGGCGCAATACCGGGGCCATCATCCTCCACCATCACGCGCAAATTCCGCCCGGTTTGCAGCGCCGACACGCGCACACAAGTGCCAAACCGCGCCGCATTGCCAATCAGATTTTCCAACGCTCGCGTCACCGCTGCCGGGCGCATCATCACCTCTGCCGCCACCGCAATCCGCCCCAAGGTCACAGGCGATCCCGCCCGCGCTGCATTGTCCACAATCCGCCCCACCAATTCGCGCGGATTCACCACCTCCGCCTCCTCCATCGCATCGCCGCGCGCAAAGGACAGGAATTCGTCGATCAATCGCTGCATGTCGCCCACATCGCCCAGCAACGCCGCCGTCTCCTCATCTTCGGGCAACAACGACAGCCCCAACCGCAGCCGCGTCAGCGGCGTGCGCAAATCGTGGCTGATGCCCGACAGCATCATCGTGCGCTGCTCAATCTGGCGTTCAATCCGCGCGCGCATGTCCAAAAACGCCTTGCCCGCCGCCCGTACTTCCAACGCGCCGCGCGGGCGATACGCCACATGCTGCCCTTTGCCAAACGCCGTGGCCGCATCCGACAACAACGTGATTGGCCGCAACTGATTTCGCAAAAAACCATAGGCAATCAGGGTCATAAAGATCGAGGTTAAGATCATCAGCACCAGCAACTGATGCGGGTTCGACGCCGAAACCCGGCTGCGGTTCACCACAACCAAAATCGGGCCGCGCGCAGTATCAATCGTCATCTCCACCCGCTGCGGCGATGACAGCAGCGCCACATGCGCAATCCCCGGCACCGCCGCGCGCAAATTGGCAATCACCTCCGCGCCCGACAAATCCAACAGCTCGCGCAAATCCGCGCCGTCAGTCACAGGCGCGGGCACCGTCACGGCCATGCCCAAACCGCTTGCAATCTCACGCAGCCGCCCCTGCGCGGCACTGGCGTCCGCCCCTTCCCACTGGGCCAGCAAATACGCCAGCTCCGTGGCAACGCCCATCGTCATTTGCCGCGTCACCCCTTCAAAGTGGCGCTGAATAAACGCCACCGACACGACCAGTTGAATCGTGACAATCGGCACGATCAAGATCGACGCCGCCCGCCCATAAAGCCCCCGGGGGAAAATGTTTTTCACCTTGCCAAACATGCACTAAGGTTACGCGCAGCCCGCCCAAACCAAAAGCCCCTTTTGCGCCCGGATCCAACGCCCATGCCCCAAATCCGCTGCATCCTTGCGCCCAATCCGTCCCCCATGACGTTGCATGGCACCAACAGCTACCTTGTCGGCACGGGCGATCTGGCCCTGATCGACCCCGGCCCAAACATCCCCGCCCATGCGCGCGCGATCATGGCCGCCTTAAATCCCGGCGAACGCATCACCCATATCCTCGTCACCCACGCGCACACCGACCACTCCCCCCTCGCCCCGATCATGGCGCAGGCTCTTCACATCAAAACTCACGCGTTTGGCCCCGCCACCGCAGGCCGCAGCCCGGCCATGACCGCGCTGGCAACCCAAGGCCTGATCGCGGGTGGCGAAGGGGTCGATCACGCTTTCACCCCCGACATCCCCCTCCAAGATAACGAAACCCTATCCCACAACGATTGGGCCTTGCGCGCCATTCACACCCCCGGCCACCTCAGCAATCACCTGTGCCTTGCCCTTGGGCAAACGCTGTTCACAGGCGATCACATCATGGGCTGGTCGTCGTCGCTCATCTCGCCCCCCGATGGTGATATGGCCGCCTACATGGCCGCCACCCGCCACCTCGCCACCCAAGACTGGGTTCTGTTTCACGCAGGCCACGGCGCCCCCATCACAGACCCGCACACCCGCCTCACCCAAACCCTGCACCACCGCGAACAGCGCGCGGCGTCCATCCTAGACGCCCTCGCTTGCGGCCCCAAAACCATCCCGGACCTCACCGCAAACCTGTACGCCGACACCCCCAAAACCCTGCACCCTGCGGCGGCGCGCAACATCCTTGCCCATCTCATTGATCTCACCGCGCAAAACCGCACCACCGCCCACCCCACCCTCGCCTTAAACGCCACCTATACATTGGCTTGAACTCCCCGTTCCCCGCCCCTATATTGCCCTTGTTCGGGTTCGCTCGGACTATGGTGATAAACGCACCTGTAATAAACGGCTCGGACCCGGGGGCGGTACCCGGCGACTCCACCATTCCACCCGCTCATTTCGGGGGTTCGGGGTCGAAATAGGATCGACGAACGTCTAAAGAGGCCAGCTTTTGCTCGGTGAGGTACCACCGTTATCGGTCCGAAACGTACAGTTGCAAATGACAACCGTGCTCCGATGGCGATGGCCGCGTAAGCGACCGGAACTATCGAAAACTAAGCCCTTGCGCCTAGCAGCGTAAGGCGGGGCCCGGAGGAGCCTGGCAACAGAATCCTCCACTTCCTCCCCCGATACCCCCCCGACAAACGCACGCCCACCCCCATCACGCCCAAAATACCCGCGCCACAATCCCCTGTCGCGGCCCCCGCCCCGCCCCACCCATCACCCCGCTTGCGCAAACGCAAATCCCACGCCACACTCCCATCATGCGCCACATCCTCCCCCTCACCCTCCTCCTCGCCGCCCCCGCGCAAGCTTGCGAAACCGCACTCCTGCTGGCCATCGACGTGTCAGGCTCTATTGATCGCGGCGAATACATGCTTCAAATCAGCGGCTTGCACGATGCTCTGCGCGACCCTGAAATCGCCGAAATCCTGATCCGCGATCAAGTCGCGCTGTCGGTCATGCAATGGTCCGGCACAAACCGCCAATCCATGGTGATGCCGTGGCAACGCATACTGTCGCCGGACGCGCTCAACCGCTTTGCCACCACCGCCCAAACTCTGCCCCGCGCCTTTGACGGCTCCGATACGGCGGTGGGCGACGCCGTCACCTACGCGTTGCAACAATTCGCCCAAGTGTCTGATTGCAAACGCCATATCATCGACATTTCCGGCGACGGCCCCGAAAATGCCGGCACCAACGTCGCCCGCGCCCGCACCGCAGCCACCACCCAAGGCGTCCAAATCAACGCCATCGCGATTGAGGATATGGGCCTCTCCGCCCCCACCACCAGCTTTTACAAAAACTGGGTCATCACCCGCGACGCCTTCGTGATGACCGCACGCGGGCTTGATGATTACCCCCGCACCCTGCGCGCCAAAATCCTGCGCGAATTGATAAAACCGACAGGCTAACCCCCCCGTCCCACATTCTCGCCCCAAATTCCCGGCACCCGCCCAGCCCCCGCCAAACCTCCAAACCTCCCCCCTTCCTTTCACGCGCAAATCCCCTATGATGCCCTCAACCAAACGAAAGGGCACCGCATGGCGCGCAGCATCGAATACGGCAACCTCATGCACAACGCGATGCGTGGCCTCATTCAGGCCGTCCTCACCGATGTCTCCAAACACGGCCTGCCCGGCAACCACCACTTCTTCATCACGTTCGACACCACCCACCCCGACGTGATTCTCGCCGACTGGCTCCGCGATCGCTACCCCGAGGAAATGACGATTGTCGTCCAAAACTGGTTCGAAAACCTCGACGTCACCGATACCGGCTTTTCCATCACCCTCAATTTCGGCAACAACCCCGAACCGATGGTCGTCCCCTTTGATGCCCTGCGCACATTCGTGGACCCTTCCGTCGAATTCGGCCTGCGCTTTGAAAGCAAATCTGATGATGAGGACGAGGATGAGGACGACGAAACAGAGGATGACGACACGCCCCCCCCCGCGCCGCCCCGCGCAGCAGAGGTCGTCTCCCTTGATAAATTCCGCAAGTGACCACCCCCGCCCGCAGCCAAAAGGCCAGCACCATGTTCAGTGACCTCGCGTTTTTTCTCAAACAAGCGGTCCTGCAACCCAAACAAACCTCCTCGCTCGTGCCCTCCTCACGCGCGCTGGCGACCGCAATGGCCGAACATGTCGGCCCCCAAACCGGGCCAGTGGTCGAATTTGGCCCCGGCACCGGGATCATCACCCAAGCGATTTTGCAGCGCGGCGTCACCCCCGCCAACCTCACGCTGTTTGAAATGAACGCGGCCTTTGCGGATGCGCTGCACAGCCGCTTTCCGGGCACCACCATCCACACCGATTGCGCGCAAATGGCCCCCAAATTGCTGCCCCCAACGGTCGGCGCTGTCGTCTCGGGCCTGCCCCTTCTGTCGATGCCGCGTCAGATTCGCCGCGAAATCGTCGCCGCCGCCTTTGATGTGCTGCGCCCCGGCGGCATCATGATCCAGTTCACCTACGGCCAAAATCCGCCCCTCACCGATGATGGTCTGGCCGCCTTGGGCCTTCAAGCCACCAAAGCGCGCAAGGTTTGGGCCAACTTCCCCCCGGCCCAAGTTTACATCATCACCCGCGCCACTGTGTAAAGCTCAAACGGTATACCTCCGCATACCAATTGCTTTCCCCCCCGCATCCCCCTACAAAGACGCAAATTTTTTGGAGGAAAGTTCGATGTCCGCGATCCGTGTTGAAACCGACAGCTTTGGCCCCCTTGATGTCCCCGCTGACAAATATTGGGGTGCCCAAACCCAGCGCTCCATCCAAAACTTTCCCATCGGCTGGGAACGTCAACCCGTTGCAATCATTCGCGCTTTGGGCGTGATCAAACAGGCCTGCGCCCGCGTGAACAAAGTCCAAGGCGATATGCCCGCCGACCTCGCCGACACTATTTCAAACGCGGCCCAAGAGGTGATTGACGGCAAGTTTGATGACAACTTTCCATTGGTCGTCTGGCAAACCGGCTCCGGCACCCAGTCCAACATGAACGCGAACGAAGTTATCTCAAACCGCGCCATTGAAATGCTCGGCGGCGTGATGGGCTCCAAAAAACCCGTCCACCCCAATGATCACGTCAACATGGGCCAATCATCCAACGACACATTTCCCACCGCCATGCATGTGGCCACTGGCATGATGGCCCGCGATGTTTTGCTGCCCGGCCTGCACAAACTGCACGCGGCCCTCGTCGCAAAACAAAACGAATTCAAAGACATCATCAAAATTGGCCGCACTCATACCCAAGATGCGACGCCTTTGACCTTGGGTCAGGAATTTTCCGGCTACGCCCACCAAGTTGCCAAGGGCATCCAGCGCGTCAACGCCTGCCTGCCCGATATTTATGAACTGGCCCAAGGCGGCACCGCCGTCGGCACCGGCCTCAACACCCGCGTCGGCTGGGACACGCGCGTGGCCGCGGAAATCGCGGCCATCACCGATTTGCCCTTCGTGACCGCCCCCAATAAATTCGAATCCCTCGCCGCCCATGACGCGATGGTGATGATGTCGGGCGCTTTGAAAACCGTTGCAGGCTCCCTGTTCAAAATCGCGAACGATCTTCGCCTCCTCGGCTCCGGTCCGCGTTCCGGCCTTGGCGAATTAATCTTGCCCGAAAACGAACCGGGTTCGTCCATCATGCCCGGCAAAGTGAACCCAACCCAGGCCGAGGCGCTGACAATGGTCTGCGCCCATGTCATGGGCAATGATGCCGCCATCGGCTTCGCAGGCTCGCAGGGACATTTTGAACTCAACGTCTATAACCCGATGATGTCCTATAACCTGTTGCAATCCATGCAGCTTTTGGGCGATGCGGCGGGGTCCTTCACCGATAACATGGTGGTCGGCACCCAAGCCAACATCCCGCGCATCGACAAGCTGATGAAGGAATCGCTGATGCTGGTGACCGCTTTGGCCCCCACCATCGGCTATGACAACGCCACCAAAGTCGCCAAAACCGCGCATAAAAACGGCACGACCCTGCGTGAAGAGGCGATTGCGCTGGGTCTGGTCGATGGTGAAACCTTTGACCGCGTGGTGCGGCCCGAAGATATGATCGGGCCAAAGGGTTAAATTTTGTCCGCACAAATCATCAACCTGCGCGCAACAAAAAAGGCTAAGGAAAAATCCTTGGCCCGCGCGCAGGCTGATGCCAACGCCGCCAAATTTGGCCGCACCAAGGCCAAAAAAGCCGCCGAAAAATCCACCGCCGACCGCGCCAACCGCACATTGGACGGGCACGCACTGGACGACAAGACATGAGCCGCGCCCCAGAACGCCCCGTCAAACACTCCCTCACCCTGCGCGGCCACCGCACGTCGGTATCACTCGAGGCTGAATTTTGGACCGCCTTTCGCGACATCGCCACCGCTCGCGACCTCACGATAAACGCCTTGGCGATTGAGATTGACGAGCAACGCCAAACCACCATCGGCCTCGCCTCCGCCATCCGCGTTTATATTCTAAACCATTACAAAAACGCCCCGTAGGTCGGGGTTCACCCCGACTCTCACCCTGCCAAAACCGCGATCCAAACCCTAATATAAGCTTAACAAAAAAATCAAATACCGCGAATACAACACCTTACCCGCCGCATCGCGCGCGATGCTATCGCGGTTTCACATCCAACCAAATCCCGTCCCGCGCCCGCACCGTCAAATGGGCCACAGGCACCGGCACTTTGCCCGCCACCAGTTCAAACCGAAAATCCCGCACCATCATGGCCAACAACAAAGGCCCCTCCACCATCGCAAACCCCGCCCCCGGACAAACCCGCGCCCCGCTTGAAAACGGAATAAATGCCTCGCGGGCACAGCCTTTCCCCGCCTCCGTCTGCCAGCGGTCAGGGTCAAATTCATCCGGCCGGTCCCAAATCCGCTCATGCCGATGCAAATGCCACGGGCTCAACACAACCTGCCCGCCCGGCCTCACCCTGCGCCCGCGAAACTCCTCAGGGCAGGCATTTTCGCGCACCATCATCGGCACCGGCGGGTACAATCGCAGCGCCTCGCGAAACACATCGCGGCTGAATTTCAGCCCCCCCATCGCGCCAAAATCCGCCCCCCTCGCCTCCTGCGCAACGCGGTCCTGCACACGCTGATCCATCGCCAGCAAATACAGCGCCCACCCCAACGCCGATGCACTCGTTTCATGCCCCGCAAGGAAAAAGATCGCGACCTGATCAATCATTTCTTCCGTCCCAAACACCTCTCCCGTCACCGGGTCCGGCGTGGTCATAATCTTGGTCGCCAAATCCTTGGGCGCGGTGCCCGCCAAAATCTGGGCCGCCCGTCCTTCGGTCAACTCCCGGATCAACCCCCTAATCCGCGCCGCCGTGGCCTTGGTTTGGCGCGAATGAAAGCGCGGAAACCAGCGCGGCAGCGGCAAAAACGCCGCCAAATTCAAGATCGGCTGCGCCCGCTGATAGGCGCGGAATTGATCAAAAACCTCCGCCGCGATGGCATGTTCAATGGGGATGGAAAACAGCGTGCGAAAAATCACATCCGCCGCCGCGTGGCTCATCTCCGGCTCAATATCTTGCACGCCGGGCCGCATCCGGGCAGCCATCGCCTGCCCCGCCGCAACCATGGCCGGAAAGGTCGATTTCACCCGCCCCCCTTCAAACGCCGGGTCAATAATGCGCCGCTGCCGTTTCCAAACCTCACCATTCGTCACAAAAACCGAATTGCCCAACAACGGCCGCAGCCCTTCACCAATCCGGTTCGATTTGGGGAAATCATCGGGCCGCTCGTTTAAAACCCGCCGCACCAGCGCCGGATCATTGCACAAATAGCTGCGGAAAAACGGCGTGCGAAATTCGGCCATCCACGCGCGATAAAGCCGCGCGGGCTGGGCCGATAGAATATCTGCCCGAAACAGTTTCATATACCGCCACAGCGACACTTTATCGGGCCGGGCCACGGGTTTCGGCGGGATCATGGCACCACCGACGTATATTTGTTCACGGCCCGCGTGATCCGCTGCGCCGACGCGCCCCGCCCCGCATAGCGCGCGTTAAGGGTCAACGGCCCCGCCGTGATCTGAAAATAATCATAGTCACGCGGGCGATCAAACGCGCAAAGATACTGAAAATGCAGCCGGAAAAAACGCCAGCGCAACTCTCGCCACCGCTGAGGCGACAAGGTTTGCGTGAAGGCCGCCGAAAACACCAGCGGCCAGCGCTGCCCCACCGGGGCCACCCCCGACACGGCCACGGGGTCACACAAAGCAAACGCACACCCATCGCCGGGGGCGGTCACATCGACCCAAACCAGCGCATCTGACGCGGAAAGAAACGCCAAATCCGCGCGCAAACGATGGGCGTCAGGCAAAAACGACACCATCGGCACCACTTGCCCCAGCGACAAAAACGACAGCGCCGGACCGCCCGCAGGCACCCGCCCCGCGCGAATAAGATCGGCCAAAACCGACACCCCGATATGCACGCCCGAGGAGTGACCGACCACCAAAACCTCCTCAACATCATGGGTCAAAGCGGCGGCGATCGCGATGCCAAAATCCGCCATGCGCTCCTCCAACTCTGGCGGGTTGGCACCGTTGAATTGCGCGGAATAGGCATAGTCATGCATAAGATAATAGGCAAAAACCTTATTATCGACCCGGCGAAACCAATGCAGCAAGGCCACGGCCAGCACCGCACCAACACCAAGGCCCAACAGCCCGCCCATTGGCAAAAACGCCATCCCAAAAGCCACGCCCAACCGCACCACCAAAGCGGCCAAACCAAGCTGCCCCAGCAAAAATACCAACGGATAAAGCGCTGCAATCACAGGCCCCTTGCGCAGCCGCATCAAACGAAACAACGCGCCAGAGGTAATATAAATCCACGCGGTTTTGACCAGTTGCACATAGGTCACGACGATCCCGGTCGCCATCGAATCCTTAACGATATCGGACCAAACCAACACCTCCACTTGGGCCGCAACATCTGCCCCCCCAATCTGCGATGCAACCTGCCAACCATAAGCCCCGCCACCCGCTTTGGGTTTCAGATCAAGCGCATAGTCAGAAATCGCCGCCTGCTCGGCGCCTTCCTTGCGGTACAATTCGCGGTATCGGCGCGGATGAAACGGGTCATAACCGGGAATGTAGAACACGCGGCGGCGCGCAACACTGCCCGTGGAGTGTGAAGGATCTGTTGTCATAATGCCCCTGCGTCCCGTCTTTTTCCCTTACCGCAGTATACCGCGAAATTGGGCAAAATTAGGGGGAAAGGTCAGCCCAGCCTGCTAAGGATGGGGAAGGTTTCCAAAAGCCAGAACGAAAACGCCGAAAACGCACCTGTCAGCAGGGCCACGCCAACGATAATCAGCAAAACACCCATCGCCCGTTCAATCGCCTTCATATGGCGTTTCAGCCGGGCCATGACACCAACAGCGCGTTCGATAAACATGGCAGCAAGGATAAACGGCAGCCCCAAACCCAAAGCATAGACGCCAAGCAGCGTGGTGCCGCGGGTCAGGCTGGCCTCACTGGCTGCGATGGACAAAATCGCACCCAATTGCGGGCCGATGCATGGCGTCCAGCCAAAAGCAAAGGCGAGGCCCAAAAGATATGCGCCAAAGGCCGATCCGCCGCGGTCGCCCGCGTCCAGCCGCGCCTCACGATCAAGGATGGAAATGCGGAAAACGCCCAAGAAATGCAGGCCAAATATGATGACCACAACGCCCGATACTTTGGACAGAATATCTTGATATTGCAGAAAAAATGTTCCAAACACAGAGGCGGTGAAGCCAAGGAAAAGGAACACCGTCGACAGGCCCAGCACAAAGAAAATTGCAGGCAGCAGAACACGGCGGCGGGCGGTGCCGGCCTTCATCTCGCCCATGCTGATCCCGCCCATATAGGCAAGGTAGGGCGGCACAATCGGCAACACGCAAGGCGACAGGAACGACAAAACGCCCGCCAACAAAGCCACAAGCATCGCAGGTGCCAGACTGGCGTCGATAAGGTCAATTCCGATCATGGCGCTTCCTTTTGCTTGCCCTATTGGTCTAGCCCGAATGGTTGGCTGCGTCAGCAGGGCAGATGGTCACGTTCGCGTGGCCAAGGGGCAGATATGGAAAAAGGCGCGGGGGTTGGCCCGCGCCTTTTGGGGTTTTATGTGCTGCGGTTAGCGGCCCAAGTTCCACCAGCCTTTGCGACGTGGTTTTTCTTCCGCGTCTGCAACGGGTGCCACCACTTTGGCTGCGGGGCCTGCTGCGGTCACAGGGGCTGCCTCAACCACAACGGCAGGCGTAGGCGCTGGCGGCGGGGTCGGTTCGGAAACTGGCGCGGACGCCACCTCTGCTGCGACCATGGCTGGCGCTTCTGATGCAGCTTCCACCTCAGCCACCACTTTTGGCTTGCGCACGCGGCGGGGTTTTGGCTTTTCGGCTGGGGCCTCCGCCTCTGCTGCGGGCACGGCGTCTGCAACCGCTGGTGCGGCCCCTGCATCGGCTATTGCCCCCTCTGCCGTGTCAGCTTTTGGCTTGCGAGTCCGTGACCTACTGCGCTTTTTGGGCGCTTCATCGGCTGGCGCGTCTACCGCAGGCGTAATGGCCGCATCGGGTGCCGCACCATCCGCGCTGTCGGCATCATCGCCATCCTGATCACCGGTATCATCCCCGTTTTCATCGGCACCATTGGCCCCACGACGACGACGACGACGACGACGCTTTTTGCGGCCCCCGTCTTTCGGGTCCTCTTCGCCGCGCGCCTCGGCCCGCGCTTCGCTGCGCGGCTCGTCGGCGTCTACGCTTTCGGGTTCTGAATTTTCTTCTTCTTCAGTCGGGATTTCGGGATCCTCGATATCGTCAACATAGGCCCCCATCATCGACGAATTGCCTGAAATCACGCCCGAATTTTCCGAAACCACACGCAGCGCGGTTTTGAATTTTTCAATCGTGTAATCTGGGCTGATCATGGCGGGGTCACATTCGACCCGCACCGACATGCCATAGCGTGCCTCGATCATCGCGATATGTTCGCGCTTTTGGTTCATCAAGAAGTTGACCACCGCGATGGGTGCGCGCAGCAGCACTTCTTTGCTGCGCTTGCGGGTGCCCTCCTCCTCCAGCGCGCGCAAAATCGTCAGCGCCATGCTGTCATCGGACCGGATAAGGCCCGTGCCATGGCAATGCGCGCAAGGCTGGGTGGTGCTTTCCAACATGCCGGGGCGCAAGCGTTGGCGGCTCATTTCCATCAGGCCAAAGCCGGAAATGCGGCCGACCTGAATCCGCGCGCGATCGGTTTTCAGCTTGTCTTTCAACCGCTTTTCAACGGCGGCGTTGTTGCGACGATCTTCCATGTCGATAAAGTCGATCACAATCAACCCAGCCAAATCGCGCAGGCGCAATTGGCGGGCCACCTCCTCGGCGGCCTCCAGGTTGGTTTTGGTCGCGGTTTCCTCGATCGAGCCTTCTTTGGTCGCGCGGCCCGAGTTGACGTCGATCGCCACCAACGCTTCGGTGATGCCGATCACGATGTAACCGCCCGATTTTAGCTGAACGGTGGGGTTGAACATCCCCGCCAGATAGCTTTCGACTTGATAGCGCGCAAACAGCGGCGTGGGGTCATTATAGGGCTGCACGGCGCGGGCATGGGTTGGCATGATCATGCGCATAAAATCCTTGGCGACGCGGAACCCTTCGGCGCCTTCCACCAGCACTTCGTCAATCTCGCGGCTGTAAAGGTCGCGGATGGAGCGTTTGATCAAATTGCCTTCTTCATAGATCGCAGCCGGGGCAATGGATTTCAATGTCAATTCGCGGATCTGTTCCCACAAGCGCATCAGATATTCGTAATCGCGGCGAATTTCGGGCTTGGTGCGCTTGGCCCCCGCCGTGCGGATAATCAGGCCAGCGCCTTCGGGCACCACGATTTCCTGCGCGATTTCTTTCAGCTTTTTGCGGTCATTGGCTTGGGTAATCTTGCGCGAAATGCCACCACCGCGCGCGGTGTTGGGCATCAAGACACAGTAACGGCCTGCCAGCGACAGATAGGTGGTTAGCGCTGCGCCCTTATTGCCGCGCTCCTCCTTGACCACTTGGATCAGCATAATCTGGCGAACTTTGATCACTTCTTGGATTTTATAGCGGCGCGCGCGGGGGCGGCGGGGGGCGCGAATTTCCTCAGACACATCTTCATCCGCGATGGATTCGATGTCGTCGTCGGTGTCGGATGCCGTGTCCATCGCGCGGAACGGCGCATCGCCATCCTCATCGCTGTCGGGCGCGTCATGGACCTCTGCCCTGTGCAAAATCGACACGTCAGCCTGCGCATCGGTTGCGGTTTCAACCACATCCACGGCGGCATCAGTGTCGGTTTCATCCAGATCAACGACATCCATGCCACTGATTTCGGCGGTTTTTACGGCATCACCCGATTGCGCGGATTGCGCTGCGGACCCACCGCGCGGGCGGCGCTGACGGCGGCCTTTGCCACCATCCCGGCCCCCATCGCGACCCTGCTCCCGGCCGCCATCGCGACCTGCGTCGCGGGCATTTTCATCCTCTTCCTCGGCGCGGGCAATCGCACGTTCCTCATCCAACAGCGCTTGGCGGTCGGCCATCGGGATTTGGTAATAATCAGGGTGGATTTCGGCAAAAGCCAAAAACCCGTGGCGATTTCCGCCGTAATCGACAAAGGCCGCCTGCAACGACGGTTCGACCCGTGTTACCTTTGCAAGGTAAATATTGCCAGCAAGCTGACGTTTGTTGATGGTTTCAAAGTCGAATTCCTCAACCTTGTTTCCATCCACCACAACCACCCGAGTTTCCTCGGCATGGGTGGCATCGATAAGCATTTTCTTGGCCATTTTGTTCCATAGCACCCAGCCGCGCCCACCGCGCCGGAAACTTTCCGGGGGGACGATGTGCGCTGAAGTGGTGACTTGTCTGGGCGAGGCTGCGCGACAAAAGCGGCAGGGTTGGCCGCAAAGGCCCCCCGTCAGCTTTGGTCAATATCATAGCGCGGCGCATCGCGGTTTATCCCGAACGCATTGCTGCATCCATGTGAAAGGCCCGTTTTGTCAACGACGTGACGGGCAAAGATACGATCTTGCGGCAATTCATCCGCCCGATCAGTGATCCGCCGGGATGGGACATCGCCGAGCGGTCTGCCCAGCCAATGCATCACGGCGTGAATGTGTCGCGCGCACTGGGCGTTTGCAAACCCCTGTGCGCGTGTGCTGACCATAAAGGCAGGATGGCTGCTTTTACAATGGTCAATTTGCCGGGGCCGCGTTTTAGCACGGCTTTGCTTTGCGCTTTGCATTGCGGGCGGCGGCGGTATGGTGATGCTGTTACGCGGAACGGGGGGGGGGGCAGGATGCACATCGCGATTTTGATTTTGGCGGCGGGGGCATCACGGCGCATGCGCGGCATGGACAAGCTGCTGGAACCCGTAAAAGGCCGCCCCTTGTTGGCGCATGTGGTGCAAATGGCCCTGCAATCCGGGCTGGGCGTGACAGTGACCCTGCCCCCCGACCGCCCCGCGCGCGCCGCCGCACTTGTGGGTTTGCAGGCGCACTTGGTCACTGTGCCGGACGCGGGCACGGGCATGGCCACATCCTTGCGCGCGGGTGTTGCAACCCTACCCGAAGGGGGCGCAGTCATGGTGCTGCTGGCCGATATGCCAGAGGTGGACGGGGCCGACCTGCGCGCCATGATCGACGCGTATCGCACCACCCCGGGTCAGATACACCGCGCTGTAACCCCCGCTGGCGTGCCGGGGCACCCGGTGATTTTTCCACCCAGCGCACGGGCGGCGTTGTTGGCGCTGCAAGGCGACACAGGCGCGCGCGCCCTGTTGGCAGACGCAGACGTGGTACAGGTCACCCTGCCCCACGCCCATGCCACAACTGATCTGGACACCCCCGAAGATTGGGCGGCGTGGCGTGCTGGCGGTTAGACCCCCAGCAGCGCTTTCGCTTCAAACCCGCGCAAAGACGGGCGCGCGGCGGGATAATCAGCCCCGGCTTCCAAGGCGGGGAACAATGCAAACACCTCGGCGCGCTGTGCGTGGTCCATGCTGGCCGAGGTCATATCGCCGGGCTGGAAACTTTCGGTCCAAACCCCATCGGCGCGAATGATCTCATGCTGGTCAAACATCAAGTGGATATAGGTGACATGAGGCACAGATACCCGCAAAACGCTGTGATCATTGATCAAATGCAGCGCAGACACCAACACCTCATGTTCCCCAAACAGCATTTCCGCACGCGTGCCTGACATCAAGAAGCGGTGCTGCGGCGATACAGTCATATCGCGCACAGGCAGGCCCGCACCCAAGGCACCCGCAGCCAAGCACACAGGCTGAAACGCCGGGGTCGCCGCCAGTTCCGCGCCCGACACATCCCGCGCCCTAACCCAACGCAGGGTTTGATAGCCGCTGTCGCGCGTCAACACCTTATCGCCCGGCACCAAGCTTTCCACCGCACATTCGCCCTTTTGGGTCACGACCATCGTGCCGGGGGTAAAGCAAGGAATGACCCGTTCAATTTCGGAAAACGCAAAACTGCCCGTGACAGCGCCGGAACCATCCAACACCTGAACCACACCGGCTTCGTTATTACCGCCCCCGAACAGGACGTTGGTAAAGGCAAGGCCACCCAAACTGCGCAGGTCCAGCGTGTCGAAATCGTCGCCCCCTTCGCCGCCCTCAATCACATCGCCGATGCCGCCAAAGAACACATCGCGGTCGTCGTCGCCAAACAATGTGTCAGCCCCGTCGCCGCCTGTCAGCGTGTCGGCCCCACGGCCACCACTGACAACATCCGCGCCGTCGCCACCAAACAGCACATCATTGCCGTCGTCGCCCAAGACAAAATCGTCACCACCACCGCCCGAAATCGTATCATCGCCATCATCGCCAAGCAGCTGATCGGTCAAGTCGCCGCCCATGATATCATCGTTGCCGTCACCGCCATAGACCAAGGATTTGGCCAATGCGGCACCAACAATCGTGTCATTGCCCTCATCGCCAAACAACGCTTGCAACCCAGTGCCCGTGCCGATGATGGTGTCATTGCCAGCCCCACCATATGCCACATCATCGCCACCGCCAGTTTCAATCCGGTCGTCACCGTCGTCGCCATACAGGCTGTCAGCGCCGGCACCGCCAAACAGGCTGTCATTGTCGATGCCGCCAAAAATCGTGTCATTGCCCGTATCGCCGTACAATTGGTCCGCGTCATCCATGCCATAGATCAGGTCATTGCCCGCCCCGCCACGGATCGTGTCCAACCCGTTGAAAGGCAACAAATCGTTTGCATCAGGGGCCGAGGATACGTCCAATTCACCCAGTGTCAGCCCGCCATACAGCACGTCATTGCCGTCACCGCCCTCGATGGAATCGTTGCCTTCGCCACCGATCACCGTGTCATTGCCGCTGCCACCAAACACGGTGTCATTGTCAAAACCCACGTCGATGCTGTCATTGCCGTCGCCGCCAAAAATGCTGTCATTGTCGTCGCCGGTCAGGATTGTGTCATTGCCAGCGCCGCCAAAAACGGTGTCGCGGTCATTGTTGGGGTCCGTATCCGCCGCATAAATACCCAGATACCCCTGGTCCGGCCGGCCCAAGCCGACAGAGGTGCGGGTGTTGATGAAATCATCACCATCGCCACCATCAACGCTGTCATTGCCTTCACCGCCAAAAATGCTGTCATTTCCGGCGCCGCCCGACAAGCTGTCATTGCCTGCGCCGCCAAACAACGTATCGGCCCCATCGCCGCCCAGCAGTGTGTCGTTGCCATCGTCACCGCGCAACAAATCATCGCCAAACTCGCCCATCAGCAGGTCATTGCCTGCGCCGCCTTCCAGCGTGTCCGCACCGCGGCCACCGTACAGCGTGTCATCACCCGCATCGCCGCGGATGCTGTCATCGTCCAACCCGCCATAAAGCGCGTCATTGCCCACCCCACCATTGATGGTGTCGTTGCCATCCATGCCGTAAATGGTGTCATTGCCCGCGCCACCCGACAGGCTGTCGCCGACATCCGTCCAAGCGCCAATCTGGGATTCAACATTCGATGTCGCGCCATAGTAAAGCCCGGCGGGGGCCGCACTGCCCGGCACCACAGTGGTCGGAATGGCCCCGTTGCCCCCTGAAATCGGGGTTTCTGGCAAGGTCAAACGGTACATCGCGTTGCCTGCCGACCCGCTGGCTGCAACATAGATTTGGCCAGCCGCATCGGCGGTCAAACCCCATGAATTTCGCGGTAGAACACCAAGGTTTTGGGAGCTTAGAACAGAGTTGTTGGAATCAAGCGTCAGCTCTACCAAACGGGTTTGGCTACAAACACCCCATGAAATCAACGCCTTATTGCCGTAAAAGATGTAATCACCCGCCGCAGCGCCACCCTCTGGATTGGTCCACCACGGCGTGGCCCCGCCCGGATTGGACGGATCAAACCGATAAATCGTGCTGCCTGTTGCAGTATAGCCCTGACCATCCTCATCAAACGACAAAGAGTTTGCAAAGGTCAACGGGGCAGGAAACCCGCCCAAAAATGACGATGCCCCGGTCGTGGTATCAATACGGTACAATCCACCGGTGGCATTTAACCCAACACCGTAAAGGCTGCCGTCCGGGGCCATACCAACATCGCCCAGAACGACGCCTGTACTGCCCACGATTGTTGTGGTGGCCACACCTTCAACCGTGTCAATGCGCAGCAAGTTAGCACTGGAATCGTTCATCCAGAAAACGGTGTTTTGCGGGTTAATGTCGCTGCCACCGCCATAGATCAGGTCGTTGCCATCGTCCCCCTCAATCGTGTCGCTGCCACTGCCGCCAAACAATGTGTCTGCACCATCGCCACCAAACAACACGTCATCGCCAGACCCGCCGGCGACTTGATCATTGCCCGCCTCGCCAAAGGCGGTGTCGTTGCCCGACCCTCCCATAACGATATCGTTGCCAGTACCCGCCTCAATTCTGTCATCGCCTGCGGCAGCGTTCACACGGTCATCGCCTGCGCCTGCAAGGATAACGTCATCATTATTGCCAGCAAGGTTATCACCCGCATCCACCCGGTCACCTTCGGGGTCGCCCAAATAGGTGCCATCGATCACATCCGCGCCTGCGGTGCCTTCCACGATGTAGTTCCGCGCGACAGACGGAATCCCGATCGCTTCCAACTCGGCCGGGGTATCAAGCCGCGCTGCCGGAACGCCGATCAACGTTATTGTTTCACCGCCCGGAAATATCAGGATCGCATCGCCTGTGCCGTCGCCATTGGTATCGGTCACCACCACATCGCTGGTGTTGATAGGGGTGGTGCCGCCATCCGAGGTCAGGTTGGACACCTCCACCATATCGCGTCCGGTAAAGGTGCCATCGCCATTGTCGATGGGGGCGTCAAACCCTGATACGGTGTCATTGCCAAACCCGTCAGCCAACACCACAGTGTCGTTTGCCGCGTCGCCAATGCCCAAATCGAACGAGTCATCGCCAGCCCCGCCATTGACCGTATCGGCCCCGGCCCCAGTGAACACCACATCGCGACCGGCCGACCCCAGCACATAATCATTGCCAGACCCCAGAATGACCGTCTCAATTTCCGAAAAATTGGCGACATGCACAGGTGGGGTAAAGCTGTTGTAATCAAACTGCCCATTGGCATCGTTAAAGCCGGTGGCGGTTGCCGCCCCGCCCGGCTCCGCGCTGGCCGCATCGGTTACGATCAGATAGGTGTTGCCCGGAATACCCGTGGGGCCTGCATAATCAGAACTGACCCAACCCACAAAGAACGGGTTGCCATTGGCATCAAGGTATTCGGCCCGGCCCGCAGCCCCAAGGCCCGCGCCCGCAACCGACAGCCCATCAAACCCCGTGATCAGGGTTTGCGATGTGTCCACGTTGCCGCCTGCGCCGCCAATGCCTTGGCTGTCCTCCAAAGCGATATCAAAGTCCGAAACCGGAACATAAAACCATTCGCCCGCGCTGAAATCAATCGGGCCTGTGGGATAAACCCCAAAACCGCTGATGGGCGCATCGGGTTTGAACAGGCGCACATAATGCACCGCAGGGCTGGACCCAGCCCCCCCCGTGGGGTCCACGGTCAGGGTGCCATCCTCGCCATTGGCAGGATCGCCCGCGCTTAGATCCAAAAAGATGTCGGCGGTGACCGCACTGGCATCCAGCGTGTCGCCAGCAACTTCATCCGTTTCGCCGCCAACAATGGTATCGCGGCCAAACCCATCGGCC
Source organism: Pseudorhodobacter antarcticus (assembly GCF_900110135.1). Taxonomy (GTDB): domain Bacteria; phylum Pseudomonadota; class Alphaproteobacteria; order Rhodobacterales; family Rhodobacteraceae; genus Pseudorhodobacter; species Pseudorhodobacter antarcticus. Next base: position 32,243 of record NZ_FOCO01000006.1, on the reverse strand, counting down.
AGATTGAATTTATCGTCGCCCGCCTGGCCTTCCATGTAATCATCGCCAGCATCGCCGGTGATCAGGTCATCGCCCGCGCCTGCGTAGATCTGGTCGCTGTCCGCGCCGCCAAACAGCGTATCGGCCCCGACGCCCGCGTTGATAATGTCATTGCCCGTGCCGCCATAGGCCTCGAACTGCAGGGTCGCATCGCCCCCGTCCAAAAAGTCGTTGCCTTCGTCCAGATAAACGGTGCCTTCGTTGTCATAGGCAATATCACCAGCGGCAGGCACGCCGATGAACACAAGGTCATCGCCCTCGCCACCATAAATTAAATCGCTGCCTTGGCTGCCCGCAATAATATCATTGCCAGCGCCGCCATAAATCGTATCAATCCCGATAGAGCCGACCAGCGTGTCCGCGCCGTCGCCGCCATAGATCAGGTCTGCACCGTCACGGCCAAACACATGGTCATCGCCGTCGCCGCCATAAATGGTGTCGTCGCCGTAAAGCCCTTCCAGCTCGTCATTCCCAACGCCGCCTTCCAGCAAATCATTGCCGTGGCCGCCCAGCAGGCTGTCATTGCCGTCACCGCCATACAGGCTGTCGTCGCCCGAACCGCCATAGATGCTATCATCGCCCGCGCCGCCCACAAGGCTGTCATTGCCACCAGGGCCCGCAACCGGGTTGCTGCGCACGGAAATATCGCTGTCGATTTCAAAATCGCCAATCAGCGTGTCATTGCCCGCATCGCCGTTCAGCGTGTCATTGCCCGCGCCGCCAACAACGGAATCGTTGCCAGCCCCCGCCAAAACATAATCGTCATTCGGCCCGGCCCCCGGCAACAGCGCATCATTCGCATCAATCCGGTCGCCGTCATTATCACCCAAATAGGCGGCGTCGATGGTATCATCGCCCGCAGTGCCATACACAATGCCATCGGGCATCGGAATTCCCATTGCGGCCAATTGCGCCGGGCTGGACACGGCAGCGGCAGGAACCCCTACCAGTGTCAGGCTTTCCCCGTTGGGAAAGGTCAAAACTGCGTTGCCCGCAACCGATGTCACCACAACATCATTCACATTCACCGGGTTGCCGCTGGCATCATTCAGACCCGCCACATTCAGCACGTCCACCCCGGTATAGGTGCCACCCGCAGTCAGCGTGGGGGCGGCAAACCCCGTGACGCGGTCCGCGCCCGACCCGTTGGCCAGTACCAGCGTGTCTGCACCAGCGCCCAGCACGATGTTCTCAATCTCGGTAAATCCGGCGGTAAAGGTGCCATCGCTAACCGTGCCCGTCTCGGCATTTGCGTTGGACAGGTTAACGGTCAACCCCGTGGTGACGCCCGACAGGTCCAGCGTATCGCCAACCGTCTCTCCGGTTTCGCCACCCGTGATGGTGTCGCGGCCAAAGCCGTTTGCCATGACAAAACGATCATCGCCGCCAGCGCCGCCCATGTTGTCATTGCCAGCGCCGCCCAAAATCGTGTCATTGCCAGTGCCCAAGAAAATCTGGTCATTGCCATCGCCACCATCGGCAAAGTTGTTACCGCCCGAGTCGAAAATCTGGTCATCGCCCGTGCCGCCAAACAACTGGTCATTGCCGCCGTCACCGATCAGCGTGTCGTTGCCCGCATCGCCGTACAGCGTGTCATTGCCTGCGTCCCCATCGACGTAATCGGCACCTGCGCCGCCATACTGCAAATCGGCCCCATCATTGCCAAACAGGCTGTCAGCGCCCGCCCCGCCATAAATGGTGTCATTGCCCGTCCCACCGTTCACGGTGTCATTGTCGTCGCCTGCATCAATGCTGTCATTGCCAGCACCGCCCGATAGGCTGTCATTGCCCGCAAAGCCGAAAATCACATCATCATTGGAACCGTTCAGCGCGTCATTGCCATTCACCCGATCCCCATCGGGATCCAGCAAATAGGCATCGTTGATCACATCGGCGCCCGCCGTACCTTCGACCACATAATCCAATGCGGCCCGGTCAAACGTCATGTTGCCCACACCAAACATGCCGCTGGTGGCAAAACTTTCGCCGTTGTCGAACACGAATTGGATCCGCGACACTGGGCCTGCGATGGTAATCGCAACGCTATCTTCGGCCCCGATGGTTTCAACACCACCGTTAAAGCTGCCATCAGCGTCCAATTGATTCCCGGTTGACGAATGGTAAGGGTCCGCCAACAAATCCCCGAAATTCACCGCCTGCACATTGCCTTGCGCATCAGTGACCAGAACCGTTAACCGATCATCCCAGCCGCCAGCCTGAAAGTCGATGTCGTAAACTTCAAAGCTGAAATTGGCGACAGGGGCCGTAAAGGTCATCGTGGTGGTGATCGGTTCATTAATGCCCTGCACCCAAAGGGCGGGGGCCGCAGGCGAACCATTCGTAGAGGCGGTGGCCGTTTGGCCGTTGATATTGGTTGTGGTTGCAACCGTCACACCGACAGTATCAGCACCATTCGCAAGGCTGTATGTTCCATTTGTACCAACAGTCGACCAATTAAGATTAAACGGCATCGTACCCTCACAAAGCTTTTAGTGCCATGCACCAGATCGGCACACAGCAACTCTCAGCATCAGGGATGCAGGCGAACCAAGGCAAAGCTTAGGCAACCGCATGGCGTTTCGGTGAAGGCAAAATAAATTAAGAAAGTATTAACTTTAGGGAAAAACACGCAGCACGGGGGGCCTGCCCAGCGCGCCGCCGCATACCTGCCCAGCGCGCCAATGTGGAAAAGGGGGCTTTTGCCCCCTTCCCCAGCCACAATTTTTTGCGACCTGCTGCATAAACTATTTTGAAACAACCCGTTAGCGGATCAACAACTTTGCTTCGTGTTTCTTCAAGGTGCGGCGTGCGGCAGTGTAATCCTCAACCCCCTCCTTGGTTTTCAACTCTGGGAACAGCTCAAAAATCTCGTTGCGCTGCGCATTGCCCATCCCGCTCAAGGTGTAATCCCCGGGCTGGAAGCTTTCTGTCCACGCACCATCCGACAGCACAACCTCGTGCTGGTCAAACAGCAAGTGGATGTAGGACGTGCCGATGCTTTCCACCTCAAAAATGCCCTTGCCACCGACCAGATGCTTGGCAGACACCAGCACCTCACGCTCATCGAAATACAGCGAGGTGCGGTCGTTGGACACCAAAACACGGTGGTTCGGCGACAGCATCATGTCACGTTCCGGCAAACCATTGCCCAAGCTGCCACGGCGCACCATAATGGGACGCAGATGCGGGTTGGCGGTCAGATGTGCCCAATCAAACTTGCGGTTGCCCGACCAGCGCAGTTCCTGAATACCGTTGTCACGGGTGATAATCCGATCACCAGCGCGCAGGTTTTCCACCAAAACCTCACCTTTTGGCGTCGCAATCAGCGTGCCGGGGGTAAAGCACGGGATGCCTTCGATATTTTCGAAAACAACTGTGTTAGTGACCACACCATCCGCGTTCAGATATTCAACGCGCCCGTCAAACCCGTTGCCATCGCTGTCTGATCCCGTCCGGATGATGCGATAGTCGCTGCGTGGCCCCGAAATGATCAATCGGTCAAAGTCGTCGCCTTCGGCCCCACCAAAGATGGTGTCGCTGCCGCCCGTTGCCGGATCCAGCAAGAAATCATCGCGGTCCGCACCGCCGAACAAAACGTCAGACCCGGTGGCACCCGACAATGTGTCGTTACCAGCCCCGCCTTCCAGCGTGTCATCGCCTTCGTCGCCATTCAGCGCGTCATTGCCTTCGTCACCAACCAACGAATCGTTATCAACACCGCCAAACAACACATCATTGCCAGTGCCACCGAACAACGTGTCATTGTCATCGCGACCAAAAATTGTGTCGTTGCCCGAACCACCAAAAATCAGGTCGGGGTTGTTCAACGGCCGCAAATCAAGCGCATCCGGCAAATCAAGCGCATCACCGATGGTGTCATCCAACCCGCCATAAATCAGGTCGTTGCCAGCTTCGCCAAAGATCGTATCCGCCCCTTCGGAACCGATGATCGTGTCGTTGCCCGCACCGCCATAAACAAGGTCGGCGTCCACGCCTGCGTTGATGCTGTCATTGCCACCATCGCCAAAGATTGTGTCGGCATCATCGCCCGTGATGATCGTGTCGTTGCCAAGGCCACCATAAACCAGATCGCGGTCATCCTCGGGGTCGGTATCGGCAGGGTACAGGCCCGGATAATCAATATCGGGACGCTGCAATGGCGATGACGTGTCAATGAAATCGTCGCCTTGCTGGCCAAACACGGTGTCGGCACCTTCGCCCCCAAACAGGGTGTCGTTGCCTTCATTGCCGCGCAGATCGTCGTCACCCACGCCGCCAAACACCAAATCATCGCCAAGACCTGCAAACACAGTGTCATCGCCAAGCCCGGCAAACACGGTATCATCGCCACCTTCGGCACGAATACGGTCATCGTTCGGACCATCAGCGCCCAAAATTGCATCGCCCGCATCCACACGGTCCGCATCAAACGGGTCGATATAATCGCCGTTGATCAGGTTGCCCGCATCGGTGCCGCGCACAATCCCGTCGCGGGTTGGATCAATGGCGTCATCCACAGTGACCACAGCCACACCATCATCTGTCAAACCCGATGGGTCGGTGACGGTATAGTTGATAACCGCTTCACCCAAGAACCCGGTGTTCGGCGTAAAGGTCACCGACCGCCCATCCGGGTTGACCACAACAGTCCCATCTGCAGATGTCGGCGTACCCGTAATCCGCAAGGCCGAATTAGGATCATCCGGGTCAACATCGTTGCCAATCAGATCAATAACAACCGGCGTGTTCAACACGGTCACCGCCGCATCATCTTCGGCAATCGGCGCATCGTTCACTGGGTTTACAGTGACCGTCACGGTCGATGTGCTTTCGTTCCCATCGGGATCGGTGATCGTATAGGTGATCGTATCCACCCCATTGAAATCGGGATTTGGCGTATAGGACAGCGTGCCATCCGGGTTCACACCCACAGTGCCGTTTTCGGCGGTCGGGGTGCCTGTCACGGTCAGCGGTTGACCGTTCGGGTCGGTGTCATTCGCCAAAACCGGGATCACCGAAATCGGTGTATCCTCATCCGTTTCGGCCAAATCGGGGTTCGCAACAGGCGTGCCGACAAAGTTATCAACCGTGTCCGACAGCGAAAACGTCGCAACCGACCCTTGGAAGTGATTGTTCAAGTTGTTCAAAACACCCGGATCGGACAGCGACTGCCCCGCGCCGATCATCCACGGCTGGCTGATCGGATCTTGATCCATCGTCAAACCGGGGAGAACGGCCTGTTCAAACGACGCCGTTGTGGTCAGGTTGCTGATTTGAACCGCACCACCCGCGATCTCATCCCAAGAATAAACAATATTCACTTCGTCGCTAGGGTTCACAAAACCCGGCACAGTTTGGAACGTCGTCGTATCACCCGCCGATTCGTGTGAAATCAACACGGACCCGTCAGGCAACACTTCAATACGGAAACCGCCGGGGGTTTCGCCAACCGAATCGCGCGACAAAACCGTGTTTGGCCCCGTGCCCACTTGCGCGGTCTGCGAGAATTGAATCTCCAGCGTGCCGCGCGGCATTTCAAATTCGGTGTTTGGATAGATTTTAACTTTGTCGTTAATACCGTCCAGCACAGCGCGGCCGCCAACAGGTGCAGCCCCATCAAAATACTCGCCATTCTGGGCACCATTGCCCAGCGCCGAATCCGCAGCGATCGGGCCAGTATCGTCAAAGTTATAAAGTGCAAAAATCGGCATTTCAAATTCCTCACTACAGCAGAGACATCGGCGTTCACGCCAAAGTCACCCATCAAACGCGGCCAGACCGCCGCAAGCTCAGCGCGCGCCGGAAAATTCGGACCCAGCGCTACAACGAAGCCAATTCGATGGAGTAGGTGAAAATACCAGCAGCAAAGACGCACAAGCAGCCTTTGCAGCAGCGAAACCTAGGTTTGGCATTGGCAGCATCCACAGCACAGCGCGCAAAGAACACTCCTTACACGCACCACTCTTCTCGACCGCCCCCACGGCCATATCCCTCCCAGATGGGACCTCCCTTTGATACATGTCCTTGCGCATTGGTGAAAGTGAAATTCACAGGGATGGGGGGGGGAATAATCAGGTACTTCACCGCAAAATCAGCGCATTAACCATCTTAAGCCCAAAAGCGCACAGGGCTCGTTGTTTCCAAAAACCAAACGCAACCTGTCTAAAAAGCTAGGATTGTTCGATAAAGACAAGCGATTCCCCAGCAGCTTTCCCTTTTCGAACCTTCACTGTTTCGATCACGGAAACGCGAGCCAACACGATTCGGCGGTTAACCAGTGCTGATTTATTTTTCGCCACCGACCGCCGGGTCAAACCCAATTTCTGCCAGATCAGCGCCAATAGCTGCGATAACCCGGAAAAGCGCGCATTTTGAAAAAAATCGCTCAAAACCGTGCGAATCATTCAAGACAAATTTTAGGGAATTGGAATGTGCAGCCGCCGCTAAAAATACACTGGTGCCCGAGGAGGGACTCGAACCCCCACGTCTTGCGACGGGGGATTTTGAATCCCCTGCGTCTACCATTCCGCCACTCGGGCCCAGTGGGTGCCATGTAACCCGCCTTTGCGGGCGCGTCAATTGGCTGTTTGCGGGTTTTTCACGCTAAAGCGAATTTGCTGAAAACGTATCGCACGCTGGCAGCGCAGCCGATTGATATCCCTACACAAACCACTGCGACCGCTGCTGCGATGTGCCGTGGGTAAAGCTGTGCGGATTGGGCCGCTGGCCCGCATTGCGCTGCAACGTGTCATCGCCAATCTGGCGCGCGGCGTTCACCGCCTCCTCCAAGTCACCCGGCTCGATGGCACCGAATTTATCTTCGGCCAACCGTGCCCAAATCCCTGCAAAACAATCCGCCTGCAATTCGATGCGCACCGAAATCGCGTTGCTTTGCGCCTGTGACGCCGTGGCGCGCACTTCATTCGCCCGCGCCAAAATCCCCAATTCGTTTTGCACATGATGGGCAATTTCATGCGCCACGACATAGGCCGCCGCAAAATCGCCCTTGGCCCCCAGCTGGCGTTCCAGCGTCACGAAGAAATCGGTGTCCAAATAGGCTTTTTTATCGCCCGGACAGTAAAACGGCCCCGACGCGCCATTCGCCCCACCACAAGGCGACGCGGTGGCCCCTTTGAACAACACCAGCGTGGCGGGGGTATAGGTGCGGTTCAACTGGTCACGAAACACATGCGCCCACACCTCCTCCGTATCGGCCAGCGTGACGGATACGAACTGCCCCGCCGCCTCATCCGCAGGTGTGATCGGCGCGCTGATCTGTGTGCGCCCTTGGTCTTGCAGCAACGGCGTCACATCAATTCCCAGGAAATACCCGACCACCAGCACCGCCAGCAGGCCCACGCCCCCCACACCGCCCGCACGCCCCACACCAGACCGCGCGCGCCGATCCTCCACATTCCGGCTTTCCCGCCGCCCTCGCCACTGCATATAAACGCCCCCCGTTTTGCCCATTTTACCGCAACTGCGGCGCATCACAAAGGGCGTTTGTCCCCATTTGGATGCACGCCTTACCCCTTTGTCCCCTTGACGGCCCCATCCCTGCATGATGCAACACGCCAAACAACAGGACAGGCCCGATGATCCGCGCATTATACGACTGGACGCTTGGCCTTGCAGGGTCGCGCCACGCCCTCTGGGCCCTTGCCTTTGTTGCCTTCATCGAAAGCTCTGTCTTTCCCATCCCCCCCGATATTTTGATGATCCCTATGATCATCGCCGCCCCCCGCCGCGCGTTCCTTATCGCAGGGGTTTGCACCGTCGCCTCTGTGCTGGGCGGGGCGTTCGGCTATTATATCGGGGCGGCGTTTTTCGACAGCATCGGCCTGCCAGTGCTGGAGTTTTATGGCAAAACCGACAACTTCACGACCTTCACAGACCGCTACAACGCCTACGGAGCGTGGGCCGTGCTGATCGCGGGCATCACCCCGTTCCCGTATAAGGTTATCACCATCCTGTCAGGCGCCACAGGCCTGTCGCTGCCGGTGTTCATGGCAGCCAGCGTGGTCGCGCGCGGTTTGCGGTTTTTCCTCATCGCGGCCCTACTATACCGCTACGGCACACCGATCCGTGACTTTATCGAACGGCGTTTGGGCCTTATGTTCACCTTGGCGGTCGTGATATTGATCGCCGGATTTGCTGCCATAAGGTTTATGTAATGTCGCGCACCCACCTCATCCTCACGGCGATGCTCGGCTCGGCGTGCCTGCTGATCGGCGCGTTTGCGTTCCAATATATCGGCGGCATGTATCCTTGCACCCTGTGCATCTGGCAACGCTGGCCCCATGCGGCCGCCGTGGTGATTGGCATTTTGGCCCTGATCACGGGTTGGCGCGCCCTGCCCTTGCTCGGCGGCCTCGCAGCCCTCGCCTCGGCGGGCATCGCACTGTTTCACACCGGGGTGGAACGCCTGTGGTGGGACGGGCTTGCCTCTTGCTCTGGCAACTCCATCGCGGGGCTCAGCATGGATGATCTGCTCAATCCCGCCATTACCATCGCAGCCCCCGTCCGCTGCGACGTTGTCGCATGGGAAATGTTTGGCCTGTCAATGGCATCTTGGAACGGCCTGTTGTCACTGGCCCTGATGCTAATCTGGCTGACCGCCGCACGCCGCGACACTTAATCCCCATCACCGCACAGGCGGCGCGGATTGAAACAACCGCGCATGTTCTTGCAGCGCAAAACGGTCGGTCATGCCCGCCACATAATCCGCCACAATCCGCGCCAGCAATTGATGCGTGTCCGCCGCAAGCACATCATCGCGCCATTCTTCGGGTAGCAATTCGGGCTGCGCCATGAACAACGGAAACAAATCGCGCACCACCGCTGTCACCCGCGCGCGTTCCACCATAACCGATGGCGCGCGGTACATGCGGGTGAACAAAAACGACCGGATCGCCTTTAATTCCTGAAACAAGGGTTTGGAGAATCGAATAACCGTCCCATCCATCCCACGAATATCATGCACCGATTGCGGTTTCGCCGCGTCCAGCCGGATGCGCGCCACGGCGATCACATCCTCCACCATCCGGCCAAACACCCGGCGCAACGCCTCATGTCGCCTTCGCATTTTGTCCAAACCGGGATACAGCGCATCCACCGCCGCAAAGGCAGGGCCGGTCACGGGCAGCGCCATCAAATCGGCCTCATCAAACAGGCCAGACCGTAAACCATCATGCAAATCATGGTGGGAATAAGCGATATCATCGGCAATCGCCGCCACCTGCGCCTCGGCACTGGCAAAGGTGTGCAATTCCAAATCCCACTCCGCATTCGCCTCCGTCAATGCATAGGGCAACACCTCGCCCACGCCTGCCACCACCGGGCCATTGTGCTTGGCGATGCCCTCCAGCGCCTCCCATGTCAGGTTCAACCCGTCAAAATCGGCGTAATGGCGCTCCAACCGGGTGACGATTCGAATGGCCTGCGCGTTGTGGTCAAACCCGCCAAACGGCGCCATCAACTCGGCCAGCGCGTCCTCTCCGGTATGGCCAAACGGCGTGTGCCCAAGGTCATGCGCCAGCGCAATCGCTTCCGCCAAATCGGTGTTCAAGCCCAAAACGCCAGAAATCGTGCGCGCCACCTGCGCCACCTCAATCGAATGGGTCAGGCGCGTGCGGTAATAATCGCCCTCATGTTCCACAAACACTTGGGTTTTATGCTTTAACCTGCGAAACGCCGATGAATGGATAATCCGGTCGCGGTCGCGCTGAAACGGCGACCGAAACGACGACATCCGTTCCTCGTGCAAACGTCCGCGCGTCTCCTCAGGGTGGCAGGCAAAGGGTGCAAGCATCATATCTAGCCTTTTGCGCCGCGCGTGGCGGCTATCACGCCCATCTATAAGCGATATTTCCCACAATGGCACCCACCACGCACACGCCTTGTGACATTGCCGCCTCCGCCCTATATTGGAACCAACTGCAGCCAACCAAAGGCCCCGCCATGACCCTGATCCTTCCCCCCCGCGTGACCGACCGCGCTTTTGCCCGCCTCGCCGAAATCGCGGAGGACGCGGGCGAGGTGAAAGCCCTGCGCGTCGCCGTCGATGGCGGCGGGTGTTCGGGTTTTCAATACGATATCCGACTGGACGACCCTGCCGCCGATGATACCGTGTTTGAAAAAGACGGGATGAAAGTGCTGGTCGATGCCATATCCATGCCGTTCCTCGCCAATGCCGTGATTGATTACTCCGAGGAATTGATCGGCGCGCGGTTCACCATCGAAAACCCCAACGCCAGCAGTTCGTGCGGCTGCGGTATCTCATTTTCCATGTAAGCTTGCGACCCCGGCGCGGCCCGCCTACAACCAGCACAACCAAACCAAAGGCCATGCCATGAAACTCGCCACCTTCAACATCAACGGCATCAAAGCCCGCATCGACGCCCTGCCCCGCTGGCTGGAGGCGGCGAAACCCGATGCTGTGGCTTTGCAAGAAATCAAATCCGTCGATGAAACCTTCCCGCGCGAAGTGTTTGAGGATATGGGCTACCGCGTTGAAACCCATGGTCAAAAAGGCTTCAACGGGGTCGCCATTCTGTCCCGCCTGCCGCTAGAGGATATTATCCGCGGCCTGCCCGGCGACGACAGCGATGAACAATCCCGCTGGATAGAGGCAACGGTGATGGGCAACCGCCCCATCCGCCTGTGTGGCCTCTATCTGCCCAACGGCAACCCCACGCCGGGGCCGAAATACGACTATAAACTGGCGTGGATGGCCCGCATGGAAACCCGCATCCACGACCTGTTGCTGACCGAGGAACCGCTGGTGATCGCAGGCGATTACAACGTCATCCCCCAGGCTGAAGATGCCGCCAACCCCATGGCCTGGACCGATGACGCGCTATACCTGCCCGCCACCCGCGCCGCCTACCGCCGCATCGTGAACCTTGGCCTGACAGATGCGTTCCGCGCCCGCAACCAATCCCCCGGCCAATACAGCTTTTGGGATTATCAGGCCGGCGCGTGGGAGAAGAACAACGGCATCCGCATCGACCACCTGCTGCTGTCGCCCCAAGCCGCCGACCTGCTGCGCGATTGCCAGATTGATAAAGAGGTGCGCGCGGGCGAAAAACCCTCCGATCATGTCCCCGTCTGGATTGATCTAGCGGCCTGACGCCGTCACATCGTGGGAATAAATCCAATCGTACCGCCGCAGCGCCAGCCCCGGCGCGACCTTACCCAACGCCTTCAACCCCAAATGCGCCACACCCCGCCACGGGGCGCCCAAATGGTAGGCCCGCGCATTGCCATTCGCCGCCTCCACAATCCGCGCACAGCGATGCTGCCGCGCCGCCTGATAGGCCGCCAACCCGCGATCAACCCCCAAACTGTCCAGACATTCGGCCAAAACCCACGCATCCTCCAACGCCATGTTGGCCCCTTGCGCCAAAAACGGCAGGGTCGGATGCGCCGCATCGCCCAAAATCACAGCGCCGCCACCATGCCACCGCTGGGCCACCGGGTGCCGAAACAGCCCCCACAGCCCCACATCCTCCACCTGCGCCAACCACCATTGCACGCGCGGTGAAAACCCTTCAAACGCCAATCGCATTTCCAACGGATCGTCGCGCAGGGCCCAGCTTTCTTCCACCCATTGCCGCCGCTCCTCCACGGCCACAATGTTGCGCATGGTCCCGCCCCGCAGCGGATAACTGACCAAATGGCGGCCCGTGCCCATATGCACCTCCGCCTCAACCACATCGCCGGGCACCGCAGGGATCAACGCCCGCCACGCCACCTGATTGGTGAAAAACGGCGCCGCCGCCCCGTTCAACGCCGCGCGCACCTTTGAATGAAGCCCGTCCGCGCCAATCACCAACCCCGCACCGCGCGCAGCCCCTTGGGCCGTCACCAAGCGCGGCGCATCGCCCGACAGATCAACCGCGTCAATGCGCTGCAACAATTGCAACTCCACCCCCGCCGCCAACGCACCCGCCCGCAACACCTCAATTAAATCCGCACGATGCATCAAATGGAACTGCTGCCCGTTTCGCGACAATTCCAGTCGCGTCACCGAATCTCCGCTGTACCCATCGCGCAAATGCACGGCCTGCGCGGGCATCGACACCGCCCGCACCGCATCCCCCAGCCCCAACGCCTCCAGCACCACTGCCCCATTGGGCGAGATTTGCAACCCCGCACCCACCTCGCGCACAGCATCGGCCTGTTCCAAAACCGTTACCGATGCCCCGCGCTGCGCCAGCGCCGCAGCCACCGCCAACCCGGCAACACCCGCGCCCAGCACCGTGATATCCATCTGTGTCACTGTCATGCAGCAGATCCTTGAAATGCAAAAAGGCCAAACCCTAGGTCTGGCCCTTTGTAATCATCACCGATTGCAAACCCGCAATCAATCCTTGCAATCAGGGCGCGCCGCGCCCCCGCAAACCGTTCAATCCTCGCGGTGAACCCGCTCGCGGCGCTCATGCTTTTCTTGGGCTTCCAGCGTCATCGTCGCAATCGGGCGCGCATCCAAACGCTTCAACGAAATCGGCTCGCCCGACGCTTCGCAATAGCCAAATTCGTTATTCTCAATCCGGCGCAGCGCCGCGTCAATCTTGGATACCAACTTGCGCTGACGGTCGCGCGTGCGCAGCTCCAGCGCCCGGTCGGTTTCCTCGGACGCGCGGTCCGCAATATCGGGCACCGCCCGCGCGGACCCCTGCAAACCCTCAATGGTTTCCGCCGATTGGTCCACCAGATCTTGCTTCCACGTCAGCAACTTGCGGCGGAAATATTCAAGCTGGCGGTCGTTCATAAACGGCTCGCTCTCAGCCGGGCGATAATCGTCGGGAAGAAAGGACTCGGCCTTCATCGCGTGTATCTCCATATGGTCGGACATAACCGACAAGGGGGCTTGTGACATTTCGCACTCCTATTTTCGGTCACTTAAAGGAACCTGCGCGCATTGTCACTAGCGGTTGCGACAATTTCATGGCGCAGGTAGGGTTCCCTATAAATATTGCAAAAGGCCACAACCCCCAAATGAAATTTGCCACCACAGACAACTACATAGCGACCGAGGATCTGACAGTGGCGGTCAACGCCGCCGTGGTTTTGCAACGCCCGCTGCTGGTCAAAGGTGAACCGGGCACCGGAAAAACCGAACTCGCGCGCCAAGTTGCCACCGCATTGGGGATGCCCTTGATCGAATGGCACGTCAAATCCACCACCAAGGCGCAGCAGGGCCTTTATGAATATGACGCCGTATCGCGCCTGCGCGACAGCCAATTGGGCGATGCGCGCGTGAATGATGTCAAAAACTACATCCGCAAGGGCAAGCTGTGGCAGGCGTTTGACGCCCCCGAACGGGTGGTTTTGCTGATTGATGAAATCGACAAGGCCGATATCGAATTTCCCAACGACCTTCTCCAAGAACTCGATCGGATGGAGTTTTTTGTCTATGAGACCGGCGAAGTCATCAAGGCCCGCCAGCGCCCCATCGTCATAATCACCTCCAACAACGAAAAGGAACTGCCCGACGCCTTTTTGCGCCGCTGCTTTTTCCACTTCATCCGATTCCCCGACATTGACACCCTGCGCCAAATCGTGGGCGTCCACTTTCCCGCCATCAAACCCGCCCTTTTGGCCACAGCGCTGACACAATTCTTTGAAATCCGCGGCACGCCGGGGTTGAAAAAGAAACCCTCCACCAGCGAGGTCCTCGATTGGCTGAAATTACTGCTGGCAGAGGATTTGACCCCCGAAGATCTGGCGCGGGACAAGGTTTCCCTGCCCCGCCTGCACGGCGCTTTGTTGAAAAACGAACAGGACGTGCATCTGTTTGAACGCTTGGCGTTCATGGCGCGCGGCCAGCGCTAAGGGCTGCGGCACAGGCAGGCGCTACATCTTGTGGCACAGGCATGCCGCGCACAGTTAAGGTTTCACCTTAAAAGTGTGCGCTAACCCCTTAAGACCGCGACAAGAATCGGGACCACAATAAGGCACCCCCGCCCCGATCTCGCCTTATTTGCGCCACATTGTTATCACGGCACAACAAATTACTGAAATACATTGAAACAAATCGCGATCAAATCCGGCCAAATCTGGCGTCCCGCCGCATTTGCCCCGCTAGGCGTTGAATCCATTTTCGCCGCAAAGAATCCCCCTGATTGACACAGACGGGCCGCGAAACGGACACTCCAACCCTGTTCTCTCAAGGCCAGAGCAGAACGCGCATTGGAAGTGTCATGACCCAAAACCATATATTGACGACCCGATTTTTGACTGCAGGCGATTTTGACGCTTGGTTTCCGCTTTGGGCGGGATATTTGGCCCAGAACAACACCAAAATGCGCTGGCAAGATCGAACGGCCTTGTTCGCCAAACTGTCCGGCGGCGCCAAACGGGTGGCCGCGATGGTTGTGGAATGTGATGGCAAAATGGTAGGGTTTGCCCATTACGAAATGCGCCGCGCCAAATTCGCTTTTGAAAACGCCTATGTGATCCAAGACCTTTATGTGATGCCCGCGTATCAAGCACAGCGCGCAGGCACCCATCTGGTGCAGGCGATTTATCAAGCGTCGCACGACAATGGCGTGCCCATCATCTATTGGATGGCCGCCGAAAACCTGCACCGCCGGGACGCGCAAGCAACCTCTCCTTTCCTCCAATTCAGAAAGGCCGCTTAACATGCGCTTGGTCTCCCTTCTTTCCATCGGCTTTCTGACCGCTTGCGTGCCCAGCCCGGGTGCCGACGTGTCGATGAACCAATCCAAAGCCGCGACCTCCACCTCCACATCCACCTCTGCGATGAACCGGTTCGGGTTAACCGCCGCCCCGCGCCCCAGCCGCAGCAACGGCGAAATCGCCCGCGATTTCATGGAATTGTCGTTTATGATGGAAAGCGGGCGCGCTTTGCCCGTTTTCGCCCGGTTCGAAGGTCCGATCACGGTGCGCACCGCGGGCGCCGTGCCCCCCAATGCCGCAACCGATCTGGCCCGCCTCCTCCAACGCTTCCGAAATGAGGCGGGGCTGAACATCCGCGAGGTGGCATCAGGGCCCGCCTCCATCAATATCGAATTTGTGCCGCGCAACGTGATCCGCGCCACCTATGCCAACGTCGCTTGTTTCGTGGTTCCCCGCGTGTCCAGCTGGGCCGAATTTCGCGCCGGGCGCAACACAGGTGTGCTGGATTGGACCAGCTTGAAACAACGGGAACATGTGTCAGTGTTTATCCCCGCCGACAGTTCCGCCCAAGAGGTGCGCGACTGCCTGCACGAAGAAACCGCCCAAGCGATGGGGCCGCTGAACGATCTGTTCCGCCTGACCGATTCCGTGTTCAACGATGATAATTTCCACACCGCGCTGACCGGGTTTGACATGACCATCCTGCGCGCCTTTTATGCCCCCGAATTGCAATCGGGCATGACACAGGCGCAAGTGGCCGCAAAACTGCCCGGCATCTTGGCCCGCATCAACCCCTCGGGCAATCACGGCGGCGCATCCGAAGTGAACCCAACCCCGCGCTTCTGGATCAATCAAATCCAAACCGCCCTCGGCACCTCCGGCAGCGTATCATCGCGCGAAAATGCGGCCCGTCAGGCCGTTGCCACCGCCCGCGCCCAAGGGTGGACCGCAGGCAGGCTTGCTTTTAGCTATTTCGCGCTAGGTCGCATCAGCCTCACCTCCAACCCCGCCGCCGCGATTGAGGCGTTTACCCAAGCTGGCCTTATCTACAGCCGCTTGCCGGGCGGTGACATCTATGGCGCGCATGTGGACATGCAATTGGCCGCTTTCGCCCTGTCGCGGGGCGAGGCGGACCGCGCCCTCAACATCGCAAACCGCAACTTGCCCATCGTGGCCCGCGCCGAAAACGCCTCTCTCATGGCAACTTTGATGCTGGTCAAGGCCGAAGCACTGCAGATGCAAGGCAAGAGTTCCGAGGCAGCCGCCGTGCGCATAGACAGTCAGGGCTGGGCGCGATATGGCTTTGGGTCAGAGGCGCAAATACGGGCGCGGGCGGCCGAAATCTCGGCGCTTGCACGGCGCGGCAACAAAAGCTGACGGTTAGGCCAAACGCGGCCCCCGTGGCAAAGGCTTCACGGGGGCGGACAGAATGATCGTACTGGCAGGACTGCTGATGGGCGCGGTTTTGGGCGCTTTGGTCGCGCGCAAATATGGCGGCAAACCTTTGGATTTGCTGCAATACGCCGCCGGGTTTGCCATTGCGTTCGCCCTATTGGGCCTGTTCATCACCGTGTTCCTCACCCGAATATAGCGATATGTTCCTGCCCTTTTTCGACACATTGCGCAGGCACGGGGTCCCGGTCAGCCTGCGCGAATACCTCTCCTTTCTCGAAGGGGTCGCGGCGGGGCTGGTCACTTATGATGTCGACGGGTTTTACTACCTCGCCCGCCTGACAATGGTCAAAGATGAACGCCACCTCGACCGCTTTGATCAGGCCTTTGCCGCCAGCTTCAAAGGGCTGCAATCCATCCCCCCCCAATCCGTGATCGACGCGCTGGACCTGCCCGACGACTGGCTGCGCAAACTTGCGGAAAAACACCTTACCCCTGATGAACAAGCCGCGATCAACGCGCTTGGCGGCTTTGAAAAGCTGATGGAAACCCTGAAACAGCGCCTGAACGATCAAAGATCCCGCCACCAAGGCGGCAACAAATGGATCGGCACTGCAGGCACCTCGCCCTTTGGCGCTTACGGCTACAACCCCGAAGGCGTGCGGATTGGCCAAGACACAGGCCGCCACGGCCGCGCGGTAAAGGTGTGGGACAAACGCGAGTTCAAGAACCTTGACGACACCGTTGAACTGGGCACCCGCAACATCAAACTCGCCCTGAAACGCTTGCGCAAATGGGCGCGCGATGGGGCGGCGCAGGAACTTGACCTTGAAGGCACCATCCGCGCCACCGCCGAACACGGCTATCTCGATGTGCAAACCCGCCCCGAACGGCGCAACGCGGTCAAGGTGCTGCTGCTTTTGGATGTCGGCGGCTCGATGGATCCTTACGTCAAAATCGTCGAAGAACTCTTCAGCGCCGCGCGCTCCGAATTTCGCCACCTCGAACATTTCTATTTCCACAATTGCCCCTATGAGGGGCTGTGGCGTGACAACCGCCGCCGCTGGGATGCGCAAACCCCAACTTTGGACGTCCTGCGCACCTATGGCCCAGATTGGAAATGCATTTTCGTCGGCGACGCCAGCATGAGCCCGTATGAAATCCTGCACCCCGGCGGCGCAAACGAACATTGGAACCCCGAATCCGGGCAGGTCTGGCTGAACCGTCTGTGCGCGCATTGGCCAACACATCTGTGGATCAACCCGACCCCCGAACGCTTTTGGGCGCACAGCCATTCCATTCGCCTTATCCGCGACCAAATCGGTGCAAACATGGTTCCCATGACGCTCGACGGTCTCACCCGCGGCATCAAGGCGTTGTCACGATGAGGCGCCGCGCCCTGATCACAGGCTTTGCCATCGCCGTGGCCCTCACCGCATTTTTCCTGCTGCGCTTGGTGTTTTTCACCACCGTCTGGATGGAAAATCCCCCCGGCGCGCACCCGATCGAAGGGTGGATGACCCCTCGCTACATCAGCCGCACTTTCCGCATCCCGCCCCCCAATTTGCAGGCCGTGCTGCAACTTGGGGCGACTGAACACCCCCGCCAATCGCTGGAGAAAATCGCCCGCGCGCGCGGCCTTCCCCTGCCCGACCTCATCGCAGAAATTGAGGCGCTGATCCCAACCAGCCCCGCGCCATGACCGACACGCTGTTGCGCCTCGTTTCCGATTACGGGTTGGTCGTCATCGCCCTTTGCACGCTTTTATCCTGCCTTGCCATGCCCTTACCCGCATCGCTCATGATGATGGCAGGCGGCGCATTTGCGGCGGCAGGCGATTTGGTGCTGTGGCAGGTCTGTGCGGCCGCCTTCATCGGGGCAATCACAGGCGATCATATCGGATACTGGGCCGCCCGGCGTTTTGGCGGCGTGCGCGTCTGGGCATGGCTGCGCAAACAACGCCGCGGTGCCCAAGCCACCGCCCGCCTGTTGCATCAGGCCGAAGGGTTGGTGCAACGGCGTGGCGGCTGGGCCGTCTACCTCACCCGCTGGCTGTTCAGCCCGCTTGGCCCCTACGTTAACCTGATCGCCGGGGCCACGCGGATGCCGTGGCGCACCTTCACCACCGCCGATCTGGCGGGCGAAGCGACGTGGGTCGCCCTTTACGTCACCTTGGGCTTCACATTCGGCAGCCAGATTGAGGAGGTGTCAAACACCCTCGGCTCCGTCATCGGTGCGCTGACCGCAGGCATGATAACCGCCCTTCTGGCCCGCGCCCTGTGGCGCAAACGCCGGACAAACCGCTAAACCACCCGCTAACCCACAGGTTTTTGCAATCGCCCCTTTCCGCGCCCCCTGTGCCGCCCCATATTATCTTCATGACAGTTTTATTGCCTCTTATCCTGCCGCTGGTGATCGGCTATGTGATGTACCGCTTTTCAGCGTGGCAAACGGCGCAGCACCTTGACAGCGCCTCCACCCCCTTGCGCGATCCCGGCCTAACCCCGGTAATGGACCGCATGGCACAGGCGTTGGAACTGCCCAAAATCACCGTGCATATCTATGATGTTGAACCCGTCAACGGCCTTGCCGCCCCCGATGGTCGCGTGTTCCTAACGCGTGGGTTTATCGACCGCTACCGCCAAGGCATTGTCACGGCTGAAGAAATCGCCTCCGTCGTCGCCCATGAACTTGGCCACGTCGCCCTTGGTCACACCAAACGCCGCGTGCTGGATATGACCGGCCAACGCGCCGTGGCCATGCTGCTCGCCACCGTCTTGTCCCGCGTTATCCCCGTGATTGGCATTTTCATCGCGCAATATCTGACATCGGCCTTGGGCGCGGGCCTGTCGCGCAAGGATGAATATGAAGCAGACGCTTATGCCAGCGCCCTGTTGGTCAAATCCGGCATCGGCACCCATGCGCAAAAATCGCTGTTTCACAAACTGGACAAACTGACAGGCGTGGGCGGCGCAAACACCCCGCAATGGCTGCGCTCCCACCCCAAAACCGCCGACCGTATCGCCGCGATCGAAGCCCGAGAGGCCCGCTGGGGCGTTTAACCCACCCCCGGCTGCGCCAACCGACTTTCCAGCAAATGCCCGCTTTGCGTCAAAATCGGATAGGCCACCGTGACCAGCAACGAGTTGATTTCCTTAATCGCGCGCACCGTTTCCAGATGAATATCGGATGTGTCGATACTGTCGGCCTGCGCACCGCGCAACCGCGCCAAATGGCGATCATGACTGTCACGCTCTTGCTTGCGGATCACCTCTTTTTCCTTCACCAACAACCGCGCCGATGCCACATCCCCCGACACCAACACGTTCAACGCCAGTTGCAAATTGCCTTCCACCCGCGCGTGCAAATTGCACATTTCGGTCCAACCTTCGGGTGAAAACCGCAAGCCCTTGCGCGCCCGCGCTTCGGCCAAACTCAACAAACTCTTGGCAATAATATCGCCAATATGCTCCAGATTGATGGAAAAATCAGTCAAATCCGTGCCCAATTTCACCTCCGCCTCCGTCAAATCCCCCCGGTGCAGCTCCGCGATGAACAGCTTAATATCCGTGTGCTGGCGGTTCACTTGACCATCCAACGCCCGCACCCGCGCAATTTTCTCCAAATTGCCACCGTCCATCAACTCCATAACCGGGCGGTACATCGCCGCCACCACCTCGCCCATCCGCAAAAGTTCGCGCTTGGCACTGGCCAGCGCCACGGTCGGATTGGCCACCGCACCCCGGTCCAACATGCTCACAATCGGGGCCACATCGGGCGACACCACGACCGGATTGGGCAGCAAAACCCGTGTCACCCGCGCCATCAAACCCACAAACGGCAACGCCAGCAGCAACAAACACAGGTTGAACACCAGATGAAAATTCACCAATTGCACCGCTTCCGTGCTGCCCAACCGCGCAATCGGCAAATCAACCACCAACGACAGCGCCAACACCAAAACCGCCGCCACCCCGCGAAAAACCAGATTTCCCAATGGGACACGCCGCGCCTCCAGCTCCATCCCGCGCGTCAACCACACCGCAATCACGCCCCCGCCCAGGTTCGCGCCCAATATCATCGGCACCGCCACCTCCAACGGCAACATACCGCCATTGGCAAAGGTCACGAACAACAACACGGTCGCCACGGATGAATGAACCACCCACGCAATCACCGCCGCAACCAAAAACGCGGTCAACGGGTCGCCGCGCAAATACCCGATCAACCCCGGCATCACCGCACTGTCGCGCAGCGGCTCCGTCGCTTGCGCCACCATCTGCAACGACAGCAAAATGAACGCAACGCCCAGCACAATGCGCCCAGTTTGCCGCACCATCCGCGCTTCAAATTTCAAAAACATCGTGGCGCCGACCAGCAACAACAGCGGCACCAACCCCGACAGATCAAACGACAGAATTTTAACCACCAGCGCCGACCCCAGATCGGCCCCCAGCAGCGCCGCAATCCCGGTGCCCACCGTCAAAATCCCGCTGGTCACAAACCCCGCCGCCAAAATTCCTACGGCGGTCGAACTTTGCAACACCACCGCCAAAATCATGCCCACCAGCGCCATCTGCGCCGTGCCCTCCCGCGCGCCCCGCAGCGCCGCTTTCAACCGCGTGCCATGCGCCCGTTCAACCCCCGTGCGGACCATACGAACCGCCCACAACAGCAGCATCACCGCCCCGGCAAGCTGGATCAAAAACGCGACTGGCATCATCTCACATCGCCCCTTTTGCCCAACCCAAATTCAACCCAACCCAAAGTCAACGCACCCACAGGTTCGCGCGCTTGATCTGGTTGCGGATCATCTGCTCGCGCCGGGGCAAATCGTTGCGGTCAAACATCGCCCGCACTTCCACCCCTTTGCCCTGATAGACCATCTTCTTAAACGGCAAATGATCTTTCAGCACCTTTTTCACGCTGTTTGGGGCCAAAACCTGCTCCACCATCGCCACCGCTTGGTCACTTTCGCGCGCATACAGCAGCGGCATCAACCGCCAATGGCAGGTCACATCCCCGTCCAACCCCACCAATTCCGGCCCCGGCCGCCCACCGCCAAAGCCGTGAACAACCAACGGCAGCGCCACTTGGTCCAACCACGGGCTCAACGGTTGGCACACCAATTCGCGCGGGGCCGCATCGCGTATCGCCACCGCAATTTCCGCAAACCGCTGGCCAAACGCGGCTGGACTTTTGTGAAAAAACCAGCCCGCGTTGAAATACAAATAGCGTTTCCAGTATTCATCCGGTTCGCGCATATCCAAACTGCTCGCAAAATCAAGGCCAAACTGCGCGTAAAGCGACCCCCAAATTTCGCCATAGCCCGGCCCGTACAGCTCCAAAATCGGCCACGTCCCCTCGCGCTTCATCGACGCGGACGGGCGGTCAAAATCAAACCCAACGCTGTCCAGCGAACCCGTGAAAACAGTATCCGTATCCACAAACAAAAACGGCTCATCCGGCAGCGCCGCCAAACACTCTATCTTATTGCCATACGGATAGGCCTCGCCAAAGCATTTGCTTTCAAAGGGTAAAATCTCGGCACCAAACTCCGCCAGCAGCGCCAAAATCCCCATATCCTGCACAGTTGGGTCCTGAACCCACAGCGGCCCCGCTTGCGGCACCGCGATAAACAACCGCCCCGCAAAATCCGGGTTGCTGGCGCGCAAACTCGCCGCCAGCAGCACCGCCTCATAGGCCAGCCGCCCATTTTGCGCGACAGCCACAATGTTAAACACCACGCTCACGTCAAGCTCGGGGTAAACCGCAGGCTTAAACACGACATGCCGCCGTCCAGCTTGGCACATTCGCTGTTGCCCACCACGCGCACCGCAAACCCCGCCGCCACCAAAATATCGCGGGTTTTCGGAAATCCATCGGGCATAATCACCAGATCATTGAACCGGATGGCATTGGCGCAAGCCTCCTCACCCGCCGCCGTATGGATCACGCGGTAACCGTCAAAACACCCCGATGCCGCCAGCCGCTGGGTCGCCAAAACCGTCTCGGCGTCTAACAATGAACAATCGGTTTTGAAATGCAGCACCCCCGGCGGCGTGAACACCTCACGCACGGGCAGGCCCCAATCGGCCACCCGTTCGCGCAATTCCGCAACCCCCGCCGCATTGGTGCGCGCCGAACGGCCCACCAAAATCTCGCGCTCGGTGGTTAAAATATCGCCGCCCTCGATGTAACTCTCCGCCCCCGAAATCACCCGCACGTCATCATAAAGCGCCGCCAAATGCGGGGCCATCAGCCCAGCCTCGCCCAACCGACTGGGCGCGCCGGGCCGCATCACCACGGCCCCACGTGGCAGGCACAGCGCCGTATCCTCGACAAACACCGCGTCCGCAAAATCCGCCAGCGCGTCCAACTCCACCACTTCGGCCCCCGTGCTGCGCAATGCGGCGATATAATCCGCGTGATGCGCCAGCATCAGGTCCAAATCGGGCGCGCCAATATCCACCGCGCGCAGGCCAGCCGTGATGCCAACCCCCGGTTTGCGCGTAATCGCATGGGTGAAACGGTACGATGCTGACATGCTCACTCCTCCATTATATGGGCGACAAGCCCCGGCAACTGTTTGAAATCATTGAACGCCGCCCGATGCGGCAAATCCTGTACCGCCGTTTTGCGATACCCTTCGGTGAACAGCAAGAACGCCACGCCCGCGCGCGCCGCCGTTTCCGCGTCCACCTCGCTGTCACCGACAAAGATCACGCGCGCCCGCCCCATATCCGCCGCCGCCGCTTGCAACGGGGCCGGGTCCGGCTTGCGCACGGCCAAGCTGTCGCCGCCATAAACCACCCCAAAATGCCGCGTCAAATCGAAATGCCGCAACACCGTGCGCGTCGGCACCAGCGGTTTGTTGGTGCAAATCCCCAGCGCGCAGCCCCGCCCCGCCAAATCCTCCAACGCCCCCACAACGCCGGGATAAACCGTCGTCAAATCAAACGCCGTTTCATACCGAATGGTGAATTTCGCAAACATCGGCGCAAACATCGGCCCATCCGGCACTTCGCCCACAGCCTCCAGCAACCGCTGGATCAAATAGGCCAACCCTTTGCCAATAAACCCTTTTATCTGCGCAGGCGGCAAGGGCGCATACCCCGCCTCCACCAGCAATCCATTGGACGCGGCGATAATATCAGGCGCAGAATCAATCAGCGTGCCGTCCAAATCGAATATAACCGCTGTCACACCGCCCCCTCCGCCGCCGCCCGAATGGCCGCAATATTCACGCCATATGGGGCCGGATCGCCCACCGACCCGCCCTTAAACACCGCAGACCCCGCGACCAAAACATCCGCCCCGGCAGCCGCCACCAGCGGCGCTGTTTCCACCGTCACCCCGCCGTCAATTTCAATATGCACAGGCCGGTCCCCAATCATCGCACGCAGTTTCGCCACCTTCGCGACTTGAGAATGAATGAATTTCTGCCCCCCAAATCCGGGGTTTACCGTCATCACGCAAACCAAATCAACCATATCCAGCAAATACTCCACCGCCTCCACCGGCGTGCCGGGGTTAATCGCCAACCCCGCCTTTGCCCCCGCTCCGCGAATGGCCTGCAACGTGCGGTGAATATGCGGCCCCGCCTCCAGATGCGCCGAAATCACATCGGCCCCCGCCTGCGCAAACGCCTCAATATAGGCGTCCACGGGCGCAATCATCAAATGCACGTCCATCACGCCCTTGATATGGGGCCGAATGGCGGCACAGGTCGCCGGACCAAAGGTGATATTGGGCACAAAATGCCCATCCATCACATCCACATGCACCCAATCCGCGCCTTGCGCCTCAATCGCGCGACATTCCGCACCAAAATTCGCAAAATCGGCGGACAATATCGACGGGGCAATCTTGATCTGGCGGGAAAACATCATGGGGCGCTCCTTTGGCTGTCCCCTTCTACTGCGCAAGGGGCGCTTAGGTAAAGTGCCCCGCGCAATCCCAGCACAGCCCCACAACAGCCATGCCCCCAGCGCGTAACCCCGCGATTAAGCCCTGCACCCAGCGCATATCAGAAATGCAGCATTGTCTGTGGCGTGGTGCCCCCCTCGCGTCTTAAATATGCCGTAATGACAAAGGGTTCCCTTGCAGCCGCGCGTCCCAGAATAAACCGGGCCGTCACACGCACCGCCCCATCCCAAAGGACTTGCCATGACCACCTTGAACCGCATCCTGAACGCCATTTTCATCGGCACCCAATCGCGCCGCGACCGTGCCGCCCTGCGCGCGCACCGCGACGCATTCTTGGGCAAACCGGGCAAATTCACCGCTGCGCCCGCCTGCTTTTACAGCTTCTAATAAGCTGCGAAAATCTGATGCAAGGCCCGGCACCGCGTCCGGGCCTTTTGCATGTCAGCCCGGCCCAAACCGCCGCCGCGCATCCGCCGCACCCGGCCCCCGCGCGATCTCTCGCGCAAAGGCCTGCGCCACCGCGTCCACCCCCGGCGCGTCCAAGATCGACAGATGGTCCCCCGCCACATCAATCACTGCAAACCCGCCCTGCGCCCACGGCCCCCAACCAAGCCCGTCTGCAATCGCCGCTTCGCTGTCAAACACGCTGCTGCGCGCTCGAATAATCGTAATCCGCCCGGCATAGGCGCGCGGCGTATAGTTTTGGATCGCCACATCATTGGCCGCCACAAACCCGCCCACCGATGTCGGCGCGCGCTGCGTGGTCAAAAACAGCCGCAACTTTTCCAGGCGGTGGCGCAAACCATCCCATTTCGCCGCGATCAGCCCGCGCAAATACCCAAATCCGCCCGCGCGCAGCAGCGTCAAATGCGCGCCCAACCACGCCAGCCCACGAATTTTGCCTCGCCCCGCAGGCCCCGCCGCATCCAACAACCCCAACAGCCGCACATCGCGCCCCGCCGCCGCCAATTGCTGCGCCAGTTCCAGCGCCATGTAACTGCCCAGCGACACCGCGACCAAGCCCACAGGCCCCTCCGGGCGATGCGCCTCAATCGCGCGGAAATACAGCTGCGCCGTATCCTCCACCGTTTGCGGTGTGTCCGCGCTCAACAACCCCACGGTCAGCCCGAAAATCGGCTGGTCCAGTCCCATCGCCTGCGCAAGCGGGCGGAAAAAGCTGCCATTCACCCCCAAAACATGCACGCCATAAATCGGCACACCTGTTCCAAGCGGCTGAATTGGCATCAAACAATCCATCAAATCCGTTCCCGGCGCAATTTGCACAGCCTCGCCCAACAGCTCCGACAATCCTTGCGGCGTTGGCTGCGCATGCACTTGCGCCACCGTCAATCGTCGTGAAAACGCCGCTTCGATATGCCCGATCAGCGTCAGCATTTGCAACGAATGACCGCCCAGATCGAAAAAGCTGTCGTCCGGCCCCGGCACATCACAGCCCAAAACACTGCCAAACACCTCGGCAATCCGGTTGGTTTGCGCGTCCCCAGCCCCCCGCGCGCGCGCCTGCGCACCGCCCTGCGCAAGCACAGGCATCGGCAACCGCCGCACATCGGTTTTGCCGCCGGGCGTTTGCGGCCAATCGGTCACAAACATCACCTCGGGCCGCTTGGCCACGGGCAATTGCGCCGCAATTTCCGCGCGCAGTGCCACCAAATCCGGCGGCGCGTCCACGTTGGGCGCGCGCAGCCAACCAATCAATCGCCCTTGCGCCACCCCAACATGCGCCAGCGCCACCCCCGGCAACGCCTCCAGCACCGCCTCAACCTCGGCCGGTTCAATCCGAAACCCGCGCAACTTGATCTGTCGGTCCGCGCGCCCCGCAACCACCAAATCCCCGGACCCATCCCAATGCCCCAGATCACCCGTGCGGTACATCCGCCCCGGCGCATCCGGGTTGGGCAAAAACCACTGCGCGCTCAGCGCAGGTTGGCCCAAATACCCATCGGCCACGGCCACGCCGCCCACCCAAACCTCGCCCCGCGCGCCTTGCGGCGACAGGCTGCCATCGGGCGCGCGCAAATACAGCGCCGCATGGCCAAACGCGCGCCCCACAGGCACGTCTGGCCCCTGCACCGCGCCCAAAACCTCAAACGCGGCGCAGGTGATCGTGGCCTCCGTCGGCCCGTATCCGTTCACCAAGCGTGGCATATGCGCCAAACCTTGCCAGCGCGCCACAGCATCGGGCGGCATCCGTTCGCCGCCCACCACCATCAAACGCACGCCCGCAGGCAGCACCGCACCGCCCTCCAGCGCGCCCAGCAGCACTTGCCAAAACCCGGTCGGCAAGTTCAAAACGGTAATTCCCGCCGCCGCCACCGCCGCCAAAAACCCTTGCGGCGATGTCATCATCGCCTCATCGCGCAGCACCACCTGCGCCCCCGCCAGCAGGGTTGGCGCAATCTCCTCCAGCGCCACATCGAAACTAAGCGCGGCAAACTGCAGCGCGCGGTCGCCCTGCACCAACCCGTATTGGTCAATCGCGGCAAAGGCATGCGCCACAAACGCCGCTTGCGACACCACAACCCCTTTGGGTTTGCCCGTACTGCCCGAGGTGTAGATCACATAAGCCGCCCGATCATCCTGCAACCCGCCCCGCGCCGGGGCCATCGCCTGCAAATCCGCCCCCAAATGCGGCGTCACTTGCAGCACGGCCAAGCCCGCCATCCAATCTTGCGGCTCTTGCGTCAAAATCAACGCAACGCCCGCATCGCGCGCCATGTGTAACAGCGCATCCGGCGGATAGCTGGGGTCCATCGGCAAAAACGCCGCCCCCCGTTTTGACGCGGCCAGCATCAAGGCCACAAAATCCGCGCTGCGCGGCAGGCAAAGCCCCAAAATCGTGCCCGGCCCGATGCCGTTTTGCGCCAAATGCTGCGCCAATTGGTTGGCCCGCGCATCAAGGCCGGCATAGTCCAAAACCCAATCTCTGCCCATTTGGGTCAAGGCGGGCGCATGGGGTTGGCGCGCCGCCACCGCCTCAAACGCCTGCGCAAAACAGGCTGGCCGCAGCGCAGGCAACGCGCGCACAGGCTGCCCCAACGCCACCAAACCCGCCCGTTCCGCCGCAGGCATCATCGCCAAATCGCACAGGCGTACATCCGGTGGGGCCTGCGCCATGGCCCCCAAAACATGCGTCACATAGGCCAGATACCGCTGCGCATCCACCGCCGAGATTTGGTCCAGCCGCGCCTCCAGCCGCAATTGCAAACACGCATCGCCATAAGCCGCCAACGTCAACGCCGCCGCCCCTTGTTCAAACAGCTCCACCCGCCGCCCGCGCCACGCACCGCCCAACGCTTGCAAGCCTGCGTGCAGCGATTGCCGCTCCACCATCACCAAACTGTCAAACAACACGCCCACTTCGGAGACCGCCGCGATATCCGCCAGTCCTAACCCTTCATAGGGGCGCTGCGCCATCAAATCCGCGCGCAAGGTCGCCAAGGCCGCATCCAGCGTCATGTCCGGGGCCAATTTCACCCGCAACGGCTGCGTGGTGATCAAACACCCCAGCATCCCTTGCGCGCCGGGCGTGATGTACCGCCCCGACCGCGTCACCCCAAACACCACATCGCCCTGCCCCGACACCCGCGCCAAAACCAAGGCCCAGGCCGCCTGCACAAAGGATGCAAAACTCACCCCCGCCGCATCCGCCCGCGCAACCAAGGCCTGCGTCTGCGCCGCGCTCAACGCGGCGTCATAAACTTCGGTCCCCGCACCTGCCTGTGCGCCCACAAACCCCAGCACAGTCGCGCGGTCAAACCCCGCCAAATACTGTGCGAAAAACGCTTTGGCCACCGCCGGGTCAGCCGCCGCCACCGCCTCGGCATGGTCTTGAAACGTAGGCGCCAAAGGCAGCACGCGGCCACCCCCATCATAGGCGGCAAACACCTCCTCCAGCAGCATCCGAAAGCTGCGACCATCCAGCATCACATGCGAAAACGTCCACACCAACACCGATTGCCCCGCCCCGCGCAACAGCGTCAACCGCCAGCCGCCCGCCACCGACACATCAACCCCGCGCGCCCGGTCCACCGCCAGCCAAGCTGGCAAATCCCCCGCAAAATCCTCCACCACCAAAGGCACCGCAAAACCCGCGCCAATATGCTGGCGCATCGCGTCCACCTGCACCACCAACCGCAAAACGTCATGCCGCGCAATCGCCGCCGCCCAAACAGCCTCCAGCCGCGCCACATCGACCATACTGCAGCCCAGATGCACCACCACCTGCTCCAGGTTCACCCCCGGATCGCGCAGCGCCATCCCTTCATAAACCATCCCCGCTTGAACAGGCGTCAGGGCAAACCCACGGGTCCCGCTCATTCGATGCGCCCCCCGTGAAATCCACCGCCCGACCCGGGGATCAACAACGCCACATCCGCCCAATTCACCCAAACGGCCAACGCGCCCAGACACAGCGCCAACACCAAAAACAGCACATCATGGCGCGCGTCCCACACTTTGTGCCGCGCCGCCAACCGCGCAATCACCGGCATATACAGCAGCATCGCCAGCGCTTGCCCCACCATCGCGCCAAACAACCCCATGTTCACCGCGCCAACCAAAAACCCCACCGCCATCAAACTGGCCTTGGCCGCGCTGACCAAGAAAAACCCCCGGCTGTCGCCCCGCGCAAGCGCCGCCTGATCATAGGTTAAAAACACCACCACAATCATCTGCACCGCGCAAATCGCCACCATCACCCCGCCCGCGGCAAGATAGCGGTCATCATACAGCGTCTGCACAATAAACGGCCCCGCCAGCGCCAAAAACGCCAAACACGCCAGCAACCCGCCGGTCAAATAATACCGCAACCGCCGCAACCGGGCCAAGGCGGCGACATCGGTATCCACCCCATGCTCGCGGTAAATCGGAATCAAAATCCGCGCCGTCACGGTGGACCCCAACATGATGGGAAACATCGCCAAAAACGCGCCGATATTGTAAATCCCCAATCCCTCAATCGTCAGGAACTTGCCCAAAATTGCGCGGTCACCCTGCGACACCAAAAACCCGCACACCGACGACAGAAAAATCCAAAAGCCAAAGTGCAACAGCTCATGCACCGCAGGCCCTTCCCAGCGCAAACGGTTGCTCGCGCCCGGCAAAAACGACGACAGCAGCGCCAAACGGATCGCCGCCGTAATCACGCCACCCACCGCCAATGCCCAAACCGACCGGAACACATAGGCCAACACCAACATCACCACGATGCCCAACAGCGTTGAAATCAAATCCAAAACCGTCAACCGCCCCAACAACAAATGCCGGTTCGCCGTGTCCACCCGTGTCGGCTCAAACCCCGCAAACAGCAAGGACATCGCGGCCACCGGCAACAACATCGCAATCAACGGCTGGTCGTAAAACAACGCCGCCGGATAGGCGACCGCGCAGGCCATCAGCCACAACACGCCGCCGCGCAAAATCTGGATTGTCCAAGCGGTGTTCAAAAATTCGGGGTCATCGCCACGCTTGCTTTGCATAATCGCAGGGCCGGTGCCCATGTCCGAAAACAGCGTCAAACCCACCAGCATCACAGTGACCAAGGCCATAATCCCAAACGCCTCGGGAAACAAAAGCCGCGTCAAAATCAGGTTGGAAATCAGGCGAAACCCCTGCGCCGCCACGAATGACATCGCAGTCCATGCCGACCCGCGCGCCGCGCGCGACCAAATGCCCGCACCCTCGATCGGCGTCTCACTCATGCGTCACCACATCCTTACCCAAAGGCCCAAACCAAAAGGCCCAATCCACATGGGGCAAAAGCCCAAAACCAATCCCCTGCGTGCCCGCGCCTTATGGCAATATCATGACCTTGGCTAAAAAAGTCTTAAAAAAACGGGGCGCCGCCCGCTGGCCCGCCCCGCCCCACACGCATCAAGGAAATGCGAAAATCAAAACTCAACCACCGCACGAATGGATTCGCCCCGGTGCATCAAATCAAACCCTTCGTTGATCTGGTCCAGCGTCAATTTATGCGTGATCATCGGGTCAATCTCGATCTTGCCACTCATGTACCAATCGACAAATTTCGGCACATCCGTGCGCCCCTTGGCCCCGCCAAACGCGGTCCCTTTCCACACCCGCCCCGTCACCAACTGAAACGGCCGCGTCGAAATTTCCGCCCCCGCAGGGGCCACGCCAATAATAATGCTCTCGCCCCAGCCCTTATGCGCCGCCTCCAACGCCGTGCGCATCACCTTGGTGTTGCCCGTGGCATCAAAAGTGTAATCCGCGCCGCCCTTGGTCAATTCCACCAAATGCGCCACCAAATCGCCTTCAACTTTGCTGGGGTTCACAAAGTCCGTCAGCCCAAAATACCGCGCAATCTCTTCCTTGCTGTCGTTCAAATCCACGCCAACCACTTGGTCCGCCCCCGCCATGCGCAGGCCTTGGATAACATTCAGGCCAATCCCGCCAAGGCCAAACACAATGCACCGCGCGCCAATCTCAACCTTGGCCGTGTTGATCACCGCACCAATCCCCGTGGTAACCCCACAGCCGATATAGCAGATTTTGTCAAACGGCGCGTCCTTGCGCACTTTGGCCAAAGCGATCTCAGGTATCACCGTGTGATTGGCGAATGTCGAACAACCCATGTAATGGTGGATCGGCGTGCCATCCAACATCGAAAACCGCGTGGTCCCGTCCGGCATCTGCCCCCGCCCTTGGGTCAGCCGAATCTTCTGGCACAGGTTGGTTTTGCCCGACAGGCAATATTCGCACTCCCGGCACTCGGGCGTGTACAGCGGGATAACATGGTCGCCCACCTCCAACGTGGTCACACCCTCGCCAATCGCCAGCACAACGCCCGCGCCCTCATGCCCCAAAATCGCCGGGAACAACCCTTCGGGGTCATCACCCGACCGGGTAAATTCATCCGTGTGGCACAGCCCCGTGGCCTTCATCTCCACCAAAACCTCGCCCGCCTTGGGGCCTTCCAGATTGACCTCCATAATCACAAGCGGTTTTCCGGGGGCAACAGCAACAGCGGCACGGGTGCGCATCATGGGACAAGTCCTTCCTTAAATCATTCCCCGCCACCTTGCCCCGCCCCGCCCACAACCGCAAGCCACGCCCCACAAACCCTCCCCATTCGGCTTGGTCCAAATACCTCTCCACCCTGTGCAATTCGCACCGCGTTCCCCCTTAAGAAAAGGTTAACAAAAAACACGATACACAATAAAATCAATGCGTTAAAATGCGCATCGCGCGCGATTTCGCACCCGGGTCGCACTCCAAAACCAAAAAGGATGGTGGTGGTCGCAGTCCTGACTGTACCCTACTTTGCGGGACAATTTCCCTGCTAACCAGAAAAAGAGCAGGGAATTTGGCGTATTCCTAGGTGGTATTGATTGCCTTACTCGCACATATCCCCGTTTTAACAATTGGTTATGGGTAAGCCTCAAATCCTAAGGGCACCTCGATTTTTGACTGTTTTCGCGGCAACGGCGCAGCAGTTTACGCCCGAAGCGCGGCAGCGACCTGACCGAGTGTTGCGTTGGGTTTGATGATGTGCTGCCCGTTTCGCTTCTCAGACCTTCGGTTCAGGGCCGTTTTGCGCGATGCGCAGGGCGATCTGCGTCGTTGGTCGACCGTTTTCAGGCTGGGTGTGGGCTGATGCGTCCCAATTGGCCGAGGCGGCGCATGTTGTAGGCGAGGTTTTTCATCCCGATCGCGGCCTTGGCCCGAACCAGACCGATCGTGCGCACGAGGGTGCCGCCCATGTCGTTGGCTTGCGCGCCAAAAATATGCTCGACCCGGACCCGCACAGTGGACTTGGTCCGGTTACTGCCCTTGGCCTGTTCAGTCAGCGGCTTGCCGCGCTTGCCTTTACGGTGGATGTAGCTTTTCAGCTTGCGGTCGCGCAGCTTGGCCTCCATCTCCTCAGATCGATAAGCCGCGTCCGCCCACACGCCGGACCCGGTATTGCCCTGCATCAGCAGGTGGTCCACCGTCTGGCTGTCATGCACAGCTGCGTCGGTGACGTGGTAGCGGCGCACCAATTTGTGGGTGCGGTCCACGTTTGTGTGGTTTTTGTAGCCGTAATGGCTCTTGCCGTGTTTTTTCGTCCAGCGTGCGTCCAGATCCTTCTGGCATCGCTTGGCAGGCTTGTCGGCCCAATCCTCGGGGACCTCGCCCTTCTTGATCGTAGCGTTTTCATCGCGCGTATTGTGATTGCGCGGCACCGGCACGATGGAGGCATCCAGAATCTGACCGCC
>NZ_FOCO01000018.1 GCF_900110135.1 Pseudorhodobacter antarcticus | reverse complement strand
CGGGTCGATAATGGCCCCGAATACATCAGTGAAAAGCTCCCTCTCGGCGATGCACGCATCGTCTGTCGGGCAACGGATGAAATGGGCTGTGAAACGTGGGGTTACCATCCAGCACATCCAACCCGGCCAGCCGCAGCAGAACGCCTATATCGAACGCTACAACCGCACCGTAAGGCATGAATGGCTGGACCAATACATCATCGAAAGCATCGAGGAGGCCCAAGATTACGCCACGCAATGGCTGTGGACTTACAACAACGACCGCCCCAACATGGGCATCGGCGGCATAACACCCGCAATGAAACTGAAAATGGCCGCGTGAATTCTACGATCGCACCCCACTAAAAATGGGGGGATTACCGCGTTATTTGAATGAATCCAAAGATTATAAAGCTATTTCTCCAAAAAACGTCACTTGAGAGCATGCTTGAAGCAGACTCAGAAGCTATTGTGAAATTTGCAATGGGGCATAGGTCGTACGAGATTGATAAGTTTGACGAACTAGTTCTCAAAAGTCCTAACTGGGCTTGTGCTATTGCTGCTCACATCCATTTGGATCACGTCTTGGATGTATTCCTTGAGGATTTTTGCGTCAGGCCAAAAGCTGTACGCTCTGGGGCAAAAAGAATGAGTTCGTTGGATAAAGCCACCTTGCTTTACGGCGTGGGAGTTCTGTCTGAAGGTAGTTTTGCGTCCATAAGCAATTTAAATCGCCTAAGAAATAAGTTTGCGCACGAGTTAAATTTTGATATTTCTGATGCAAAAGTTGATGAGTATCGGGGAAACCTTATGTCTGCGTACGGCGATAGGGTGCGTTCTCGTACCGAATATTTCGAAGCTGTTGGTGGCAGGATAGAATTTAAGTTGATGCTTCAACTCTCAGTTCTCTTCGTTGAAGAAGAACGATTGGCACATCTGATTCATGGTCTTAGGTTTGCCCAGTCTCAAGCTGATCTCGCCGATGCGATGCTGGTTGCGCGCAATACCCTTTTGTCTTAGCCGTTTCGATAAGTTGCTAGGCTCGTGCAAGTGCCTGATATTCTTCTTTGCCCGTGCTTTGCACGGGCAGCGCCCGAACAGCCCCCACGGGGCGGGCGCTTCTCGTCCACCCCGTGGGGGCGCGGTGACTTTTGGCGATGCGATTGCGCCCCCTCACGCATACCGCTCCGCTGTCAGCCCCTCAAACGAAATCTCCGGCGTTTTGCCCAGCACCACGTCGGCGACTGCGCGGCCCGAACCGCAGGCCATGGTCCAGCCCAATGTGCCGTGGCCGGTGTTCAAAAACAGGTTGGAGTAGCGGGATGCGCCCAAGACCGGCGTGCCGTCGGGGGTCATGGGGCGCAGGCCGGTCCAGCCTTCGGCCTTACTGAGGTCGCCGCCTTTGGGGAACAGGTCACCTATGACGTGGCGCACGGTGTCGGTGGCGTGGGGGCCGAGGCGGTTGGAGTAGCCTGCGATTTCGGCTTGGCCAGCCACACGGATACGGTCGCCAAGGCGGGTGATGGCGACTTTATACGTCTCATCCATGATGGTGGATTGGGGGGCCATAGCATCGTCGGTGACGGGCAGGGTGACGGAGTAGCCTTTGACCGGATAGACGGGCAGGCGGATGCCGGTGGGGTTCAAAAGGCGGGGGGCGTGGCTGCCGAGCGCGCAAACGTAAGCATCGGCGGTCAAGCGGCCTGCGATTTCGGTTTCAATACCGGCCACGCGGTTGTTTTCAATGGTGATTTCGGTGATGGACTGGCCGTATTGGAATTCGACGCCCATCGCCTCGCAGATTTCGGCGAGTTTGATGGTGAAAGTGCGGCAATCGCCCGTGCGGTCCGCGGTGAGGCGCAGGCCGCCCACGAATTTTTCGCGGACTTGCGCGAGGGCGGGTTCAACGGCGATGCAGCCGTCTGGGGATAGCACCTCAAAAGGGCTGTCGTATTCGGACAGGATGTCTTGGTCGGCCTGCGAGCCTGCGAGTTGTTTTTGGGTGCGGAACAGTTGCAGCGTGCCCTGTTCGCGGCCATCGTATTCGATGCCGGTGTCTGTGATCAATTCGGGCATCACATCGCGCGAATAGTTGGAGATGCGGACCATGCGGCCTTTGTTGATGCGGTAACTTTCGGGATTGCAGTTGCGCACCATGTCATAGCCCCATTTCCACATGGTGGGGCTGATCAGGGGCCAGATGAAGAGGGGTTTACGCTTCATAAACATCCACTTGACGGCTTTCATCGGGATGCCCGGTGCGGCCCAAGGGGAGGTCATGCCGTAGGAGAGTTCGCCCGCGTTGGCGTAGCTGGTTTCAAGGCCGGGGCCGGGTTGGCGGTCCAGCACGGTGACTTGCGCGCCCTGTTTGGCGAGGTAATAGGCGGTGGTGACGCCGATGACGCCTGCGCCCATGACGATGATTTTCATGCAATGTCCCCTTTTGGTTTGGGGCGATACTGCGCCGGGGACCGTGGGGATTCAAGCGCCAGACTTGGCGGTTACGGGGTGGGGGGATTGGTCGATCACGAAATCGGTGATCATGGCCCCGATCCACATGCAAAAGAGGGCAAGCCATGCGGTGCCTGCAAATATGGAGCCGCCGGTGACGCCTGCGCCAATCGCGCAACCGCCGGCAAGCATGGCACCAAAACCCATCAGGACCGCGCCGATCATGGCGCGGCGCATGTTGCCTGCGGTGTCGAACCCTTCAAATTTGAACTCGTGCGCGGTGATGGCCGACAGGAACGCGCCAAGGAACACGCCAGGGATGAGGCCCACGTCAAATTCCAAAACGGGGTTGGGGGTGAGGAGGAACATGAGGGTGTTGGCGGAAGGGCCGGAAAAGGTGGCGGAGGTGACGGCGACAGGCTCAAACGCGACTTGGGCGAGGGTGAAGGTGAGGACCCAACCTGTGGCGACCGCGAACCCGACGCCGGAGGCAAAGATGAGCGTGCGAGCGGAGATTTTGTTGCGGGCGGAGACGGCGAGGGCAAGGGCTGCGAGGATAAGCCCGAGGGCGAGGCCGCTGATTTGGGGCAGGTGGAGGGCGGCGATAAGGTCCATGTTGCGGCCGCCTGTGGTGGTCCAGAGTTGGGCGAGGCGGTCGCGCAGGGGGGCGAGCCAGCCGTGCAGCGCCATTTGCGCGGTGACCGCAAAGATAAGGCCGGTAAAGATGGAGCGCAGGTTGCCGGAGGCGGCGAGAACGAGGAGGCGGCCAGAGCAACCGCGCGCCAGCACCATGCCGACACCGAAAATGAGGCCGCCGATGACAGCGCCCGACCACGAACCGGGGACGGCCATCATGCGGGCGTTTTGCGCGTTGAAAAGGCCCAGGATTTGCGCGCCTTGGACCCAGACGAGGGCCGTGGAAAAGGTGAGGAGCCAGACGGCCATGCGGGGGCCAAGCTGGCCGCGGGCAAATTCGACGGTGGCCGCACGCAGGCAGAATTTTGACCGTTGGGCGGCCACGCCGAAAATGAGACCGGTGATAAGGCCGAACAGGGCGGCGGTGGGCCCTTCGCCAATGCGGTCAATCAGGGGGATCAAGTCCATCGCAGCCTCCATTTTTGGATCGTATAGCATGGGTTGAATGTGAGGGGATTGATGCAGATCAGATTGGTACAATTTCAGTATAGATTGGTTAAGGATTCAGGGTTAATGCTGGGAAATGGCCCTGCGCATGATGCCCCTTTCCGCGACCGCTGATCTGCCGTTTTGGCGGCAGCCGTTGTTTTTGCTGTGCTTGATGGCGGCGGCGATGCCGATATCATTCGCCACTTGGTCTGCGCTGTTGAACAATTTTGTGATTGAGGCGGCGGGGTTTACCGGGGTTGAGATTGGCTGGCTGCACACGGTGCGCGAAATTCCGGGGTTTTTGGCGATTGGGGTGATCGCCGTGTTGCTGGTGATGCGCGAGCAGGTTTTGGCGATTGTGGCGCTGATTTTGCTGGGGGTGGCCACGGCGGTCACGGCGCAATTCCCGAGTTTTGGCGGGTTGTTGGTGGTAACGGTGCTGTCGTCGATCGGGTTTCATTACTTTGAAACGGTGAACCAAAGCCTGCAATTGCAATGGATTGACAAGAAGATTGCGCCGCAGATGATAGGCAAGATTGCAGCCGTGGGCGCGGGCGCGTCGCTGGTGGCCTATGGGTTGATCGTGGTGACGTGGCACTGGTTGGAGCTGTCGTATAACACGGTTTTTATGGTGGCGGGGTTTGTCACCATTGCGATTGCGGTTTACTGCGCGCTGGCGTTTCCACAGTTCGAAGCGCCCAATCCGCAGAACAAGTCGATGGTGCTGCGGCGCAGGTATTGGCTGTATTATTTGATGCAGTTTATGTCGGGGGCGCGGCGACAGATTTTTGTGGTGTTTGCGGCGTTTATGATGGTGGAACGCTATGGCATGGATGTGCGCGCGCTGACGGCACTGTTCATGGTGACCTATATGATCAACATGCTGATTTCGCCGACAATTGGGCGCTGGATTGCGCGGTTTGGCGAACGGCGGATGCTGGTGGTGGAATATGGCGGGCTGACGGCCGTGTTTATCGGCTATGGTATGCTGTATGTTTATGAATGGTCGTGGCATGTGGCGGCGACGCTGTATGTGTTGAACCACATGTTTTTCAGCATGGCCTTTGCGATAAAGACGTATTTTCAAAAGATTGCGGACCCAGCGGATATCGCGCCAACGGCGGCGGTGGCGTTTAACATCAACCATATAGCGGCGGTGTTTTTGCCTGCGGGGCTGGGGTATTTGTGGATATTGTCGCCCAAAGTGGTGTCTGCGTTGGCGGCTGTGCTGGCATTGATTTCGATGCTGCTGGCGCTGTTGGTCCCGGATGAGCCGGACGACGGGAACGAGACGATTTTCTCGGCCCGGCGGGCGGCGCGCAGCCTTGCGGCTTGACGCTGGATGCCGGCAGGGCTAGGCCGCTGGCAGTTTGAACCGGAGGTTTTGCGATGCCCACCTATACCGCCCTGACCACATTGGAAGGCCAAGACGCCGCCGAAGCGCTGGCTGAAGCGATGGAACGGATGGAGCCGGAGCCGACAGGCGTGGGCGTGTTCGAGATTGAGGACGGCAGCGGGCTGTGGGAAGTGGGCGCGTATTTTCTGGAAGCGCCGGATTTGGTGACGCTGGAAGTGCTGGCAGTGGCCTTTGACGCAAAACCCTTTGCGATATCTGAACTGCCGGAGGTGGATTGGGTGGCGCATGTGCGCCGCGAATTGGCCCCGGTGGAGGCGGGTCGGTTTTTTGTCTATGGCAGCCATGACGCGGATAAAGTGCCGACCGAGGCAGGGCGCGTGCCGTTGCAGATTGAGGCGACAGTGGCGTTTGGCACGGGGCATCACGGCACAACGCTGGGCTGTTTGCGCGCGTTTGATCGCTTGATTGACACTGGATTTGCGCCGTCGCGGGTGGCCGATATTGGCTGCGGAACGGCCGTGTTGGCGCTGGCGGCGGCGCGGGTGTTGCCCGATGCGCTGGTGATAGCGAGCGATATTGACCAAGTGGCGGTGGATGTGGCGCGGGCCAATATGTCGATCAATGATCTGGACGGCCGGGTGGAATGTTTGGAGGCGGCGGGGTTTGCGCATCCGCGCCTGCGCGACGCGGCCCCGTTTGATTTGGTGTTTGCCAATATCTTGAAAGGCCCGTTGGTCGAACTGGCCCCGGATATGGCGAAATATATTGCCGAGGATGGGCTGTGTATTTTGTCGGGGCTGCTGGTGGTGCAGGCCGAATCGATTGAGGCGGCGTATCATGCACAGGGGTTTGTTTCCGTTTCGCGTGAAGATTTGGGTGAATGGTCGGCATTGGTGCTGCGCCGGACTTAATCGGGCCAATTGAGGCGAGAACAAGGCCATTTAGGGTTCATTTCTCGCGGTTTTGTCCAAGTTTTGCCAAGATCTTATGGCTTTATGGCCAGACGTAGGCACGGTTTGGATGGTTATATGTTTGACCCTAATATTCAGGACTTTTACGAGCGCGTGGGGCGATTGAACAAAGCGCATGCGCGTGGCCAAGGCTTTGTCGCTGCGGGATTGTTGAGCCGGGCAGATTACCGGCGGACGCCGCGCGCGACCCGGATCAAGCTGATCTTTCCGATCGCTTTTATCATTTTGGCGGGCATCGCGCTGAAAGGCACTGTGTATTATTTTGTTGGCCCGCAGACCTATGAGGCGCGGGTGAGCGAATTGCAAAACGGGCAGGGGTTTGACCGGCTGGGGGCTGCGATTATGCAGGCCGATCCGGCGACGCGCTGGGTGGCCGGGGCGATCCGTGAAAGCCTGACATCGCTGCGGTAACGGATTAGAATTTGGATTGGAAAAGCGAAAGGCCGCGCTCGGGGTACGAGGGCGGCCTTTTTAGGTTGCGAAGTGGGGAACGCGGGGACCTTTGGGCATATGCGCCAAGGGTCAAATGCGGTTCAGGTTCGCGATGTCGGCGATGTCGCCACGGGTCAGGCCGATGTCATCCAGTTCGCGGTCGGACAATTTGCCAAGCGAGTTGCGGGTGACGCGGGCGTCGTTCCAAGCAATCACGGAATTTGCGATGTTGCTGATGAAACGGATGAAGCTGTAGGTTGCGATTGCGCCGAACGGCGCGGTACGGGTCGACTGGTAAGCGGCCATTGCGGTTTTCCTTGTTTGTAAGCTGCTTATTTAAGCGGCTTGGTGTTTCGGTATTGGGCAAATAGGCGTGCTGCAACTGCAAAACAATCCACAGAAATGGCATGGCTGTGATGCAGGGATTGCATGGCTGTTTGCCGCAATTCCGCCTTGTTT
The DNA here is from genome assembly GCF_900110135.1 of Pseudorhodobacter antarcticus. GTDB lineage: Bacteria > Pseudomonadota > Alphaproteobacteria > Rhodobacterales > Rhodobacteraceae > Pseudorhodobacter > Pseudorhodobacter antarcticus. The sequence goes on along the minus strand of NZ_FOCO01000018.1, from coordinate 62,002 downwards.
CTAAGGCGCGGGCGGTTTGTGTCGGTTTTAGGATATGAAGTGCCGAATATTGTGCAGGTGCAGCAATTAAAGGGGGTTCTTGCGGTGGATTGCAAAGCGCTTGGCGGATGTTCCCTATTCGTGCTATTCGCATTTTAACGATAATAAGGGGGCACTGATGCGGGTGTTGGGGATTGATCCGGGGTTGCGCAACCTTGGCTGGGGGCTGATTGACGTGGCCGGGTCGCGGTTGACGCATGTGGCCAACGGGATTTGCCATTCAGCGCCGGGACCTGATTCGGGTGATTTGGCGGCGCGGTTGCTAAGTTTGCACGCGCAGTTGACGGCGGTGTTGCAGCAATATGCGCCCGATCAAGCGGCGGTGGAGAATACATTTGTGAACAAGGATGCGGTGGCGACCTTGAAATTGGGCCAAGCGCGGGGGATTGCGCTGTTGGTGCCAGCGCAATTTGGCATAACGGTGGGGGAATATGCGCCCAACGCGGTGAAAAAGACGGTGGTGGGTGCGGGGCACGCGGACAAAGGCCAAGTGGAGCATATGGTGCGGATCCATCTGCCCGGCGTGGTGATTGCGGGGGCGGATGCGGCGGATGCGCTGGCGATTGCGATTTGCCATGCGCATCATTTGCAAAGTTCGAACCGGTTGCAGGCGGCGTTGAAAAGGGCGGCCGGATGAAAAGGGGTGAGGCATGATTGGCAAAATTGCGGGGCGGTTGGAGTATCGGGGCGGCGACCATGTGTTGGTTGATGTGCGGGGCGTGGGGTATATTGTTTATGTGTCCGACCGGACGCTGGCGGGGCTGCCGCGTGTGGGCGAGGCGGTGGCGCTGTTCACCGAATTGGTGGTGCGCGAGGATTTGTTGCAGCTGTTCGGCTTTCCCACGATGTTGGAAAAGGAGTGGCACAAGCTGTTGGTGACCGTGCAAGGCGTGGGGGCCAAGGCCGCGATGGCGATCTTGGGCAGTTTGGGGCCGGAAGGCGTGTCGCGCGCGATTGCGCTGGGCGATGCCAAGGCCATTCAGGCGGCACCCGGCGTGGGGCCGAAAATTGCGCAGCGCGTGGTGTTGGAGTTGAAGGCCAAAGCGCCCGGCGTGATGGCGATGGGCGCGAACCCTGCAAGTTTGGCGGGCGCGTTGGAGGATGATGTGTTGGAACCTGCGGCCACAGTGCGCAAAGTGGCCAAGCCGGATGCAGGGGTGGCGTTGCGCGCGGCGGCGAGTGCGGAGGCGTTGTCGGCGCTGATCAATCTGGGGTATGGGCATGGCGATGCGGCGCAAGCGGTGGCGCAGGCGGCGGGCGAGGTGCCGGATGCGGGCACGGGCGCGTTGATTCGGGCCGCGTTAAAGCTGTTGGCCCCGAAAGGATAACGGATGCAATCTGACCCGACTTTGCGCCCCGAAGGATTGCCCGGGGACGCCGACCGCGCGTTGCGCCCGCAGGTGTTGGAGGAATTCGTGGGCCAAGCGGAGGCGCGCGCGAATTTGCGGGTGTTTATCGAGTCTGCGAAAATTCGGGGCGAGGCGATGGACCACACGCTGTTTCATGGGCCGCCCGGTCTGGGAAAAACCACGTTGGCGCAGATTATGGCGCGCGAATTGGGGGTGGGGTTTCGCATGACATCCGGGCCGGTTTTGGCGCGGGCGGGGGATTTGGCGGCGATTTTGACCAATCTGGAACCCAATGATGTGCTGTTTATCGACGAGATACACCGGCTTTCCCCTGTGGTGGAGGAGGTGCTGTATCCGGCGATGGAGGATTTTGCGCTGGATTTGGTGATTGGCGAGGGGCCCGCCGCCCGCACGGTGCGGATTGATTTGCAGCCGTTCACGCTGGTGGGGGCGACGACGCGGTTGGGGTTGTTGACCACGCCGCTGCGCGACCGATTTGGCATCCCGACGCGGTTGGTGTTTTACACCGAGGATGAGTTGGATTTGATTGTGACGCGGGGCGCGCGGTTGATGGGCATACCGTCGGACCCCGAAGGCACGCGCGAGATTGCCAAACGGGCGCGGGGCACGCCCCGGATTGCGGGTAGGTTGTTGCGCCGGGTGGTGGATTTTGTGCTGGTCGAAGGGGACGGGCGGTTGACCCAAGCGATTGCGGACCGGGCGCTGACGCGGTTGGGGGTGGACCACCTTGGGCTTGATGGGGCGGACCGGCGGTACATGATGTTGCTGGCGGAGCATTATGGCGGGGGCCCGGTGGGGGTTGAGACAATCTCGGCGGCGCTGAGCGAGGCGCGCGATGCGTTGGAAGAGGTGATTGAGCCATTTTTGTTGCAGCAAGGGTTGCTTCAACGCACCCCGCGCGGGCGGATGTTGGCGGCGCGGGCGTGGCGGCATTTGGGGTTGGAAGCGCCGAAACCACCGGGGCAGAGCGATTTGTTTGAGGCGGGGTGAGGGGCGGTGGGTTGCACCCACCCTACGGCCTTTGTTGGTTGGGGCTGGGTTTTGGGGCGGTCGTTTTAGGTATTTAGGCCAAGATGAAATTGAGGGTGAGTGATGGACGCGGGTGAGATTGAGGCGCTGTTTACGCGCGGCGATGGGGCGTATTTATGCGCGCGCTGGGGGCGGCCAATTGTGCCTGTGGTGTTTGGTTTGGCCGATGACACGTTGCCCGTGGTGAAGGGGGCAATTGAGGCCGTGGTCGGGTTGGCGGGGCATAAGATGGACGTGCTGGACACCGAGCTGGGCGCGAACCTGATGTTTTTCTTTGTTCGGGAATGGGATGAGTTGCGCGGGGTGCCGCGTCTGGCAGAGTTGATCCCGGACTTGGAGGCGCTGTTGGGGCGGTTGGAGGCGGGGCGCGCGAACCAATACCGTGCGTTTCGGTTTGAGGCGTCGGGCGCGATCAAGGCCGCGTTTGTGTTTGTGCGGCTGGATGCGGAATTGGCGGAGGTGCCTGCGGAGGTTTTGGCGTTGACCCAAGCGGTGCAGGTGATTTTGCTGTGGTCGGATGTGGGGTTTGACGGGCGGCGCGCCTTGGCGAATGCAAGCGGGCGGGTGGTGTTGCGGCCTGAAATCGGGGCCTTGGTGCGGGCGTGTTACGACCCGGTGATGCCTGTGGTGGCGCGCGATGCGAGCCATGCCTTGCGCCTTGTGGCGCGGATGGGGTTGGGCGGGCAGCCCTGACCGTTTGGGGCAGGGCCGCGCGAAAGGGTTTAGGCGAGGCCCAAAGCGCCGCCAACGGTGACCACCGCGAGGATTGCGAACGTGGTGCGCTGGGAGGGCCAGAAGCTGGGAACGCTGCGGCGCGACCAGCTTGTTTTGGAACCTGTTTGGGAATCTGGCGTGGTGAGCGGTGCGTGAGCGAGGAGCAGCAGGCAGGCCATGCCCGCCAAGACCAGCAGGGGAACAAAGGAGAGGGGCGGCATGACATGTGCCGCGTCTGTCAGTGCGGACTGGGCGCGGGCGCCGGAGTTTTGCAGGGTCAGGACCGATGCTGCCAAGATGATCGAAACTTTACGCATTTTATACCTCTTCAACAATTATTGCTCGATAACACCTGTATGACGGGACAATCCGGCCAATCTTGGGTGTATTCCGGTTCAGATTGTGACAAATCAAAGTATGATTGCGGCGCTAGGGGCAACAATGATGCATGTTTTCAACCTGCGGGTTTATTATGAGGACACCGATCTGGCGGGGATTGTGTATTATGCCAATTATCTGAAGTTCATTGAGCGCGCGCGCAGTGAATGGGTGCGCGGCCTTGGCGTGGACCAGTCGGCGCTGCGGGCGCAAGGGGTCGTGTTTGCGGTGCGCCGCGTGGTGGCTGATTATGTGCGGCCTGCGGTGTTTGACGATGAATTGCAGGTGCGCACGCAGGTTTTGGCAGCGACGGGAGCGCGGTTGACGTTGGCGCAGACGGTTTGGCGTGGTGATGCCCTGCTGTTTGAGGCGGAGGTTCAACTGGTGTGTTTGAGTGATGCGGGGCGGGCGGTGCGGTTTCCTGCCGTGGTTTTGGCGGCTGTCACAGTGATGTGACAAGGGTTGCGGCGGGATTTCGCGCGGCTGTGCGATGATCTATTGGCTTTCCATCGGGAAAACAGATAGAATCACCGAAGCAATGGCTGGCAAACGGCCCAAAAATAAAGAGCAGGCGATATGGAAACGGAAACCCTTGCGGCGGCGCAGGATATTGACTTCTCGCTGATCGCGCTGTTTGTGCGGGCGACATTTACGGTGCAGCTGGTGATGCTGATGCTGTTTGTGATGTCGTTTTGGTCATGGGCGATCATCGTGCGCAAGCATATTGCCTACCGATTGGCGCGGCGCGAGGCGAATGTGTTTGACCAAGCGTTTTGGTCGGGCGAGCCGCTGGACGAGTTGTTTGAGAAAATCGGGCCGGACCCTGTGGGGTCATCGGAAAAGGTTTTTGCGGCGGGGATGCTGGAGTGGCGGCGCAGCCACCGCGATGATGGTGGGTTGATCGCGGGCGCGCAGGCGCGGATTGAGCGTAGCATGGATGTGGCGATTTCCAAGCAAAGCGAACGCTTGAACGAGGGGTTGTCGTTTTTGGCGACCACAGGGGCGACAGCGCCGTTTATCGGGTTGTTTGGCACGGTTTGGGGCATCAAACATTCGTTTGAACAAATCGCGATCAGCCAGAACACCAGTTTGGCCGTTGTGGCGCCCGGTATTGCCGAGGCGTTGTTGGCCACGGGGATTGGCCTTGTGGCCGCGATTCCGGCGGTGGTGTTTTACAACAAGTTGAACGCGGACGCAGAGCATTTGATCGGCGGGTATGAAGCGTTTTCGGATGAATTCGCCACAATCTTGTCCCGCCAGTTGGACGCCTGAGCCATGGGCGGGGGTGTTGTGCAAAAATCGGGCGGCGGGGGCGGGCGGCGCGGGCGGCGGCGCGGCAAATCTGCGGCGATGGCCGAAATTAACGTGACGCCGTTTGTGGACGTGATGCTGGTGTTGTTGATCATCTTTATGGTGGCGGCCCCGATGTTGACCGTGGGGGTGCCCATTCAATTGCCGGAAACGGCGGCGAGTGCGCTGCCATCCGAGCAAGAGGAGCCGTTGACGGTGACGCTGACGGCGGATGGGCGTGTGATGATCCAGACGCAAGAGGTTGCGGATGGGGAGTTGATTCCGAAATTGCAGGCCGTTGCGGCGGAGCGTGAGAGCGACAAGATTTTTCTGCGCGCGGATGGCGCGATCCCTTATTCTCGCGTGGCGCAGGTGATGGGCGCGTTGAATGCCGGGGGCTTTCGCAACATTGGTTTGGTCACGGACCCGGATGGCCCGTCTTTTGGCGCCAGTGGCGGCTAGGCCAAAAGCATGGACAAGGGTTTAGTTTATTCAGGGATCGGACATTTCGGCCTGATCTTGTGGGTGACGATTGGCGGGTTTTTTATCCGGCATGATGACACCACCGAGGTTGCGGTAACCGAAGTGTCATTGATTTCCAGCGCCGATTTTGCTGCGTTGCAGGCGGCGGCCCCATCGGCCCCCGCGCCTGAATCTGTGCCCGAAGTGGCCCCTGTGCCCGAAGCCGCCCCGGCGGAGCCTGTTGTGGAACCCGTGGCCGAGCCGCCGCCGCCCCCGCCGCCAGAACCGGATGTGACCGAAGTGGCCCCACAAGCCGTGCCATCGAAGCCTGTGGACCCAGAGCCGCCATCGCCCGTTATATCTGAGGAGCCGCCGGTTTTGGCCCCTTCCAGCAGCACACGGCCGCGCCCGAAACCCGCAGACCGCGTGGCCCCGGACCCGACCGATGCGCCTGCGCCCGATGCGGTGATTGCGGCGGCACCTGCGCCCGCCGTGACGCCTGAGGCAGCCCCTGAAGCGGTTGTGGTGGAAGAACCCACGCCAGAGGCGGCAGTGGAGGAGGCGGGCACCGAGCTTGCCACCGAAGCCAATAAGGCCGAACCATTGGCCCCGCAAAGTTCATCGCGGCCCCGTGCGCGGCCTGCGCGTGCGGCAGAGGCCCCGGCTGCGGAAGCCCCGCAGACCACGGCGGCCACGCGCGATGCGATTGCCGAGGCCTTGGCGGCGACAACGGCGGCGACCGGAGGGGCACAAACAGAGTCGTCCGCCGATGCGCCAAGCGGCCCCCCGATGACATCGGGCGAAAAAGATGCGTTGCGCGTCGCGGTGCAAGCCTGTTGGAACGTAGGCTCGCTGTCATCAGAGGCGTTGCAAGTGACGGTGACGGTGGCGGTGGAGTTGGGGCAAGACGGCAAGCCCGATGCAACATCGTTGCGGATGACGGAATACGAGGGCGGATCGGACGGTGCGGCGCGCCAAGCCTTTGAGGCGGCGCGGCGGGCGGTTATTCGTTGCGGGGCAAATGGGTTTAACCTTCCCCCTGAAAAATATGAAGAATGGCGTAGTTTGGAACTGGTGTTCAACCCGGAGAGAATGAGGATCAAATGACCTATCAGAGCCCCTTAGGCCTTTTGTTTGCGGCTATTTTGGCGGTGGGTGGCGTGTTTGCTGTCCCTGTCATGGCGCAAAACGGGCCGCTTCGGATCGAGATTAAAGAGGGGGTGATTGAGCCGTTGCCCTTTGCCGTGCCCGATTTTATCGCGGAAAATGGCGGTGCGGGCACGTTTGCGCGCGACATTGCGCGGGTGATAGCCTCGGATTTGGCGGGCACGGGGTTGTTCCGCGAAATTCCGGCCAGCGCGCATATTAGCGGGGTGTCGGGGTTTGATGCGCCCGTCGCCTATGCCGATTGGAAAGCGATTAACACGCAAGCGTTGATTACGGGCGCGGTGAGTGCGAGTGGCGACCGGATTGTGGTGAAGTTCCGGCTTTACGACATTTTCTCGGGGCAGCAGATGGGCGAGGGGTTGCAGTTTGCGGGCACGCCGCAAAGCTGGCGGCGCATGGCGCATAAGGTGGCCGATGCCGTTTACAGCCGGATTACGGGCGAGGGCGGGTATTTTGACAGCCGCGTGGTGTATGTTGCCGAAAGCGGGCCAAAGAATGAGCGCGCCAAGCGGTTGGCGGTGATGGATTATGATGGGGCCAATGTGCAGTTTTTGACCGACAGCCGGTCGATTGTGCTGGCGCCGCGGTTTTCGCCCACAGGGGACCGGATTTTGTATACGTCGTACCAGTCGGGGTTCCCCAAGATTTACCTGATGGATGTAGCATCGGTGCAGTCGCGCGCGTTGGGCGACCAGCCCGGCACCATGACATTTGCGCCACGTTTTGCCCCGAACGGGCGGACGGTGGTGTTTAGTTTGGAACAAGGCGGCAATTCGGATTTGTACACGGTGGACACGGTATCGGGCGCGCTGGGGCGTTTGACCAATGCGCCGTCAATTGAAACTGCGCCCGATTACAGCCCGGATGGTGCCCAAATTACCTTTGAAAGCGACAGGTCCGGCACGCAGCAGATTTACGTCATGGGCGCAGGGGGCGGTGAGCCGCGCCGGATTTCCAATGGGCCAGGCCGGTATTCGACCCCAGTGTGGAGCCCGCGTGGCGATTTGATTGCGTTCACCAAGCAGCACCAAGGCCGGTTCCATATTGGCGTGATGCGGGTGGACGGGTCCGAGGAGCGGTTGCTAACGTCATCGTTTTTGGATGAAGGCCCGACATGGTCGCCCAATGGCCGCGTGATTATGTTCAGCCGCGAAACGGCGGGGGCATCGGGGCAAACGTCGCTGTATTCGGTGGATATTACGGGGCGAAATTTGCGCCCAGTGCCCATCCAAGGGGCTGCGTCGGACCCGTCATGGTCGCCGCTGTTGCCATAAGAATTTGTGAAGATTGCCCGATTCACAGGGCGATCTGAATCTGTTAGAGTTGCTCAAGTCGGGCCAGTAGAAAAAGGACGAAACTATGTCATATGCAATGAAGGCAGCGCTTTTGATCGCGGCCCTGGGCCTGAGCGCCTGTAACAACCCGGACCGTTTTGGGGCAGGTGGTGCTGGTGGTGCCGGGGGTGCCGGTGGCATTGACAGCCAGAACCTGGGCGGCACGAATGACCCGCGGTCGGTCGCGTATTTCCAGCAAACGCTGGGTGACCGGGTGTTTTTTGGCAATGATCAAAGCACGTTGTCGGATGAAGCGCGCCAGACTTTGACGGGTCAGGCGCAGTGGTTGCAGACCAACACGGATTACGCGCTGATCGTCGAAGGCCATGCGGATGAGCAGGGCACGCGGCAGTACAACCTTGCGCTGGGGGCGCGGCGTGCATCGGCAGCGCAGAATTTCCTGATGTCGCAAGGGGTAAGCGAGAGCCGGATTCGCACAGTATCGTATGGGAAGGAACGTCCGGTTGAAGTGTGTTCGACAGAAGATTGTTACAGCCGCAACCGCCGCGCCGTAACGGTTCTGTCTGTGGGCGCAGGCAGCTGATGCAGATGCGCGCGGTATTTGCGATCATCCTAGCGGTTGTGCCGCTGGCAGGGTTTGCGCAAGACCGCGCGCAGACCTTGGCCGATATTCGGCAGGAACTGTCGGGTTTGGGGGCATCGGTGCAGGGGTTGCGGTCGGAACTCGCCACCACGGGCAACAGTGGGGGCGGCAATTTTGGCGGGTCGCTGCTGGACCGGGTTGATGCAATTGAAGCGGCGTTGGCGCAGTTGACGGCCAAGACCGAAAATTTGGAATTTCGGATCAATCAGGTGGTGACAGATGGCACCAATCGATTGGGCGATCTGGAGTTTCGGGTGGTGGAACTAGAGGGCGGCGATTTGGGGGCTGTTGGCCAGACGGCCCCGCTGGGTGGCGGTGCGCTTGCTGCCCCGACGATTGCGGCACCACCCGCTGCGGCTGCTGGCGGGTCGCTCGCAACCAATGAACAAGCAGATTTTGACCGGGCCAAGGGGGTGCTCGGTCAAAGTGACTTTCGCGGCGCCGCAGACCTCTTTGCGACCTTTGCCCAGACCTATACGGGCGGCCCCTTGACCGCTGAGGCGCATTATTATCGAGGTGAAGCGCTGTCGAATTTGGGCGAAACATCGGAGGCGGCGCGCGCGTGGTTGGAGGCGTTTTCGGGCGATATGACGGGCGCGCGGGCCCCTGAATCGCTGTTGAAAGTGGGCCAAGCGCTGGCGGAATTGGGCCAAGGGCCGGAAGCTTGTGTGACGTTGCAAGAGGTTGGCGTGCGGTTTCCGAACGATCCTGCGGCGGGTCAGGCGGCCACGGCCGCGCTGGGGCTGGGGTGCCAGTAGGCTGTGACCTTGCGCATATTGCGCAATCTGCGTTGATTTCAAACGACAATCCCACCCGAGTCGCTGTTGCGGTCTCGGGTGGTTCTGATTCGATGGCGGTGCTGCATGTGATGGCGGAAGTGGCGCGGACGTGCGGGATTTCGCTGTTTGCCGTGACGGTGGACCATGCGCTGCGCGATGGGTCGGCGGCAGAGGCGGCGGGCGTGGCGCAGGCGTGCGAAGGCCTTGGCGTGCCGCACCAAGTGTTGGTTTGGCAGCATGGTGAAATCAAGGGCAACCTGATGGATGCGGCGCGGCGGGCGCGGTATGGGTTGATGGCTGATTGGGCGTGTGGCCTTGGGATTTCCCATATTTTGCTGGGGCATACGGCGGATGATCAGGCGGAAACCTTCCTGATGGGGTTAGCGCGGCGGGCCGGAATTGACGGGTTGATTGGGATGCATGCGGGCTGGAACACGGGTGGCGTGCGGTTTTTGCGGCCCTATTTGGGGGTGACGCGGCAGGCGCTACGGGCGGAATTGGTGCGGCGCAGCGTGGGGTGGATTGACGATCCCAGCAATGAAAATGACCGATTTACGCGGGTGAAAGCCCGGCGCGCGTTAACCGCTTTGCAACCTTTGGGGATCACAGTGGAGGGGTTGGCTGGTGTTATGGTTAATCTTTCGGCGGCACAGGGCGCGGTGCAGCAGTCGACCCATGATGCGATCGGTATGTGCCGCGAACATGCAGGCGCTGTGATGTTTGACGGTGTGATGTGGCGGGCTGCGGGCGCGGAGGTGCAACGGCGGCTGTTGATTGCGGCGCTGCGCTGGGTTTCCAGCGGGTTGGCACCGCGTGGAGCGGGCGTGGACCGGGTTTTGCAGGCTGTGGAACGGGGAAAGGACACAGTTTTGGCAGGGTGCCGGGTGCGGATGACGGCGGATGGGTTTTGCGTTGTGCGCGAGGCGCGATTTGCGGGCGTGTCGGTGCTGGGCGCGCTGTGGGATGGGCGGTGGCAGATCATCGGGCCGTTTGGGCCGGGGCAGGAGGTTCGAGCATTGGGTGCGGGTCTGGCTGAGTGCAAAGGATGGCGCGAAACGGGGATTTGTCGCGATGTGTTAGAGGTTGGGCCTGCAGTTTGGGCGGGGGAGACGTTAATTTCTGCCCCAATTGCAGGATTTAAGGCAGGATTTGATGCGCGCATTGTCGCGTCTTTCACGCAATTTGTACTATCGCATTGAAGTGTTGAAACTTATGTCTATTTTAAGTCCAAAGCCGTGGTCCCATCTGGTCCGGCGCGTGAAGGAGAATCTTCGTGGGAAATGCACGAAATATCGCATTTTGGGTCGTCCTGTTGGTCTTGATCCTTGCTTTGTTCAATTTGTTCAGCGGTGGGCAGTCGACGATGTCGCAGCGCAACGTGTCCTATTCCGATTTTATTGCCCAAGTTGAAGCGGACGAAATCGCCAGCGTCACCTTGGACGGTGAGGTGATCGCGGCCCGCGGCAAGGATGGTAAGGATTTTACCGTCATCAAGCCGCAGGGTGAGGATATTACCGACCGTTTGATCGCCAAAGAGGTGGCGGTCATGGCCAAAGCACAAGAACAGTCGGGCTTTTTCAGCCTGCTGTCGTTGTGGTTGCCGTTTCTGGTGCTGATTGGCATTTGGATTTTCTTTATGAATCGCATGCAAGGTGGCGGCAAGGGCGGCGCCATGGGATTCGGTAAATCCAAAGCGAAGCTGCTGACCGAAAAGAATGGTCGCGTGACGTTTGATGACGTGGCCGGGATTGATGAAGCCAAGGAGGAGTTGGAAGAAATCGTCGAATTCCTGCGCAATCCGCAGAAGTATAGCCGTTTGGGTGGGAAAATCCCCAAAGGTGCATTGTTGGTGGGCCCTCCGGGCACAGGTAAGACATTGCTGGCGCGGGCGATTGCGGGGGAGGCGGGGGTTCCGTTCTTCACCATCTCTGGCTCTGACTTTGTCGAAATGTTCGTGGGCGTGGGCGCAAGCCGTGTGCGCGATATGTTTGAGCAGGCGAAAAAGAACGCGCCCTGCATCGTGTTTATCGACGAAATCGATGCCGTGGGCCGGGCGCGTGGCGTTGGCATGGGCGGCGGCAATGATGAGCGGGAGCAGACACTGAACCAGTTGCTGGTTGAGATGGACGGGTTTGAAGCGAATGAAGGCGTGATCATTGTTGCGGCGACGAACCGCAAGGATGTGCTGGACCCTGCGCTGTTGCGCCCGGGCCGGTTTGACCGTCAAATCCAAGTGCCAAACCCAGATATCAAGGGGCGCGAGAAGATTTTGACCGTACATGCGCGCAAAGTGCCGGTGGGACCTGATGTTGACTTGCGGATTATCGCGCGCGGGTCGCCCGGGTTTTCGGGGGCTGATTTGGCGAACTTGGTGAATGAAGCGGCACTGACGGCGGCCCGCGTGGGGCGGCGGTTTGTGACGATGCATGATTTTGAGCAGGCCAAGGATAAGGTCATGATGGGCGCGGAACGTCGGTCGATGGTGCTGACGCCGCAACAAAAAGAGCATACGGCCTATCATGAGGCGGGTCATGCGATTGTGGGCATGGCGCTGCCGAAATGCGACCCGGTGTATAAGGCGACGATCATTCCACGCGGTGGTGCGTTGGGTATGGTGATGAGCTTGCCCGAAATGGACCAGCTGAACATGCACAAGGACCAGTGCAAGCAGCGCATTGCGATGACCATGGCGGGCAAAGCCGCTGAGATTATCAAATGGGGTGAAGAAGGTGTGTCGAACGGCCCATCTGGCGATATCATGCAGGCGAGCGGTTTGGCGCGGGCGATGGTGATGCGCTGGGGCATGTCGGACAAAATCGGCAACATCGATTACGCCGAGGCGCATCAGGGCTATCAGGGGCAAACCGGTGGGTTTTCGGTGTCAGCCGATACCAAGAACCTGATCGAGGAAGAGGTGAAAGCCTTGATCGACGCGGGTTATGACCTTGCGCGGAAGATTTTGCTGGAAAAATCCGTTGAATTTGAACGGCTTGCGCAAGGTTTGCTGGAATATGAAACCTTGACGGGTGATGAGATCAAGCGGGTTGTCGCGGGCGAAGTTTTGGGCAGCGACGATGATAACGACAAACCATCGGGCGGGGAAACCGCGTCTGTGGTGGCAATGCCAAAGACCAAACCGCGCAGCCCAAAAGGCGGAATGGAGCCGGAACCATCTGTTTGATGGGACCGGAGTGAAAAGCAAGCGCCGCGGGGGAAACCTTCGCGGCGTTTGCCATTTTGGCAACGGTGGCGGGGAAACTGCGCCCAACTTTGGGCAGAGGTGGCAAAGCGTTTGCGCTGCCGGGGGCGGCGCGGGATAATAAGAAAAGGCTGGAGGATTTGGCCATGACCGCCACCGATTGGAACCCAGAGGGCTATGCCCGTTTTGGTGATCTGCGCTTGCGCCCGGCGCTGGATTTGCTGGCGCAGGTGCCGGAATTGCCCGCTGGGGATGTGGTGGATTTGGGCTGTGGCGGCGGCGCGGTTGGCCCGGCGCTGGCGCAGCGGTTCGTGGGGCGCGCGGTGATTGGAGTTGATGCGTCGCCGGCGATGCTGGAGGCGGCGCGCGCCACCGGGGCGTACCGCGAATTGGTGCAGACCGATGCGGCGCAATGGCGGCCTGTGCGCAAGCCTGCTATGATTTTCTCTAATGCGGCGCTGCATTGGTTGGCGGGGCATGACGCGCTGATGCCTAGATTGGCGCAGGCGCTGGCCCCGGGTGGGGTGCTGGCGGTGCAGATGCCCCGGCAATGGGGGGCGCCATCGCACCGGTTTATCCGCGACATTGCGGCGTCGTTGTTTGGGGACCGGATGGCGGATATTCCCGACACGCCGGTGCAATCATCGGTGCGGTACTGGGAGATGTTGCACCCGTTGGGCCAAGTGACCGCGTGGGAAAGTGAGTATGTGCAACGGATTGCCCCGCAAGAGGTTGGGCATCCGGTGCGCGCCTTTACCATCAGCACCGCGATGCGGCCGTTTTTGGCGCGGCTGGACGCAGAGGAGGCGGAGCGGTTTTTGACCGCATATGATGCGGCGCTGGGGGCGGCGTATCCGTTGTTGCCGGATGGGGCGGCGTTGATGCCGTTTCGGCGCGTATTCTTTATTTTGCAAAGGTAGGGGCGATGGCTGCGCTGCAAAAAACCGATATTATGGGCCGCATTGTGTGGCTGGGGGTGGTTGGAAACCGGGAGGCGATTTTACAAAGCGGGGCGCTGGACCAGATCACCGCGCTGTTTTCGGGGCCGGAGGGGGAGGCGCATGGCGGGGTGACGCGCCCATCGTGCAGCCGGGTTTTGGCGCAATATCCGCGCGGAACGATCATTCGCAACACGCGGCAATTGTCGATTTTAAGCGCGGAGGAGGTGGCGCTGATTGCTGCCGAAATGGGGCTGGCGGATTTGGACCCTGCTTTGTTAGGGGCGACGATGGTGGTGGCGGGGATTGTCGATTTCACCCATCTGCCGCCGTCATCACGGTTGCAAGGGGCCAGCGGGGCCACATTGGTGGTGGATATGGAAAACCAGCCCTGCACCTTGCCTGCGCGCCCGATTGAAGGGGTGCATCCGGGATTTGGGGCGAAATTTAAGGCGGCGGCAAAGGGGCGGCGCGGGGTTACCGCCTGGGTGGAGCGAGAGGGCCTGTTTCGGGTTGGCGATGCGATTGCGCTGCACCGTCCGGCCCAGCGGGCGTGGCGCGGGGGTTAGAGCGCGGTCAAAACCCCGGCGGACAGGATCATTCCCAGCGCGAGTGACGTGCCGAACAAAATGGAAAACGCGGATTGTTGCATGAGCTTTCCCTTTCAAAGGCGGTCCTTTAGTAACGCATGCGATCGCTTTGCGTTCCCTTAACGCCGCAAGGGGATTTGGCGGGACGCGCAGGGCAATGCGTAAAACTTTGTGCGTTGGCTGTCGCGCAGGCTGCGCGCGGTTTTGGACCAAAGGGGCTGGATGCGCCGTTTTTCATGCCCACTTTGGCTTGACCGGACGCGCGGGGCAGGCCACAGCGGGGCAAATGGCGGAATGAGGATGCGATGAAGCGACCTGAAAACTGTGAGACGATGCAAGATGTCCGGGTCGAGATTGATCGCTTGGATGGCGCTTTGGTGCATTTGTTGGCGCAGCGGGCGGGGTATATTGACCGCGCGGCCCAGGTGAAAGCCCAAGTTGGCCTGCCGGCGCGGATTGACGCGCGGGTGGAAGAAGTGGTCGCCAATGTGCGGCGCGCGGCTGAGGCGGAGGGGTTGGACCCCGATTTGGTTGAGACGGTGTGGCGGCAGTTGATTGAATGGTCGATTGCGCGCGAGGAAGTGGCCCTTGGGCCGAACGGATTGAAGGATTGGGACCTATGAGCGCTGTGATGATTGACGGTAAAGCATTTGCAGCGCGGGTGCGGGGGCAAGTGGCGGTGCATGTGGCGCGGCTGGTGGCCGATCATGGGATCCAGCCGGGGCTGGCGGTGGTGTTGGTGGGGTCGGACCCCGCGTCCGAGGTTTATGTGAAATCCAAAGGGCGGATGACGCGTGAAGTGGGGATGATTTCGGTTGAGCATCGGTTGGAGGCGGACACATCCGAGGCTGATTTGCTGGCCTTGATTGCCGATTTGAACGCGGACCCGACCATTCACGGGATTTTGGTGCAGCTGCCGTTGCCGGGGCATTTGAATTCGGAGTTGGTGATCAATTCGATTGATCCGGCAAAGGATGTGGATGGTTTCCATATCTCGAACGTGGGGCTGCTCGGGACGGGGCAGAAAGCGATGGTGCCGTGTACGCCGTTGGGCTGTTTGATGATGTTGCGTGACCATTTGGGCGATTTGTCGGGGTTGAATGCGGTTGTGGTGGGGCGGTCTAATATTGTGGGCAAGCCGATGGCGCAGTTGTTGTTGGGCGACAGTTGTACAGTCACGATTGCGCACAGCCGGACACGCGATTTGGCCAGCGTTTGCCGGGGTGCCGATATTTTGGTGGCGGCTGTAGGGCGGGCGCAGATGATTACCGGGGATTTTGTGAAGCCCGGCGCCACGGTGATTGATGTGGGCATCAACCGGATTGAGGTGGATGGTAAGACCAAGCTGGTGGGCGATGTTGATTTTGAGAGCTGCGCGGATGTGGCGGGGGCGATTACGCCAGTGCCCGGCGGTGTGGGGCCGATGACGATTGCTTGCCTGCTGGCGAACACCGTGACCGCGTGTTGCCGTGCCAACGGGCTAGCGGAGCCTGCGGGTTTGACTGCCTGATGTGAGTGGGAGGGCCAAGCATTGGCTGCCTGTTAGAATCGCGATGGCGGGCGGGGTGATGAGCGTTTTGAACGCAGCATCATCCGCCCAAAGGCCGCCTGTGTAAGTGCCGTAAGCGGGCATGATGAGGCGGGATTTATCCAACAGAAAACACGGGCGCGATTGCGTTTTGAGCCGCGCCTTTGGGTGGTAGTGGCCTGAAATGTCGTGGATTTGCGCAGGGTCCGCGATGTGGCGGAAGGTGAGCGGGCCTATCGTGGCCTCATTTTTGTTGGTGCCGCCCAAGGTGAGGGGGGCCGGGTCATGGTTGCCTGCAATCCACGTCCACGCCCGCCCCGCCATAAGGCGGGTGAGCCAGATGCGGTGATCTGGCGTGAGGTCGGTTTCGGCCTGTGCATCATCAAAGCTGTCACCGAGGCAGAGGATGTGTTTGGCGCCTGTCGCGGTGATGTCGGCGTCGAGTTTGGTGAGGGTGGCTGTGACCTCATACGGGGGCAGCAGCGAGCCGCCGCGCCGGGCCATGCGCAGGGATTTCCCCAAGTGAAGATCGGAGACGCACAGCAGGTTTTGCGCGGGCCAATGGATGGCGCCTGAGGGCAGTGCGGTGAGGGATTGGGCGGCGAGGGTGAAAGGGTAATTCATCCCTTTGTTTTGGCGTGTGAGATGGGAGCGCGCAAGGGGGGGCGAATGTTTGCCCCCATTGAGGGGGCGCATATTCGGGCCTTTGGCCTTTTGCCCGGCGGGGTGGTTTGGGGTTTGGGGCTGGCGGTTTTAGGTATTTGGGCCAAGGTGAAATTGGGGTGGGTTTTTGGGGGGGGGGAGGCGTGGACGGTGGTTAGGGGTTCCGTGCGGGTGTGGTAGCGGGGGGTGAGGGGTCGGTGACGCCTGCAGCGGCCATGAGGCGGGCGGCCTCATCTGCCATCAGGCGGTCGATGCCTTTGCCAAGGACGGGGATGCGGCCGCGTTCGAGAAACATCGGAAAGGCGAGGGGGGAGACGTGGGGGAGGTGGTTCACGTCGATGTTGTTTTGGGTGCGGGTCAGCATGTCTTCGACCCGGGCGAAATCGACCATGCCGGAGAGCGCCTCGGTCCGGGTGATTTTGAGCAGGAGGTGGTCTGGGTCGAAACGGCGCAGCGTGTCGTAGAGGATGTCGGAGGAGAAGGTCGCTTGGCGGCCAGATTTGCGGCGGCCTTGGTTTTGACGTTCAATCAACCCTGCGATCACGGCGGCGTTGCGGAAGGTGCGTTTCATCACGGCGTTGCCTGCCAGCCACACCTCAAACCCGTCGCGCAGGTTTTCGGGGTTGAGGAGGGTGATGGGGTTTAGGACGGGATCAAGGCCCCAGACCATGGTGGCGTAGTCGGTGGCGACGAAGCCCAGGGGGGCGAGGCCTTCCTCCTCCATCCGTTTTGTTATTAGGAGACCGAGGGTTTGTTGGGCGTTGCGGCCTGCGAAGCCGTAGAGGGTGAGGTGTTCGCGCCCGTCATGGGGGAAGGTTTCGATGAGGAGACGACCGGGGGCGGGGAGGTTGGATTTTTCCCGTTGAAGTGCGAGCCAGTGGGCGGTGTGGGTGGGGAGGTTGGACCAGTTGGGTTGTTGGAAAATGCGCAGCACGCGGTCGGCGAGCAGGGTGGAGGTGGCGAATTTGGTGCCGTTGAACACGGCCACTTTGGGGTCGCGGCCGGGGGTGCGCGTCACCTCCACCGTGAGATCTTTGATGCCGTCAAAGCGCACGATTTGGCCGCCGATGAGGAAGGTGTCGCCGGGGGTGAGGGTTGAGGCGAAAGCTTCCTCCACCTCGCCCAGTGGCATGCCGCCGAGGCGGTTTTTCAAGCGAACTTTCAGCGTTTCGGTGTCGATGATGGTGCCGAGGTTTTGGCGGATGATCGCGGCTGTGCGGGGGTCGCGTAGGGTCCATTTGCCATCGCGCAGCATGAGGCGTTGCCATTTGTCATAAGCGCGGAGCGCATAGCCGCCGGTGGCGGTGAATTCAACACAGGCGTCAAAATCGGGGCGTTGTAGATGGGCATAGGGGCCTGCGGTTTTGATTTCGGCGTAAAGGTGATCGGCGTCGAAGGGGCCTGCGGCGGCGGTGGCGAGGATGTGTTGGCACAGCACGTCGAGGGGGCCGGGGCCGCGGGGGTCACCGTCGAGGGTGCGGTCTTGGACAGCTTCTAGGGCTGCGACACATTCGATCACCTCAAACCGGTTGGCGGGGACGAGGCGGGCCTTGGACGGTGCGTTGTAGCGGTGGTTGGCGCGGCCAATGCGCTGCACCAAGCGTTTGACGTTTTTGGGCGCGCCGACTTGGATGACAAGGTCCACATCGCCCCAGTCGATGCCCAGATCGAGGGAACCAGTGCAGACCACGGCGCGCAACTGCCCTGCGACCATCGCGGATTCGACGCGGGCACGTTGTTCGCGCGCGAGGCTGCCGTGGTGGATAGCGATGGGCAGGTTCCCCTCGTTTTGCAGCCAGAGGGCGTGGAAAAAGAGTTCGGCCTGCGCGCGGGTGTTGTGGAAGATGAGGGTGGTTTTGTGGTTGGCGACCTGCGCCAGAATCGCGGGGATGGCGTAATGCGCGCCGTTTCCGGCCCAAGGGGGGGCGTCATCGGTGTGCAGCATGGCGATGTCGGGGGCGGGGCCGGGGTCGGCGTTGAGGATGTCGCAATGTTCGGGGGCGAGAAATTGCGCAAGGGCGGGTGGGTTTTCGACGGTGGCGGACAGGCCGACGCGGCGCAGGCCGGGGGCGAGGGTTTGCAGGCGGGCGATTTGAAGCATCAACTGGTCGCCACGCTTGCTTTCGGCCAGTGCGTGGATTTCGTCGATGATGACGCGTTTGAGGTTTGCGAAAATGCGGGGGGCGTCGGGGTAGGACAGCAGGAGGGCAAGGCTTTCGGGGGTGGTGAGCAGGATATGGGGCGGGTCGGCGCGTTGGCGGCGGCGTTGGGTTTGGGTGGTGTCGCCTGTGCGGTCCTCTACCCGTATCGCCAGTTCCGCGCCCTCAATCGGGGTGGAGAGGTTGCGGCGGATGTCTGCGGCCAGCGCCTTGAGCGGGGACAGATACAAGGTGTGCAGACCGGGGGGCGGGGTTGCCCCGAGTTCGGCCAGCGTGGGCATGAAGCCTGCAAGGGTTTTGCCGCCGCCTGTGGGCGCGATCAGAAGGGTGGCGGGGTTTTGCGCGGCATAGAGCATCGCAACTTGATGCGGGTGCAAGGACCAGCCGCGTGTCGCGAGCCATTGGGTGAGGGGGGGGGGCAGGTTCATGCCCCCAAGATAGAGCGTGGGGCGCGCGGGGCAAAGCCCCTGTTTTCGCTTGCCCTTGTGCCCGCTGCGCCCTATGCAAATCCCCATGAGATTACTGTTTTTAGGCGATGTGATGGGCCGGTCCGGGCGCGCTGCGATTGCAGAGCGGTTGGCGGGGTTGCGCGCGGAATGGCGTTTGGATTTCGTGGTGGTCAATGGCGAAAACGCCAGTGGCGGCATGGGCCTGACAGCCGCCCATGCCAAAGCGATTTTGGACGCGGGCGCGGATTGTGTGACGCTGGGCGACCATGCGTTCGACCAAAAGGACATGCTACAATTTATTGAGACGGAACCACGGGTTATCCGGCCCTTGAACTTTGCCAAAGGTGCACCCGGCAAGGGCGCGCGGGTATTTACCGCCACCAATGGGCGCAAGGTTTTGGTGGTGCAGGCGCTGGGCCAAGTGTTCATGAAGCGCCCGTTTGAGGACCCGTTTTCGGCGGTGGAGGCGGTGTTAAACGCGCACCCGCTGGGCGGTATGGTTTCGGCAAGCATTGTTGATATGCATTGCGAGGCGACATCGGAGAAAATGGCGATGGGGCATTGGTGCGATGGGCGCGCCAGCCTGTGTGTGGGCACCCACACCCATGTGCCCACGGCAGATGCGCAGATTTTGGCCAAAGGCTGTGCCTATTTGACCGATGCGGGGATGTGCGGCGACTATGATTCAGTGATTGGTATGGAAAAGCTGGAGCCGATGCGGCGGTTTATCACAGGCATGCCCAAGGCGCGGTTTGAACCAGCGGCAGGGGTGGCCACGCTGTCGGGGGTTTATGTGGAAACGGATGATGCCACAGGGCGCGCCACACGCGTGTCGATGATCCGTATTGGTGGGCGATTGCAAGAAGCGCGGCCATGATGGGGGGCGGATATGTTCGGGATTGAGCTGGACCAGACCGTGCAAGCCTATGTGGCGATTGCGATTTTGCTGGGCATGTTGGCGCTGTTTGTGCGCGAGGTGTTCCCGGTGGAGGTGACGGCGCTGGCGGGGGCCGCGCTGATGCTGGTGCTGGGGATATTGCCGCAGGATGATGCGCTGTCGGTGCTGTCGAACCACGCGCCGTGGACGATTGCGGCGATGTTTGTGATTGTGGGCGCGTTGGTGCGCACGGGCGCGCTGGATTGGGTGACGCGGCTGGCGGTGCGCAATGTAGAGGCGCGGCCCATTGCAACGTTGGCGGGCCTGACGCTGGTGATTATCGTGATGTCGGCGTTTATGAACAACACACCGATTGTGGTCGTGATGATTCCGGTGTTCATGCAATTGGCGCGGCAGTTAAAGCTGTCGGCGTCCAAGGTGATGATCCCCTTGTCTTATTTGGCGATTTTTGGCGGTACGATCACGCTGATTGGCACATCGACCAACTTGTTGGTGGACGGGGTGGCGCGGCAAAATGGCATGGCCCCGTTCGGGATCTTTGACATCGCACCGCTTGGGTTGGTGATGGCCAGCATT
Source organism: Pseudorhodobacter antarcticus (assembly GCF_900110135.1). Lineage (GTDB taxonomy): Bacteria > Pseudomonadota > Alphaproteobacteria > Rhodobacterales > Rhodobacteraceae > Pseudorhodobacter > Pseudorhodobacter antarcticus. Next base: position 41,836 of record NZ_FOCO01000018.1, on the reverse strand, counting down.
GGGGTTTTGTACCTGTTTTTGTTCGCGCGCCATTTGCTGCCGGACCGCGAAAGCATGGGGATGCTGCTGGGCGACCGGGCCAAAATGAAGTTTTTTACCGAAGTGGCGGTGCCTGAGGGATCGGGTTTGATCGGTCAAAAGGTGATGGACGTGGACCTGTTCAAGCGTGACAGCATGCGGGTGGTCGATGTGTTGCGCGGTGATGCCAGTTTGCGGCGCGCGCTGGCGGGGGTGGAGCTGGAGGTGGGCGACCGCGTGGTGTTGCGCACGCCCATGTCCGAGGTGTTGGCCCTGCAATCGAGCAAGGAATTGCGGCAAGTTGACAAGCTGTCATCGGTGCAGACCGAAACGGTGGAGGTGCTGATTACCCCCGGCTGTCACATGGTGGGCCGCAGTTTGGGGTCGTTGCGGCTGCGCAGGCGGTACGGGGTGTATCCGTTGGCGGTGCATCGGCGCAACCAAAACATTGGGCGGCAGTTGGATGATGTGGTGGTGCAGGTCGGTGACACGCTGCTGCTGGAAGGGGCTGCGGCGGATATTGGCCGTTTGGCGCTGGATATGGATTTGGTCGATATCTCGCAACCATCTGAGCGGGCGTTTCGCCGCCGTCACGCGCCGGTTGTGATCGCGGTGTTGGTGGCTGTGGTGGGGTTGGCCGCGGTCAACGCAGCACCGATTGTGATTTTGGCGTTGATCGGGGTGGCGGTGGTGTTGGTCACGCGCTGCATCGACGCGGATGAGGCGTTTGCGTTTATTGAGGGGCGGTTATTGGCGCTGATATTTTCGATGTTGGCGGTGGGGATGGGGTTGGACCATTCGGGCGCTGTGCAATTGATGGTGGATGCGATTGCGCCGTTTATGATGAACCTGCCGCCGTTTTTGTTGATTTTTGCGGTGTATTCGCTGGCATCGGTGTTGACGGAAATTGTGTCCAATAATGCGATTGCGGTGATTTTGACGCCGATTGCGATTGGGTTGGCGGCCACGATTGGCATTGACCCGCGCCCCTTGGTGGTCGCGGTGATGTTTGGCGCATCGGCCAGTTTTTCGACGCCGATTGGCTATCAGACCAACACGTTGGTTTACGGGCCGGGCGGGTATCGGTTTACTGACTTTTTGCGCATTGGCGTGCCGTTGAACATTTTGATGATGTTGGTGATGAGCGCGCTTATTCCGCTGTTTTTCCCGTTTTGAAAGGGGTTTCGATGAAGCTGTTGATGCTTGCGCCTTTGGCGCTGTTGGTGGGTTGTGCGGGCATGACTGCGGTGCCGACATCGGCGCGTTTGGGTGCCGAAGGGGCTGTGATTGAGCTGTCGGACGGGTCGCGTTGCATGGCACCGATGGGCGCTGCGCGGTTGGCGAGCTGCGGTGCGGGCTATGACAGCTTGGTGCAGATTGAGGAAAACCCGAACCTGTTGCGCCGGTTTTTGGCTGAAGGGTTTGTGGCGATGGGCGGGCAGGGCATATTGGCCCCGATGGGGGTTGTGACCTTGACCGATGCGCAGGGGCGCGCGTTTCAATTCGCATCCCCCCCGCCAGATAGCGATTGATCCTGCGCGCGGGGTTGCAAAAAAGGGTGTGCCGCGTGTATAGGCAGGCCAGATTTAACGTATCACACAATGGGGACCGGGCGTATGGCAGGCCATTCCAAATGGGCAAATATCCAGCACCGTAAGGGCAAGCAGGACAAATTACGGTCCAAGATGTTTTCCAAGCTGTCCAAGGAAATCACCGTTGCCGCCAAGATGGGCGAGCCGGATGTGGACAAGAACCCGCGGTTGCGGCTGGCTGTGAAGGCGGCGAAATCGTTGTCGATGCCAAAGGATGTGATTGACCGCGCGATCAAGAAATCGGAGTCGGGCGATGCGGCGGATTACACGGAAATTCGCTACGAAGGCTATGGCGTGGGCGGGATTGCGATTATCGTTGAGGCGATGACCGACAACCTGAACCGCACCGCATCGAACGTGCGCAGCTATTTCACCAAATGCGGCGGCAATATGGGGCAGACCGGGTCGGTCAGTCACGGGTTTGACCGGGTGGGTGAGATTTCTTATGCGGCCAGTGTGGGCGACGCCGATACGGTGATGATGGCAGCCCTAGATGCGGGTGCCGATGATGTGGTGTCCGATGAGGACGGGCATTGGATTTATTGCCCGTTGGAGGAGTTGAACGCTGTTTCGGATGCGTTGGAAAAGGCGCTGGGCGAAAGCCTTGAGTCGAAGTTGATCTGGAAAGCGCAAGTGTTGACCGAGGTGGATTTGGACACCGCGCAAACGCTGATGAAGCTGATTGATATGCTGGAAGAAGATGATGACGTGCAGGACGTGACGCATAACTTTGACATCCCCGAGGATGTTGCGGCGCAGCTGTAAGCGTATGGTGATTTGGAAAGGCCCCCGGTTTTTGTGCCGGGGGTTTTTCATGTTTGATGCGCGCGCAGGTGGGCGGCGAAAGCGGTGATGACCAATGCGAGGGCGGCGAGGGTGAGGAGTGCTGTGGGCAGCGTGCTGGCCTGCGCGATAAAGCCAATCACGGGCGGGCCGAGCAGGAGGCCGCCGTAGCCAAGCGTTGCCACGGACGCAATCGCGCGGCCCGGCGACATGGCGGGATCAGCGGCGGCGCGCGAAAATGCCAGTGGGAAGAGGACGGCATAGCCGAGGCCCATGAGGCTGAACCCCACCAGGGCTTGGGGCAGGGCGGTGGCGGTGACCATTGTGACCACGCCGATAAAGGCGGTTAGCCCGGACAGGCGGGCGGTTTGCACCGCGCCAAAGCGTTTGATGATGCTGTCGCCCGCCATGCGAATGGTGAAAATCGCGGCGGAAAAGACGGAGTAGCCCAAGGTGGCCTGCGCCTCGGTCACGCCGATGTTGGTGTTTAGGAACACGGCGCCCCAATCGGCCACCGCCCCTTCGCCCATCGCGGCGGCGAAGGCGATGAGGCCGACAAACAGCAGCGCCCCTTTGGGGAGTGCAAACAGGCCGCCGCCCGTGTGGGGGCTTTTGGCGGAGGTCCATGGGGCGGAGGCGATGGTGAGGGCCAATGCGCCGATGGTGAGGGCCGCGAGAGTGAAGTGCATTGGCACGCCGAGGCCTGCGCGAATGGTGAAATAGCCCCCGGCGGCGGCCAGCCCTGCGCCCGCGCTGAACATGGCGTGGAATGAGGCCATGATGGGTTTGCCTGCGGCCTTTTCCACCTCCGCCGCCCAGACGTTCATCGACACATCCATGGAACCGTGGGCCATGCCAAACGCGAACAGGCACAGGGCGAGGGTGGCGAGGCTGGGGGCGGCACCAAGCGCGACAAGGGCTGTGCAATAGGTCACGGCAATGGCGCGGGTGACGGGGGCCGCGCCGAAGCGGTCCACTGCGCGGCCTGCGAGGGGGAAGGAAACGATGGCCCCGGCGGCGAAGCACAGCAGGAGGAGGCCAAGCAGGTTTGGTGTGAGGTCGTGGGTGGATTTGAGCGCGGGGATGCGGCTGGCCCAGATGCCCAAAAGTGCGCCGTTGAGGGCGAACATGGCAATAACGGCGGCGCGGGGGGAGCGGAGGTTGGGCATGGGGGCCTTATGGGGGGAAAGGGGCGGTGGGTTGCACCCACCCTACGCCAGATGGATGGCGGCGGCGCGGGTGATTGCGGCGGTTAGGGGCGCGATTGCGGCCCCGGTGATGCGGGCAAATTGCCAGTAAAGCGGCACATCCATGGGGCGGTTGGGGATGAGTTCGACCAATGTGCCATTGGCAAGGTGTTGGGCCGTTAGCGGGTCGGGGTTCATGCCCCAGCCGAGGCCCAGAAGGGCAGCATTGATAAAGCCGTGCGTTGACGCGATGCGGTGGGTGGGGAAAGTGAAATGGGGCGGGGTGCGCAGCGTGGTGGTGAGCCAGTCGCGTTGCAGGCGGTCCTTGTCCGAAAACGTCAGCGCGGGGGCGAGGGCGAGAGTTTGCGCGGTGGCCCCTGTGGGGAGCCATTGGGCGATGAAAGCGGGGGAGGCGGTGGCGCGGTAGCGCAGGGCGCCCAAGGGGAGTGTGTCGCAGCCTTGCAGGGGGCCTGCGTGGCTGGTGATGGCGGCGCACACCTCGCCACGGCGCAAGAGGTTGATGCTGTGATCTTGGTCATCAATCACCAGATCGAACAAGAGGCCCGTGGTTTGGGCCAGTGCGGGCAGGACCCATGTGGCGAGGCTGTCGGCGTTGACGGCGATGCGCAAGGTGGTGGGGCGCAAGTTGGTGGGGCGCAGGGTGGTGGGTGTGGGGGTGGTTAGGGTGGATTGCAGCAGCATGACCTGTTCAAAATGCGCGATCAGGGGCAAGGCTGTGGGGGTGGCGGTGCAAGGCTGGCCGCGCTGGATAAGGAGGGTGCCCATCCGTTCCTCCAGCGCTTTGAGGCGTTGGGAGATGGCGGAGGGGGTGACGGACAGCGCAGCTGCTGCCAGATCGAAAGATCCCCGGCGGTGAATGGCGGTGAGGGCGGCGAGTTGGGCGTAATCGAGCATTAGTTTGGCTTAACTGCTTGAAGATTTCTTAATTTGATTAAGGCGAGTGCTGTGCCTTATGTCAAGGCCAAGCACAGGAGGGGCGGATGTTTGAAGCGTTGGGGGCGGGGTTTTTGGTGTCGATCAGTTTGATCGCGGCGATTGGGGCACAAAACGCGTTTGTGCTGCGCCAAGGGATACGGCGCGAGCATGTGGGTTGGGTTGTGCTGATTTGTGCTGGATCGGATGCGGTGTTGATGAGCGCGGGGATTGCGGGGTTTGGCGCAATTTCCCAGCGGTTGCCGTGGTTTGGCGATGTGATGCTGTGGGGCGGCGTTGCGTTTTTGGGGATTTATGGCGCGTTGCGGTTTCGGGCGGCGTGGCAGGGTGGGGCGGCCTTGGTGCCTGCGGGGGCGGCCCCGGTGGCGCTGCGCCGCGTGGTGGTGACGTGCTTGCTGCTGACTTGGGCCAATCCGCATGTGTATTTGGACACGCTGGTGTTGATTGGCGCGATTTCGGCGCAATACGCGCCGCATGGGGGGGCGTTTGGGGTGGGGGCGGTTTCAGCCTCGGTTGGGTTTTTCACGGCGCTTGGGTTTGGGGCGCGGCTGTTGGCCCCGGTGATGGCGCGGCCGCGCGCGTGGGTGGTGTTGGAAGTGATTGTGGGGGCGACGATGTGGGTGATCGCAGTCGCGCTGGTGTTTGGCAGCGCTTGAACTGGCCCCGCGTTTGGGGCTTGGTAGGGGCATGAGCGAATCCCCCCCCATGAACCCGATGGCTGGTGTTGCCTGGATGCTGGCATCTGGCCTGACGTTTGTCGTGGTGACAGGGGTGGTGCGGTATTTGGGAACTGATTTGCCCGCCGCGCAATCGGCGTTCATGCGGTTTGGTTGGGGCGTGGTGTTCTTGGCACCGTCCTTGCTGACCCTGTGGCGGGTGGGGGTGCCTGCGGGGTTGGGGCCGGTGATCGCGTATCGCGGCGCCATTCACACGGTCGCGGTGACGCTGTGGTTTTATGCAATGGCGCGCATCCCGGTGGCCGAGGTGACGGCGATTGGGTATTTGAACCCGGTCTGTGTGACGCTGGGGGCGGCGTTGTTGTTTGGGGAAAAACTGGCGGTGCGGCGGTTGGTGGCGATTGGTGTGGCGCTGTTGGGCGCGTTGATCGTGCTGCGCCCCGGATTGCGGGTGATTGAGCCGGGGCATTGGGCGCAATTGGGGGCGGCGTTTTCCTTTGCGGGGTCGTATCTGTTTGCCAAAAGCCTGAGCGGCAAGATGCCGGCGGGCGCGATTGTGGGGATTTTGTCGGTCACGGTGACGCTGGGGCTGTTGCCATTCGCGGTTTGGGTTTGGGTGCCGATGACGGCCGCGCAGGTGGGTTGGCTGTCCGTGGTGGCGGCGGCGGCCACAGCGGGGCATTATTGCATGACGCGGGCGTTTGCCGTGGCCCCGATTTCGGTGACGCAGCCCGTGGTGTTTTTGCAATTGGTTTGGGCCACGCTGCTGGGCTATTTCGCCTTTGGCGAGGGAGTGGACCCGTTCGTTTTGCTGGGCGGCACGGTGATTATTGGTGCGGTGACGTATATTACTTGGCGCGAGGCGCAAATGAAGCGCCGCGCGGTGACGCCGGGTTTGGGCGAGGCGAAGATTTAGGGTGTTGGCTTAGCCCTTGGCCAACACACTTTCGATGCGTTCGACATCGACGGGGTTGTTGAGTTCCCAAAACACGCGGCCTTTGCCATCAACCTCGACGCAGGCCATTTCCATGCCGTTTTCAAGGAAACGGAGCTGTTCCAGCCCCTCCATCCGTTCCAGCGGGCCCATTTGCCACGTTTGATAGGCGGCCAGCGCGCTGGGGCGGTAGGCGTAGATGCCGACGTGGTGGAACACGGGGATGGGGCTGTGGGTGCCTTCGGGCGTGTAAGGGATGACTTCCTTGGAGAAGTAGAGCGCGCGCATGTTGGTATCAAACACCGCCGTGGTGCCGCCGACGCGGCTGTGGCGGCGATCATCGCGGAAATGGGCGACGGTTTGCGCATCACAGCGAATGACGGGGGTGGCGCATTGCGCGGGGCTGGTGCGCATCGCATCTGCCAACGCCTCCACGAACCATGGGGGGGTTAGGGGGGCGTCGCCTTGTAGATTGATGATCAGATCGGCGTCGAGGTTCGCGTTTTTAAGCGCCTCAGCGCAGCGCATGGTGCCGTTTTCCGCCTGCGGCGTGGTCATAATAACCTGCGCACCAAAGCTGCGGGCGGCATCGGCGATGCGGTCATCATCGGTGGCGACATACACGGCGACGATGTTACGGGCGGCCATTGCCGCCTCCCAGCTGCGCTGGATCAGGGGTTTGGAGCCGTCTGGGCCGCGCAGATGCACCAAGGGTTTGCCCGGATAGCGGGTGGAGGCATAGCGGGCGGGGATGATGATGATGGTTTTCATAATCGGCCTTTCAGGGTGTTACTGCACGCCCGCGCGCAGGCAATCGTGGATGTGCAAGATGCCAAGGGGTTTTTGATTGGCATCGGTGACAAACAGCATGGTGATTTTGCGTTGGTTCATCAGGGCCACGGCCTGTACGGCCAGCATTTCTGGCGGGGCGGTCAGGGGCGCGCGGGTGGCCACATCCAGCGCGGTTTTGTCCATCAGGCCGACCATGTGGCGGCGAAGGTCACCATCCGTGATCACGCCCGCAAGGCGCGGACCGTCCATCACGCCTGCGGTGCCAAATCCCTTTTGCGTCATGACCAGCAGGGTGTCGGCCATGGGCGTGTCGGTGGCGACCAAAGGCAGATCATCCGCGCCGCGCATCAATTGGTCGACACGGGCCAAGCGCGCGCCAAGGCGGCCACCGGGGTGGAAGGTGCTGAAATGTTCAGGGTCAAACCCGCGCCGTTCCATCAAGGCAATCGCCAGCGCATCACCAAGGGCCAGCGCCATGGTGGTGGAGGTGGTGGGCGCAAGGCCCAAGGGGCACGCCTCGGGTGCCGGGGGCAAGATCATTGCCAGATCGGCGGCCTTTGCCAGCGTGCTGCTTTCGCGCGCACAAATCGCGATGAGGGGGATGGAGAAACGGCGGGTGTGGGCGATCAGATCACCGAGTTCGGTGGTTTCGCCCGAATTGGACAGGGCGATCACCATATCGGTGGGGGTGATGGTGCCAAGGTCGCCGTGCGACGCCTCGGCCGGGTGCACGAAATAGGCGGGGGTTCCGGTGGACGAAAGCGTGGCCGCGATTTTGCGCGCGATATGGCCGGATTTGCCCATGCCGGACAAGATCACGCGGCCTTGGCAGCCCATCAGCCGTTCGACCGCTGCGCCAAAATCGGCGGGCAGGGCGGCGGCCATGGCCAACAGCGCGTCCCCCTCAATCCGCAACACGCGGGCGGCGGTTTCGGTGGTTTTTGAAGCGGCGTCGGGGTGGGTCATGGCGGCTTTCGTTTGGTGTTGGTTTGGCATGTCATACAGGGGGAACGCCGCGCGCGCAAAGCCTGTTTGCCTTGTCATTCCCTTGACTTTTGCGGGGCAAACGGGGGATGAAGGCGGGGATTTAAGCGGGTGAATTTGCAAAAGGCGGTGCGGTATGGGCAGGCATGTTTTGGTGACGGGCGGGGCGGGCTACATCGGCTCGCACGCGTGCAAGGCGCTGGCAGCTGCGGGGTATGTGCCTGTAACCTTTGACAATTTGGCGACAGGCTGGGCGGAGGCCGTGAAATACGGCCCGTTTGAACAGGGCGATTTGTTGGACCGCGCGGCATTGGACGCGGTGTTCGCCAAATGGCAGCCCATCGCGGTGATGCATTTTGCGGCATTAAGCCAAGTGGGTGAGGCGGTGGCACAACCGGGGCATTACTGGCGCGTGAATGTCGGTGGCTCGCTGAATTTGATTGAGGCGGCGGCGGCGGCGGGGTGCATGGATTTCGTGTTCTCCTCGACCTGTGCGACCTATGGCGACCAAGACGGCGTGGTGTTGAATGAGGACACGCCACAGCGCCCCTCCAACCCCTACGGGTCATCCAAGCGCGCGATTGAGGAGATTTTGCGCGATTTCGGCGTGGCCCACGGTTTGCGCCATGTGATTTACCGCTATTTCAACGTGGCGGGCGCGGACCCGAGCGGAGAAGTGGGGGAGTTTCACCAACCCGAAACGCATTTGATCCCCCTTATGTTGGATGTGGTCGCGGGCAAACGTGCGGCACTGACGCTGCATGGCACCGATTATGCGACCCCTGATGGCACCTGTATTCGCGACTATGTGCATGTGTCGGATTTGGTCGATGCGCATGTGCTGGGGCTGCAATGGCTGGAGGCGGGCAAGGGCAACCGGGTGTTCTGCCTTGGCACGGGCGCGGGGTTTTCGGTGCGCGAGGTGGTGACGCAGGCGCGCGCGGTGACCAATCAAGAGGTGCCAATGAATGAGGGGCCGCGCCGTCCCGGCGATGCGATGCAGCTTGTGTCAGGTTCTGCGCGCGCGGTGGAGGAGTTGGGCTGGCGGCCCACGCGGTCCAGTTTGCAGCAGATGATCGGCGATGCGTGGCGGTGGCACCAAAACGGGCATTATGACAAATAAGGGTGCGCCCATGCGGGTTTTGATCACGGGCACGGCGGGGTTCATCGGCTTTCATCTGGCGCAGGCGCTGCTGGATGAAGGCATGGTTGTGCACGGGTTTGACGGCATGACCGATTATTACGATGTGCGGTTGAAACATCGGCGGCACCAAGTGTTGCTGCAAAACCAAGGTTTTACCGCGACCGAAGGGATGCTGGAAGATCAGGCGCTGTTTGACCGGGTGGCGGATGATTTTGTCCCCGATATGATCGTGCATTTGGCGGCGCAAGCGGGGGTGCGGTACAGCATTGAAAACCCGCGCGCCTATTTGGACAGCAATGTGATTGGGTCGTTCCATGTGATGGAAGCGGCACGGCGGTTGGGGGTGCAGCATTTGCTGATGGCGTCCACGTCCTCGGTTTATGGCGCGAATGACAAGGTGCCTTATGCGGAAACCGACCGGGTGGAAACCCAGATGTCGTTTTACGCAGCGACGAAAAAAGCCAATGAAAACATGGCGCATGCGTTTGCGCATATTCATGGGTTGCCGATCACGATGTTCCGGTTTTTCACGGTGTATGGCCCATGGGGGCGGCCCGATATGGCGCTGTTCAAGTTTGTCGAGGCGACGCTGAATGGCCGTGCGATTGATGTTTACAACCATGGGGAGATGTACCGCGATTTCACCTATGTCACCGATCTGGTGCGGGGCGTGCGGTTGCTGATGGACGTTATCCCTGTGCGGCCCACGGACGGTGTGGTGGCCGATGGCGACAGCCTGTCCCCCGTGGCGCCGTGGCGCGTGGTCAATATCGGCAATTCCACCTCCGTAAAACTCACCGATTTTATTGATGCGATTGAGGCGGCGCTGGGCCTGAAAACGACGCGCAACCTGATGGATATGCAACCCGGCGATGTGCCGCGTACTTGGGCCGATGCGGGGTTGTTGCAGCGGTTGACAGGGTATCGGCCAGAGACAGATATTGGCGTTGGGGTGCAGCGGTTTGTGGATTGGTATCGCGGGTATTACGAGGTTTGAGGGGCATCGGGTTCGAAATATCCACGACGGGGGCGGTGGGTTGCACCCACCCTACGGTCTGACATCAGCGTTTACGCGTAATTAACCAATCTGCGCGAAGCTAGTGAGATGCCAAATTACATTCGCCCAAAGGTGGCTGGGGCCACCATCTTTTTCACCGTCAACCTTGCACAGCGGGGCACCGATTTGTTAATCGCGCAGATTGATCTGTTGCGCTGGTCGGTGGCGCAGGTGAGGGGGCGCAGGCCGTTCGCGATTGATGCATGGGTGGTCTTGCCCGACCATTTGCATGCGATTTGGACCTTGCCAGCGGGCGATCACGATTTTTCCACGCGCTGGCGCGAGATTAAGGCCGGGTTTTCGCGCAAACTGGGGGAAACCGGGCGGCGGTCCCCATCCCAACACGCGCGGGGGGAGGCGGGGATTTGGCAAAGGCGGTTTTGGGATCATCACATCCGAAGTCAGGCAGATTATGCAGGGCACTTGGCCTATTGCCTGTCCGATCCGGTCACGCACGGGTTGGCAAGGCGGGCCGCCGATTGGCCCTATTCGTCCATCCAGCGCGACATATCGCAGGGCCGCATTGCGGCAGACTGGGCGGGTGTTGCGCCCGATGGTCGGTTTGGGGCGTAGGGTGGGTGAAACCCACCGCCCCTTGGCTTGATGGTGCGCTTGGTTTGCCCGCGCACCCGGTTTGGTCGGGGCAGGTTTGCACCCGCCCCGCCAAAGATTACCGCGCGAAACGCTTGTATTTTGCGCGCTTGGGTTCCAGCGCATCGGGGCCAAGGCGACGAATTTTATCCTGCTCATAGTCTTGGAAGTTGCCTTCAAACCATTCCACATGCGCATCGCCTTCAAACGCGAGGATATGGGTGCAAAGCCGGTCGAGGAAAAAGCGGTCGTGCGAGATGATGATGGCGCAGCCAGCGAAATCTTCGATCGCTTGTTCCAGCGCTTGCAGGGTTTCCACGTCCAAATCGTTGGTCGGTTCATCCAGCAGCAACACGTTCCCGCCCGACCGCAGCAGTTTCGCCATATGCACGCGGTTGCGTTCCCCGCCTGACAGCAGGCCCACTTTTTTCTGCTGGTCCGTGCCTTTGAAGTTGAACGAACCCGCATAAACCCGGCTGTTCACATCCATATCGCCCAGCTTGATCACTTCCGCGCCGCCCGAGATTTCTTCCCAGGCGGTGGCGTTCGGGTCCAGACTGTCGCGCGACTGGTCGACATAGGCCAGTTGCACGGTGTTGCCCAAGGTGACCGTGCCTTCGTCCGGGGCCTCTTGCCCTGTGATCATGCGAAACAGGGTCGATTTGCCCGCGCCGTTCGGGCCGATTACGCCCACAATGGCACCGGGTGGGATGGTAAACGTCAAATCCTCGATCAATTGCTTGTCGCCCATGTGTTTTTTCAGGCCGACAATCTCAATCACTTTGGAGCCAAGGCGTTCACCGTTCGGAATAACGATCTGCGCTGTGCTGGAGCGTTCCATGACCGTTTGGCCCGCCATTTCATTATAGCGCGCAATCCGGGCCTTGCCTTTGGATTGGCGGGCCTTGGCGCCCGACCGGATCCATTCCAATTCCTTTTCCAGCGCCTTTTGCTTGGTCTTATCCTCGCGGCTTTCCTGCTGCATCCGCTTGGCTTTTTGTTCGAGCCATGCGGAATAGTTGCCTTCATACGGGATGCCGCGCCCGCGATCGAGTTCCAAAATCCAGCTGGTGATATCATCGAGGAAGTAACGGTCGTGCGTCACGATCAGGATTGTGCCTTTGTAATTGATCAGGTGCTTTTGCAACCACGCGATGGATTCGGCGTCCAAGTGGTTGGTCGGTTCATCGAGCAGCAGCATGTCGGGTTCTTCGAGCAGCAGTTTGCACAGGGCGATGCGGCGGCGTTCCCCGCCCGAAAGGTCCTCTACATTCGCGTCATCTGGTGGGCAGCGCAGGGCGTCCATCGCCACGCCGACCGATGCATCGAGCTCCCACAGGTTGCCCGCGTCGATCTGGTCTTGCAGCGCGGCCATTTCATCGGCGGTTTCATCGGAATAGTTCATCGCAAGTTCGTTGTAGCGTTCAAGGATGGCGGTTTTGCTGGCGACACCCAGCATCACGTTTTCCTTGGCGGTCAATTTTGGGTCTAGGTAGGGTTCTTGCGCCAAATAGCCCACGCGCGCGCCTTTGGCGGCCCATGCCTCGCCCTTAAAATCGGTGTCCATGCCGGCCATAATTTTCAGCAGCGTGGATTTACCCGAACCGTTGACGCCGACCACACCGATTTTCACACCCGGCAAAAAGTTCAGCTGGATGTTTTCAAAGCATTTCTTGCCACCCGGATAGGTTTTTGACACGCCGTCCATGTGATAGATGTATTGATAGCTGGCCATGATGTTATTCCTATGTGCGTTTTGGGCGTAGGATGGGTGCAACCCATCGCCCCTTGCGTTTTGCAGGGGTTTTAATGCGGAATGGCGCAAAGGGCAATCAGGGTTGGCGGGCCAAAAGGCTGGGTTTGCGCATTGCGGTTGAAACAGGGGGGCAAGGTTGGCAAAGCTTTGCCAACAAAAGGGGGCAGGATGCGGCAAGGCTTTCCAATCGCGACAAAGGGCATGGTGATTGGCTTGTTGGGCGGGTCGTTTGATCCGGCGCATGCGGGCCATGCGCATTTGACGCGGCAAGCGATCAAGCGGTTTGGGTTGGACCGCGTTTGGTGGTTGGTCAGCCCCGGCAACCCGTTGAAACGCCGCCCACCTGCGCCTTTGGCCCAACGCATGGCGCGGGCGCAGGATGTGATGGATGATCCGCGTGTGATTGTGACGGATATTGAGGGGCGGTTGGGCACGCGGTATACTGCTGCGACGATTGAAGCCTTGATGGCGCAGTATCCGGGGGTGCGGTTTGTCTGGCTGATGGGGGCGGATAATCTGGTGCAGTTTGACCGCTGGGACCGGTGGCGCGACATCATCCGCTTGGTGCCGATTGGGGTTTTGGCGCGGCCCGGTCACCGGGCGACGGCGCGGGGGGCACGGGCGGCGGATATTTTCTGGGCCGCGCGTCTGCCCGACGCGCAGGCAGGGCTGTTGGCGCAGGGGCCCGCCCCAAGGTGGAGTTTCTTGAACATGCCGATGACCGCGCAATCGTCCAGTGCGATTCGTGATGCGGGGGAATGGCGGCCCTAAAACCTTGTGTGGATGGAGTCGCACAGCAATTGTCGGGTCTGGACGCGCTTTGGCCCTTTGGCTAAGTTATGGGTAATTATTTTTGGGGGCGGTGCATGTATTCCAGACGTTGGATTTTGGCGGGGTTGATGGCGGGTGCGGCCGTTCCGGGTTGTGCTGAGGCCCCTGCGCGGTCCCCCCGTCCACCTGCAAAACCGGGGTCACCTGCTGCGATATCGGGGGCAAGTGCGGCGATCGTTGCCAATGCCAAGCTGGGCGGGACGGTGGGGTTTGTCGTGATGGACAGCGCCACGGGTAAAATCCTTGATGCGCAAAATGAGACGGTGGCGCAGCCGCCAGCGTCTGTCGCCAAGGCGATGACGACGATTTATGCGCTGGACCGTTTGGGGGCGAATTATCGCTACGTCACCCGCGTTATGGCAACGGGTCCGGTGCAAAACGGGCGGTTGCAGGGCGATTTGATTTTGGTTGGCAGCGGCGACCCCAGTTTGGAAACCGACCGTTTGGGCGATTTGGCGCAAGCGCTGGCCGCGCGGGGGATTACGGAGGTGACGGGGCGCTACCTCGCCTATGCTGGGGGTATCCCGCATATTGATGAGATTGACCGCAACCAGCCCGATTATGTCGGCTATAACCCGGCGCTGTCGGGGTTGAACCTGAATTTCAACCGGGTGAATTTTGAATGGCGGCGTGGGGGCAACGGATACACCATGTCCATGGATGCGCGCGGCAAGCGGTTTGTGCCAGCCGTGTCGATGGCGGGCGTTAGTGCGGTTTCGCGGGAGGCCCCGCTGTTTGCCTATCAGCGCGGTGCGGATAGTGACCAGTGGACCGTGGCGCAAGGCGCGCTGGGCAAGGCGGGCAGCCGTTGGTTGCCCGTGCGCCACCCGGAGGTTTACACCGCTGAGGTGTTTGCCACCCTGATGCGCGCGCATGGGTTGCGCCTTGGCAGCGCCACGTTGATTTCCAGCCTGCCTGCGGGGACTGTATTGGCCGAAAGCAGCAGTGACGCGCTGCCCGATATGCTGCGCGATATGCTGAAATTTTCGACCAACATCACCGCCGAGGCGGTTGGCCTGACCGCATCAGGGGCGGGCGGTTTGCGCCAATCGGGGCAGCAGATGCAAGATTGGCTGGCGGCCAAGCATGGAATTGCGCCCCGCTTTGTCGATCATTCGGGCCTTGGCGGCGATTCGCGGATTTCCGCGCTGGAGATGGCGCAGGCGTTCTTGCATGCCAAGGCCGGGCTGTTGCCGGGGTTGCTGCGTGAACAGGGGTTGCGCGATGCCAAGGGCAAGGAAATTCCGAACCATCCCACACGGGTTGTGGCCAAAACGGGCACGTTGAACTTTGTGTCGGGCCTTGCGGGCTATATTCAGCCGCCAAATGCGCGTGGTTTGACATTTGCGATTTTCAGTGCCGACACCCGCCGCCGCGATGCGTTGCCGATGGCTGCGCGCGAACAGCCCGAAGGGGGGGCCGCGTGGACCCGCCGTGCGCGCACGATGCAAGCGCAATTGATCACGCAATGGGCAAGCCAGTTTATTTAGAACTGGCAGGCCAGTTTATTTAAAACTGGCAGGGCAATTCGCCTGAGGCGCAGCAGTCCGCCTATTGGGCGGCGGTGTTGATTTTGGCTGGACGGGGCAGGCCCTTTGACCAATACACACGCAACCGCAGCTTGGGGACAGGGGGTGGGGTCTGTGCGTTTGTGGCGGGGGTGATGCGTGTTTGATGCCGTTATATGGAACAGTGTGGCGCTGGCGATTATCGCCTTTGCCTTTGGGATGGCGTTTGGGTGGCGGTTGCGGGCGATGATGCGCGACCGCGCATTGGAAATGCGGGTGCAGGCGGCCGATCTGGACGAGCTGCGCGCGGCACTGACCGACAGCCAAAACCGGTGCGACCAGCAAGCCAAATGGTTGACTGCGCTGGAGGCGGAGGTGGTGCCTTTGCGCGCAAAGGCACAAGGCGGCCCCCGCGCGGCAGGTTAAATCGTCATGTGCCGGGCGCGTGCGCCGCGTTCAATCGCCGCCGCGTGCAACCTGTCCAGCGCCAATTCATCCCTGATTTCCTGCAAAAATTGCAGTTCCTGTTCATAGAGTGTGCCATCAGCGGCGGCCACATCGCAGGCCAGCGCATAGGCGGTTTCGTACAGTTTTTCGGGCAGGGCGGCCATGACAAGGCCGAAAAAGGCGTCAAGACCGTCCTCCTCTTCAAACAAGTCGAACACCACGCGCGCCACCTCGCCAAAGCGGTCTGGGTCGTAATCGGCAAACACGGGCAGGTGGTTCACGATGCGTTGGATTGCCACCAGTTCGGATGTGCGCAGATTTTCATCTGCGGCGGACACGGCGACCATTACGGCCACCAGCGCGTCTTGGGCGGTCATGGATGGGGTCGTGTCGGGCATTTGGCGCGTCCTTTGATGGGTCAACTTGGCACAGATTATTGACCTATGGCCGGGGGGGCAATAGGGAGTGGGCAATGGGCGCAACGCGGTGTTGTCGCATGTGGAATGAGGATGAGGGATATGTCTGCCCTGCGCGATGCTGCGATGACGTCGAAAGCCTGGCCGTTTGAAGAGGCGCGCGCGATCCTGAAACGGTATGAGAAGAAGGCGCCTGAAAAGGGTTATGTGCTGTTTGAAACCGGCTATGGGCCCAGCGGTTTGCCGCATATTGGCACCTTTGGTGAGGTGGCGCGCACCACCATGATACGGCGCGCGTTTGAGATTATTTCCGATATTCCCACCCGGTTGATCTGTTTTTCCGATGATGTGGACGGCATGCGTAAGGTGCCCAGCAATGTGCCCAACCAAGACATGCTGCGCGACCATATGCAGATGCCGTTGACATCGGTGCCCGACCCGCATGACGAATACGACAGCTTTGGCGCGCATAACAACGCGATGCTGCGGCGGTTTTTGGACACGTTCGGGTTTGAATACGAGTTTATCTCGGCCACCGAGTTCTATAAATCCGGCAAGTTTGATGACACGCTGCGTTTGTGTGCCGAACGGTATGACGGCATCATGGCGATTATGCTGAAATCGCTGCGCGAGGAGCGCCAGCAAACCTATTCCGCGTTTTTGCCCATTCACCCCGAAACGGGCCGGGTTTTGTATGTGCCGATGAAGCATGTCGATGCACGCGAAGGCACGATCACCTTTGACGATGAGACGGGGCGCGAATGGACCCTGCCTGTGACGGGCGGCCAAGTGAAGTTGCAGTGGAAGCCCGATTTCGGCGCGCGCTGGGCCGCGTTGGGCGTGGACTTTGAGATGTATGGCAAGGACCATTCAACCAACACCCCCATCTATGACGGGATTTGTGAGGTACTGGGCGGGCGCAAGCCCAACCACATGACATATGAATTGTTTTTGGACTCTGAGGGTCACAAGATCAGCAAATCCAGCGGTAATGGCCTGACGATTGATGAATGGCTGACCTATGCCAGCACCGAATCATTGTCGTATTTCATGTATCAAAAGCCAAAAACCGCGAAACGGATGCATTTTGATGTGATCCCACGCGCGATGGATGAATATCACCAGCAATTGCGCGCCTATCCGGGGCAGGATGCGGCGGGGCAGGCGAACAACCCCGTGTGGCACATCCACGGCGGCACCCCACCGACGAGCCATATGGTGGTGCCATTTTCGATGCTGTTGAATTTGGCGAGCGTTTCAGCGGCCAAGGATGCGGCGGGGCTGTGGGGGTTTATCAAACGCTATGCTCCCGGTGCGTCGGCGCAAACCAATCCCGATTTGGACGCGGCGGCGGGGTATGCCGTGCGGTATTTCGCAGATTTTGTGGCGCCGACACGGGTGTTTCGTTTGCCGAGTGACCAAGAACGTGCGGCGATGGTCGATTTGCGCGCGCGCCTTGCGGCGTGGGATGACGGATTGGACGCCGAGGCGCTGCAATCCATGGTGTTTTCCGTGGGCAAGGACCACGGGTTTGAGCCGCTGCGCGATTGGTTCAAGGCGCTGTATGAGGTGCTGTTGGGCGCAAGCGAAGGGCCACGGTTTGGCGGGTTTATCGCGCTTTATGGCGTGCAAGAATCGCTGGACTTGCTGGACCGTGGGCTGGCAGGCGAATTGGTCGGTTAAAGATCTAGTCGGATTTTGAATGGCGCGCAGGGGCAACCTTGCGCGTCATTTGCTTTTTTGGGCGAGCGGTCTAGGTTTTGATGCGGGGACGTAACGGAAAAAAGGATCGCGTGATGCGAGATATTTTCTTTGCCTTGGCGTTGGGGTTTGCGCAGCCTGCCTATGCGCAAGACAGTGCGGCGGCGGCCATTCAATCTACCATTCAAAATCAAATCACGGCGTTTCAAGCGGATGATTTTACACGCGCTTTCACCTTTGCATCGCCCATGATCAAAGGGATTTTTGGGGATGCGGGTAATTTTGGGGTGATGGTGCAGCGCGGCTATCCGATGGTGCATCGCCCGTCTGCGGTGCGGATGTTGGATTTGCGGGTGGAAGGCGGGCGGCAGTGGCAGCGCGTGATGATCACCGATGCGGCGGGGACCACACATCTGCTGGATTACCTGATGCTGGAGACGGCAGATGGGTGGTTGATCGACGCGGTGCAGCTTTTGCCGCAATCTGGGGTGGGGGCGTGAATTATGGGGCGTTGCGCGGCTTGTCCGCTTGACGCGCCCCGCGATTCCCCATAACAGACCCAAATAGAATTTTGGCAGCCCACCGTTTCGCGGTTGCCTTTGATGTTGATATCACGTCTGCGGGCGTTGAATACAAGGATCACGACTATGTCGCGCGTCTGCGAACTGAGCGGTAAAGGCCCGATGTCTGGCAACACTGTCAGCCATGCAAACAACAGAAACCGTCGGCGGTTTTTGCCAAACCTGAACGATGTCACGTTGATGTCTGATGCTTTGGGTCAATCTTATTCGTTGCGCATTTCTGCCGCAGCGTTGCGCACGGTGGATCACCGCGGCGGGTTGGATGCGTTTTTGGCAAAGTCCAAAGATGACGAATTGTCGCCAAAGGCGTTGAAGATAAAAAAAGAATTGGTCAAGGCGCAGGCAGCCGTCTGATTTTTTGGCAGGTTAAGCAAGGCCCCGCTGCTGGCGGGGCTTTTTGTGTTTGTGCTGCGCTGAAATGCCCCTTTCGCGCCCCATCCACTGGGTGTAAAATCGCCGCATGACTCGGATGAACCGCCTTTTTGGTCTTATGGCCCTTTGCTGTGCGTTGATCGCCAGCAGTGTGACCACAGCGGTTGCGCGGGGCGATGCCGCGGCACTGTCGCGTGGCGGCATTACGTTGGTTTTGTGTTCTGGCTTTGGTTATCGCACGGTGTCGTTGGACGCGCGGGGCAATCCAATTGGCACGCTGCACCCATGCCCGGATTGTTTGGCCGGCGGGTTGGCGGCCTATATCACGCCGGGGCTTGTTGCGGGTTTGGCCCCTGTGGGGGCGATGTCGGCGGCACCTGCGCTGGCACCCCAACAGATGTGCGTTCGGATTTGCACCGTTGCGCCGCGGGCGCGCGGACCCCCATTGGTGGCCTGAAGCCGATCCATCAGACCATAATCCAATGAAAGAGATTCCAATGACACAGACCAAGTTTTTCGCTGCAGCCGCCGCTGCATTTTTCGTCCTTGCAGCGCCAATGGCGCAGGCTGGGGATATTACGGTCAACGACGCCTATCTCCGTGTGTCTGGGGCGATGGCAAAATCTGCCGCCGCCTTTATGGTGATTGAGAATGTGGGCGCAGAAGATCGTTTGATCAGCGTTACGTCCGACCTGGCACAAAAGGTTGAATTGCACACACACCAGCAAGATGCGGGCGGCGTGATGAAGATGACCCATGTTGAAGAAGGCTTTGCCATTCCTGCCAAGGGTCAGCATGGGTTGGTGCGCGGGGCGGACCATGTGATGTTTTTGGGCCTGAATTCGGTGCCCGTGCAAGGCGATGTTGTGACCTTGACCCTGACTTTTGAAAAGGCGGGCGATGTGGTTGTTGAGGTTCCGGTGGACAATGATCGCGCCGAGGCCCCGATGGAGCATGGTGCGATGGACCACGAGACCAAAGCCCCCAGCAATTGAGGGCGCGGCCGCAAACCCATCACGCGGCCTTTGTGCCAGCGGTTTAACTGATGTTGACGATATGGAGAGCCGCTATTGATTTAGCGGCTCTTTTCTTGTTGGTTTTCATAAGCCAGCGTTAAACCCGGAAGGGTAAGCCATGACACAGAGCGACGATCAAAATGAGCGCGAGGTTTTGCAGTTGTTTGCGGATCGCCTGATTGACAAGGACGAGGCGGAGGAGCGCAGGGGTTTGCATTTCAGCGAGATCCTGATTTTGATGGGGAAAATGGGTATCAAACGAAAGGCGGCGGGGATTACCAGGGGATGCCGCCAGACGGGTAAAAAGCGCTTTTTAATAAAGTGTTTGGCGAGTAACCAAGCCTATCTCGCTTATCGTGACGGACGCCGGACCCTTGATAACCTTGGCATTGGCGGGAGAGTTGGATGTCTTGTTGGCCAAGAAAGACATTCGGGTTTTGATTCCGGATATGATCCGATTTGAAGTTTCGCGCCACATCGACAAGCCAAGGGTGCGCGAGATTGACGATTGGAGTCGAAAGAACGCGCCGGACCGGGTCAGCGTGGTGCAGACTGAGGAGTTTGATGATTTTCAGGTTCTTTTGAGCGCCAAACCGAATGCCAAGACCAAAAGCAGGGGCGAGGTGGCGGCGTCAGAGGTTTTGAGTCGTGACCTGTCGGATGGTGATGAAATTGGCATTTTGTTGTTTGAAGATGGGGACGTTCGGGCAAACCGGTATTTTATTAACGCCCCGGACAATGTGCTGATGCTGTCGACCGCACAATTTCTGATGGCGTTGGAACAGCAAAGCATCATAAACAGTGCTGCGGATATCCTTGACAGTGTGACGTCTGCGCGGGGGCTTGAGGTCAAAGACCCGCATATGCACGCAACTCCGGGTGCCGAAGATCGAGAAGCGGATTGGGGGCAGATTTTAGCCGGTAAGGCATGCGTTTAAACGGGTGATGGGCCCAACGCGGTGGCGCCGCTTTTTGGTGTTTATAGATAGAAAAAAGGCGGCCCGTGGGCCACTTTTTCATGCTGTGCGGGCAGGGTTTAGCCTGCGCAATAGGCGGCGGCGGTTTCGCCGAAAGTCTTGTACCGCGCCCAGAATTCGTTGTCGCGGTCGGATTTGGACATCCGCACGGTTTGCGCTTGGTCAGGGTTGCGGATCAGTTTGGCGGCTTTGCGCTGTTCGCCCC
The DNA here is from genome assembly GCF_900110135.1 of Pseudorhodobacter antarcticus. GTDB lineage: Bacteria > Pseudomonadota > Alphaproteobacteria > Rhodobacterales > Rhodobacteraceae > Pseudorhodobacter > Pseudorhodobacter antarcticus. Next base: position 21,313 of record NZ_FOCO01000018.1, on the reverse strand, counting down.
CTGTCAGGGTCATGTCAGCGACTTGCTGGATGCAGCCGCAAACGGCACGGTTGGCCTGTTTGCGATCTGATTTTAAGCACGCGCCTTCGATTGGGCCCGCCATCGCGGTCAAGGGCAGACAAAGGGCAAGCAAACTTGCGGCGATCAGGGTTTTGGTCATGGCTCTGCCTCATGCAATGGCGCGGGGTTTGCCCCACGATCTGTTTTATGTGAAAAGGAGCTTATCGATTCTGGCAAGATTTTTCAATGAAATAAGGTGAAAACGGCGGTTTTTTGCCGATGCACCAGCCCTTGGGGGCGCTGGTGTGCGGCCCACAACATATCTGCGTTATTGGGTGCAGATGTCTTGCAGGGCCACCCAATCGCCATCGGGCATCAGGGCGGGGGGGACGACATTGGCAAAGGGGTCTGCCTCTATCAACAGCCGCGTGGTGTCGCCGGATGGGTCGCGCGCAGTGGCATAAGGGGCGGTGGCAAGGCCTGCCGCCTCAAACTTTGGCAGCAAGGCGCTGTCTGCGGCGGGGGCGGGTGGGTTGGCGATCAGGGTTTCGGCATATCCCGTCATAGCACCTTCGGGCAGGGCGCCGGAGGTGAGCAAGCGAAAGGTTGCGGGAATGCCCATGTGGTGCAGCATTGCGATCATTGGGTCGGTCTGTTCGGCTGCGACCCGCGCGGCCAGGGCAAAGCCTGCGGCCGCCTCTGGCCCGTCTTGTTCGGCGATCAGCGCTTCGGGCAGTACAACGATGCGGCCCGGCAGGCTGCGTGCTTGTTTCAACCCGCTGCGGATCACCACAATGCCTACGGCGCTGTCTGGGCCAAACAGCCGCGCCGACAGTTTGTCCAACGCCGCCGTGCCGCCCGCGCCCGTGCAAGGTTGTCCTGTGATGCGGGTTAGGTCGGTCAATGCTTGTTGCCCAATGTCGGCCCGCGTGCTGGCGGGCACAAAGGATGCGGTGTGCTGCACCAACGCGTCGGGCAGCCAAAACACCCCAACGGCCAGCACACCCACCGCCACCAAACCCAGCACAGAATTGCGCAAACGACCGGGGTGCGGGCGCGCGGCACTGATGGCGGCATGGACGGTTTCCAAGGCGGCGATCATATCGCTGTCGTCAATTTCCAGCGTTTCGGTGTCATCGCTGCTGGGGCCAAACACTGCGGGCAACTGGCCGGGGTTCAAGCGGCGCACGGCGGGCAGCGACCAATGCGACAGCGCCACATCGCTTTTTTGATCTGATAGGATCAGCGATGTCGCCCCCAGATTTGCAATCACCTCACGCCGCTTGCCCTGCAGGCTTTCGCGCCACAGGCCAAGACATTCCAGCTTTTCGTATTTATTCAGGGCCGTCATTGCCTGTGGTGGCCTTGCCTACTGTTTTTATTGCCACAACGATAGCGTAGCGGCCCAGCCCTTACAACGTGCAACGGGGTCATAGCAATTTGGCGCGGGTGCGCAGTTCAAACTTTTGGATTTTGCCCGTGGCGGTTTTGGGCAATTCGCCAAAGATCACCTTTTTGGGGGTTTTGAACCCGGCGAGTTGGCTGCGCACAAAGGCGATCAGCACGGCCTCGGTTACTTCAACACCGTCTTTCAGTTCGACAAAGGCGCAAGGCACCTCGCCCCACATGTCATCAGGTTTGGCGACCACGGCGCATAGGGACACGGCGGGGTGGTGCATCAATGTACTTTCCACCTCGACCGAGCTGACGTTTTCGCCGCCCGAAATGATGATGTCTTTGGCGCGGTCGGTGATTTTGATATAGCCGTCTGGGTGTTGGAACGCGATGTCGCCGGAATGGAACCACCCGCCTGCAAATGCATCCGCCGTGGCGGTTGGGTTTTTGTAATAGCCTTTCATCACCGTGTTGCCGCGGATCATGATTTCCCCCAAGGTGATCCCATCGCGTGGCACGGCCTGCATTTTATCGTCCAGCACAACCGCCTCACCCGCCATGGGTTGTACAACGCCCGTGCGCGCTTTGATCGCGGCGCGTTCAGATTGTGGCAACGCGTCCCACTGCACGTCCCACAGACATTCGGTGATGTGGCCATAGGTTTCAGTCAGCCCGTAGACCTGTTTGACGACAAAGCCCAAAGGTTCAATCGCGGCAAGGGTGGAAGGGGCCGGGGGCGCACCTGCGGTAAACACCTGGACGATTTGATCAAAGGCACGGCGGTGGTCGGCGGGGGCGTTGATGAGCGTGTTCAGAACGATTGGCGCGCCGCCAAAATGGGTGACGCCGTGATCGGCGAGTGCCGCATAGATCGCGCGCGCGGTCACATCGCGGCAGCACACCAGCGTGCCGCCAACCAAGGGCATCATCCAAGTGTGGCCCCAGCCGTTGCAATGAAACAGCGGCACGATGGTCAGATAGACCGGGTGCATCGCCATGCCCCAACTGACCACGGTGCCCATGGTCAGCAAATATGCGCCGCGGTGATGGCACACCACGCCTTTGGGCCGACCCGTGGTGCCGGAGGTGTAGTTTAGCGCGATGCTTTCCCATTCATCTGCGGGCATATGCCATGGTGCTGCGGGGTCGCCTTGGTCCAGCAAATCTTCATAGGTTTGAAAGCGCCCGGTGGGGGCAAAACCCGCTTCGGCATCCACTACCTCGATGATATGGGGGGGCGGGCCTGCTTGCAGATCAATCGCCGCCTCGGCCAATGGCAACAGGGCGGTGTCGCATAGCAAAACCGCCGCGCCGCCATGATCAAAGATATAGGCGATCGTGTCAGGGTCCAGACGGGTGTTGATGGTGTTGATCACCGCGCCGCAGGCGGGCACGCCAAAATGCGCCTCGGCCTGCGCGGGGATGTTGGGCAGCAAGGTTGCCACCACATCGCCGGGGCGCACGCCGTGTGCGGCCAGTGCCGATGCCAAACGGCTGACCCGCGCGTGGTATTGCGCGTAGCTGCGCCGGGTTTGGCCATAAACCAGCGCCACGCGGCCCGGAAACACATCCGCCGCGCGCGCCAGATGCGACAAGGGCGTCAGCGCCACATGATTGGCAGCACACCGTTCCAGCCCCACCTCATCCGCCAACCAGCCCATCGCCGTCCTCCCATTGTTTTTCTGACTGCCTGCGGCCGCATTGGGCGCGACGGGTCAAAAATGTCGCTTTCCGCCATGCATCATGGGCGAAATTACCCGAAGCCGTAAAGACAAAGAAAAAGGCCTGACCCGATGAAACCGACATTAGACCCTGTTATCCGCGCAGCCCTGTTGGTTTTGGCCTTTGCGACCGTGATTGGGTTTACCGACAACTTTGTGCGGGTGATCGCGGTGGAGGCGGGGCTGTGGCAGTTTCATGCCATACGCACGGCGATGGTGGTGGGGCTGTTGTTGGTTTGCGCGCCGTTTATGGCTTTGCGGCTGCGGCCCCGGCGGATGGGGGCGGTGGTGGCGCGGTCCAGCGTGCATGGCATGGCGATGCTGATTTATTTTGGGGCGCTGGCGTTTTTGCCTGTGGCGGTGGTGGCGGCGGGGCTGTTCACCGCGCCAATTTTCGTTTTGCTGATCACGCGGTTTGTGTATGGCCACGCGATTGGGGTGGTGCGGATTGCGGCTGTTGCCTTGGGCTTTGCCGGGGTGGCTTTGGTGCTGGGGCCAGAGGCGTTGCGCGGCGCGTCACTGGCCGCGTTGATGCCCGTGGTGGCGGGGGCGTTTTACGCGATGGGAAATGTGGCCACCCGCGAATGGTGCGAAGGTGAGGCGGCGGAAACCCTGACGCTTGGGTTTTTTGCGGCGCTGGGGGTGTTTGGTGTGATTGGTGTGACGGTGTTGACCGTGTTGCCGCTGGATGTGCCGGACGGCGCGGCGGGGTTTGTGCTGCGCGGTTGGGTGCGGCCATCGGCCAGTTTTTATGGCTGGACCTTTGTGCAGGCGGCGGGGTCGTTGGTTGGTATCGCAATGCTGGTGCGGGCGTATCAAATTGCCGAAGCCAGCCGAGTGTCGGTGTTTGAATATTCCGCCCTGCCGCTGGCGGCGTTTTGGGGGTGGATTTTGTGGGGCGAAACCCTGACAGGGCTTGCCACCCTTGGCATGGGCATGATTGCGGTGGCGGGGGGCATGATTGCGCTGCGCGGGCGTCAGGCGGGGGAGCCGTCGATCAGCGCCTGATGCACGCCAACCGCCGTGCGCCAATGGCGGCGGCACAAGGAGACATAGGTTTCATTGCCGCCAATCTGCACTTGGTCGCCGTCCGACAGTACCGCACCATCCGGCCCTTTGCGCACCACCATCGTGGCCTTTTTCCCGCAATGGCAAATCGTGCGCACCTCACGCATTTCATCGGCCCAAGCCAGCAATGCCGCAGATCCGGGGAACAGATTGCCTTGAAAATCCACCCGCAACCCATAGCACATGATCGGTACGTTCAAATCGTCCACCGCGCGGGCCAATTGCCAGACCTGCGCTTTGGTCAAAAACTGCGCTTCATCCATAAACACGCAAGCGATGGGGCCGTTGGCTAACTGGCCTGCGATTTTGGCAAACAAATCCTCGCCGGGGGCAAAGGTATCTGCGGCTTGCGCAATGCCAATGCGGCTGGCGATGCGGGCATGCCCGGCGCGATTGTCCAACTGGGCGGTGATCAAATAGGTCGTCATGCCCCCCTCGCGGTAATTGTGCGAGGCTTGCAAAAGCGCGGTCGATTTGCCCGCGTTCATGGTGGAGTAGTGGAAATAAAGTTTGGCCATGCGCCTGTGTTTGCCTTGGGATGGCCCTGCGGGCAAGTTTATTTTCGCGTGCCGCCCAAGGGCAGGGTCGAAAAAAAACAAGGGGCTGCGGTGCGCCACACACACGGCACAAATCACAGCCCCTTCGCACCTTTGACGCGCACATTATACGGCCCACCGTACCGCGCGGACCAACGGCCCCACGTCCCTTTGCAGGGCAAAGATACGGTGGGACCACGCCTTTTCCGATGCTGGGGACACCGGACACTCGTGACAAGTCCAACATACACTGGACTTAAATCTATGATGACAAATTCTAAATGGCGGCTTAATGGGAAAAGGCATATTGATTTCCCCCAGACTGTTCTGGACGTAACGCCGAAGGCCCTGAAAATGAAACATCATGGATACTTGAAGAAACACACCGAAGCCTTGGTCAAGGATGTGGGGATTGAGGCCGCATGTGAATTGTCGGGCAAGTCCAAAGCCACGATCGGGCGCTATTATTCCGATGCCGAAGAACATGCCGACCGATTCATGCCGATTAATGTGGTGGCAGCATTAGAGGCGGGATCCAGTTATCCGCATGTTACCAGTGCGTTGGCTGAATTGCGCGGCATCACTTTGGCCTATGACGGCACGCGGCGTAATTCGACATCACAAGGCATTAACGCCGATGTGGTCGCATTGGCGCAGCGGTTTGCCATGTTGATGGGGGAGTATAACACCGCCATTGCCGACGGCAAAATCTCGATCAATGAGGCGAAGCGGTTGTTGCGCGAAACCCTGTCGATCCAGCAAGTTTTGTTGGAAATGAAGCTTAATTTGGAAGAAGAATCCCACTGACCGTCATCGCGGTCCAAGGTTAGAAAAAAGGGCGGAGGTTTTTCCCCGCCCTTTTTTTAATCATGCAGCGGTAAAGCGGCCTTGTGGGCGCCCGGCTGGTTTGCCCTTTTTCGGTGCGCCATGCCCACCTTCGACAGAGCGCATTGGCTTGCCTTGTGGCTTTGGTGCGCTTGATGGTTTGCTGCCCGGTTTGCCTTGGGCAGACCGGGGTTTGCCTTGACCACCAGCACCGCCTGCGCGCGGCGGGCGTGCGCCACGCTGAGGTGGCTTTGGCGCGGCCTTAATATCGGCAAGGCCCCACGGTGCGCCGCCGATGATTGGCAGTGGGTTTTTCAACAGCTTTTCGATGTCTTTCAATTCGCCCATTTCGGCCGGGGCACAAAACGCCACGGCGCGCCCTTCGGCACCGGCGCGCGCGGTGCGGCCAATGCGGTGGACATAGTTTTCCGGCACGTTTGGCAGGTCGTAGTTATAGACATGGCGCACGCCTGGAATGTCGATGCCGCGCGCGGCCACATCGGTTGCCACCAACACGTCCAATTCGGCATTGCGAAACTCGGTCAGGGTGCGGTCGCGCTGGTTTTGCGATTTGTTGCCGTGGATGGAGCCTGCTTTGAAGCCCCAGGACACGAGCAATTTCATCAGCTTTTCCGACCCGTGTTTGGTGCGGCCAAAGACAAGCGCCTGTTCGCCCGGGTGTTCCTTCAAATAGGTTTCCAGCAGTTTTGCCTTATCACCCTGCGGGGTATAATGCACGGATTGTTCAATCTTTTCAACAGGCTTGCCCGGAGGGGCGACCTGCACTTTGATTGGGTCGCGCAGATATGTGCCTGCCAAATCCTCGATCAATTTCGGCATGGTGGCCGAAAACAGCATGGTTTGGCGTTTCAGCGGGATATATTGCGCAATTTTGCGCAGGGCGTGAATAAACCCCATGTCCAGCATTTGGTCCGCCTCATCCAGCACCAAATAGCCGCACGCCTCCAGCGTCAGGGCCTTGCGGTCCAAAAGGTCGATCAAACGGCCGGGGGTTGCGACAACAACATCGGCACCTTTGGCCAGCTTTTCGGACTGGCGGAAAATCGAGGCACCACCGGTGATGGTGACGACTTTGACAGGCGTGCCCTTGGTGTAATTGGTCAAATTGTCGGAAATTTGTGCGACCAATTCGCGGGTAGGTGCCAAGATAAGGCTGCGCACCGTGCGCGGCGCGGGCGGGTGACCGATATCCAGCAGGCGGTGCAGCAAAGGCAGGCCAAAGGCGGCGGTTTTACCCGTGCCGGTTTGCGCCAAGCCCATGATATCACGGCCTTTCATGATATGCGGAATGGCCTGCACCTGAATGGGTGTGGGCGCGGTATAGCCAGCTTTATCAAGCCCGGCCATAAGTTTGGGGGAAAGTCCCAGATCAGCAAACGTCGTCATAAATAGTCTTTCCGGCGTGCAAATGCACACCTGTGCCGCACCATCGCGGCCAAAAGGGAGCGGCGCGCGCCTCGGATACCTGCCCCTGCAAGCACCCCGTCGGCACCGCGGAACCCCTGCGTGACGGTGGGAACCAACATCCGGGCCGTTCACATGCTCACGCGGCACGGGCACTCGGATAAGTGCCAGATGGGGAGAAATTTTGGTTTTGTCAAGGGGGCAGCGCAGAGTGCGTTGGTGTGCCATGCTTGCACTTGGTTGGTGCGGCGGGTATTGACCGCGCGTCACGATAGACCGCGATTGCCCAGAACAGACCCTGCGCCAAGGCCAATCCGCCGTTGCGCTTGGCTTGAACCTGGGGTGGTCCCACAAGGATATATGCTGCCCATGCCCGTTATTTTGTCCGAGCCAAAAATCACATACACGGCGGTGCCCAAAAACGCCTGCACGTCGTTAAAATTTGCATTTTATTTTTTGCAAAATGGTGAGGCGTTTGAGCCTTCGATCAAAAACGGCAAGCCTTTTCATATCCACACCTGCTATCCCAGCGCGGCGTTCAAGCCGAAAAACCCGGCGGTGGCGGCAGAGTATTGGAAAACGGCAGTGCTGCGCGAGCCTGTTCACCGCTTGCTGTCTTGTTATGTGAACAGGGTTTTGAACCTTGGGGAATTGGACGCCGCTATGATTTCGGCGGAGGATCTGGAAAAGGGGGCCACGCCGCGGCCATCTTTTGCCGAATTTGTCGAAAAGATGGACCTGTACCGCTCCCTGTCCAGTTCGATCAAGCATCACACCGAACCGCATGTGTTCTTTTTGGGCAATGATGCCGGGTATTACGACCGGCTGTTCAAGATGAATGAGCTGGAGGTTTTTCGGGCCGAACTGATTGCCCGAACGGGCAAGGATTTTGTTTTGCAGCGCGAGCAAGGCAGCGGTAATAAAATGAAAGTGCAGGACCTAAGCGCGGGTTTGGTCCAAAACATCAAAGATTCTTACAAAGCAGATTACGACACGTTTTCGTTTCAATAACGCAGCATCCAACGGGTCGCGCGCAACCGGGCAGGGGGGACGTTTGCCCCACCCGCCCGGCAGGAGTTAGCCCTGCAAGGTGCGCACGCCAATCCCTTCACCCCGGGCCTTCATCGCGGAAACGGCGGCGATCGACCCTGCAGCGGTCGTGAAATACGGAATTTTGTCAAACAGCGCCACGCGGCGAATTTCGCGGCTGTCTTGGATAGATTGCGTGCCCTCGGTCGTGTTCAAAACCAGCGCAATATCTTCGTTTTTCAGGCGGTCCACGATGTTCGGGCGGCCTTCATAAACTTTGTTTACCAGTGTTGATGCCGCCCCAACGGTTTCCAGCCACATGGCCGTGCCTTTGGTTGCCACAATTTCGAACCCCATTGCGACCAGATCGCGCGCAGCGGCTGCCATCGCATCGGTTTTGTCCATATCCTTGATCGACAAGAACACGCGGCCTTCCAGCGGCAGGTCGTTGCCTGCGCCCATTTGCGCCTTTAGGAACGCCAGCGGGAAGGTGCGATCCCAGCCCATCACCTCTCCGGTCGACCGCATTTCTGGGCCCAAGAGAGGGTCCACGCCTGCGAAACGGGCAAAGGGCAAAACCGCCTCTTTGACCGAAAACCACGGGGTGATCGGGTCGGCCAGCGTGTTCGGGTCGGCCAGCGGCAGGTCGGTATCGGGGCCAACGCCCGCCGCGTAAGGCGCGCGCAGCGGAAAGTTTGACAACGGCTCGCCTGCCATCAGCCGGGCCGCAATTGACGCAATGGCGCTGTCGGTCGCTTTGGCGACAAAGGGCACAGTGCGCGATGCGCGCGGGTTCACCTCCAGCACATAAATATCGTCGCCTTTCAGCGCAAATTGCACGTTCATCAGGCCGACCACGTTCAACGCGCGGGCCATGGCAACGGTTTGCACCTTCAACTCCGCAATCACCGCAGGGGACAGGGAATGCGGGGGCAGGGAGCAGGCTGAGTCGCCCGAATGGACCCCCGCCTCCTCAATATGTTCCATGATACCCGCGACATGCACGTTGTGCCCATCAGACAGCGCATCAACGTCCACCTCAATAGCACCCGACAGATAGCTGTCCAGCAACACGGGGTTATTGCCGGAAACCTGCACCGCCTCGCGGATATAGCGTTCCAGCTGCGCGTCATCGCGGATGATTTCCATCGCCCGGCCGCCCAAAACGAAGGAGGGGCGGATGACCAGCGGGTAGCCGACATCCTTGGCCACGGCGAACGCCTCATCGCGCGACCGCGCTGTGCCGTTATGGGGTTGTTTCAGGCCCAGTTTGTGCAGCAGTTGCTGAAAACGCTCGCGGTCCTCGGCCAGATCAATGGCGTCGGGCGTGGTGCCGAGGATGGGGATACCTTCATCATGCAGCGCATTGGCCAGCTTTAACGGGGTTTGGCCGCCAAATTGCACGATAACCCCGTGCAGGGTGCCGTTTTCCTGTTCCACGCGCAGGATTTCCAGCACATGTTCCAGTGTCAGCGGTTCAAAATACAGGCGGTCACTGGTGTCGTAATCGGTCGAAACCGTTTCGGGGTTGCAGTTGATCATGATGGTTTCATACCCCGCCGCCGTCAGGGCATAGCAGGCATGGCAGCAGCAATAATCAAACTCAATTCCTTGGCCGATGCGGTTTGGGCCACCACCCAGAATGACCACTTTTTTGGCATCGGAAGGCCGCGCCTCACATTCCACATCACCCATCGCCGGCGATTCGTAGGTGGAATACATATAAGGCGTCTGCGCCTCAAATTCCGCGGCACAAGTGTCAATGCGTTTGAACACGGCGTTGACGCCAAGGTTGCGGCGTGCACGGCGCACTTGGCCTTCATCGCGGCCCGTCAGGGTGGCAAGCCGCGCATCGGTAAAGCCCAGCATTTTCAGGCGGCGCAGGGCGGTGGGTTGCGTGGGCAACCCATCGCGGCGCACGTCGGCCTCCACATCCATAATCTCGCGGATGCGGGCCAAAAACCACGGATCGAAACAGGTGATCTGGTTGATCTCATCATCGGAAAAGCCAAAGCGCATCGCTTGGGCAATCACGCGCAAGCGGTCTGGGGTTTGCTTGGCCAGCGCCATCGACACGGCGGCACGGTCTGGCGCGCCCGGGATGGCGATTTCGTCAAACCCCGACAGCCCAGTTTCCAAACTCGCCAGTGCCTTTTGCATCGACTCGTGGATAGTGCGGCCAATCGCCATCACCTCACCCACCGATTTCATCGCGGTGGTCAGATGCGGCTCGGACCCCGGGAATTTCTCAAACGCAAAGCGCGGGATTTTGGTGACGACATAGTCAATCGACGGCTCAAAGCTGGCGGGCGTGACCTTTGTGATGTCATTGTCCAACTCATCCAGCGTATAGCCGACGGCCAGCTTTGCCGCGACCTTGGCAATCGGAAACCCTGTGGCCTTGGACGCCAGCGCGGATGACCGCGACACCCGCGGGTTCATCTCGATCACCACCATGCGCCCATCGGCGGGGTTGATCGCCCATTGCACGTTGGACCCGCCGGTTTCCACCCCAATTTCACGCAGCACGGCGATGGAACCGTTGCGCATGATCTGGTATTCTTTGTCGGTCAAGGTCAGGGCAGGGGCCACGGTGATTGAATCCCCGGTATGCACCCCCATCGGGTCAATATTTTCAATCGCGCAGATGATGATGGCGTTGTCGGCAGTGTCGCGCACCACCTCCATCTCAAACTCTTTCCAACCGAGCAGGGATTCGTCGACCAAAATCTGCGCCATCGGGCTGGCCTCAAGGCCACTCCGACAAATCGCCTCATAATCATCGCGGTTATAAGCGACACCGCCGCCGGTGCCCCCCAGCGTAAACGCCGGGCGGATAATGGCAGGCAGGCCCACATATTCAATCGCACTCATCGCCTCGGCCACACCGGCCTTGATGTCATACTTGCCATTGGCCATTTTCGGCGCGGCAATGATCGTCGCTTTGGGGTTTTCCAACCCGATGCGGTCCATCGCCTCACGAAACAACTTGCGATCTTCTGCCATTTCAATAGCAGCGCGCTTGGCCCCGATCAGCTCTACATTATACTTTTCCAACACACCCATATCGGCCAGCGCCAACGCGGTGTTCAAGCCCGTCTGCCCGCCCATGGTGGGCAACAACGCATCGGGGCGCTCTTTTTCAATAATCTTGGCCACAACCTCTGGCGTGATCGGCTCGATATAGGTGGCATCCGCCAACCCCGGATCGGTCATGATCGTCGCAGGGTTAGAGTTGACCAAAATCACCCGATACCCTTCCTCACGCAGCGCCTTGCACGCTTGCGCCCCGGAATAGTCGAACTCGCACGCCTGCCCAATCACAATGGGCCCCGCACCGATAATCATGATGGATGTGATGTCGGTTCTTTTCGGCATGGCCATTCTCCTGCTGGTATGCGCCCAAATTCCGCGCAAAACTTGCCGGGTTATAGCCAGCATGGGCCGGGGTGCAAGGGCGGAATCGAGTAAAATCGGCCATGCCCGCCCGGAACCGCGCTTTCCCATTCATCTTGGCAAAAATACCTAAAACCGAACGCTCCCACGTGGCCCGTGCTTAACCCTTGCGCCCAACCTTGGCCCCACGCGCCAAAGCCGCCGCGCGGGGGCTCAACGCCCCCGAAGGTGGCCGCCCGTTTCCCTTTACGGGCCCATCTTTCCCCTTGTGGACTTGACTTCACCGCCCGCGCGATGTGTATCACGCCTAACACAAAACCAGCCCTTGGAAAGGGATCCGTCATGCACGCTTACCGCAGCCACACTTGCGCCCAACTCAACGCCGCCAACGTGGGGCAAGATATCCGCCTGTCCGGCTGGGTGCATCGGGTCCGCGATCATGGCGGCGTGTTGTTCATTGATTTGCGCGACCATTACGGCATCACACAAATCATCGCCGACAGCGACAGCCCGGCGTTTGCCGATCTGGATAAAGTGCGCGCGGAATGGGTCATTCGCATTGATGGCACGGTCAAAGCGCGCGATGCGGCGCTGGTGAACCCCAAATTGCCAACCGGACAAATTGAGGTGTACGCCCGCGGAATGGAAGTGTTGGGCGCGGCAGAGGAGTTGCCGATGCCTGTGTTTGGCGAGGTGGATTACCCAGAGGAAACGCGCCTGACCTACCGTTTCCTTGACCTGCGCCGCGACAAATTGCACGCCAATATGATGCTGCGCTCCAACGTGGTGCGGTCCATCCGCAACCGGATGTGGGACCAAGGGTTCAACGAATTCCAAACCCCGATCATCACGGCCAGCAGCCCCGAAGGCGCGCGAGATTTTCTGGTGCCATCCCGTCTGCACCCCGGCAAGTTTTACGCCCTGCCGCAAGCGCCACAGCAGTTCAAACAGTTGATCATGGTGTCGGGTTTCGACAAATATTTCCAGATCGCGCCCTGTTTCCGCGATGAGGACCCGCGCGCAGACCGTTCGCCAACCGACTTCTATCAGCTTGATATTGAAATGTCTTTTGTCAAGCAGGAGGATGTATTTGCCGCCGTGCAACCCGTTGTCCAAGGGATATTCGAGGAGTTCGGCAAGGGTAAAAAGATCGACACAAACTGGCCCCTGATCGCCTACAACGACGCGCTGAAATGGTACGGATCGGACAAGCCCGACCTGCGCAACCCGATCATCATGCAGGACGTATCGGAACATTTCCGCGGCTCCGGCTTTGCCATTTTCGCCAAACTCCTCGAATCCGAAGGCAACGAGATTCGCGCCATTCCCGCGCCCACAGGCGGCAGCCGCAAATTCTGCGACCGCATGAACGCCTTTGCGCAACAGCAAGGCCTGCCGGGCATGGGCTATATCTTCTGGCGTGAAGAAGGTTACGGCGAGGGCATCGTCTTTGACGCAATCCAGAATCCACAAGAAAAAGGCGAAGCCAAAGAAGCGTGGCACGAACGGGTTGCGCGCAAACTTGGTAAGTGGTCCAGCAATTCGGTTGCCGCAGGACCTCTCGCTAAAAACATCGGCCCCGAACGCACCGAAGCTATCCGCCAGCAACTCGGCCTCGGTGTTGGCGATGCCGCCTTCTTCCTCGGTGGCAAGCCCGAAACCTTCCAAGCGGTCGCAGGGCGTGCGCGCAATGAGATTGGCAATGAGTTGGGCCTGACCGAAAAAGACACCTTCCGCTTTGCGTGGATCGTCGATTTCCCGATGTTTGAAAAAACCGACGATGGCAAAATCGACTTCAGCCACAACCCGTTTTCAATGCCGCAAGGTGGGATGGAGGCGCTGCAGGGTGACCCGCTGAACGTCTATGCCTATCAATATGACCTTGCTTGTAATGGGTATGAGCTGATTTCGGGCGGTATCCGCAATCACAAACCCGAAATTATGTACAAGGCGTTTGAACTGGCGGGTTACCCCAATGATGAGGTGAACAAGCGGTTTGGCGGTATGGTCAAGGCGTTCAAATACGGCGCGCCGCCCCATGGCGGGTGTGCAGCGGGCATCGACCGCATCGTGATGCTGCTGGCGGATGAGGCGAACATCCGCGAGGTGATCATGTTCCCGATGAACCAGCGCGCCGAAGACCTGCTGATGAACGCCCCATCAGAGCCAACAAATGAGCAATTGCGTGACCTGCATCTGCGCGTCATCCCCAAGGAATGACGGGCTGCGGCGCATTAGCGCTTGAAAATCAGGACATATGGGCGCATATGCCCGCAAAAGCCCGCATCTTTGCGGGCTAAACACTATTGGAGTGACCATGGCCAAAGAAGACATTCTCGAATTCCCCGGTGTCGTTAAGGAACTTTTGCCCAATGCGACATTCAAGGTCGAACTTGAGAACGGCCATGAATTGATCGCTGTGATGGCAGGCAAAATGCGCAAAAACCGTATTCGCGTGTTGGCAGGTGACAAGGTGCAGGTGGAAATGACCCCCTACGATTTGTCCAAAGGCCGTATCAACTACCGCTTCAAGTAATCATGCGGCTGATCCTCGGCTCGGCCAGTCCGCGCAGGTTGGACCTGCTGGCGCAGATTGGCGTGGTGCCCGATGCGGTGCTGCCCCCCGATATTGATGAGACGCCTTTAAAGGTGGAACTGCCGCGCCCGTATTGCGCGCGGATTGCTCGTGCCAAGGCGATGGCAGTGGTGGCCGATGCGGATGACATCGTGCTGTGCGCCGATACCACCGTGGCGCTGGGCCGCCGGATTTTGGGAAAACCTGTGGATGCAGGCCAAGCTGCGGAGTTTTTGCTGGCGCTTGGCGGTCGCCGTCATTCGGTGATTACGGCCGTGGCCGTGCGGCGTGGCGACAAAATCTGGACCCGCGAGGTGGCATCGGCTGTCAAAATGAAGCGATTGTCGGATGTTGAATTGAACACCTACCTTGCGTCAAACGACTGGCAGGGCAAGGCGGGCGGTTACGGTATTCAAGGGTTGGCGGGTGCGTTTATCCCGTGGATTTCGGGGTCGTTCACCGGGATCATGGGCCTGCCCGTGGCGGAAACTGCCGCGATGCTGGGCACCGCAGGATACCCGATTTGGAAGGAGCAGCCATGAAAGGCCGCATTGTTATTCTGGACGAGGTGCAAGGCCGCCCCGCCGCCGCCCTGATGGTGGACGGCGTGTTGCAAGACCTGCTGATTGACCCTGAAACCGATGCGGCCCTGCCCGGTGCGATTTACCGCGTTGTGGCCGACCGGCCGATGAAGGGCCAAGGCGGGGTGTTCGTGAAACTTCCGTCCGAGATGGGGTTTTTGCGCCAAACCGCAGGCATCGCGCCGGGCGCGCGCCTATTGGTGCAGGTCACCGGCCCCGCCGAAGGGGGTAAGGCCGTGCCCGTCACCACGCGCCTGTTGTTCAAAAGCCGCTATGCGATTGTGACCCCTGGCGCGCCGGGCCTGAACATTTCGCGCCGCGTCAAGGACGACGATTTGCGCGCCGACCTGCAAGCCATTGCTGATACCGCCATGGCGGGTGTCGGCGACACGCTGGGCCTGATATTGCGTTCCGCTTGCGAAAGCGCGGATGCAGATGAAATTGCGGGCGATATCGCCACCATGCGCGCGCTGGCCGAGGCGGTTTTGGCCGACACCCAAGGCGGCCCCGAACTGCTGGTTGAAGGCGCATCTGCGCATGACACAGCCTGGCGCGACTGGGCGGACCCGGCCCCCGATGAGGTGCTGACAGGCGGTTTTGCCGATTGTGGCGTGTTGGAGATGATCGACGCCCTGCTAACACCGCGCGTCGATCTGTCGGGTGATGGGCATATGATGGTGGAACCCACCCGCGCGCTGTTGGCGGTGGATGTGAACACAGGGGGCGACACCACGCCCGCCGCAGGCCTGAAGGCCAATATCGCCGCCGCCCGCGATTTGCCGCGCCAGTTGCGTCTGCGCGGGCTTGGCGGGCAAATCGTGGTGGATTTCGCCCCCATGCCCAAACGCGACCGCGCTGTGCTGGACCAAGTGCTGCGCGCCGCGTTCAAGGGCGAGGCGGCGGAAACCAGCCTTGTCGGTTGGACCACTCTGGGCCTGTATGAATTGGTGCGCAAACGCGACCGTTTGACGTTGGCAGAGGTGTTGGCATGAGTTGCCCAATCTGCGCCCGCGACCGCGATGCCAAATACGCACCCTTTTGCTCGCGCCGCTGCGCTGATATTGACCTTGGCAAATGGCTGAATGGGTCTTACGCCATCCCCGCCGCAGTGACAGCCGAGGACGACGACGACGAGGCCCCAAACCACCCCCCGCTGCCCCAGCAGTAATTTGCACCCACCGCGTAATTTTTTGCGCAATTCCTCTGGACAGCCCCCCCGCGCTGTCCTAATACCCCCAAAGTTGCCCGAATAGCTCAGTTGGTAGAGCAGCGGATTGAAAATCCGCGTGTCGGCGGTTCAAATCCGTCTTCGGGCACCACTTCATCTCATTGATATTGTTTGATATGTTGCGCGGCTTCATTCGCAGGTCAGGCATTGTTTGCGGTTCTGGGCTACATATGGGCTACAAGAGTCATCTGGTAGTAACGATCTGTGCGCCTGTAGAATTCTATATTCGTTGTGTCTTTGGTGGCAAACTCTGCGCCACACAAAAATCTTGTCGACCTGGGTTCGAAGCTCAAACGGGTGCCATCGTTATTCTTCCGCGGCAGAAAAACAAAAAAAGAGCCGTTCCCTAAAGTACATTCAACTAAGTTTGAACTAAGAGAATGCATGTCACAATGCCGTTTCTCGGTCGCCAAGCAAGGAAGAAGTTAACGTGAAAGAAGTAACAACAGACGAGTCGCCATTTTTGTCCGTATCACAACTCGCAGAACGCTACGGAGTTTCTGTCGACTGCATTTGGCGTTGGAAACGCAAAGGAAGCTTTCCCAAAGCCTACAAACTGAGCAGCGGCTGCACACGTTGGCGGGTTGCAGATATCCAAGCGCATGAAAACACACTGGAGACCTGCTTTGTTGAGCGTCTAGATTTTCAGATTGCCTGTTAACGAAGTGAGCCCGTTTTTGCTTGTTTTTCTGGTAAGCTAGCAGGGCGGGGAATGGCTGCACCGCCCTATACACAGCCCCTACGGGACGAGCCGCCACACCACACCTCTCTGTTGGTCACCTCTTGCTGTACTTGCGCTCCAGCACCTCTCTCAGTGCCTGTACGCGCTCAAGGTTGATACCTGGGTCACGACCACCCGAGATGATACGGATGAACTCGATCCAACCTCTTTCATTCTCGGTCAGGTCCTCCCAGTTCGGGACCATGTGGCGCGGTGTTGTGAAGGGCGTGTCAGTCATTTACCGAACACCCCACGCAAGGTTGTGCGGGCTCGTCCTGTCAGCCTTGGGTCGCTGCCGTCTGATGCATCGCGGAGTTCGTCAAGCCAGCCCTGTTCGTTTGCGGTTACGGGCGAACCAAAGCACGCGATCAACGCCGCCGCTGATGTCTTGCCGACAGACTGCTCAAGCGTGAGCCGCATCAGAAGGGCCGGATCAACCTCAAGCGCTTTTGCCAATCCGGGCACGCGATCTAACGCGATCTTCGTTGAGCCTTGTTTAAGCTGTGTGATCATGTTCGAGTTTTTGAATCCCGCGTCTTGCGCCATCTGTTGTTGCGATTTGCGATGACTGATGGCGTCGATGCGCGCATTGATGAACTGCGTGGCTGCGGTATGTGCGTGTGGGTGTTTCATTGTTCTTCTCACTTTGCTGTTTGATATAAGCTAATAGAGCGCAAAGTGACGGATGCCTGTGGGGGGACAGAGGGACTTTGAAAAAAGGTCGAAGTCCTAGAAGGGTGTGCGTATGTGATGGGGATGGCTCGGGCTGCCGCAGATATTTTTAGTGAAGAACCCTCCAGGCTGTGGCGATAGAAGGAAAGTAGTGGCGCAGTATTCGACGCGAACGGCCCATTGCAGCCTTTCACAGCCTCTTTAAGTTGCTGCAACGCGGCCCACCGAAGGAGACATTCGTGCATCACGCAGCATTTTGTCGGCTCAAATGTCGGTCTGCGGCCAAAGCACCAATCCGCTGCGCTGCAGAAACGGCCCGAAGATTGGCGGGCTTTCTCACTCGGCCAATGTTCATGCGCATCATTACCGGACACACAATGGCGCGTCGCTGTTTTGAACCAGTGGTTGGGGTGGGGCCAACTTGGACGCGGGGACCAGAACGCGTAAGACAACTAGCATGGCCGCAATCATAGATGGCACTGGTCCCGCCTTCCCGATTGGAGGGCGGGCGCGGCTATTTAGGGCGCAGATGTCTCAAGCTTGAGCTCTCCGTCACGGCCCCGTCCGTCAGGCCGACTCTAATTGCAATAACCTATGGAACCCTCGCCGCACGTCCGGCCGTCCGTCCACGTCGCCCCCATCAGCCACGCTTCGCTCAGGTCCGCGCCGCTCAGGGTAGCGCCAGTCAGGTCCGCGCCGCCCAGGCTCGCGCTTCTCAGGTCCGCGCCGCTCAGGTTCGCGCCGCTCAGGTTCGCGAAGGGCAGCACCGCTGCGAACAGGTTCACGCCTTGCAGGTCCCCGCCGCTCAGGTCCGCGCTGGTCAGGTTCGCGTCGATCAGTTTCGTGTTGCTCAGGTCCGCGCTTCTCAGGTCCGCGTAGTTCAGGTACGCATTGCTCAGGTACGCGTTGCTCAGGTCCGCGCTTCTCAGGTCCGCGCTCCAAAGGTCCGCGCCGCTCAGGTCCGCGCCTTCCAGCTTGGCGTTGCTCAGGTTCGCGTCTTGCAGGTCCGCGTGGCGCAGCTGCGCGCCAGACTTGTCGCACCCGCTCCAATCAACCCTCGGTGCAGCTGGGTCCGAGCAGGCTGCGTTAGCGGTTGTTGCGGCGAGTGAAAGTACAACTGTTGCGGCGTAGATGCTGGTGCGTTTAAGGCTTGTAGTAAAATTCATGAAAGCTAATCCTTTTGTGGGCAATCCCCAGCTCTACCAAAATTGGCGTGCCTGAACCGTTGCTAGCACTCAATTGGATGTCTGGATATCCAATTTCGTTTTGCGGGATTGGGAGGCCAGATAGGCAAGCTCCACGAATGCACTTGGGCTCGAAGCAGACTTGCGGTAGCGCAGCGTTAAGCCCAGTTTGGGGTGGCTTGAATGTCGGTTTCCAACCCCTCAGGATGGATGGGTCGCGCTTGCAGCGAAGGTCCGCAATCCGCCCTTCGTGTAAATGGTCAATTGCGTGTTGCGGCGTGTTTACAAATGGCCGCTGACGGGTTTACAAATGCCCGAAAAGAGCCATTTTTGTCAACTTTGAGTGTGCAAAACGCCTAAATCTTGTTGCGCTTTAGGCTGAGTGCTGAGCTTTTGTAAACTCACCGCCGCACAAAACCCCCTTGTTTCATTGGCCGAAACGCACTTTCGATAAGCGCACATGTTGACAAAAACCGGTTCATACGCGGTTTTTGCCGAAAAGCTGTCTGTGAACGGCGTTCATATCGATGATTCCATCGGATCAAAATCAGATCAACTGCAATCGAAAACTAGGAGAACCAGTGTCGCTTGCGATCGTTTAGCCACAACTCCAAACAGGTTCCATACGATTGAAGGGCACAGGTTTCGCATCCTAAGCCTGGCAGCTCTTGTGTCATAGATTTGGTGATGACCGGACCGGCGACGTTCGAGAACCAAGGTGTTCCCCCACCTTTTGCAGTGTTAAACCTCAGGGCTGGCTTCGCTATCGCAAAAAGATTGCGAGTCATCATGTGCTCGAGCATCGCCGCGGCTCATAGGGGGGGCACTAGGCGCGTTCGCTGCTATGGCTGCTACACCAAGTTAATCTTGAAGAGAGGACGTGCTCTGGCGGCCGCCCTGGTGAGTCTGGCGGAGTCGCTAGCGCTTGGTGTGACTGTCGATTTTGCCGCCGATGGTATTACGTGTGAAGCGTGATGGGCTGACGACGACGTGGTATGTGTCGCGAACGAAAGTGTGGAGGTTTGATACGTCGGCTCGGTTCGCCTGCTTCATGGTGTTTGCGGCCTAGCCCTCCATACCGTGACAGGATCAGATGAGCTATTCACCATTGCGCGGTGAAGATTTCGCTATGCGTTGCTCTGCCTAACCAAAAGTTCCTGAACCAACCCACCCACGAAAGCGGGTGTCGGCGCACGAAGTGCCTTCGCGAGGCGTTGCAGCGCGTCGAGATCAAGTGCGACCGGCGTGTCACCAAGCAGACCTTCCAGCCATTCGCCTTCCACCTCTGCCTCACTGGCAAGGGCGGCAATCGAAGGCTTCAGCACTTTGATGGCCTTTTGTACCCCCTCCATTATGTCAGCGCCTGGCTTTAAGAACGCTGGCCACAGGACTTCCATACGCGCCGTTCCAGCGGTGCTAATTGTCGGTATGAAGCCACGTCGACCGCGAAGCCAAGACAAAGCGTTCTCAGAAGCTACACGTCCCAATCGCTCTTCTTCTGGTAAGCTCTTGAGGGCTTCCTTCGAGAGCATGATCTGTTTTGTCTTGATGCCTTCTTTGCTTATTGACGTCCTGACAGCGGGGAGTGTCATATTTGACAGCAATGCCAACTGCCTAATCGACAGATCATTGCCATGCTCGAGCTCCCAACGTGCATACGCGGTCTCGAGCATATTTCTCAAAGGGCTATTCGAGCGGGGCTCAAATGGCGAAAAGTCGCCGTTTTGATCCGACCTCGGATACCCCTGCAAAATCATAAGAACTTCATACGACTCTTCATTGAAAGGGTCGACCGCCCCAGAGGCGTGGAAATCAACATCGCCGAGTTGATACGCGTGATCATAAGCACGGACGGCCAGTTTATAAAGTTTGTGTCGCTCAACCGGGAATGCTTGATCCGCGTTGGTCGATAGTGTGTGCCAGTCAGTTTGGTCCTTGTCGATACCGAGAAACGTGCAGGCAACACCTTCGTCTGGACCTGCAAAGGCGATCATCGACGCAAACGCCAAAACAGCTTCGCGAATGTCATTTTCGATTTCTTCCCAACTGTACGTCGCGTTCCGGTCTTTGCTCACATTGTATTCCTTCATGGCTTCGATGCCTTAGTGATCGGTTTCGTGACCCCATTCACTGAGAGAGTGACTGAGGTCGTTTGGGGACGGATCTCTCGGCAAACCTCTTCGTAACGGAAGCAAGTCGTCAACGTCTCTTCTTCAGTCTGGTATCAAGCAGATAGCCTGCGGTCAACATAAATAATATTGATGATATAGCGATATAAATAATCTATTGACGAACGCGAGCTGTCGCCTTAAGCCTTGGCACCACGAATTATTCAAAACGGCTGTGACACGCCGGAAGAGCCAAAATGAACAACCAAACCTGGGTCCATAAATGTACAGATTTCTGAGCATGGGTGTCCTTAGTTTTAGCGAAAACGCTAAGACCAACCGTATGCAAATGCCGACCCACCCACGCACATAAGGAAACACCTGAACATGAGCAGATATAAAGACTTAAAAGCAGTAGGTTACATCAGAGTGTCTACAGAGAAGCAGGACGTGATCGACGATGCCCTAACTGTTCAAGCAGAACGCATCATCGAGTGCTGCAAGGCACGCGGTATTCAGCTCCTAGGGCACCTCGATTTTTGACTGTTTTCGCGGCAACGGGATAGCAGGTTCCGCCCAAAGCGCGTCAGCGACCTTCAACTGACAGAGTGTTGCCTTGGGTTTGATGATGTGCTGCCCATTTCGCTTCGCGGACCTTCGGTTCAGGGCCGTTTTTGGCGATGCGCAGCATGATCTGCGTCTGTGTTCGCCCGTGTTTCAGGCTGGGTGAGGGTTGATGCGACCCAGTTGGGCGAGACGGCGCATGTTGTAGGTGAGATTCTTCATCCCGATTTTGGCCTTGGCCCGAACCAGACCGATCGTGCGCACGAGGGTGCCGCCCATGTCGTT
>NZ_FOCO01000038.1 GCF_900110135.1 Pseudorhodobacter antarcticus | reverse complement strand
CGCTGTTCGCCGTTGCTTGCGCGACTTCCCAGCTTCAGTTTTTAGCCATCCGGCCAATTTATCAGCAAAAAGATCAAGCTTGCTCTGCCGATCTGGCGTCGTGAACTGCGGCTCAATCGTGCCCGCGTTCAAATGCTTCGTAATCGTGTTGCGCGACAAACCAGTCCGGCGCGAAATCTCCCGGATCGATAGCTTCTCGCGCAAAGACATGCGTCGGATTATGTTCAAAAGTCCCATGTGTATCACTCCATTGCTCCCCGTGGCGCAGCGCGCTGGGGGAAGGGTCACATGGCTCAATTCTCAGTGGAAATTATTCGATAAACCGGCTCACTTCTAAGTGGAAATCAACACTGCTGCGGCTTCAAAAGCAAATGGTCAGCCACAAGCTGCTGATCATAGACGAACTTGGCTTCGTGCCGCTCAGCAAAACCGGCGCAGAACTGCTGTTCGAGCTGATCTCGCAGCGCTACGAGCAGGGCGCGACGTTGATCACCAGCAATCTGCTCTTTGGCTCACTTTCACTCTGCCGTTGACACATTCATGTCCCATAAACTGGCTGTGAACCACTTGCGCTTTTTGACAGGCGCGAACGCCAGTGCGCATTTTCTTGCAAATGCGCAAATTTGGTCACGCTTTTGTCATGCTTATTTGTTATGCATATTGAATACAGTGATTCTCGGGGGGGGGCGCACAGCATGGCAAATCGAGAGAGCGCGTTGCCCGCTTCTGGCCGTCATGCGCGACTGCTAGAGAGGTTGCAGGTGCGCGCCTACGCCGAGACGCAGGATCTGTCGTTGTTTCTGGGCGTGTCCGAGGCCACTGTCCGCCGAGATCTGGTTGATTTAGCGGCACGGGGCCTGATCCGGCGCACGCATGGTGGCGCGCTGGCACTGGAGCAGATCACCGCTGACTTGCCCAACAGCGAAAGACTGGGCCGATATGCGGCCGAAAAGACCAGAATTGGCAAGGCTGCGGCCAATCTGGTCACGCAGGGGGATGCCGTGTTCCTTGATGCAGGGACCACCACGCTTCAGGTTGCAAGCCAGCTTTCGCATCGAGATGGGCTTACTTTTGTGACAAATGGTACTGATATTTCGGCCTGCCTTGCAGGCGCGAGGGTGGAGCGGCTGTTTGTAATCGGCGGTGAATACAATGATTTCAACCACAGCCTGACCGGCGCGCTAGCGGCCGAGGCAATAAGGCGCTTCAATGTCGACAAGCTGTTCCTATCGGTATCGGCCGTGGATTTACGGCGCGGTCAGATTGCGATTTCGCACCCGGCTTTGGCGGATGCTCAGCGGGCCATGATCGAAATAGCGCAAGAAGTGATCGTGGTGGCCGACCATTCCAAATTCACCCGCAACGCACTGACCGTTATCGCGCCGCTGGACGCTATCAGCCGGATCGTCACGGATACCGCCTGCCGCGACTATCTGTGCGATATCCCGGAAACCCTGCACCGAAAGTTCATCTTTGCCTGAGGATCGCCGATGCCCATTCTGTCGCTGAACGCTTTGAACAAGTCTTGGGGGGCCACACATGTGGTCCGGGACCTGTCGCTGGAAACCCGCGAGGGGGAATTTATCGCTCTGCTTGGCCCTTCTGGCTGCGGAAAATCCACCACTTTGCGTTTGATCGCGGGGCTGGAGGACCCAACCGGGGGACAAATCCTGCTGGATGGACGCGATATTGCCACGCTGCCTTCGGCACAGCGCGGTATTTCGATGGTGTTTCAATCCTATGCGCTGTTTCCGCATCTGACGGTGGGGCAAAACATTACCTTTGGTTTGTCGGTCCGGGGGGAAAGCAAGAAGGCGCAGGCCGAAAAACTGGCCCGCGTTGCACCGCAAATAGGGCTGGAAAAACTGCTGGACCGCCGCCCCTCGCAGCTTTCGGGCGGGCAGCAGCAGCGTGTGGCGCTGGGCCGGGCGCTGATCGCCGAAGCCCCGATCTGCCTGCTCGACGAGCCGCTGTCAAACCTTGATGCCTCGCTTCGGGCCGAGATGCGCAGCGAAATCCGGTCGCTGCAACGCAGGCTTGGCATCACCATGATCTTTGTCACTCATGACCAAACCGAAGCAATGAGCATGGCCGACCGCGTCGCCCTGCTGCGCGACGGGCGGCTGGAACAGTTCGACACGCCCGAGGCGCTTTACTCCCGCCCGGCCAGCACCTTTGTCGCGGGATTTATCGGCGCGCCGCCGATGAACTTGCTGGCAGTGGCCGATCTGGGTGCGCAAGGCGCGCATTTGCCAAAGGGCGTGCAGGCGGGGCTGCGCCCAGAGGATATCACCCTTGGCACGGACGGATTGCCCGGCCGGGTGGAAAGCGTGGAATATTTCGGAGCGGATAGCATTCTTTCCGTCGACATAGGCGGGCCGCGCGTTGCGGTGCGCTTGCAGGGCCGTCCGGCCTTTGGACCGGACGACACTGTGAATCTGGGATGGCCAGCGGACGCGCTGCATCTTTTTGACGCCACCACCGGGATGCGGCGGGAAACAACCGCGCCCCACCTAACTAGCACCGAAACTCAAACAGCCTGAGGACATCATGACCATGATTTCATTGACGCGAGCGCTCTTTGGCAGCGCAGCCCTGAGCCTGATTGCCCTGTCGCCTGCGCTGGCGCAGACCAATATCACCTTCTTTTACCCCGTGCAGGTCGGCGGCCCGCTGACGGCGGTTGTCGATGGCTATGTCGCCGATTTTCAAGCCCAAAACCCTGATATCAAAGTTGAGGCGGTCTATTCGGGCAGTTACACCGATACCACCACCCGTGCCCTGACCGCCGCGCGCAGCGGCACGCCGCCAACGGTTGCCGTGCTGCTGGCCACCGACATCTACACATTGATCGATTCCGGTGTGGTGGAGCCGGTCGATACTTGGATCAAAACCGATGCCGACAACACCTGGGTCGATGGGTTCATGCCGGCCTATCTCGCCTCGGCGCGGGTGGACGGTAATTTGTGGGCGGTGCCATTCCAGCGGTCAACCGCCGTGATGTATTACAACAAAGAGGCCTATAAGGCCGCTGGCCTTGACCCCGAAACCCCGCCCAAAACTTGGGATGAGATGGTGGAATATGGCAAGGCGCTGACCACGCGCGACGCAGCGGGCAATGTCACGCAATGGGGCCTTGGTATCCCCGGCAGCTCCAACGCGGTGCATTGGATGTTCGGCGCGCTGGTCGCACAGAACAAGGGAAAACTGTCCAACGAGGATGGTCTGTATACTTTCTTTGATACGCCCGAAGTGATTGGCGCGCTGCAATACTTTGTCGATCTAAGCACCAAGCACGGCATTCACCCGCCGGGCGTGCAGGAATGGGGCACCACACCCAGCGACTTCTTGGAAGGCCGCCTTGCAATGGCATGGCACACGACTGGCAACCTTGGCAACATCCGCACAAATGCCAAGTTTGATTTCGGCGTCGCCCCCTATCCGGGCAACCCCGATCCGGCCTCGGTACTGGGGGGGGGCAACCTTTACATCTTTGAAGGTGCATCGGATGAAGAAAAGGCCGCCGCGTTCGAGTTCATCAAGTTCCTGACTTCGGATGAGTTGCTGGCCGACTGGGGCATCCAGACCGGCTATGTCGCTCCGCGAGACGGTTCGTGGGAGACGCAGGCGATGAAGGACTATGTCGCCGATGTGCCGCAAGCCGAGGTGGCCCGTCGCCAGATCGCGGTTTCTGTTCCCGAAATCTCGACCTTTGAAGGCCAGCGTATCAACGAGGTGCTGAACGCGGCGATCCAGTCAGCGCTGACGGGTCAGGCCACGGCCGAAGCCGCGATGCAAGGCGCGCAGGCCGAGGCAGAGCGCATCCTGTCTGCTTATCGCTGAACATAGCAAAGACCGTGGGAGAGATGGCAATGATGACCAGAAATGCCAAGGTAGGCCTGCTTCTGCTGGCGCCCGCCGCCGTGCTGCTTGTGGCCTTCACTTTCTACCCCACGGTCGCCACCTTGATCGACAGTTTCTATTCCACCCCACGTGGCCGTAGACCTTCAGAGTTCATAGGGGCCGATCATTTCCGCACCATGATGGCGGACCCGATTTTTCGGATCGCGATGATTAACAATATGATCTATGCCGCCGTCATCATCCCCGGCTCTATGGGGTTGGCGCTGGCGATGGCTTTGCTGGTGAATGCCCGCATCGGGGGAAGGGCACTGGTGCGGCTTGCGTTCTTTACCCCCACCATTTTGCCGATGATCGCGGTCGCAAATATTTGGATGTTCTTTTACGCCCCCGATTACGGGCTGA
This sequence comes from Pseudorhodobacter antarcticus, assembly GCF_900110135.1. Lineage (GTDB taxonomy): Bacteria > Pseudomonadota > Alphaproteobacteria > Rhodobacterales > Rhodobacteraceae > Pseudorhodobacter > Pseudorhodobacter antarcticus. The sequence goes on along the minus strand of NZ_FOCO01000038.1, from coordinate 24,645 downwards.
TCGACCAATTCCTTGGCCTGTTCGGCATGGGCGGCAACAACTGGCTGGGCCAGCCCGGCACCGCCCTTTGGGCGCTGATCGTGATCACCATCTGGAAGCTGGCAGGGTTCTTCATGATCTTTTACCTCGCCGCCCTGCAACAGATTCCGCCCAGCCTGATCGAGGCCGCAACGCTAGAAGGGGCAAGCCCCAGCCAACGCCTGCGTCGGGTGATCCTGCCCCTGTTGATGCCCACCACGCTGTTCATCCTGATCAATGCCGTGATCGAGGCGTTCCGGTTGGTCGATCACGTCATCGCCCTGACGCGGGGCGGGCCAAACAACTCCACCCAGCTTTTGCTGCACTACATCTATCAGGTGGCCTTCAGCTATTGGGATACAGGCTATGCGGCCGCGCTGAGCGTGGCATTGTTGCTGGTGCTAGCACTGATAGCGCTGGTGCAGTTCGGCGTATTGGACAAAAGGATTCATTACAGATGAAACACCTCTCCCTCAAGCTTATAGCCCTTAATCTGACCGCCTGGACCCTTGCCGCCCTATGGATCCTGCCGTTGGTCTATGCGGTGTGGACAGCGGTGCATCCGCCGGAATACGCGGCCACATTTGATCTTTTTGCGCCCCTGACGCTGGATAACTTTGTGCGCGTCTGGAATTCGGTGCCGTTTGACCGCTATTTCATCAACACGGTGATGCTGGTGCTGTTTGTGGTCATCAGTCAGTTCATCGTCTGCACACTGGCCGCCTATGCCTTTGCGGTCTTTCCGTTTCGCGGATCTGAATGGCTGTTCATGGCGGTGCTGGTGCAAATGATGGTGATGCCCGAGGTACTGCTGGTGCGTAATTATGCGACCATCTCATCCATGGGTCTTGTTGATACGATTCCGGCCATCGCTCTTCCCTACCTCGCCTCGGCCTTTGGGATTTTCCTGTTCCGGCAAGCCTTCAAATCGGTGCCGAAAGAGCTGGACGAGGCCGCAAGGATGGAAGGGGCCGGGCCAATGCAGGTGTTGTGGCGGGTCTACGTGCCGCTGGCCAAGCCGACCTATCTGGCCTATGGACTTGTGATGGTCGCCTATCACTGGAACAACTTCCTGTGGCCGCTGATCATTACCAATTCGGTCACGACGCGGCCAATCACAGTGGGGCTTCAGGTGTTTTCAACTGTCGAACAAGGCATTGATTGGCCCACCATCACGGCGGCGACCCTGCTGTCGGTGGCCCCGCTCCTAATCGCGTTCCTGATCTTTCAACGCCAGTTCGTGCAAAGCTTCATGCGCTCTGGCATCCGTTAAGAAGTCCTTATGCGTATCGCCCATATTTCAGACCTGCACATCATCGCCACGCCCGATGCGCCGGGCATTCTGCGCGCAGATACCGTGGCGCGTGCTCGCGCGCTGGTGGCCGACCTTTCGACCTTTCCCGACCTCGATTTGGTTGTCATCACTGGTGACAATGTGAACGACGCACGCGCGGCTGAATATGCGGTGCTGGCGGATGTGCTGGCAGGGCTGCGGGTGCCCTATATTATCCTGCCTGGCAATCACGATGATCGCGCCCAGCTGCGCGCCTTGGTGCCCGACCGGGCCTATGCGAGTGCCGACCGGCTCGATCACTTGTGGCAGCAGGGCCTTGCCCGCGTGATCGTGCTGGACACACTGGCGGAGGACGAAATCGGTGGCCGCCTGTCGCCTGCCCAACTGGGCTGGCTGGCCGAGACGCTGGAGCAGACGTTTGACGACCACACCCTGATCGCGCTGCATCACCCGCCCTGCGCACCCGCGATGGGGCGGCTGGATGGCAACATTCTGATCGAGGGGAATGCAGCCCTGCGCGCCTTGCTAGATCGCCAGCCCAAACCCGCCACGCTTCTTTGTGGCCACATGCACCGTCCCTTCACGGCCCGCTTTGGCAAGTCTACGGTTCATGCCGCAACCAGCACCGCCTTTCAGTTCGCGCTTGCGTTGTCGGCCCCGGACGAGCCACCCACCGTGGCGGAGCCGTTTCACTATACTATCCATGTCCTTGGTGCCGATGGCAGCCATGTGACCCATAACCGTTTCCCCACCCTTTGACCCTGGACGGACGTAATGTTTGAGATTTTGACACCTCTGGCCCATGACGCGGGCGCTTTGGCCTTGCGCCATTTCGGCAACCTTTCCCAAAGTGCAATTGCAGCCAAAGGTCCTCTTGATCTTGTTACTGTGGCAGATCAGGAGGTTGAGGCGATGATTATCGCCCACCTACGCGACGCCTTCCCCGACGACGGCATTCTGGGCGAGGAGGGCGGCATCATCCCCGGCACATCCGGGCGCATCTGGGTGATCGATCCGATTGACGGCACGTTCAATTTTGTGCGCGGTGGCCCCCAATGGGCAGTGTCCATCGGCCTTTGGGATGGATCAAAACCCATTGCGGGCATCATTCATGCGCCTGTGATGGGGATAACCCTGACAGGTGGCACAACCGACGCGCCCGCGTTAAACGGTCGGATCCTGCCCCCTTTGGCGGCTTATCTGCCAGACCGGGGTTCGGTGGGAGTGGGCCTTGGCCGCGCCATACCGGCTGCCGAGCGTCTCGAGATGCTGCGGTTCCTGACCGAAGATGCCGGGATCATGTTTCGATGCTGCAACGCCTCGACCTTGGCGCTTCTGGAAGTGGCCACAGGCGAGGTGGACGGCCACATCGGTTACGGCGAAAGCGTGTGGGATGTTATGGCGATCTGGCCCATTCTGACGGCATTGGGGGCTGTTTCTACCCTTGATTGGTCAAAGACACCTCTTACCACGAAACTGCAGTTCGTGATCGGCAAGCCTGCCTTGGTAGAGGCCTGCCGGTCTTTGGCCCCAAGTTGACCGCGAAAGACCCTGTTGTTGATTGTCGCTGAGAATTGACCCATTGGGTCAAATTCTCGCGGAAATCAACACCGTCACGCCTCTGCGTGTGTTCGATGATACACTGCCCGGCGGTTAGGCCGGGCTGTGGAGGCGAAGCTGCACTTTTACGGCCTTTTCGCGATTTCCCGCTGTCTGAAACGCTTCGACAGCATCTGACATCGGATAAGTCTGGGTGATGATGGGCGTCATGTCGATGACACCGCGATCAATCAGATCAACGGCCTGTTCGAACTCCGGGTGAAAGCGGTGTGTCCCCTTGAAAGTGATTTCTTTCCCGACGATAGCATTGATCGGCAGGCTTAGGCTTCCGGCGACACCAACCTGAACAATCGTACCTCTGGGCCGCACAGCGGCGATTGCCGAGAGGATGGCGGGTTCGGCGGCAGAGCATTCGAACACGATATCAAAAAGCCCTTGCGCGGTGATATGGGCCGAGAGCGCGTCAGGCGTGTTGCGGATGTTGATCGTTTGGGTCGCACCCATGTCTTTGGCCACGTTCAGCGTGAAGTCGAACAAATCGGTCACGACAATACTGTGCGCCCCCTTGATTTTGGAAACCGCGATGCAAAGCGCCCCGATTGGCCCGGCCCCTGTGACCAGAACTTTCTTGCCTTTAAGCACCCCGGCTTGCGCTGCTGCATGCAGGCACACGGCCAAAGGTTCGGCGCAGGCTGCACTTGCAAGAGGTGTATCTTTACCGACCTTGAAACATTGGTTTTGCCCCGTCACCATTTTGGACCGGAACCCCCCCTGCACATGGGGCGTTGTGCGGGCAGAGCCCATGAAGCGCATGTTGACGCAGTGCTGGAACACGCCTTCGGTGCAATATTCGCAGGTCAGGCAAGGCTGGCTTGGGCTTACGGCAACCCGATCACCGACCTTCAGCTTGTCCACGCCCGGACCTATCGCCTCGACTATGCCAGACACTTCATGCCCCAGAATGATCGGTTCTTTCATACGGACGGGGCCAAACCCGCCATGTTGGAAGTAATGCAGATCCGAACCGCAGATGCCGCCATGAGTCATGCCCACCACGACCTCTCCCGCTTTGGGTTCGGGCAGGGCAACATCTTCGATGCGCAGATCGTCTTGTTTGTGAAGAACACAGGCTTTGATGGACATTATGTTTCCTATGGCATGAGCACAGAGGGCAACCAGGTTGCCAAGGCAGGGATGTATGACACCGCCAAGAGAACGGCGATATTGGTGATTAAGAACGGGATGATCGCGATCACAACCGGGGTCAGCGGCAGCCGCGCAATGTTCGCGCAGACAAACAGGCAGACGCCCAGCGGCGGGGTGGTCAGTCCGATCATCAGGTTCAGCACGGCGAAAGTGGCAAAGTGGATCGGATCAATCCCAACGGTGGTGGCCAATGTCAGCAGCGGCACGAACAGGATGATCAGCGCGGCAATCGTTTCCATGAACATACCGACCAGCAAAAGCAGGATATTGATGATCAGGATGACAAGGTATTTGTTGTCGGTATAGGACAAGACGGTTGTGGCAATTGCCTGCGGAATGCGTTCGGACACCAGAATCCAGCCAAAGACGTTGGCAAAGCCGACAAGCAGCAAGATCCCGGTGGCAGACACCGCGCTGTCGATGACAATGCTGGGAATGGCGCGGAGGGGAAGTTCACGGTAAATAAACAAGCCCACGATCATTGCATAGACGCTGGCAACAATGGCGGTTTCGGTCGGCGTGGCGATCCCGCTGAGCAATCCATACAGAATGATCCCAGTCATCGCGATGGCCCAGAACGCACCGGTAAAAGACTTGGCAATTTCGCCAAAGCCCTGCCATTCTTGTTTCGGAAAATTCTTTTTGCGGGCAATCAGGTAGGTTGTTACCATCATCGCAAGGCCCATTAGAATGCCGGGAATGGCCCCTGCCAGAAACATCTTGCCAACAGAAATCCCCGACAAAGCACCCACAATGATCATCGGCACGCTGGGCGGAATGATTGGCCCAACCGTTGAGGAGGCCGCAGTGACCGCGGCCGAGAAGTCAGCGGGGTAGCCTGCCTTTTTCATACCGGGGATCATCACCCCACCAATCGAGGCGGCATCGGCAACCGCTGTGCCTGTGATACCGCCAAACAGCATGGAGGCGCCGACGTTTGTTAGGCCCAACCCGCCGCGGATCCAGCCCACCATCGAGTTTGCAAAGCGGATGATGCGTTCGGTAATACCGCCGCGGTTCATCAAGTTACCGGCAAGGATAAAGCCGGGGATGCTGAGCAATACAAAGACATCCATGCCCGCATACATCTTTTGCGGCATCACAACTGTCGGAATGCCCATATACAAAAGATAGCTGATGGAACTGACACCAAGGGTCACAGCCACCGGAAGCCCGATCACCAACCCAACGCCGAAAACGGCGATCAAAATCGTAAGGCCCATTATTCCAATTCCTCGCGTATATCCGCTTTTCCGTCTTCACCTGCAAAGACCATGCGATAAATTCTGAATGTCGCAAAAAGCAGCAGCGTGACCAGCAGTCCAAAAACCGTGAAGTGAATGAAATCCATGCGCAGCAGCATCGCAGGGGAGGTCTGCATGACACCGATTGACACATATTTCCAAGCGGGAAGGATGAGGAGGCCGCAAAGAACGGCAGTCATAACAGTCGAGACCAGCCGCAGCCGCCAAGGCCAGCGGCCCGGCAAGGAATCGCAAACCACATCAACGTTCACAAGGTCGCCGGAACGCAACGACAGGCCCGCGCCGAAGGCCACCATGTAAAGCAGGGCAAAACGGGTCAATTCTTCGGTCCAGACAGGGGACGAACTGAAGGTGCGTCCCAAAACTTGGGTCAAGACCGTCAGGATCAGCACGAGGAAGGATATTCCAACGCCGATGCGGCAAAAGCGGTAGGTTAGGTCTTCAAATCTGGACATCGTGCTTTTCCTATGAACGAGGGAGAGACTGCCGACACGATGGCCGGCAGTCTCAAGCCACCTCAGGGGATGAATGCTCAGTTGGCGAACAGTCCTTCAACGATCGGCTTGATCTCATCGCTTACATTCGCCAGCACGGCATCGCGCGCGGCGGCTTGGAATGCAGCGCCATCCACATCAACAAAGGTCATACCTTTTTCTTCCAAATAAGCTTGATCTGCCGACAAGCTATCCATCAAAAGGCCGCGCTCATAGGTTTTGGCGACTTCTGCCGCAGCCATGACCGATGCTTGATCTGCCTCGGAAAGCTTGGCCCAAGTGGATTCGGCGATTGTCAGATAGATCCAGGACCGGACATGCTCGGTCTTGTTCACATATTTTTGGACTTCATTAAAGTTGGCGGAGCGGATGAGAGCTAGCGGATTTTCCTGACCTTCGATCACACCGCTTTGCAGCGATGTGAACACCTCGGAAAAGGCCATCGGGGTTGGCGAGGCACCCAGTGCGTTCCAGACATCAACGAACAGTGGGACGTTTGGAACCCGCATTTTCATGCCCTGCAAATCGGCTGGCGAGGTGATCTGACGCTGGGATGTAAGGTCACGCGGACCACGCGCGAAATAGGTGATGGGACGTATTTGCGCTTTTTCAATGATCTGCGCTTCGATCTGGTCCCCGACCTGGCCGCCAGCCACTTCGTCCATATGCTCCAGCGAGCGGTAGGCGTAGGGAACAGCCAAAAGCGCGGCCATCGGTGCCCAGTTCTGCAAGCTTTCGCCGGTGATCGTCATATCGACTGTGCCAAGCTGCATGCCGTTGATCAGATCAATTTCTTTGCCCAAGGATTCGTTTGGGTACACCTCTACCGCGATGCGGCCTTCGGTCAGCTTGGCAAGTTCTTCACCGAACTTAACGGCTGCAAGGTGCCAGGAGTTTTCTTCATTGGCGAGGTGCCCCAGCTTCAGCGTGGTTTCCTGGCTGAATGCTGCGGTGCTGGACAGGATTGCCATGCAGCTTGCGGCCGCCAAGGTAGTCAGTTTTGAATAGAACGTCATGGTTTTCTCCTCCTAGAGATTTTGGCTAGTCTTCGTTTGGGATGTCCCGCAGGTTTTCGAAGTAATTAGGATAAAGTTCCTGCATACGCGGCAAGCTGTTGAGGATTTCGCGCAAATGGGCGCGGATTGCCGCCTCTGCCTGTGGCACAGCTTTTTGTTCAATGAAGTCGACGATCGCTTCATGCTGCTCGATCAACTTTGAAATCGGGAATTCTTCGAAGGTGATGAAACGCACCCGGTCCATCTGGGCCTTGATGCCACCCAGATAGTCCCAAGCCTTGCAGAACCCTGCGGCATTGGCGAGCGTCTGGTGAAAGCGTTCATCCTGTGCCATGAATTCTTCGGGCGCATCCTCAGGCACGTTTTTCTGTTGCGCGATCTGTGAGCGCAGGTCTTTGACAAGGGCGCTGTCACCTCGTTTGGCCAGCTTGCGTACGATGTCGGCTTCGACTGCCTCCCGCACGAAGCGCCCATTCAGTACGGCCTCATAATCAATCCGCTTGACGTAAGTGCCGCGTTGGGGGCGCACCTCCACCAGCCCTTCGTTCATCAGCGTGATAAACGCCTCGCGGACTGGCTGCCGGCTGACGCCGTATTCTTTTGCAAGCTCGGGCTCGGACAGCCGGCTCATGGGGGGGAGGTCATTTCTGATGATGCGGCTGCGCAGAACCAGCCTGAGCTGCGGACTGACAGCTTTTAGCTGGTCCAGCGCCCACCCATCGATTCCCACCAATGACAGCATGTTTGTCCTCCCTGTCTTTTTATACTTACATACTTCCATACAAGTCAACGCTCTGTTAATTGTTTTGCATTGTGAACAGGGAACGGCGACGTTCCAACAGCATTTCTCATTGGAGGGAGAGTAAGGATGAAGCGCAGCTGGCGTTGGTTTGGACCAAAAGACATCGTTTCGATTCCAGATATGCGGCAGGCGGGTGTCTGCGGAATTGTGTCTGCGCTGCACCATGTTGCAAATGGTGTTGTTTGGACAGACGCGGAAATCGCGCTGCGCAAGGCGCAGATTGAACGCTTCCCTGATGGTGCGGCCACTGGCCTGACATGGGATGTGGTGGAAAGCCTGCCTGTCTCGGAAAGCATCAAGCAGCAGACCGGTGAGTGGCGGCAGCATATCGAGAACTACAAGCAGAGCATCCGCAACCTGGCCAAGGCGGGCATTCCGATTGTTTGTTACAATTTTATGCCAGTTCTGGATTGGACGCGCACAGATCTGGCGCATGAATTGTCGAATGGTGCCAAATGTATGCGCTTCGACCTGGTTGATTTCGCACTTTTTGACATTTTCATTCTGGCTCGCAGTGGTGCAAAAAATGATTTCCCTGCCGAGGTCGTGCAAGAGGCAGAGGCGCGGCACAAGGCTATGTCAAACGATGCCCGTATGGCCCTTGCAAACAACGCCCTTTGCGGGTTGCCCGGCGCCGAGGAAGGCTACCAGTTGGATGATCTTCGTGCGCATCTTTTGCTTTACAAGAACATTGATGCTGAACGTTTGCGGCAGCACCAGATTGCGTTTCTGGAAGAGATTGTGCCCGTTGCGGAAAAGGTTGGCGTTCGCATGTGCTGTCATCCCGATGACCCACCTTTCCCGCTTTTGGGATTGCCGCGTATCATGTCGACCGAAGACGACTATACCCGCCTTATGGCGGCTGTGGACTCGCCTGCCAATGGCATTACGCTGTGCAGCGGGTCTTTGGGGGTCAGGGCAGAAAACGATCTGCCGGGCATGATGCGGCGGTTGGGATCACGGGTACATTTCGTGCATCTTAGAAACGTCTGCCGCGAAACCGAGGCATTGCCAAACTCCTTCCATGAGGCGGCACATCTGGAAGGTGTGACCGATATGGTGGAGCTGATCGCGGCCATTCTGGATGAGGAAAAGCGCCGTGCCAAAGAAGGGCGGGCCGATTGCAACATTCCGTTCCGCCCAGACCATGGACAGGATATCCTGAGCGATCTGCGGCAGACCAGTCAGCCGGGATATCCTGCTGTCGGGCGGCTGAAAGGCTTGGCCGAATTGCGCGGCATCATCGAAGCCTTGTCGCACCCAAGGGTGACGGCATGACGCGACTGGGTGCAAACCGCCTTGCCAGCGTTCCAAAAGACGTTCAGACGCCCGGTTACGACCGGGCGAATTGCGGCGTGGGGATCGTTCACCTTGGCCTGGGGGCCTTTCACAGGGCGCATCAGGCCCTTTGCACCGATATCGCAATGGCCGCTGGCGGGGGTGATTGGAAGATCATCGGCGTCAGTATGCGCAACGAACAGATCGCGGCGGACCTCAATGATCAGGATGGGCTTTATACGCTGATCGTCAAGGGCAGTGGCGCGCCAAAAGCGCAGATCATTGGCAGCATCGCGCGGGCGCTGTGTGCCCGTACGCAGGCGGATAAAGTGCTTGAGGCGCTATCTGATCCGGCGGTGCGTATCGTCACCACCACTGTCACCGAAAAGGGCTATGGCATTGACAGGGCCACAGGCGGGGTTGACCCTTCGCTGCCGATTATCGCCCGGGATCTTGCCGGAGAGGGCGCGCCCGAAGGGGTTATCGGTTTGCTTGTCGCCGCCCTTGCAGAGCGTCGCGCCCGCGGCATTGCGCCCTTTACGGTGCTGTGTTGCGATAATTTGCCAGACAATGGTGCCTTCGTGCGCGGCGGACTAATTGATTTTGCAAAACGCCGTGATGCCGCCTTGGGTCGCTGGATCGCCGCGAACGTTGCCTGCCCGTCTTCGATGGTGGATCGTATCACGCCGGCCCAAACCCCGGCGACCCGCGATCTGGCGCGCGCGTTGACCGGAGCCGAGGATGTTCTGGCGATCGAGACAGAGCCCTTTTCGCAATGGGTGATTGAAGACCACTTCCCGACAGGCCGCCCCCAATGGGAGGCCGCAGGCGTAATTTTCGCCGCAGATGTCGCCCCGTTTGAAAAGATGAAGCTGCGTCTGCTGAACGGCAGTCACTCGCTTATTGCTTACATGGGGGCGCTGCTTGGCAAGAAATATGTCCGGGATGTTATGGATGACCCGAAGCTAGAGGCCCTTGTCGGCCGACATCTTGAGGCGGCTTGCGCCACGTTGCCGTCAATGCCGAACATGGATTTAGCGCAATACCGCGCTGATCTGATTGAGCGTTTCCGCAATCCGAACATAGCGCATCAGACATGCCAGATCGCCGCTGATGGATCAGAGAAAATGCCGCAACGCATTTTTGCGCCAGCGTTAGACGCCCTTCGTGCGGATCAGCCGTTGCGCCCCTTTGCATTCGCAACGGCGCTTTGGATCTGGTTCTGTCGAGATGATGACAGCCAGAGTTGTCAATTGAATGACCCGCGTGCCCAACACCTCAAAAAAGCTGCACGGCAGGCCACCCCCCACATGATTTTTGCGGAATTCGAAAAGATTGCCGGAATGTTGCCAAAAGAGCTTGCAAGCTCCTGCGTCTGGCGGGCTGAGGTTCTGTCTGTCCTGACGGAGTTGACGCATCGCCCCGCGCAACAGGTCATCCAGGCGGAGTCAGAAAAGTTTGGCTAAACCATTGCCGCAAGGATGGCCTCGGCCATATGCAGATCCTGCAAGGAGATGCCGGAACTGTCAAAAATGGTTATGTCTTTCAGGTTTTGTCTGCCTTCCTTGGCGGCCGACAGGACTGCACCGATCGCGGTGAGGGGGGCGGCGGGGGTGGCATGCTGAAACTCGCCGATGCGGGCGGATTGTACCGGCAGATCACAAAAGAGCCGCGCGCGGGGGAACAGGGTTGGGGGCAGCTCCTGCTTGCCCTGCGCATCCGACCCCATCGAGGAAATATGCGTGCCGGGCCGCACCCAACCCGCGTCAAACAGCGGCGCTGTTGCCGTGGTGGCCGTGACAATGATGTCGGCGGCACGGACCGCGGGCTCCGGCTCTGCCACTTCTGCGGGCAGGCCTTGGTCTTGCAGCATCTTGGCAAAAGCGGTGGTGCGCGACGGGTCGCGACCAACGACCAAGATGCGCGATAATGTACGAATGCGGGCAATTGCCTGCACCTCATATCCGGCCTGATGGCCCGTGCCGAACAGGGTCAGAACCGCTGCATCCCGCCGCGCAAGGGCGTCGGTGGCAATGGCATCAGCCGCCGCTGTGCGATAGCAATTCAGGGTTGACCCTTCGACCACCGCGCCAATCCGGCCAGAGGATTGATCGATCAAAAGAATGGTCGAGGCATGGCGCGGCAGCCCGCGCGCATCATTGCTGGGGAAATAGGCACCGACCTTAAGCCCGGCCAGATCAGCCCCCGCTGCCGATTTGATGGTAAAGCTGTCTTGCGGATCGCTGCCATGGGCCAAGACCACGGGAAAGCTGAAAGCCTCCGGCCCGATGGCTGCGATGAAGGCGCGGCGCATGGCGTCAAAGGCAAGGTCATGGGTGACGCAAGCGGCCGATTGCGCTTCGGTGACAATGATCATGCTGTGCCCCTTACCAGCCACCGAAACGCTGCCATGTCTGCAACGCGCCGCCACCCTGCGAAAGCACTGTGTAGCGGTCATATTGGGCGGCGGTTGCGCAGGCGTGGTTGGGCAGAATACGCAACAGCGTTCCAACCGGCAAATCCGGCAAGGTGACTTTGGCACCGGGGCGCCGCGACACGATTCCGTGTTCCTGATTGGCGCCGCTGATGATCAGATCGGGCAGCACCTGACCGTCCGCATCACACACCACGCCGTAGCCCTGATCCACGTCCTGCGCCGCCGTGCCCCGGTCCCGCGACATGGCCATCCAGCCGGCATCCACCATGATCCAGCCTTTGTCCTGCTGGTGCCCGATAACGGTGGTCAAAACACTCAGCGCGATGTCATTCACCGCGCAGACGTCGATTCCAGCCATTACCAGATCAAAGAACATATAGACCCCGGCGCGCAGCTCGGTCACGCCAGACAAATCGCGGGCGGCGTGGGCCGTTGGCGTTGACCCCACGCTGACAACCGGGCAGGGCAGGCCAGCATTGCGCAAAGCTTCGGCGGCGCGAACGGTTGCGCTGCGCTCTTGCTCGGCAAAGGCGGCATGGGCGGCCTTGCCCCGCACGCCATAGCTTTCGCCGGCATGGGTCATCACACCGCGCAAGCACCCCTTTTCATGCAGGATACGGCCAATTTCGACCAGCGACGCATCCTCTGGTCGTCGCCCGCCGCGATGGCCGTCGCAGTCGATCTCGATCAGGGCGGGCACCTCTGCTTGCGCCACCGCGCGGGCCTGTTCGGCGCTGTCGAGGATGACGATCAGATCGCAGCCTTTCGCGCGCAGGGCCTGCACCCGCGCCAGTTTTTGCGGGGCGATGCCCACGGCATACAGGATGTCGGCAAAGCCTGCGGCATGAAACGCCTCGGCCTCGGCCAGGGTAGAAACGGTGATCGCAGGTGCAACGCCCTTGTTCAGACGCCGGGCGACCTCAACCGATTTCGCGGTTTTCAGATGTGGCCTCAGCGTGACGCCGAGCGTTTGCGCCTGCACCTCCAACCTTTCGATGTTGCGCATCATTTTCGCCTCGTCGAGCAGCAGGGCGGGCGTCGAAAGACTATCAAAACGAGGCGCTTTGGCGGGCATGGTACGTTCCTTCTGGTCGTGGGGCGTTGGCCCGGTCTCAATCACAGGGTCTGAATGCCGGTATATGCCGCTGGAGGCAGTTGGAACAACCGGATATTCCGCGCATGGGGGTTGGCTTGGCGCAGGCGTGGTGCCATGTCAAACACTGCGCCGAAGTTCGGTTAGGGTCGGCAGGCCCCGAATGCCGTCACCGGCTAGACGGGCGATCCAGATCCAAAACGGGGCCGTCTGGCACGATGCCATTGGGATTGATGGTGCCATGGCTGCGGTAATAATGCTGTTTGATATGGTCGAAATTGATCGTCGCTGCGATGCCGGGCCGTTGATACAACTCGCGGGTATAGCTCCACAGGTTTTCGTAGTCTTTCAACATTTTCAGGTTGCACTTGAAATGCCCGTGATAGACGGCATCAAAGCGGATCAAGGTCGTGAACAGCCGCCAGTCGGCTTCGGTAATACGGTCGCCCAGCAGATAGGTCTGTTTCCCCAGCCTTGCCTCTAACCGGTCCAAGGCAGAAAACAGCGCGCGGACTTCAGTTTCATAGACGGTTTGATCGGTGGCAAATCCGGCCTTGTAAACACCGTTGTTGATCGCGTCATAGGTGAAGGCGTTGATGTGGTCGATCTCAACCAGCAGGTCCGCAGGGGAATAGTCGTCGGTCTGCGTCACAATGCCGTCAAAGGCCGCATTCAGCATGTGGATGATATCGGCTGATTCATTGCTGACGATGGTATCTTGGTGCAAATCCCACAGCACCGGCACTGTCACGCGGCCGCTGTAGTTCGGATCAGCCCGCAGATAGACCTCATACATGTATTTCGCATTGCCCACAGGGTCGGGGATGACGCCGGGGCCGGACGCGAAGGTCCAGCCGTTTTCGGCCATCAACGGGTTCACCACCGACAGGCCAATAACATCTTCCAACCCTTTCAACGCACGCAGGATCAGGGTGCGGTTGGCCCATGGGCAAGCAAGCGAAACATAGAGGTGATACCGGCCTGCTTCTGCTTTGAACCCTGCCTTGCCCGTTGGCCCCGCCGTGCCATCGGGGGTGATCCAGTTGCGAAATTGCGCGGCGCTGCGCTCAAACTTGCCGCCGGTGCTGGCGGTATCATACCACTGGTCATACCATGCTCCGTCGATCAAGAGTCCCATGCTGGTTCATCCTTTCATAAGGGGCGCAGAGCCTGTTCGTGTGCCGCCAAGAGGACACGGCCGCGCGGTTTGCGCGGCCGTGTCGGTTGTCGGTTTGGCGTGTCAGGCCAGCTTTGCTGCGAATTCGACCAGACGGCGGGCCTGATGACCGATGCTGGCTTTCACGTCATCGGTGAACTCCGTTCCCTGCGTGTGGCTGTAGCCGTAGGGGTTGCCACCGGTCTTGAAGATCACACCATCGGTATAGCCGGGAGCGACGATGATGCCACCCCAGTGCATGACGGTGGTATAGAAGGACAGCAGGGTCGCCTCTTGCCCGCCATGCGCGTTCTGGGCCGATGTCATCGCCGAGACTGGCTTGTTGGCCAACCCGCCCTTACCCCAAACACCGCCAAGCGTGTCGATAAAGGCGCGCATCTGGCTGGCCATACCGCCAAAACGGGTCGGAGCCGAAACCAGATAGGCATTCGCCCATTCCATGTCAGCGGCGGTTGCCGTTGGAATATCGGCAGATTTTTCGGTCTGCGCCTGCCAGGCATCGACACCGGCGATAACGTGATCTGGCGCGGTCTCGGGCGCTTTTAACAGCCGCACTTCTGCGCCTGCGGCCTTGGCCGCCTCGGCGGCGATGGCGGCCATCTGGTGGTTGGTGCCGTAGCTGGAATAATAGATGATGGCGAGTTTGACGGTCATTGTCGTTCTCCTGTCAGGGGATTGGATATCGCTGCATAAGATATAGGCAAAAGGATCATTTTTCAGAATGGCTATAATCTTGCATTCACTATTGCCGTTGGTGTAACAATTAACGATGGGCGAACTTGAATCCATCCGCGTATTTCTGGCCGTGGCGGCGCAGCAAAGCTTTGCGGGGGCCGCGCGCCACTTGGGCATGACGCCTGCATCGGTCACGCGGACGATTGCCGCACTGGAGGCGCAGCTTGGCGTGCAACTGCTGGTGCGCACAACGCGGCAGGTCTCGCTGACCTCGGCAGGGGCAGGCTATGCGGCACGCGTGACGCCGCTGGCCGAAGGGCTGGCCGAGGCGGCCGATCAAACCCGAGAGGCACAGGGCATCACCTCTGGCAGGCTGCGGATCAGCGCGCCGCTGTCCTTGGGGGTGAAAGTGCTGCCCCCGGTTTTGTCGCAATTCGGGGCGCTGTATCCGCAGACGCATCTTGATGTCAGCCTGTCAGACCGTTTTGTCGATATTGTCGACGAAGGCTATGATCTGGCGATCCGCATTTCCGGCCCGCCCAGCGATAAATCGACGATCTGGCGCAAGATATGCAAGGTGCCACGCCTTTTGGTTGCCGCATCGGCATATCTGACGGCGCGGGATACGCCGCAGCGGCCGGAGGATTTGGCCGGGCATGAGTGTTTGGGATATCGCGACGATCTGGGCGCGGAAATCTGGCAGCTGTCCAACGGCAAACGCCAGCACAGCCACAAGGCGATTGGACGGGTGAGTGCCAATAACGGGGATCTTCTGGCGAAGCTGGTTCTGCAGGGCGAGGGAATCGCCCTGCTGCCACGGTTCATCATCGAGGATGACATCGCCTCCGGGCGCTTAGTTTCGGTGTTGCCAGACTGGTCCACGCCGGAAATCTGGCTGACGCTGTATTATCCGCCCTATGAGCAATTGCCGCTGCGGGTCGCGACCTTTTCAGACTTTTTCGAGACCCATGTGAATGAGACCTGCCCGCTTTGACGAGGGCAGGTCTGTTTTTCGTCGTTGCCGCAGGCTTGCAACGGTTATTCTGCCGGCGCGGCGTCTTGCGTTGTGCAGGTCTGAAGGCTGCCTGCCTCCATCTCGTTTTCCCGCGTCGCGCTATCGCCCTTGGTCCACCACACATCCGCGCCCGATACATATTTTGCACCCGAGGCAGCAACCACATTGACGAAGATACGCTCTTCCCCGTCGATCTGCATGATGGCCAGCGCGTTTGCACCGGAGTTCACATATTGCACGGCAAAGGCCTCGGCATCGCCGCAGGTATAGGTCTGTGACAGGACACTGTCTGCGGCCCCGATCTTAAGCGGGATGGACAGGGTCGTTTCTGCGGTGGCGGCGCTGGCGGTTGCCAGAACGGCGATTGCCAAAATACTGATACGAATGCATTATTCTCCTCGGTTAAATGGTTTCATAGCGCAGGTGTCCAGGCCACGGCAAGCGGCTGACCTACACCAACGCGTGAGCCGCAAGCCTGGGAACCGCTCCTTTGATCCGCCTCGGCCCACGCGGGCGACTGGCGGGCGCAGCCGCGGGTTTGCCCTCAATCCTTGGGGCGGCTCCGGTCCAGTTCGGGGGTGATCGGGATGAATTCTGCGTCATCGCCGGGCGGCAGTTTGAATGGGCCATTTTGCCAGTCGGCGGCCTTCCAATCCTCTTTGGCCTGCTCAATGCGATCCTTTGAAGAGGAGACGAAATTCCACCAGATATAGCGTTTTTCATTCAGCGTGGCGCCGCCAAGCGCCATCAGCCGCGCGCCCTGCGGCCCGGCCTTCACCGAAATCCGGTCACCGGGGCGAAAGACCATCATGCGGCCTGCCTCGAATGTGTCGCCCGCGACCTCGATGCTGCCTTCGGTCACATAGATCCCGCGATCCTCGTGGTTGTCGGGCAGCGGGAAAGCCGCGCCTGCCGCCAGCACCACATCCAGATAGAAGGTCTCCGATTGCATCGTCACCGGACTGGTCTGCCCGTAAGCGCTGCCGAGGATCAGCCGCGCGGTGGTGCCTGTGTCGGTGATGACGGGCAGTGCCGTCTCCTTGTGATGCTCGAAATCGGGGGCCATGTCTTCGCGGTCTTCGGGCAAGGCGATCCATGTCTGGATACCGAACAACTTGTGCCGCGTGGCGCGGGTTTCTTCGCTGGTCCGTTCGGAATGGGTGACGCCGCGCCCAGCGACCATCCAGTTCACCTCGCCGGGATAGATCATCTGATGGGTGCCAAGGCTGTCGCGGTGTTCAAACTCGCCCTGATAAAGATAGGTGACGGTGCCCAAACCGATATGCGGATGTGGGCGCACATCAATCCCGCCATCGGTGATGAATTCGGCAGGGCCCATCTGATCAAAGAAGATGAACGGCCCGACCATCTGCCGCTTGGGCGAAGGCAGGGCGCGGCGCACCTCGAACCCGCCCAGATCACGGGCGCGCGGAATGATCAGCGTTTCAATTGCTGCGCTACCTGACAGCGGACAGTCGGGGTTATGGGTTGGGTTCCAGCTCATGAAATCTCTCCTGTATTTGCGCGCGAAATAACGGACACGGCATTGCAGCGGTCATTTTGGTAAAGTGTGATGTGCCACTGTTGGCGCGTTACCACTTCGATCCGGTGCCGTGACGTGTTTTACCACTGGATGACATCATCCAATTCTTCGCGATGTTTTTGCGCATGCGCGCGCACAAAGGGGCAAAGCGGAACGATGCGCTGGCCTTTTGCCCGTGCATCCGCGATCAGCCGATCGACCAAAGCACGCCCTATACCAAGCCCGCGCATGCTATCTGGAACTGCGGTGTGATCGGCAATGATCAATGTGGGTGACAGTTTGGAGATCGTCACTTCAGCCGCGCCTTTGACACCGGACTGCGTGGCAGCATAACGGCCTTTGGTTTCGGTTTCAGTGTAGATAATTTTCAAGTCTGTCATGTGTTGCCTCCTTATGGTCAAAAGAAATGCAAGATCGGTCAAGCCCTTTGCCGCAGACGCGCCTGTGGTGCGCGCTTGCGAAACGGCATATTAACCGGGCTCACGGCGCTGTCAGCAGGGTTTGCAGCGCCGACAGCTCCGGCTGTCGCAACTCGTGGCCGCCGTCATGGATATGGGTGGACACCTCGGCGCCCTGTGCTGCAAACCAGTCGATCAGGCGCTGGCTCAGCGGCCACGGACAAATCGGATCGTGTTTTCCGGCGGTAATCAGGACTTGGCTGCCAGAAAGCGCAGGGTTCGCTGCCGGTTCCCAAGGGATCAGCGGATGCAACAAGCCAATCCGCGCAAACAGACCCGGATACGTCATCGCAACCGAGGCCAGAATATTCGCCCCGTTCGAGTAGCCAAAGCCATAGGCTGGCGCATCAGGGTGTTGCGCCTTGTGAGAGGCCACAAAGGCCGCCATCGTCTCGGTGCGGCGGGCAAGATCTTTCATGTCATAAACGCCCTCGCCGGTGCGCCGAAAGAACCGCGCGGCCCCCATTTCCGAGACATCACCGCGGGGCGAGACAACGCCGGCCCCCGGATAAAGTTGCTGTGCCAGATCAAAGAACTGATGCTCGTCCCCGCCGGTGCCGTGAAAGACAAATATCAGCGGCGCGTCGGGTTCCGGTGCTTTGGTCAATGCGTGATAGGTTTCGGTCGACATGGCGGTCTCCTTACGGGGCAAGCGGGGGCAACAGGCCCTCGATCTCGGCGCGATGCTGCTCATAGCGGGTGGGCAGCATCAAAGTCTGACCCAGATTGGCGGTGTCTTCGTCGCGGTCAAAGCCCGGCTCGTTGGTCGCCACCTCAAACAGAATACCGCCGGGCGTGCGGAAATAGATCGCCCAGAAATAGTCTCGGTCGATCACAGGTGTCACCTGATAGCCGGTGTCCAGCAGGGCCTTGCGAACCTCCAACTGTTTGGCGCGGTTTTCCACTGCAAAGGCGATATGGTGGACCGAACCCGAACCCTGACCGGCTGATCTAGCGCCAGACATCTCTTCAAGGTCGATGGTGTTTGCCGCATTGCCGCCCTCAATGCGGTAGCGGGTGACGTTTCCGGCGGTCTCGTCCTTCTGATAGCCCATATAGGACAGCAATTCGCCAGTGGCCGAGACATCGCGCAGCGTGAAGCGCGCGCCATGAAAGCCCAAAACCCCGGCATCCTGCGGAACATCGGTGCCGGTCCAAGGCGTGCGTCCCCGTTCCGCGCTTTCCACCAAAGCAAATCCATCACCATCGGGGCCGTCAAATTGCAAACGATCCTCGCCCAGAAACCTGCCCTCGCGCAGGCCGGATACGCCGTAATTGCCAAGCCGCTCTTTCCAGAACGGAAGCGCGCCTTTGGGCACGGCGAATTCGGTCACGCCAACTTCGCCCGCACCGCGACGCCCCTTGGGCATCTGGCCAAAAGGAAAGTAGGTCATCACGGAACCGGGCGTGCCAACCTCGTCGCCATAATAGAGGTGGTAGACATCGGGCGAGTCAAAGTTGACGGTCTTTTTGACCCGGCGCAGTCCAAGAGTTTGGGTAAAGAACGCGTTGTTTTGAGCTGCATTGCCAGCCATCGAGGTGACGTGGTGCAGACCTTTGATGTCTTTGATCATTGTTTTGCCTTTCAAATCGTCCATCGTTTGTTGCGTTCAAGATAGCGCAATGTATCGTTGATCAGAATGGCTATAATCTTGCATTTACCATTGTCGATAGTGCAACAATTGAACAAGCAACGCTTCAGGGCGTTTGGGCGTTGCTGAACGCTGTCGATCAGGACCTACGCGGGCAAGCTATAGCTGAAAGTTGGTGACGGGGAGATTGTGCATGGCAAAAGCAACCTTTCCCAGAACGGAAAACGCCGCGTAATCATAGACTTTGGGCGTGTTCAGTTGAAAGGCTGGCTGGATTAGTGGGTCCGTAGCATCGCCTATATCGTCTATCTGATTAGAATGCGCGCGCGCGTCATGGTAGCGGTCAACTGGCTGTGGACGCATACCCTTAGCCAAAAAGGTTCCCGGCTGATAACACAGACGGAAACACTTTCAGCATACAAAGACGCCGGATCGTATGCGCAAAGATGTTCGCTGCTGTCTCAGACGGCTTCGAAATCTTGCGCAGTTAGCTGCCCCCTGTCCATCAGATGTTTCAAAGCACGCGCTAAAGAGAGCGCATCGTCTAACTCATCATGTCTGCAAAGGGATGAGCCCCCTACCTGTCCTCATAGGGTCAACACGGCTGTCGCGATTGCGAAATATACCATCACGCCCACTCCATCCGAAATCGTCGTAACCAACGGGCCGCTAGCCGTTGCTGGGTCAAGGCGCAAGCGACTGAGCAAGAACGGTAGCGACATTCCCACGAGGCTGCCGACGATCACAACAACAAACATCGTCAAACCCACGACCAAAGCAATTTCTGTCCCACCGCGCAACGCGCCAAGTGGCAAAACCACCAACGCCATTGTCCCGCCAAGCGCTGCGGCGACCGCCAGCTCTCGCACGATCAGGTCACGCCAGTCTTGCAACACCACGTCGCCAGTTGCCAGTGCTCTGACCATTAGGGTGGCAGATTGCGCACCCGCATTGCCGCTGCTGTCGATCAGCAGTGGCAAAAAGAAGACCAAGGACACATAGGTGAGGATCGTTTCCTCATAATAGGCAATCCCGGCCCCGGAAAACAGATTTCCAAATACCAAAAGCGATAGCCAGAAAATGCGCTTTGAATAAAGCATACGGAAACTGGCGTCGCGCATGCTTTGCGTGAAGGGTAGCACGGTTGATATCTTCTGGAAGTCCTCAGTTGTCTCAGCCTTCAAGGCGTCTGCAGCATCGTCGTGAGTAACAATGCCGACCAGCCGTCCGGCAGCGTCCACCACCGGCAGGGCCAGAAGATCATAACGCGCGATGGCCTTTGCGACATCCTCTTGGCCCGTTTCTGGCATCACCATCACCGATATTGGCTGCATAATGCCGCCGATGACCGCATCGTCAGCCGCAAGTATCAATTGGTGCAGCCGCACAGACCCGATCAGGCGACCGTCAGCGTCCAGAACATAGGAGCGATAGATCGTCTCGGCGTCTGGTGCTGCACACCGGAGCGCCACGATTGCGTCCATCGTCTTCATAGTCGGCGAAAGCACCGCAAAATCCGATGTCATGATCGCGCCTGCGGTGCCTTCGCGGTGGGCTGAGAGGCGGTTGGTGTCATCGCGTGCTTTCTGCGGCAACGACTTTAGCGCCTGCTGCCTTTCTTCTTGCGTAAGATGCTTGAGCAGGTCTGTCCTGTCGTCTGCATCCATTTCAATTAGGATTTGCGCAAAAGCATCAGGTGGCATGGCCCTTGCGAGGTCCGCCTGAATTCCTAGCGAAAGATGTCCGAACACCTCGGCACGCCTCCGTAAAGACAAGGTGGCGAAGTGATTTGAGGCCTCTGACCGCAGCAATTGGCCGAGCCAGTCGGCAAGGTCGACGGGATGGCTTGCAGCAATGAACAGTGCAATGATTTCGTTCGACGCATCTTTGGACGGTTGGGCGGTGTTTTTAAAAATATGTTCAGTCATGGCGGCACCTTGATTGATGAATGCATTTTGAGCTGATTTTTTTGTAGCCAACGGCGCGACGGCAATGTTCCAAAACCGCCCCCGTGATCATTGCGCAGGAATGGGTTCGAGCAGAGACGCCGCGCCCACCAAGTTGATTAGACCAGATATGTCTTGCGCAACGTCGCCTTTTTGATTTGCGGCAGCGACAAGCTCAATCCGGCGGCGTGGCGCTGTGTTGCCAATTTTGCGCAAGGCATTGTCGACAAGGCTGTAAACCTCATCCCGGCAGTCGATATCTTTGTCGAAGCGCGTCAACCAATAGCGCAGCCCATAGGCGATGCCGCCCGCATCATATGAAAGGACGCGCACGTCTGGGGATGGGTCTTGCTGGATCAGCTTTGCCTCTTTCACTGCCTCCAACATGACAGATTTTGCGAGCGCAATCGGGATCGATTGGTCAAGGATGATGGACACCTGCGCGCGATATTGCGGTCTTGGCGCCGAATAGTTGGTGATACGTTGGCGTGCAATTTGGCTATTGGGAAGGATAAGATACGTCGCGTCGCGTGTCAGCACGCGGGTCGTGCGCCAGCCAATCTCCATCACTTTTCCCCGCGCAAGCCCGTCAACATCAACCCAGTCGCCGATGCGAAACGGCCCTTCAACGCCAAGGGCGATGCCAGAAAGGGTGTCGGCCACCACGTTTCGGATGGCAAACCCCAACATAGCGATAATCAGGCCCGAACCGGCAAGTGCCCCAGTTGCACCTTGCCCCATGAACAGCGCCACGGTTGCGCCAAATGCAAACAAGAACAACATCACCGCGATGAGGTCCCGTAGCAGGCGTGGAAAGGGCCGCCGCCGCACCGCCGCTTGATCCAGCGCCAGCGCCGAAAGCCTGCTGGCAAGCCATGCCAATGCAAAATAGGTCAGCGATGTAAGCCCCATCAGAAGGGTTTCACTGTCTTCAACAAAGCTGCTGATGTCAGTGTAAAACAAGAATAGGACCAGACCCAGCGTCAGAGTGAAAAGGGCGGTTGGCCACACAAGGCGGCGTGCATGCTGTCTTGTGGTCATTGCAGGTATCCAGTGTAGCCTGAGTTCGCTGCGGTGATGCACGGGCATTTGCCAGCATGTGCCCGCGGGATCGGGTCTTTGCACCGCAAACAAATCATATCGGCGGCGCCGACCTGCGATTGAACGGGTTCATGACAAAACGGGCATCTGTAGGATGCCGATTTGGGCAAGGTCTGGCTGCAAACTGTGCAGGTCTGTCGATGATAATGCGGTGGCATGGGTTTACTCCGGGGTTTTGGCTTTAAGGCGTGTGAGCTGGCAGAAATGACCCGGAGCAAGCCCGCCGATGAACGTCACATCGCGATACTGCTTGCGCCGGGTGGGCCAAGTGATTTTGGGTTTACAGAGATTGGCTGCCTCATAATGCGCCACCGATCTTAGTGTCAGAGGGCTGTGCAACCGCGATGATGGTCAGCAACCGACGCTGATTGTCACGCGTGTCCCAATAGAATGCGGCCCCTTCGGACAGGCCCAAAAGCGCCACGCCGATGGGTGTCATAAGGGAAATGCGCTGATGCATAATGTCGGCATGTTCGGGATAGACCAGCGTTACTGTCTTGTTCTGGCCGGTCGCCTCATCGCGGTAGGTCACTGTGCTGCCGATTGACACGACATCACCCGGCATTTTGTTCGGCTTGACGATGCGGGCGCGACCAAGCTCCTCCAGCAAGCGATCTGCAAGGGCGGGATTGCGCAGCATAGCGCCCTCAGCCAGCGCTTCGATATGCGCAAGCTCTTCTTCGTTTATAACAATTTTGGGCGCGCGGGTTTGCGGCTTTTTTGCGTTGGTCATTTGTAGAGTCATGAGATTACATCCATAAAGTGAAGCTAATTTGGAATGTTCCCGATCCAAAGACCGGGGTGTTGCATCTAGAAAAAAAGGGTCGGTTTAGGTTTGAGGGATACCGTCCAGAACGATCAGAAAAATGGTCGTGCCGCCGTTGCAAAATGCCGGCGCGTTTTTAGGTGTATTGGCTTTGATAAAACGGAATTGATTAATGCTGCGCATAAAATCTCCTCGGACGTTGTAACGTCACGCATTTACTTCAGGAATATGAGGAGGCCCCAGGAAGATTGGCAGACGCAGACGCGCCTATACCGCCCGGGGATAAGGGCGATTTAGCAATAGAAATCTGAAATGATCCACATGTGCTTTCATAGATTTCAATTTAGGAATGACCCCGGCATCTGTCAATTGAGGGCGATCAAATTAATGGCAGGCTGACAGAAGCGTCGCATAAATGGCCCAGCTTGGGCGCTTTCACGCCGAAAGGTCGCAGTCGGGCAAAGTGTGATTGAAACCCTCACCGCCAAGCCCCATGTTGGGTGCATGATGATGTTCAGCGCCCCAAGGAGGTTTCTGCTTTTTGCAGGAAACAGACTGAACCGCCGGTAGCCCCGGGCGGGGCGATGCTTTGCATCAGCCTTGGCCCTGGGGCTCATTTCGATTTTATCACATCAAGATTGGCGGTAACGCCGATGCCGACGCTGCAGGCTTGCGGGTAACCGCTGCATTGACCAGTTGCGCATCGGCACGTTCCGTCATGATTTCCATCACCTTGAACATGGAGGACAACATGCACTCGAGCCTGTCACACCCAAACTATCCGGCGCAATCTCTTCCCCAGACTGCGCCTTCCTTAACCATCGCAATCCGTGGCTGGTTGCGGGCCGCCGTCCGGAGCTGGCAACGGCGCAAAATGATCGCTTCGCTTGAGGCGATGGATGACTGGTTGCTGCGGGATATCGGCATTGAGCATGCCGACATCGCCAGTGTTGTGAACGGTTTTAATGACCACGAGCTGATGATGACCCCTTCGTCAACGCGGCAATAGGTGCCAACGATCGGTCCGCGCCGCGGACAAAACGCGTGATCGAAATGGCTGCCGCAACGCTGCGCCGCGTGTCCACGGTGGCGCGTCACGTTTTGGCAAGCACTTAAATCCTCTTATTAAAAGGAGACTGACTGATGATGATTTGCAAAGCCGATTTTGAGGAACTGTTTCCTGAAATTTTTGGATCTGAGCCGCGTCTTAGCCCAAAGCCTAAAGTGCATCAGCCAAGCGTGGAATGCTTGGGGCGATGGGAAGATGATGGTGGCGATTTGGGCGCCGCGCCCAAGCGCTTTGAAAGGGCGCGCCAGCATACCCTTCAGGTCGCAAACCATTGGCCCGCCTCAATGCGCATCGCCCCCCATTGGGCATTGGCCCCACGCCTTATGGCCGGTTGGCCCGCATTGGGTCCCGTCCATCCGGATTGGAGGCCGCCTTTCCAGTAATCTGGCGGCACAGGTTTAGCCGTCTAAGGGTGTCGTGCCTAATCTGTGTTGAAACTGCGATGTTCGCCATGCTGCCAATCCGATTTGGGGGCAAAAATGGGCTCTGTTGCACAAATGGTCTGACGGTGAGGGTTCCCCTATCCCCGGACAGACTTATCCCACGACTTCTGTAATGGGCGTGCCGAGAGTGGTGAAGCCGTTCAGGACGGCAACACGAACTTGGAACTCCGCGACCTGACGGTCGAAGTCCCGCGCCATAAGGCGCTGACCCAGCAGTTTGACACAGTGCATCTTTGTTTCGACGCGGCTTCGGCGGTGATAGCCGCTCCATCGTCGCCATATCGTCCGGCCGAAGCGTTTCGACGCGCGGAGGGCCTCGTTCCGCGCGATCGCGCCAGGAGTGTCGGGTTTCCATGGCTTGGCGTTCTTGCGCGGCGGAATGATCGCGGCTGCACCG
>NZ_FOCO01000017.1 GCF_900110135.1 Pseudorhodobacter antarcticus | reverse complement strand
GACCGTGTCGTCATCGACAAAAGCGGCGCTAATCTGGCGGGTCTGCAAAGCGTCAATGTGATCCTGAAGTTCACGGGATCAGGCAACACCATCAAGATACTGCAGGTCAAATACCTCAACAACATCATCGAACAAGATCATCGCTTCGTAAAGCGGATCACGGCCCCCATGCTTGGCTTCAAGGCCTTCCATTCTGCCGAGGCGACCTTGGCTGGGATCGAGACCACGCATATGATCCGAAAGGGGCAGCTCCATGCCAACGGCCTTACCGCATTTCAGCAGTTTGCTGCGCTCGCAGCATAATTATGTCCGGGCGATGCCCGCACTCAAATTCCAACAAAATTTGCGACAGAACCAGCGAAACAACCCAAGTTGATTCCGATTATTATCCCCTCCTGTTCGGATGGGGTCACAGTGACAAATCGTGACACCCCATAGGGTGTTGTCACGTTTGTCACACTAGATTGAGGACTTTCAGGGCGTGACTTGTCACGGCATGTCACGTTGTCACTCACCAGCGCACATCCAAGCAAAGCCATCTAGGACGCGGACAAGGCCCCCATCTTGCAGCGACTTCCACGCACGGCCAAATGCTTGTCGCAGCGCGCTATCGCTGCCACCGTTTGTTAGTTGATGACGGTCGCAAGCCTTGCGCCAGTGATCCAGTGACACGCATTGACGGTTCGGCGGGAAGTCCTCGCCGTGCTTAACCTCGCCATGGGCGGCTAGTGCGTCCCCCAAAGCCTGCATGGCAATCAAGGCTTGCCTCTTAAGGGGCTGCGCAGCGTTCAGGGGCATATCGGCACGCACCACAACCGCGCTTGTGATAGGGTCGCCATCACCATCGGTGCCCAGATCAACAGAGGACAGACTATAGGCAAATTTAGCGCCGCAAATCATATCGCGCTGTTTCTTCGTGGTCGCAATAATCGTGTCTCGGTTGCGCGTAAGTTCGATCTCCGTATCCACTGCAGCCCGCAAGGAGCCGCTGCCACGCGCACCCTTCGCAGCATCCTTGCCGCTGTGATGGATAATGGCAACATGCGCCCCTGTAGCCTCTCTGATGGCGTCCACGGATTGAACTAAAAGCCCCATATCCTTTGCGGTGTTTTCGTCGCCCGCGCCCATAGACCGCGCCAAGGTGTCGATCACAATCAGCGCTGGGGCAACGTCGGTCTGGCTCAAGGCGGCTATCAGTGCCGCCGCGTCGTCGCCTGTGCAGAGGTCTAAGTTCGTCGGTAGCAGGGTAAACCGGCCCTCTGCCCTAGCGGCAAGCTCTGGGACTTTCAGGCCGATTGCAGCAATTCGGTTTTTAATACCCGCGCCGCCTTCGCCTGCAACATAGATCACAGCCCCGCCGCAGACCCGCGATTGATGCCAAGCCGTGTCCGCCGCAACGTGCAAGGCCAGATCAAGCGCAAGGAATGTTTTCCCTACGTTGCTCTCGCCATAGATTACGCTGAAGCCCCCCCGATCCAGCAAGCCTTTGACAAGGTAATTTGATCCAAGCACCGGCTTGATTGCGGCCAACGGAACAAATTGCGAGGCTATGCGCGTCGCCCGATCAGTAACCTTTGGAATAAACGCTGTGGGTTGTGAAATGTTCAAGCCGTCACCCCCTCGCGCAAAACGTCATTCCAGTCTTTACCATCCGGCGCGGGCCAAAGCGAAACTTGCCAGCCTAGTGCCGCTGCGCGCTCGGCCAGCACATTGCCAGCTTCAAAACCAACCCCGCCATCATCGGAATCGGTCGCAAGGATCAATTCACCCGCCGCCTTGGGCAGGGCTAAGGATTTCATACCCGAAGTGGATAGCGCGGCCCAAACCGTCACGGGGCAGCTTAGAAGGCCGCTCAGAAGGCTCAGACCTGTTTCTATGCCTTCGCATACAACCAGCGGCCCATGAGCTTCAGACAGCGCCACCGCGCCGCCTGCACATGGGCCTTGCATCATCTTGGCGTTCCGGCTGATACGCGCGCCCGCCTTTTCAAAGTAGGTGCGATGTACCCCGCCTGTTGATACGTCACCCACCATTGCAGAGAGGTAACGGGCGCTCGGCCCGTGAAAGGCATCTACAGCCCAGCCAAGGGACGGCGGCAGAGGGCACGTAATGCCCCGCCCCCGCAAGTATGCCTCCCCCTTTGTGCCCGTGAGAGGCTTACATGTAGCCCAAAGCCGCCGCGCCTTGGCAAGTTGTGCCTGCGCATAGGCATCGCGCTGGGCATCGGCTTCCCGCGCTGCTAACGGGTCAAGGCGCAACCCATCACGGGGCAGGCCCGCCGCCTTCACAATATCCCGAAAGTCGCACCCGCTCTTATGGCAAAACGCCAATAGGGTGCCGCCCTCGGCCCGTATGGAAAGCCCCCTTTGGTCGCGGCGGCGCTCAGTTTGGCAGACAGGGCACGGTGCAAGGCCAGTATGGCCCCGCCACTTCCCGCCCAGCGTTTGGGTAAGGGTTTGCGCGTCACTCATTCGCTGCCCTCCCCATAAGCAAACTGGACAAGGATAGCGGCTACCAGCCGCAACTGCCCAGTATCTTCCAATGTGCGGCGGGAGGCCAGCAAGGTCAGGCTGGGTCCAGTCCATGCGCGCAACAGCTGCGACTTGCCATCCGCACCACCGCCCAAAGGCAAGAGGTGGTGACCCGCCGCTTTCAAGCGGGCCATTTCGTTGCGGATAGGTTCCAATAGTGTTGAAACCCGAAGGGCTGTCATTTGCGGCCCTCCCCAAGAGCAAGGGCTGCGATGGATTTTGCCACCGAAGTGGATACACCCAATTCACGGCATAGGCGGGCAATGCGCAGGGCCATCATGTGCGGCCCTCCACCTGTTCAATAGTCACCGCGCCTTTCAGGCCATAGACACCATGTTCACCGGGGAACGCGCCACCATGCAGCTGCATGTCGGTATCAATGGCAATGCCTTTGCGGCGCAGCGTCATGACATAGTGGCTGACGCGCGGGGCGGGATTGTGCTGCGGCGTGATACCAGCTTCACCTGCTTTCACCAGTTCACACAGCGTCCAAGCCAAACGGCCTTTCAACTGCAACGTGATGGGCGTGTCGCCCGCTTCGATTTTCGTTTTGATCTTCATCGTTCGGATTCCTTTGTTGAAACCTGAACGGGTCGGGGATATTGTTGTACTTCTCACAGCTACAACGAATAGAGCCGCTTCCCGTTCATCGGGTGGCGGTTTTTCGTTATGTGGCGTTTGCTTTGGCGACTTCCCAAGCCTCGATATCAGACAGCTTCCAGCGTGTGCAGCCTGGGGTCAAACGGACAGGTTTGGGAAATGTTGGATCAGTGTTAAGCCAACGGCACGGGGTAAGGTGATGCACATTGTAGCGTGCAGCAAGGTGGCGGTTTGAGAGATAGGTTTCAGTCATTTGCAACTCCATACAAAAGCATTGAGTTGCAATGTGTTATACCGATGAGGTGTTGCGCACGTAAAACTGCATGCAACAGCGCTACCCCTATAAGTTGGCCATAATCCGCGCCAATCGAGGAAAGTCATTTGGCTCGCCCATAATGCCACACATTTCTACATTCGCTTCAAATTCATCACGGCTTGCAAACAGCCTTGAAATTGTAGATGGCGCAACGCCGAGTAATTTCGCAAGTTTCCGGTATGATGGATAAATGTTGTATTTATGACGATAGCCCCAAGCTAAAAAGGCTGCGTTGAATTTCAAATTTTCGCTTGTTCTCAAAGCGTCTGCATCCGGGGGGCCCGGGAAAAGCACCAACGATATGAGAAAATGAAATTCAGGGATCACCTCATCCACATGGTATCGCTCTTTGGCATCTAGCGTAGCCAAAATAAATGCTTTCACCGCCGTCAGGTTGACGGTGAGACCCCTGCTAACCAATTGAGTTTTGCCTGTTGTGGAAAGCTCTTTCGCATTCTCCAGAGATTGTAGAATCTTTCTGCACACCTCGCCAATGGCGGCTGAATCGCCATCCATGCACTCTGCTAATATTGTACCTTCGATACCAATTTGTCGGAATTGCTCTCTATAGGCAAAGATAAACTCCAAGCCACCAAAATTGCAAAGGGCACGAAACGGAACTCCTTGATGTTTTGAGCAAAAATTAAGAAAAGTGGCTATTTCGGGCCTTTGTGAACCAAAGGCATCACTCTGCGTTCTGCTAACCCCTCCATCAGAGTAAGCTTCCAGCATTTCCTTGAGAGTCTCTTCATTCACTAAAGTTACCCCATCCTCACAACGTTGCCCAGTCGCTCGACTCCAGCCATAAAATCTGCCCAATCATCCATCATTTTCCGGCGCTTCTCCACCATATCACCACGCCGGTACGACGCCTCCACCGCATTGCTGATCTTATGGGCTATCGCCACCTCTGCCATGTCGCCGGGGTAGTTGGTGCGCTCGCCCACCCAATCGCGGAACGTGCTGCGCAGGCCATGCGGCACGGCGGCGCGTTTGGATGCGCGATCCACAAAGCCCACGCCACCCGCCGCAATCTCTGTTGCGTGCATCCGCTTCATAGCAGCCGATAGCGTTGCATCCGACAATTCACCACCGCGGGCCGCTGGAAAGATCAACAGATTGTCTTGCAGCCGTGGCAGGGCGCGCAGCATCGCCACCGCATGAGCAGATAGCGGGATGCGGTGTTCCCGGTCCATTTTCATGCGCGCTGCCGGAATAATCCACAGCGCCTTATCCAAATCTATTTCATCCCAAACCGCGCCGCGTATTTCCTGCGACCGCGTGGCAGTCAGGGCCAGAAACTCCAAAGCCCGCGCGCCAAAGCCTTCACGGCCCCGCAACGCCTCAAACCAGCGGGGGGCGTCCTCTAGCTGAATGGCAGGTTGGTTGGTTTCCTTTGCCACTTGGGACGGGGCGGGCAACAGTTCTTTGAGGTTGCCAGCCCATCGCGCCGGGTTGTCGCCAGTGCGATGACCCGCCACCGTGGCCCATGACAGCACCGATTCAATGCGGCCCCGTACCCGTGACGCGGTTTCAGTCTTGTCGGCCCAGATGGGCTGCAGCACGCGTAGCACGTCTTGCACCGCGATATCATCGACCAGCATCTTGCCAAGTTCGGGCTTGGCATAGGTTTCAAGCGTGTTCTGCCATTGCTGGCGATGCTTGGCGTTCTTAAAAGCGTCCAGCTTGGCGTCTAGGTATTTATCGGTTGCATCGGCAAAAGTCATGCCACGGCGCTGCGCAGCGGCAAGCGCGGCTCTTGCGGCTTTGCGTTCCTCAATGGGGTCGATGCCTTGGCAAATCTTATCGCGGGCATCACGCGCCTTGTGGCGGGCTTGTGCCAGCGTGACAGCCGGGAAGCCCCCCAAGCCGATATCGCGGCGCTCGCCGCCAATCGTTGTACGCAGCACCCACGACCGCCCGCGTTTCGGCGTCAACTGCATATGCAGGCCGGGAACGCCACCGACCGAAATCAGCACGTTTCGATTCCCGCCGGGATGGGCAAGGCGCTTCACATCAATGGCAGAGAGTTCATCTATGATTTTCGGCATTCATCTATCCAACGACTTACCCCACGATATCAGAGTAATTGAATACGTTTGATTGCACAAGATTACACAGTGCGGTGCGTGTAAATTACTGAATTAATGTTTATTTACAGCTGGATAAGCGTATAATTGAAGTCAATTGCATAGGCTTCATGGCGGGCACGCTCTCCGCCGTGATAACGGATTTTGATCAGCCATTTTACCATTGCACCGGGCAGGGCCAGCCAGAACCACGGGCCAGCGGCCACGCGGTAGACCATGAGCAGGTTGCGGTAGTGGTAATAGGTTTTCCACAAAGGCCGAAAGCGGCGGTCAGCATCGGACATGGTGCTGAAATCATGGTCAAATTTTAGGTCGGGCGCAAAGGCGATGCGGCCCCCGGCAGCACGCAGACCAAGGGTGTAAAGGACGTCATCGCCATACAGAAACAACCGCCCATCGGGGTAGCCAGTAAGCGCTGTGCCCGCGCGCGAGATGAAAAAACCGACAAAGGATGTGCCGTCAATATCGCGGTCGGTGGTGGCGGCATAATCAGCGGGGCCAAGGTGAAAGCCGTTGCGCCCGCCCCCCAGCAGCGTGCGGCGCAGGATTTCGGGGCGCCAAAACGGGTTGATCGACGGGCGGTTCATGTCGCAAATGCGCCCATCGGGGTGGTACACGGCGGCGGCCCAGCCCATGGCAGCATCGCGCGGTTTGGCGTGGAACGCGGCAAGGCAACCGGGATGCGGGCGCGCATCATCATCCATCACGACCATCCAATCGGGGTCAAACTGGGCTGTGGCGTGGCGCATTCCCGCCTCAAACCCGCCCGCGCCGCCGCCGTTTTGGGGCAGGCGCAGGACGTGCAGGCGGGGGTCCGTTTGGGTGTGCAGCCAAGCGGGGGTGCCATCGGTGCAGGCATTGTCGACAACGATAATCGCGGTCAAATGCTGCGGCGCGGTTTCCAGCAGGCGGGCCAGCGTGGTTTGCAACTGCGCCAGGCGGTTGAACGTGACGACGACCGCGACGAGGCTGGCGTGTGGTGTTGGCATTGGGCCCCCTTTGCAGGGGGTATCTGTGCCCAGATTTGGGCAGGCTTGTCAAATTATGGGGCAGGGCTTGCCAAGGGTGCGTGGGGGCTGTCACATCGCGGGGTATGGTGCCGGAGGTTTTTGGTGTTTCAGCGCATTTTTAACGGAATTTCGCGGCGGGCCCGCGCGATTGCAACGCGGGTGCGGGTGGCGCGGGGCATGGTAGTGTTGCACGGCCCGGCCCGCGTGACGCTGCGCGATGATGAGGTGGCGGTGATCGCCTTGGTCAAGGATGCCGCGTATTTTATGCCCGCGTTTTTGGCGCATCACCAACGCTTGGGCGTGCGCCATATTGTTTTGATCGACAACGGGTCCACCGATGCAACGGTGGCAATTGCGCAGGGTTTTGCGGATGTGACCGTGCTGCGCAACACCTTGCCCGCCAAGCAGTATGAAATCGCGCTGCGCGTGGCGGGGGCGCGGGTGGTGCAAGGCGGGTGGCTGCTGTTTGCCGACGCGGATGAGCTGTTTGAGGCGCCGCTGGGCGCGCCATTGCCTCAGTTGACCGCCTATTTGAACCAGCGCGAGTTCACGGCGATGGTGACGCAGATGTTGGATTTGTTTGCGCCTGCGCCCTACGCGCAGACCAAGGGCTGGGATTACGCAACCGTGATTGCGCGGGCGGACAGGTACAGTTTGGGGCAGATGGAAACGCTGCCTTATCACGAACAAACGCGCATTGATTTCAGCTGGTTTTTGGATGCCAACCACGGCGAGGTGGCGCTGAAACGCGGCGGGCTGCGCGCAGAGGTGTTTGGCGAGGCGTGCTTTTTGTCGAAACATTCCTTGGTGCGCAATATCGCAGGGGTGGCGGTGATGGTGCATCCGCATTGTGCCAGCGGGGTGCGGGTGGCGGATGTGACCGGGCTGTTGCGGCATTACAAACTGGCGGGGGATTATCTGGCGCGCGATGCCGCATCCGTTGCGGCAGGAACGTGGGACCATGCAGAGGATGCAAAGCGGTTGGCGGCGGCGGTGGGCGGCGATGCGTTTGTAATCACCCCCGCGCAATCGCAGGTGTACGCAGGGCCGGGGCTGTTGGTTGACCAAGGGTTTTTAGAGGCGTCAGACGCCTACCGCGCCTTTATCACTTGATCCGCATGTCGGCAGAATCGCCCTTGCCCGCATCGGAGGTAAAGCGCAGCGTGCTGCCTTTGCGCGCAACGGTTTGGCAGTTGAGTTCGATTTCGGTGCTGCCATAGGCCATATCGCGGCAAAACAGGCCGTTTTTCCAGTTCCAGTTGCCCGTGACCGTGGTGCCAAAGGCGCTGCCCTTGATCGCGCCTGCGGGAGATACATTTAAGGAAATGCCAAAACGGGTCAGCGCTTTGCCGTTGATCAGGCCCACAAATTCCGCCTTTTCACGCACGGGTGCAAATCCTTCGGCAAGGGCGGGAAGGGGGGCGGCAAGTAGGGCGGCAAGGGCAAGGGCTTTCATCGCGTCCTCCGATATTTAAAAACACTACGCAGCGCGCCAGGGGTTGGATCAGTTTTAGGGCGTTACAGCCCCAACACATCCATCATATCATAAGCGCCGGGGGGTTGCGATTGGCCCCAAAGGGCGGCACGCAGGGCACCACGGGCAAAAATGGCGCGGTCGGTGGCAAGGTGGCGCAGAATGATACGCTCGCCTTCAGTCGCGAAAATCACATCATGTTCGCCCACAATGTCGCCACCCCGAATGGCAGTAAAACCGATATCGCCCCGCACCCGAGCGCCTGTGATACCATCGCGGCCACTGTCGCGCACATCGGCCAGCGCAACGCCACGGCCCGCCGCCGCCGCTTGGCCCAGCATCAAGGCGGTGCCGGATGGGGCGTCAACCTTCATGCGGTGATGCGCCTCCACCACCTCAATATCCCAATCGGCGTCCAAGGCGGCCGCAACCCGTTGGGTCAGTTGCACCAACAGGTTCACACCCAGCGACATATTGCCCGCGCGGATGGTGACGCCGCCGGGGGTCAGCGCGGCGATATCCGCATCCTCCATCCCTGTGGTGCCAATGACGTGGACAATGCCTGCGCGCACGGCCAGCGCGGAAAACGCAACGGTGGCGGCAGGGGCGGTAAAATCAATCACCGCTTGGGCGCCCTGAAACGCGGCCCCGGCATCATCCGTCACCAAAACGCCCATTGGCGCACCGCCCATGCAAACCCCAATATCGCGCCCGACCCAGTCATGGCCCACGCGTTCCACCGCACCCACCAACCGCGCCCGGTCGGATGCGCCGATCAAGCGGACCAGCATTTGGCCCATACGGCCTGATGCGCCTGTTACCACCAGCCCCGGAACATCGGCCATATCACACCCCCACATGCATCTTTTGCCCTGTGTAACGCGTCGCAGCCGCGCACACAACTTGGCGATGCCCGTTGCGGGGCGCAGGGTTTCGCCCTATGTGGAGGGGTATGGCACATAAAAACCTATCCTCGGCCAAGGGGCCATCGCAGCGCCAACTTCGTGTTGGTGAATTGATCCGCCGGATTTTATCCGAAGTGCTGTCGCGTGGCGATGTGCATGACCCGGATTTGAACCGGATTTATATCACCGTGGGTGAGGTGCAAATGTCTGCCGATTTGCGCGTGGCGACCGTGCATGTGATGCCGCTGGGTGGCAAAGATGTGGAGGTGGCGATTGCGCTGCTGGCCAAACATCAAGGCGAATTGCGCCACCACGTTAGCAAAGGCATGGTGATCAAACATGTGCCCGAACTGCGGTTTCGCCGCGATATTACGTTTGACCAGCTGGATGAAACCCGCCGCCTGTTGTCAGACGAACGGGTGCAGCGCGATGTGGCGGCCCGCGATGATACCCCCGACAGCGATGCTTAAGGCGGTATGGGCCTGCGCGCTGGCGCTGGTCTGTGGTGCCCCAGCGCTGGCCGATGTGCCATGCGAAAATATCACGTTTGAAGATACCCCGTTTACCATTTGCACCGTGACCGCAGGGGCCGATCTGCGCCTGTTTCATGCCGATGATGCGGGGGCCGTGCTGGGCAGTTTTGGCCGCGTGAATGACGTGTTGAAACCGCAGGGCAAAACCCTGCGCTTTGCGATGAACGCTGGCATGTACCACCCCGACCGCGCGCCCGTGGGGCTGTTGGTGACGGACGGCGTGGAACGGTCGCGGATTGTGACGCGCGACGGCCCCGGCAATTTTGGCCTGCTGCCCAATGGCGTGTTTTGCATTGGCGATACGTTTTCGGTGATCGAATCGCGGGCTTTTGTGGCGGCGGCACCCGCCTGCCAATATGCCACCCAATCTGGCCCAATGCTGGTGATTGACGGCGCGCTGCACCCGCGGTTTTTACCCGCCAGCGACAGCCAGTTCATTCGCAACGGGGTGGGCGTGTCGGCGGATGGGCGCACGGCGATTTTTGCCATTTCGGGGCGTGCGGTGAATTTTGCACAGTTTGGCCGCCTGTTTCGCGATGCGCTGGCCACGCCCAACGCGCTGTATTTCGATGGCAAGATCAGCCGGCTGTTTTCCACCGATCTGCGCCGCAACGATTTCGGCTTTGCGATGGGGCCGATGGTGGGGCTGGTGGTGCCCGATTAGGCCGCGCTTGACGGGTCTGCGCGCGCGCTGTAGCCACGGGTTTTCGCAAAAGGGGGCATCATGGCACGCAAACGCAAAGGCCGCGCAATTTCCGGCTGGCTGGTGGTGGATAAACCTGCGGGCATCACATCCACATCGGTGGTGAACAAGGTGAAATGGGCGTTTGATGCGCAAAAGGCGGGCCATGCGGGCACGCTGGACCCCGACGCGACAGGCGTGTTGGCGATAGCGCTGGGCGAGGCGACCAAAACCGTGCCCTACATCACCGATGCGTTGAAATGTTACCGATTTGTGGTGCGCCTTGGCGTGGCCACCCGCACCGATGATGCCGAAGGCGAGGTGATTGAGACCCGCGATCTGCGCCCCAGTGATGCCGAAATTGCCGCAGGTTTGGCGGCATTTCGCGGCAATATCCAACAAATCCCGCCCCAGTTTTCCGCCGTAAAGGTGGAAGGCGAACGCGCCTATGACATCGCGCGCGCAGGCGGCGAAATGGATTTGGCCGCCCGCGATTTGTGGGTGGACCGGTTGGAGATGATTGCACGCCCAGATGCCGACCATGTGGAATTGGAAATGGTTTGCGGCAAAGGCGGCTATGTGCGGTCCATCGCGCGGGATTTGGGCGCTGATTTGGGCTGTTTGGGGCATGTGTTGTGGCTGCGGCGCACGTGGTCCGGCCCGTTCACCGCCGAACAGGGGATTTCGCTAGAGGTGCTGGACGCGCAGGCAAAATCGCCCGAACTGGACGCGTATTTGCTGCCGCTGGAGCTGGGGCTTGCCGATTTGCCCGAACTGCCCACCACAGCCGAAGGGGCGGCGCGTTTGAAAAACGGCAACCCCGGTATGGTGCTAACTTCAAACGCCGAATTCGGGGATGAAGCGTGGGCAAGCTACATGGGCCGCGCCGTGGCCGTGGGGCAATATAAGGCGGGCGAATTGCACCCGTCGCGCGTGTTCAACGATTGATCGCACCCCTGCGCGCGGGGTCACGCCCCTAAATTTTAACCACGCCCGCAGAAAGTGTCGCGGCAGCCCCCCGGTTTGCTGGATTGATACGCATTTTCATGCCATGCTCGCCCCTATATTCTGAATGATTACAGCGGTTTATCCGCCATAATGGTTAACAAGACGTGTGACATCGCGGGATGTCAAAGCGGGGGCGGCGGCGATGTTGGGACTTTTAGGGATATTTGGGGCGCTGTTTGCTGGGTTCATGGCAGATGGGCTGATGTCTGGTGCAAAGGCCCAAAATACCGACGACACCCCCCTGACCGAGACAGAGGATGACGCCCTGCAACCTGCGGCGGCAACCGAAAGCACCAGCGATCTGCTGGAATTTATCGATCGCGATACCGAAACCGATTCCGGCGCGGCCGAAACCGATTCCGGCGCGGCCGAAAGCGATGCCACCCCCCAAGACGCCGCTAATCCAACACCCACCGCAGATCCAGATCGTGCCACCGCCCTTGGCCCCGATGAAAATACCGATTCCACCGATACCCCCCCGCTTGCATCAGAAAACATCCAGATTCAGGGCTGGAATGACGATGATATTTTGACCGGCGACGCGGGGGCGGATACGGTTGATGGGGGTGGTGGTAACGATGTGTTGGGTGGGCGTGCAGGTGACGATTTGATTTCGGGTGGGTACGGCGATGACAACATCGACGGCAGCGCTGGCAATGACAGCCTGTCGGGCGATGACGGCGATGATGTGGTCCAAGGCAATGATGGCCACGACCAGATCGCGGGCGGCGCAGGTAATGACAGCCTGACCGGGCATATGGATGATGACACGCTGCTGGGCGATGATGGCGACGACAGCCTGATCGGCGGCGCGGGCAATGACAGCCTGTTGGGCGGTGTGGGCGAGGATTGGGTGGCAGGCGGCTATGACGATGATGTGCTGCAAGGCGGCGCGGGCCATGACACGCTGGACGGCAACGCAGGCAACGATACGCTATGGGGCTTTGACCCCGACACCCCCAGCGACAGCCAGGGCAGCGATTTCCTGAACGGTGGCGATGGCGATGACACGCTGATGATCGGCGCGGGCGATTACGCGCATGGCGGCATGGGCGCTGATATATTCACCTTGGGCGATTGGATTGGGGATGGGTCGATGGCCCATATTACCGATTATGACCCGGCTGAAGATGACATCGTGATCTTGTACGATGCCACAGCCCACCCCGATCCGCATGTCGAACTGATCACCGATGATGGGTCCAGCGACGCCACCGTTTGGCTGGATGGTATCCCCTTGGCCGTGATCACAAACGGTGCTGGGCTAACGGTCGATCAACTCACGCTAATGCCCTCCAGCAGTTTTTAACCCACCGCAGGCCTAGCCCCAAACCTCGGGCTGGCGATCGTAACTGATGTACAAAGGGTGCTTTGGCTGCCCATCCTTGGTCAACCCCAACTGATACAACGGCCGCCCTGACCCCCGCAAAGCCGCCGCCACCACAATACCGCGCCCCAAATGCGCCCCATGATTGCCCCAGCCGCACACCACCCGGTCCGCCCAATCCGCCGCCGCCAATATCGCCGCATCATTGCCCGGTCCAACAGGGTCCGCCTGCGCCCGCATCACGCGCGGATCGGTCGCGCGATAGGCAAAAATATTGACCACCCGAAACGCGCCAAACCCCAACACCCGCGCGCGCCGTTCGCACCGCTCCACCGTCGGGTCATTCTGCACCTCGGTCGCGGTCGATGGGTTCAACATCACAAACGCCACCTTACCACCTGCCGCATCCCACACCCGCGTCAACGCATAACGGTACGCCTCACACGCTGAATACTCCGCCACACTTTCCGCATCGCCTTTGGTAAACCGCTTGGTAATCACACCCACTCCACCCCTTTTTCTGTTCAAAAATATCCCGGGGGTACGCCTATTTGCCCGAAAGGGCAAATAGGCGTTAGGGGGCAGCGCCCCCTGCCTTGAAACCCCAAACAAAAAGGCCCCGGCGTTTCCACCGGGGCCCCTCAGATCATCTCACAGCATCAGCCTTCGGAAACTTCGGCAATCTCGGCACCGGTTTCTTGATCGACCATTTTCATGCCCAACCGCACCTTGCCACGATCGTCAAAGCCCAGCAGCTTCACTTTAACTTCTTGACCTTCTTTCAGCGCCTCATTCGGGTGCTGCAAACGCTTGTTGGCGATCTGGGACACATGCACCAAACCATCACGCTTGCCAAAGAAGTTCACGAACGCTCCGAAATCGACCAGCTTCACAACCTTACCAGTGTAAACCTTGCCCTCTTCCGGCTCTGCCACGATCGACCAGATCATGTCATAGGCTTTCTTGATGTTTTCCGCGTTGTTGGACGCGATTTTGATCACGCCATCATCGTTGATATCAACCTTTGCACCCGACACTTCGACGATCTCACGGATAACTTTGCCGCCCGACCCGATCACTTCGCGGATTTTATCGGTGGGCACGGTCATCGTTTCGATCTTTGGCGCATAGGCCGAAAACGCCTGCGCCGATGTCAACGCTTTGGCCATTTCGCCCAAGATGTGCATCCGGCCCGCTTTGGCCTGTGCCAGCGCTTTTTCCATAATCGCGGGCGTGATGCCTGCGATTTTGATGTCCATCTGCAAGGATGTAATCCCGGCTTCGGTGCCAGCCACTTTGAAATCCATGTCGCCAAGGTGATCTTCGTCACCCAAGATATCCGACAGGATGGCAAACTTGCCATCATCATCCATGATCAGGCCCATCGCCACGCCGGCAACCGGTGCCTTCAACGGCACGCCCGCGTCCATCATGGACAACGAACCACCGCAAACAGACGCCATCGACGACGAGCCGTTGCTTTCCGTAATCTCCGACACCACACGAATGGTGTATGGGAAATCGGTCGCCGCTGGCAAAACTGCCTGCAACGCACGCCACGCCAGCTTGCCGTGACCAATTTCACGACGGCCAGGGGGGCCAAAACGGCCCACTTCGCCCACCGAATAGGGGGGGAAGTTATAGTGCAGCAAGAAGTTGGATTTGGACGTCCCGGTCAGCGCGTCGATGAACTGTTCATCCTCGCCCGTGCCCAATGTGGTCACAACCAGACCTTGGGTTTCGCCGCGGGTGAACAGCGCGGACCCGTGGGTGCGCGGCAGGATGCCAGTCTCGGAAACGATAGGACGGATGGTGGTGGTGTCGCGGCCATCAATCCGGGCAGAGCCGTTGATGATATCGCCACGCAACACGCCCGCTTCCAGATCCTTGATCGACGCGCCAAGGTTATCGTTGGCTTTGTCTTCGTCCGACAGACCGGCTTTGATCGCGGCCACGGCGGCCGAAATTGCGGTCGTACGCTCTTGCTTGTCGCGGATTGCGAAGGCGGCGCGCATTTGCGTTACACCAACCGCTTTCACGCGGGCGGACAGCGCGGAATAATCGGGGGCCGTAAATTCAAACGGCTCTTTCGCGCAATCATCGGCAAAGTCCATGATCATGTCGATCACCGGCTGGATGCTGTCATGCGCGAATTTCACCGCGCCCAGCATTTCATCCTCGGACAGCTCATACGCCTCAGATTCCACCATCATCACGGCGTCTTTGGTGCCTGCAACGACCAGATCCAAACGCTGTTCTGGGTTGTTGCGCAAGTTCATCATATCGTCGCAAGACGGGTTCAGAACATATGCCCCTTTGGAAAAACCAACGCGGCAACCCGCGATTGGCCCCATGAACGGCGCGCCCGAAATGGTCAGTGCTGCCGATGCGGCGATCATCGCCAGCACATCAGGCTCATTTTCCAAATCATGCGACAGCACGGTCACAATCAACAGAACTTCGTTTTTGAATCCATCCACGAACAGCGGGCGGATGGGACGGTCGATCAACCGCGAGGTCAGCGTTTCTTTTTCAGAAGGCCGCGCCTCACGCTTGAAAAAGCCGCCTGGCACTTTGCCGGCGGCGTAATAGCGTTCTTGGTAATGCACTGTCAGGGGAAAGAAATCCTGGCCCGGCTTTTGCGATTTCGCAAAGGTCACGTTGGCCATGACGCTGGTTTCACCCATGGTCGCAATGACCGAACCATCAGCCTGACGGGCCACTTTGCCCGTTTCCAGCGTCAGCGTTTCACCGCCCCATTCGATCGACTTTTTCGTTACGTTAAACATTCATCGTTCCTCATTAGGGGCATCCCGGCGCTCCGGGCCCCCCGTTACAT
Source organism: Pseudorhodobacter antarcticus (assembly GCF_900110135.1). Taxonomy (GTDB): domain Bacteria; phylum Pseudomonadota; class Alphaproteobacteria; order Rhodobacterales; family Rhodobacteraceae; genus Pseudorhodobacter; species Pseudorhodobacter antarcticus. The sequence continues at coordinate 56,720 of NZ_FOCO01000017.1, read as the reverse complement.
AGCGGCCCCATTGCCGCCGCCCCCTATCCTTTGCATGTGGCCGGGGGCGGGCCTCACGTCACAGATGGCGCGCGTCTACAGGAAAACAGGGGGTTTGGGAAGGGGGATGGCCGCCAACCAAGCCAGCGGCACGCCGCCAACCAAGACCGGGCTGCGCCCTTCAGTTGGACACGTTCGACACATTGCGCGCAAGGCCAACGCTTTGCCCGATCATGGTCAGCACCGTGCGCAGCCCCACAACCGGGGATTCCGCAACGATAACCACATCATCGCCCGCAATTTCAAACTTTTGTGCGCTGAACAAACCGTCCGCACTGGTCAAATCCAACGTAAAAATCATCTGGCGGTTGTCGGGGCCCGTGCCGTCTTGGCGCAGCGCCCCCGCCGCATAATTGCGCAAAACCAAAATCGCTTCGGGGTTGGCGCGTGTCGCCTCCAACCCACCGATCAGGGCCATAGCATCCAAAGCACTGACATGTTCTTGCGGGAAAAAGATCTGGCTTTGCCTTTGCGCCGCACCAAGCGCCAGAAAATACCGCTTGTCGTCGCTGACAATCAGCTTGTCACCGCCCCGGATCAACGCATCCTTGGCCGGGTCCGACATCACGCTGCTGGCAGATATGCCATACACCTTGTCGCCGCGCAGCAACCGCAGCAACCGCAGCTGCGGGTTGCGCAACCCAGACGGAATCCCACCCCCAAGGCTTAACAATCCCAGCACCGACAGGTTTTGGTCCGGCATCGCGTAATTGCCCGGCTTTGCCACGCCGCCCACCAAATCAACCGTGTTCTGTCGCCCCGCATCGACCGAGATTTGCACCTGCGGTGACGTCAAAATGGTGCCCATTTTTTCCTGCAATTCCGCCCGCGCCACATCCGGGGTTTGATTGCTGATGGTGTAATCGCCGATGTAGGGCAGGAAAATCTTGCCTGTCGGGCTGACCACAATGTTCGCCAATTGCACCGATTTCTGGTTTCCGGGCGTCAACAACGCGTTCGCCTCATTCTCCCAAACTGTCAGGCTGATGCGATCCCCCGGTTTGATCTTGCTGCTGGTGCCCCCACGCCCCGCGCTCGGCCAGCCCTGCGTCGCCGCTTTGTTTGGCGTGGCCCACCCGTTCAACTGGTCAATATTTTGCTGGCTGATCGCGACAACGCTGTATTCGCCCGATGTTTGGCCACTTTTCTTGGTAATCTCACTTTGGATAGGCCCGCCGCGCGGCAATGCGCAGGCCCCCAGCGCAAACGCCAAAAACAAGCCAGTCATAAGGCGCAGCCAATACGTCATAAGGTCAAACCCGCTCATCATCGGGCGATCCTTGTGCAGCCAAGACCACCCCCCAAACCTGAATCTATAGCCATGATTGTGGGCTGAGGCAATGCGCCTGCTATATATTGTGTGTCCCTATCACATTCTGTGAAACAATTGATCTGCATAACAAAATCACGCACGCGGCCACCAAAACGCGAAATGCCCGCACCTTTTGGGTGCGGGCATCGTGTAAAATCAATCGGCTGGGCCGCGCCTTAGCGGCGGATGCCCAAACGCTTGATCAAGGTCTGATACCGCTCATCGCTTTTGGATTTGGTGTAATCCAACAGCTTGCGGCGCAAGGCCACCATCATCAACAACCCACGACGGGAATGATTGTCTTTTTTGTGGCCCTTAAAATGCTCGGTCAGGGTCGAGATGCGCGAGGTCAAAATGGCAACCTGCACTTCGGGCGACCCAGTGTCACCTTCTTTGGTGGCATAGTCTTTGATCAGTTGGGCTTTCAGTTCTGGCGTAATCGACATCGGGTTCTCCGTGGTTGAATTGTGACGGCACGTGCCGGGATGTCGTCCAGCAAGGCCCTTAATGCCCCGAACAGGTCGGGACCGCTTTCCCTTAGGGGGTTTGCGCCCAAAAGGAAAGCGGCAAGTGAATGGTTATTTCGGCGCTTTGGCAAACCGCAAATAGGGCAGTTTGATATCCAGCGGGCCAAACTTTGCCTCCGCCGCCGCGTTGTCCAACGAATTGGCGACAATCACATCTTGCCCCGGCACCCAGTTGGCGGGCGTGGCGATCGGCACACCGTCGGTGGCCTGCACCGCATCCAATGCGCGCAAAATCTCGGCAAAATTGCGGCCCACGGACATTGGGTATGTCATGGTCAGGCGGATTTTTTTGTCCGGCCCAATGATATAAACCGCGCGCACGGTGGCGGTGTTGGCAGGGGTGCGGTCCGCGCCGGGCAGATAATAATCGGCGGGCAGCATGTCAAACGCCTTGGACACGGTCAGCGATGTATCATCAATGATCGGGAAATCGGCGGGCGCACCGGCAAAGGCGGCAATGTCGTTTTTCCATTTCACATGCTCTTCGACCGAATCAACCGACACACCCAGAACCTTGGTTTTGCGTTTGGCAAATTCGGGGGCCAATTGCGCCACTGCGCCAAATTCCGTGGTGCAAACGGGGGTAAAATCGCGCGGGTGGCTGAAAATGATGGCATAGCTGTCGCCAATCCAGTCATGCAGCTTGATCTGGCCAGCGGTGCTGTTGGCGGTGAAATCGGGGGCAATATCGTTGATGCGAACGGACATGATGTTTCCTTTGTCTAAGCTGCCCCTGACATATGCGGTTTTTCGCATATTAACACCCCCGAACCCCGCCTTGCGTCAAAAAGAAACAGCTTCCCGCCGCAAACGCCCCGCCCAAACCGCTTTCCCCCACCGCGCGGCCTTGCAGGTCCGCCGTTCCGGTGCCACGTTGATGCAAAGAAATAATGGGAGGCCGCAATGCTCGACAAACGCAAATTTTACATCAATGGCCAATGGGTCGCACCGTCTGCGCCGCGCGATTGCGACGTGATCGACCCATCGACCGAAGATGTCTGCGCCGTCATCTCGCTTGGCGCGCAGGCCGATACCGACGCCGCCGTGGCCGCCGCGAAAACCGCCTTTGAAACATGGTCCGTGACACCGCCCGCCGAACGACGCCGCATCGTGGCTGGCATCTTGGACCAATATAACCAGCGGGCCGAGGAAATGGCACAAGCCATCAGCCTGGAAATGGGCGCGCCAATTGACATGTCGCGCAATGATCAAGCGCCGTGCCTGCCGTGGCATCTGGAAAATTTCCTGACCGCATTTGACGCGATGGAATGGATCCGCCCCCTTGGCCCCCACGCGCCAAATGACCGGATTGCGATGGAACCGATTGGCGTGGTGGCCCTGATCACCCCGTGGAACTGGCCAATGAACCAAGTCACGCTAAAGGCGATTCCCGCGTTGCTGGCAGGCTGCACGTGTGTGCTGAAACCGTCCGAGGAAAGCCCTTTATCGTCGATGCTGTTCGCCGAATTTTGCCATGATGCAGGCGTGCCCGCAGGCGTGTTCAACTTGGTGAATGGCGATGGCATGGGGGTCGGGTCGCAGCTGTCGTCGCACCCGGATGTTGAAATGATCTCGTTCACAGGCTCCACCCGCGCGGGGCGTGCAATTTCGGTTGCGGCGGCGGAAACGCTGAAACGCGTGACGCTGGAACTGGGCGGCAAAGGCGCAAACGTGATTTTCGCCGATGCCGATGACAAGGCGGTGAAACGCGGTGTTCTGCATATGATGAACAACTCGGGGCAAAGCTGTAATGCGCCAAGCCGGATGCTGGTGGAACGCAGCATCTATGACAAAGCGGTGGAAATCGCGGCCGAAGTGGCGGGCGGCATTAAAGTCGGCCCCGCGTCTGAACCCGGCCGCCACATCGGCCCCGTGGTGAACCGCCGCCAATGGGACCAAATCCAAGGCTTCATCCAAAAAGGAATTGATGAGGGCGCGCGCCTGATCGCAGGCGGCCCGGGCTTGCCCGATGGGCTGAACAAAGGCTTCTACGTCCGCCCCACGGTGTTTGCGGATGTAAAACCGGGTATGACGATTGAGCGCGAAGAAATCTTTGGCCCCGTGCTGTCGATGATCCCGTTTGATACCGAAGAGGACGCAGTGCGCATCGCCAACGACACGCCCTACGGCCTCACCAACTACGTCCAATCCACCGACGGCGCACGCCGCAACCGCATGTCACGCAAACTGCGGTCGGGCATGGTGGAAATGAACGGCAAATCCCGCGGCGCCGGATCGCCATTCGGTGGCGTCAAATCATCCGGCCGCGCCCGCGAAGGCGGCCACTGGGGGCTGGAGGAGTTTTTGGAAGCCAAAGCCATTTCCGGCTGGGACAACGACGCCGGGTAAAAGGGCAGCCGTTGCAGGGCGGCATTGAGCCCCCCTGCAACGGCGCTAACGCAGTACGATAACCACCGACATGCTATCTGGGCACCGACATATAGGTACTTGGACCAAGCCGAATTTGCAAAGCACGCTCTTTGATTTCGGCTTGGCTTAAATACCTATTCGGCGTTTCCCCATCACCACTATCCCCCAAACCCGTAACGTGTCGAAAAAACACGTCAGTGCCGCCGAGATGGGTTCGATGCCCATCTCGGCGGCCCCCCCTTTTTGCTTGCGCACAGTCTTAGAAAATCAGCGAACAGCCACAACACAGCAGCCCGCACACAGGCGCAACCCTCACGCACAGATAAAGCCAATGTCATTTGTAAACCCGACCTGCCGCACCCATATACCCATTAAAGGAGCACAAAGGACCACGCAGATGATCCCAACCACCCCAACCCGCCGCCAAGTATTGCTCGGCGCCGCCTTTGCCCTCGCCACCCCCAGCCTTGCGCGCGCCATGCAGCCCGTGCGCAACAACACCTCTGGCTTTCAATCCGCCCGCTGGCAGGACCATTTCGACACCACCGAAAACGGCGTTATTCTGGCCGATATGACCTCACGCGCTGTGCATTTCTGGTCCGAAGATCAAACGATTTACCGCCTTTGGCCCTCGTCTGTTCCTATATCCGAGGAATTGACACGCCGCGGCATGACCCGCATCACCAAAAAGGTCGAAGGCCCGACATGGACCCCCACCCCCTCCATGCGGGAACGCTTTCCGCATTACCCCGCCGTGGTCCCCGCCGGGCCGGAAAACCCGCTGGGCACCCATGCGCTGCATCTGTCATGGCAATATTACCGCATCCACGGCACCCATGACACGCGCAAAATCGGGCGCGAATCGTCGGACGGCTGCATCGGCCTTTACAACGAACACATCGCGCAACTTTATACTTTGGCAAAGGTCGGCACGCAGGTCAAACTGCTGTGACCCTTGGGCGTAGGGTGGGTGCAATCCATCGCCACTTGGGTTTTAAGTAATCTGCTCCAACCGCTCTTTGGACATATCACCGGGCACGATCGTGATCGGCACCGGCAACCCGGCCGAACTGCGGCTCAGTTGCGTGACCAACGGGCCGGGGCCGGATTTGTCGCTGCCTGCCCCCAACACCAAAATCCCGATTTCGGGGTCATCGCGCACTTGCGCCAAAATCTCTGTCAGCGGGTCACCTTCACGGATCACCAGCTCCGGGTTCACGCCTTGCTTGTCGCGCATCCACTTGGCGAACACTTCAAAATGCGCCTCAATCCGTTCGCGCGCCTCGGCCCGCATCAGGTCGGCAACCCCCATCCAATGCTGAAACTCCTCTGGCGGGATAACGGACAGAATTTGCACCCCCGCCCCCGTATGCGCCGCCCGCAACGCCGCGAACCGCATCGCGTTCAGACATTCGCGGCTGTCATCCAGCACAACCATAAACTTACGCATGTTCGCCCCCGTCTTTCCCGCAGACCATGGCGCATCTGCCCCCCGACTTGCAAGCCCCTCACCTATCCTGCGCTATGCGCCCAATCCCAATACAACGACCGCGCCCGCCGCGTCATAGGCCCAATCTGGTACTGCGTATCGTCAAACGCCCGCACCGCCGTGATCTTGGCGAAATTGCCCGACAAAAACACTTCATCCGCCGCGTGGAAATCGTCAAAGCTCAACACGGTTTCCACCACCTCCACCCCGTCAGCGCGCAGGTTGGCAATGTGGCGCGCCCGCGTGATGCCCGACAGGAACGTGCCATTGGCAATCGGGGTAAAGGCCACCCCATCCTTCACCATAAACACATTAGCAGTCGCGGTTTCGGCCACATTGCCCATCGCATCGGCACACAGCGCATTACCAAACCCTTTGCTTTTTGCCTCCACCAACATGCGCGCGTTGTTGGGGTACAGGCAGCCAGCCTTGGCGTTGCACACGTTATCTTCCAACACCGGGCGGCGAAACTGGGTGCGTGTCAAACTTGTGGGCACATCGAAATCCGGCATCGCCACTTGTTCCAGGCTAATCGCAAACCCGGTCGAACCCTCTTTTGGGGCCACCCCCAGTTCGGACCCGTCCAGCGCCCAATACATCGGCCGCACATACACGGCGGCGCCGGGCGCGTATCCGCGCAACCCATCGCGCACCATCGCCTCCATCTCTGCCGCGCCAACCGTGGGCGTGATCATCAACGCTTGCGCGGATGCATTGGCCCGCGCGCAATGCTTGGCCAAATCGGGCACCACCCCATCAAAATACCGCGCCCCGTCAAAGATGGATGACCCCTGCCAAATCCCATGATCGGCCGCGCGCATCACGGCCACATCGCCCTCATGCCACTTGCCTTCGAAATATGTGCGGATATTGGTGCCGATTGCCATGCGCTGCCCTTTCATGCGGAAACAGGCAACGCTAACGCCCCGGCCCCCACGGCGTAAAGGGCACCATGCCACAAATCCCAATAAATTCCCCTTTTGCTGCACTGCAGCATAGTGTAGGCATGACTTAACAAGGAGCGCATAATGCCCAGAAAACCAGCCGCAAATCCCATGACCAACGCCCTGCAACTCAGCATGATGATGATCGAGGCGCAGTCCGTCATCGCCATGCGCATGATGGGCATGGCCGGACTGTGGAAAGTGTCGCCCACGGAAAACGACCGCATGGTGACCGAAAAAATGGACGCCATGGTGGAATCCGCCGCCGCCGTTGGCCGCGTCACACTGCAAGGCGGATCCGCCGATGAAATTACCGCCGCCGCAATCGCCCCGATGCGCAACGCCACCCGCCTGAACAAACGCCGCCTAAAGAAAAGCGGAATGAAAACAGGCTAAAGCCCTTCATCTCTTCCTAAATACCCCCGCGCGGAGCGCTCCCAAATCAGCCAAACCGCCGCGCCGCATCCAATGCAAGGCCAGTCCCCACGCTGCCCAACACATCGCCTGTGGCCACCCGAACCCCCGGCAAACAGGCCGCAACGGCGGCCTGCACCACGGGCAGGCTGGATGATCCGCCGGTCATGAACACGGTGCCAATCTGGTCTGCCCCAACGCCCGCATCCGACAAAACATGCGCAATCGCGCCCGCAATCCGCGTCACAGGTTTTGCCACCGCCGCATCAAACATCGCGCGGCTGGCCCCGGTATCCACCCCAATAATATCCGCCAACCGAATCGGCGTGGCCAGCGTTTCCGACAATTCAATCTTTGCCACCTCCACCGCCATCGCAATATTGTGGCCTTGTTTTTCCTCAATCACCCCGATCAAGCGGTCCAACAGGTCCGGCTCCGCCGCATCAAACCGAATTTGCTTCACCTCCAGCAACGCGCGGCCCGCATAGACCATGTTGATCCGGTGCCACGTCGCAAGGTCGTGATAGTAATGCAGCGGCATCGGCGTTTTGCCTTTGTTGATCATGGACCCAAGGCCCAGCGCAGGCATCACCTGCCCCAGCGACAAAAGGCGGTCAAAATCGGTGCCGCCCACGCGAATACCGTGGCTGGCCAAAATATCATTGTCCCGGTCCGGCAATCCGCGCCGCGCAGGCCCGACGCGCAGCACCGAAAAATCCGACGTGCCGCCGCCAATATCGACGATCAGCACCAATTCCTCGGCCTCAACACTCTGCTCGTAATGCAGCGCGGCCGCGATCGGTTCAAACTGAAACGCCACATGGTCAAAGCCAAATTTGTGCGCAATCGCCTCCAGCACGTCTTGGGCGGCTTGGTCGCCCGCCGCGTCATCATCGACAAAATGCACCGGGCGGCCCAACACCACATGCCGCGTGCCGGGTTGCACGGCGTCCAATTGGCGGCGCAAATGTCCGAAAAACCGCCCCAAAATATCGGTGAACGCCAGCGCGCGGTTGCCCACCCGCGTCTTTTCATGGATCAACGCAGACCCCAGCGCGGATTTCAGGCCGCGCATCAGCCGCCCATCCTCGCCCCCCGTATAGGCGGCGATGGCCGCGCGGCCAAATTCGGGGGCGGCCCCGTCACTGTCCCAAAACACCGCCGATGGGATGGTGACCGCCGCCCCTTCCAGCGCGATCAACCGCGACACGCCGCCCGACAGAATGGAAACCGTGGAATTGGAGGTGCCAAAATCAATACCGCAAACCTGTACCATCGCACGCCCCTTTGCCTCAGCCAGCCGCAGGGTCTAGGCCCGATGCCAAGCGGTGTAAACCCTCACACCCCTTCGGCCAGCAATGCCGCCACATCCAACCGCGCGTTGACCATCTTCAGCGCCCCATCCGCATCCCGCGGCCAATCGGCGGGCGCGCGGTCGCGGTACAATTCCACCCCGTTGCCGTCTGGGTCGCGCAAATACACCGCCTCCGACACGCCATGATCGGCGGCCCCGTCCAGCGCAATGCCCGCCGCCAACACGCGCCCCACCGCCGCCCCCAAACTGGCGCGGTCGGGGAACAAAATCGCCGTGTGGTACAACCCCGTATGCCCCTGCGCAGGCGGCGTGCCACCCAGACTGTCCCAAGTGTTCAGGCCAATGTGGTGGTGATACCCCCCCGCCCCCAAAAACGCCGCTTGGTCGCCAAGGCGTTGCGTGACCGCAAACCCCACCACATCACGGTAAAACGCAATCGCGCGGTCAAGGTTGGCCACCTTCAAATGCACATGGCCAATGCGGGTTGTGGGGGGCAAGATTTGGGTCATCACATCGCTCCAAGGCTGGTTTGGCAGACATTAGCGCAGCAATACCGCCCCCAACACCTGCCCAACCGCACAGAACCTGCGCGCCTTACCGCGACCGGATCATCCCAACAATATCATACACATCATTCACAATCGGGCGCGCAATCGCATCGGCACGCACGGCCCCTTCGCCCAAAATGCGGTCAATCTCGGCCACATCTTGCATCAACCGGTTCATTTCCGTTGTGATCGGCGACATCACCGACACCGCCAAATCCGCCAGCGCGGGCTTGAAACTGCCAAATTGCGCGCCCGCGTGCTGGGTCAGCACCGCTTGCGGCGTCATATCCGCCAACGCGGCATAGATGTTGACCAAATTGCGCGCCTCTGGCCGGTCCGCCAACCCGTCCATCTCACCCGGCAACGCCTCGGCATCCGTCTTGGCCTTTTTGATCTTTTTCGCGATCATATCGGCATCATCGGTCAAATTAATGCGGCTTTGGTCCGATGGGTCCGATTTCGACATCTTTTTGGTCCCGTCCCGCAAACTCATCACCCGCGTACCAGCGCCTTCGATCACGGGTTCGGTGATCGGGAAAAAATCCACGCCAAAATCATTGTTAAACTTGGCGGCAATATCGCGGCACAGCTCCAGGTGCTGCTTTTGATCCTCGCCCACTGGCACATGCGTCGCCTTATAGGCCAAAATATCGGCCGCCATTAGCGCAGGGTACGCGAACAGCCCCAGCGACACATTCTCAGAATTTTTGCCCGCCTTATCCTTGAACTGCGTCATCCGGCTCATCCAACCCATCCGCGCCACGCAGTTGAAAATCCACGCCAATTCCGCATGGGCATGCACTTGGGATTGGTTGAAAAGGATGGACCGCGCAGGATCAATCCCCGCCGCAATAAACCCCGCCGCCGCCTCTCGGGTCTGTTGGCGCAGGCGCGCGGGGTCTTGCCACACGGTGATCGCGTGCATGTCCACAAGGCAATAAACCGTCTCAATCCCCTCATCCTGCTTTTCCACAAAGCGTTTCAGCGCGCCAAGGTAATTGCCCAGCGTCAACCCGCCCGACGGCTGAATCCCCGAAAAAATGCGGGTGGCAAAGGCAGGAGGCGTTTGGACCGGCTCAACCATGGCGATAACTCCATCTGGAAACTGCGTTGCAAACCGCTTACCCTTGCCACCAATGGGCGTCAATCAGCCTAGAAAATTGAGAGGCCGAATGTACACAGACCGCAACGCCGCCCCGCTAAACCCATTGCCCGCCGTGGTGTGGCTGCTGGCCCTGCCGATAATAGCGGTGGAGGTGGTGGTAAACCTTGCCGCCGCTGGCCTGATTGGTGGCGCGCAAGGCATCGGCTGGCGCGCAGACGCCGTACAACGCTGGGCGTTCGCGCCCGACCTGATGCGCGAAATGATCGCAACCGGCACCTACCCCCCTGAACACCTCATGCGCTTGGTCAGCTACCCGCTTATCCACCTCAGCTTTACCCATGCCGCCTTTGTGGTCGTGTTCCTGCTGGCGCTTGGCAAAATGGTGGGCGAAGTGTTCCGCCTGTGGGCCGTCCTCGCCGTGTTTTTCGGCGCCACCTTGGCCGGGGCCGCCGCCTATACCGCATTGCCCTTCATCACCGCGCCCCTGATCGGCGGCTATCCTTCGGTCTACGGGCTTATCGGCGCGTTCACGTTCCTTTTGTGGACCAATCTGGCCAACACCGGCGACAACCAATACCGCGCGTTTTCCTTAATCGGCATATTGATGGCCATCCAACTGCTGTTCGGCCTGATATTTGGCAGCGGCTGGGAATGGGTCGCCGAACTGTCAGGCTTTGCGGCGGGGTTCCTTTTGTCATTCTTGGTCAGCCCCGGCGGCTGGGCGCGGGTGCGGGCGAAGATACGGGAGCGGTGAAGGGGGCAAACCAAAGGCAATTCCAAATGCCAAATTCTGTCGTTTTTCGGGCTGGTTTGGACGCCGCGATGTCCACAAACACGAAAGGCAATCCGCTGGCGCATGTCGCAGACTTCTGACCAGCAAGAACGTAATTTGGACAAAAACTGTGCAGACGTCCTTGGATAACTTTGATAAAGCGCCGAAAAATAAAGCGAGTTTGTCAACGAACAGCGACAAATTCTTACGCGCCTGCCCGTTGCAGGCCAGTCAGAAAACCGGTCGCGCTTAAGTGATTGAAACCATAGGTTTGTGAACATGTTAATCGGCGTCGAAAAAAGGTTTATCTTTGTTTCCAATACAAAAGCAGCTTCCACATCGGTAGAGCATTTATTGATGCCCTATACGGAGGTCGTGTGCTTGGGTAATTCTGAACGCAAACACAGGCCGATGAAAAAAGTGCTGACCAGCTTTCCATTCCTCTTTGACCAGCCCAAGTTCCAACCTGAAAGCTTTTTTCGGTTCGGTGTTATGCGCCATCCGTTGGAGTGGATCTAGTCGTGGTACAGGTATCGAAAAGGAAACCAAGTCGCAGATCCGCTTACTGAAAATATGGGTTTCAGCGCGTTCTGGGCCCGAAAGGATTGGAACATTCAACGGCAAGACGGAACAAAATACCTGCAAAGCCAGATGTTTTGCGCGGATGATGGCCAAGTTTTGGTCGACGTGATCATTCCCTACGCTCGTTTGAATGAAATGCTCGGTGAAATTTGCGGCAACCTTAAGATCGTGGGAAAGCTAGAGCAGAAAAATGCCAGCATCCTTGGCCAAACTGATTCGCTTCCCGACAGCCTGAAAAGCGAGATGGAAGAGTTTTATGTCAAAGATTTAGAGCTTTTTGATCGACTGGATCAGATCAACGCCGTTGGCATGCAAAAGTTACGGGAGATGGCCCCATAACTGTTTGAGACCAAGCAGGTCCGTAAATATGCCGGGTTTCATGCTTGGTCTGTAAGCCTTGGATCAAAAGGCCTTTTTAAACATCCGTGTAAGACAACCATGGAACCTGTTCTGTATCAGCGTTTTTACAAAACATCGCGGGCGACACCGCACCTGTTAAAACGGGCAAACCGCCGCAAAGGTCATTGCCGTACCGCTGTCTGGATGCCGAATTTTCAGGCTGTCGGCGTGCAGCATCAAGCGCGGGAAATCGGCCGCCGGCCCCTGCGCATACAAAGGATCGCCCAGAATGACATGCCCCAGCGCCTGCATATGCACCCGCAATTGGTGACTGCGCCCAGTTAGCGGGGTCAATCGCATCCGCGTCTCTGCCACCTCACGGCGCAGCACGCGCCAATCGGTTTGGGAGGGTTTGCCCGTGGCGTGGTCTACATGCTGGCGGGGGCGGTTGGGCCAATCCACAATCAGGGGCAAATCCACCCGCCCCGCCTCTGCCGCCACCTGCCCCCACACGCGCGCAAGATAGATTTTCTTGGTCAGCCGCTGTTCAAACTGCTGGCCCAAAAACGCCTGCGCGGGCTTGGTGCGCGCGAAAATCATCACGCCCGACGTGTCCAGATCAAGGCGATGCACCAGCAGAATATCCGCGTACACATCGCGCAGCCGGTTGATCAAACAATCCGCCCGATCATCCCCCCGCCCCGGGACTGAGAGAAGGCCAGACGGTTTGTCCGCGACCACAATATGATCATCGGCAAACAAAACGGCCAGCGGCACATCCGGGGGGGTATAGATAAAATCAGTCATGTGGTGGTGGTATCGCAGGCAGGCAGGCGCTCGCAAGCAGGCAAACAGGGGCGGTGGGTTGCACCCACCCTATACCGCGTCCCTAAACAGCCGCGCCATAAGGCCTGTAAGTTCGCACACATCCGTGTCCGTAAACGCGGCAGGGGTGTCGCTGTCCAAATCCAGCACCCCCAAAAGCCGCCCCGCACCGTTATAGACCGGAAGCACCAGTTCCGACCGGGTCGAGGATGCGCAGGCAATATGGCCAGGAAACGCATCAACATCAGGCACCAAATGCGGCTGCCCCGTGCGCGCCGCCGCACCGCACACCCCGCGTGAAAACGGAATGACAAGGCAGCCATGGCCGCCTTGATAGGGGCCGATTTTCAACAGATCAGGTTCGGTGACGCGGTAAAACCCGGTCCAATCTGACAGGACGTGCGCGTGGTGGAGTTCGCAAGCGATGGTGGCCATCAGCGCGACCGTATCCGTTTCGCCGCGGCACAGCGCATCGAGGGTTTTAGAAAGGTTGGGATAGTCGGGCATATGCGGTCCTTTTTGGTCAATGCCAGAGAGGTATTTGTCCCAAGCCGAATTGGAAAGGGGGGTTTAGGGGCGTTCGATCGCAATTGCCGTGCCTTCGCCACCACCGATACAGATGGCGGCAATGCCGCGTTTTAGGCCCCGCGCCTCTAGCGCGTGGAGAAGGGTCACGATGATACGCGCGCCGGATGCGCCGATGGGGTGGCCCAGCGCGCAAGCGCCGCCATTGACGTTCAGTTTGGCATGCGGGATGCCAAGGTCGCGCATGAAGGCCATAGGGACCACGGCAAACGCCTCATTCACCTCCCACAGATCGACGCTGTCCACGCGCCAACCAAGGCGGTCCAGCAGTTTACGGGCAGCGGGGATGGGTGCTGTGGCAAAATCGGCGGGGGCCTGAGCATGGCTGGCATGGCCCCGGATATAGGCGCGGATGGGCATCGCATGTGCCTGCGCTGCGTGTTCAGAGGCCACAAGGAGCGCCGCAGCGCCATCGGAGATTGACGACGCGTTGGCCGCCGTGACCGTGCCCCCGTTGCGAAAAGCGGGTTTCAGGGTGGGGATTTTTTCGGGACGCGCCAGCAGGGGCTGTTCATCCGCCATGATCACAGTGTCGCCCTTGCGCCCCTGCACGGTCACGGCAGCGATTTCCACCGACATATCCGCCGCCCGCGCGCGCGTCAGCGAGGCCAGAGCATAGCCATCTTGATCAGCGCGGGTAAAGCCGAACGCCGCCGCGCAATCTTCGGCAAAACTGCCCATCAGCCGGCCTTTTTCATACGCATCCTCCAACCCGTCCAGAAACATATGATCCTGCGCGGCGCTGTGCCCCAACCGCGCGCCGCCCCGCATTTTGGGCAGCAAATACGGGGCCTCGGTCATGCTTTCCATGCCACCCGCCACGATGATCTGGCAGCCCCCCGCGATGATCTGATCATGCGCCAGCATCACCGCTTTCATCCCCGACCCGCACATCTTGTTCAGCGTGGTCGCGGGCACCCCTTGCGGCAGCCCACCCGCAAACGCCGCCTGCCGCGCGGGCGCTTGGCCTTGACCGGCGGGCAGCACGCAGCCCATCACCACCTCCTCCACCAGCGCCGGGTCCACGCCCCCAAGGCTGGCACGAATCGCAACACCCCCCAGCACCGCCGCCGGCACCCCCGCAAACACGCCCGCAAACCCACCCATCGCCGTGCGCGCCGCCCCCGCAATGACAACTTTCTGCATTTGCCGCCCCCAAATTCGCTTTCAGTTACCAGATGCTAACCACTGCCCCCTAGCCTGCAAGCACCGAATTTGGGAAAGAGAGCGCATAATGAACCTGACCGCCAATCTGCACACCGACCTTTTGGTCGTCACTTGCCATGAAAATCGAATCGACAGCGCCAGTGCCATCCAGTTCAAGGAACGCATGCGTGACATCACTGAAACACCGTCCGCCCGCGTGATGCTGGACCTGTCGAACGTGGCATTTCTGGACAGTTCCGGCCTTGGGGCTGTTGTCGCGGTGATGAAACTGCTGGGCCCCGATCGCAAACTGGAACTGGCGGGCCTAACCCCCACCGTGGCCAAGGTGTTTCGCCTGACGCGGATGGATACCGTTTTCACCATCCACGCCACCCTGCCCGACAATCTGCGCAAGGCAGGCTGATATGATCCACAATATCGACAGCTTTTACAGGGGACTTATGCAACTGGTTATTGAAAGCGACCCCACCGCCGTGCGCAGCGGCCTGGCCCAATTGCTGGCCAGCGACATGATCCAAACCATGCAAGACGGCGCGCGCGGCACCGCCGAAATCGTGCTGGCGGAGGTGTTGAACAACATCGTCGAACACGCCTATGCGGGCGATAATGGGGCGATTCTGATCGGGCTGGCCCATCACCCTGACGGCGTCCACGTCACCGTCCGCGACCAAGGCCGCCCCTTCCCAAGGGAGAAACTGCCACAAGGCCATCTGCCCGAAATTGATCAATTCGCCAACCTGCCCGAAGGTGGTTTTGGCTGGTATCTGATCCGCACCTTGGTCCGCGACCTCACCTATCTGCGCACGGACGGCTTCAATCACCTGTCCTTTTGCCTGCCTTATGAGGATTCTCTCTAAATCATCCAAAATGCCGCAACCTTGCCATTTTTTCCCCCTGAACACGCCACAAATAGCGCCTACATAAGGGGGGTAGCTCTATAAAGCTTCCCTCGGTGCTGCGACTTTTGCCCCCACCCAGAACGTGGCACCGAGGACGATCTTTTCCCCAAAATACGCCTTTCCGCCACCCCGCCTTTCGTCCTAGGCTGTGGCAAATGCAAAACGGGGAACCACATCATGCGCGATTTTCAAATGCCGGGCCGCTCGGCGGTCTATGCCGCCAACGGTATGTGTGCCACCTCGCACCCACTGGCCGCAGGTGTGGCGATTGATATTTTAAAGGCAGGCGGCAACGCGATGGACGCGGCGATTGCAGGCGCGGTCCTCCTTGGGTTTTGCGAACCGCAAATGACCGGGCTTGGGGGCGATTGCTTTGTTCTGTTCAAACCCGCAGGCAGTGAAAATATCCACGCGATGAACGGGTCGGGCCGCGCCCCCGCCGCGCTGAACGCCGCGCTGAACGCCGATGCCTTGCGCGCGCGCGGCCTTACCGCAATGCCGCTTTACACCGCCGATGCCGTCACCCTGCCCGGCGCGGTTGATGCGTTTTGCACCCTGTCCGCCGATTGGGGCAAAATCGGCCTGCCCGCCACGCTGGCCCCCGCCATTCATTACGCCGAAAACGGCGTCCCCGTGGCCCCCCGTGTCGCCAGTGATTGGGCCGAGGCGGCGCACCTGCTGCAAGGCCGCGCGCGGCAAACCCTGCTGCACAACGACAAACCCCTCACCCTTGGCCAAATGTTCCGCGCCCCCGGTCAGGCGCAGGTCCTTAAACGCATCGCAAGCGAAGGCCGCGCTGGGTTTTACGAAGGCGAAGTGGCCCAAGATATGGTTGCCTCCCTCACCGCGCTGGGCGGCACCCACACGCTGGCCGATTTCGCGAATGTGAATTCCGAATATGTCGATGCCGTTTCCGGCCCCTATAAATCCATTGAACTCCACGAACATCCGCCAAACGGCCAAGGGGCCACCGCCATTCTGCTGCTGAAAATTCTCCAACATTTCGACATCGCCGCGATGGACCCGATGGGCGCCGACCGCGCGCATATTGAGGCGGAGGCGACAAAACTCGCCTATGACGCGCGCAATCGCTTCATCGCGGACCCCGACCACACAACCCGGCTGGCCCATATGTTGCACCCCGATACGGCGGCAAAACTCGCCGCCTTGATCGACCCCAAACGCGCCATGGCCAACCCCGCCCCCCTCACCGAACAGGTCCACAAAGACACGATCTACATCACCGTGGTCGACCGTGACCGTATGGCCGTCTCGCTCATCTACTCCGTCTACCACAGCTTCGGGGCCTGCCTTGCCTCCGACAAATTCGGCATCAACTTTCAAAACCGCGGCGCAGGCTTAACCCTTGAGCAGGGCCACCCAAATGAGGCGGCAGGCGGCAAACGCCCCATGCACACCATCATCCCCGGCATGGTCACCGAAAATGGCCGCGTCACCCTGCCCTTCGGCGTCATGGGCGGATCGTACCAACCCACAGGTCACGCGCGGCTCGTCTCCAACATCGTGGATTTTGGCATGGACCCCCAATCCGCAATGGACGCCCCGCGCTGTTTTTCGGGGGTCAACGGCATGGAAATGGAACGCGGCTACAGCGACACCGTCCGCGCGGACCTCGCCGCACGCGGCCATAACGTCATCCCGCCCGAGGTGCCGCTTGGCGGCTCCCAAGCCATCAAGCTCCACGCAGATGGCCTCTTGGAAGGGGCCTCCGACCCCCGCAAAGACGGCTGCGCCCTAGGGTACTGACGACACATTATTCGTCTTGGCCCAAATACCTTCGGGGGTGATGAGTGTTAAAAAACGCCCCAGTGGGGCGTTTTAGCGAAGAACGCCTGCCCCAAAATCAGCCTTCACATCAAAAACACCAACGCCAAACTCAACGTGAAAAAGCTCATCGCTGTCGTCATCAACAGTGCCAGCGATGCCAGCCCTTCCATCCCCTGCTCTTGCGCAAAAATCGGGTACACACCCAGCATCGGCACGGCGCAGGCGATCAACAAACACGCCTGCAATTCAGGCGACAGCCCCGCCCCCGCAACCGCCAAAACACCAAGGGCCAACAGCGGGTGCAACACCAACTTGCCCACAGAAATCTGCGACGCCAGCCCCAGATTGCCCCGCAGCGACACCCCCGCCAGCGACCCGCCCACCACAAACAGCGCCAACGCGACTGCGGCGGTGGATATCATCCCCAACCCTTGGCCCAACACCGCAGGGATCGGCAGCTTGAACACCGACCAAACCAACCCCGCAATCAGCGCCAAAATCAACGGGCGGCGCAGCAAATCGCGCGCAATCCCCCAAATCATCCCGGCCCCGCGCCCGCGCCCCAGTGCGATCAACACCAATACGGTGGGAATCATCAACAGATTTTCCACCAACAGGCACATCGCCAGCACTTTTGCCGCCAAATCCGGGAACGCCAACAGCAAAATCGGAAACGACATATAACCAGAATTGGAACAGGCCACGCCCATCATACAAATGCCCGCGCGCTCCAACGGCATCCCGCGTACATGGCAAAACCAAACATAGGCAATTGCCAGCGCACACAGCGACACGCCCGCGTAAATCCCCATGAACACCGGGTCAAACACCTCGGCCACGTCGCGCTTTGCAATGGCGTTAAACAGCAGTGCGGGCAGCGCGATCGAAATCACAAACCGCCCGAAAATCCGCATATCGGGCACCGAAAAAAGCCCCGCCCGCGTCACGCCGAACCCCAGCCCCACCACCAGAAAAATCGGCAGTGTGATGGCGATCACAACCTCCATATCAGCCGATATGCCCGCGAATACCGCCGGTTTGGCCCCGGTCCATCAACACATGGTCCAGCAGCACGCAGGCCATCATCGCCTCGCCCACCGGCACCGCGCGGATGCCCACACACGGGTCATGGCGGCCCTTGGTGATCAAATCCACCTCGTCGCCCGCCACCGTCACCGTCTGGCGCGGCGTCAGGATGGACGATGTGGGTTTCACCGAAAACCGCACCACCACATCTTGCCCCGTCGAAATGCCGCCCAATATCCCGCCCGCGTGGTTGGTCAGAAACGCTGGCCCCTGCGCCCCCATCCGAATTTCATCCGCATTTTCAACACCCGTCAGGCTGGCCGCCGCCATGCCCTCACCAATCTCCACGCCTTTGACCGCGTTGATCGACATCATGGCCGCCGCCAAATCCGCGTCCAACTTGGCATAGATCGGCGCACCAAGCCCCGGCACCATCCCGCGCGCGACAACTTCAATCACCGCACCAACCGAATTATGCGCGCGCCGCAAATCATCCAAATACACCGCCCAATCACGCGCGGCCACAACGTCCGGCACCCAAAACGGGTTCTCATCAATCTGGTCCCAATCAAACCGCGCGCGGTCAATGCAGTGCGGCCCCATCTGCACCATATACCCTGTCACCGACAGCCCCGGCACCAACTGCGCCAACGCCGCCCGCGCCACACCGCCCGCCGCCACCCGCGCCGCCGTTTCGCGCGCCGATGACCGCCCGCCCCCACGCGGGTCGCGCACCCCGTATTTCTGGTGGTACGAGATATCCGCATGACCGGGGCGGAAACTTTGCACAATATCCCCGTAATCCTTGGACCGCTGATCGGTGTTCTCAATCATCAACTGAATGGGCGTGCCCGTCGTGCTCCCCTCATACACCCCCGACAAAATGCGCACTTGGTCCGCCTCTTGCCGCTGCGTGGTGTATTTGTTCTGCCCCGGTTTGCGCTTGTCCAACCACGGCTGAATATCGCCTTCGGTCAACGGCACCCCCGGCGGGCACCCATCGACCGTGGCGCCCAGCGCGATCCCATGGCTTTCGCCCCACGTCGTGACCCGAAACATATGACCATAAGTGTTGAAGCTCACGCCACACCCCCGGCCAGTTCGGGCACATTCAACGCCGCAAACCCGTAATGGCGCAACCAGCGCAAATCGCTCTCAAAAAACGCGCGCAAATCGGGGATGCCGTATTTCAGCATCGCCATCCGGTCGATGCCCATCCCAAACGCAAACCCTTGCCATTCGTCCGGGTCCACACCCGCCGCGCGCAACACTTTTGGATGCACTATCCCAGAGCCGAGGACTTCCATCCACCCATCCCCTTCACCAATGCGCAACTGCCCATCAACCCAGGAACACTGAATATCCACCTCGGCCGATGGCTCGGTGAATGGGAAATGGCTGGCGCGGAACCGCGTTTTCACGGGCTTGCCGAAAAACGCGGTAAAAAACTCCTCCAACACCCATTTAAGGTTCGCCATAGAGATGTCTTTGCCAATCACCAAGCCTTCGACCTGATGGAACATCGGCGAATGGGTTTGGTCCATGTCCATGCGGTACACGCGGCCGGGGCAAATGATGCGAATGGGCGCGCCTTGGTCCAGCATCGCGCGGATTTGCACGGGGGATGTGTGGGTGCGCAACACATGCGGCGGGCGATCATCGCCGTCCGCGCGGTTCATAAAAAACGTGTCATGTTCTTGGCGCGCCGGGTGTTCGGGCGGAATGTTCAGCGCGTCAAAGTTGTACCAATCGCTCTCCACCTGCGGCCCCTCGGCCACCGCAAACCCCATATCGGCAAAAATCGCCGTCAATTCCTCGGTCACTTGGGAAACTGGATGGATGGTGCCCACCGGGCGCGGTCGCGCGGGCAGCGTCACATCCAACCATTCCGTGCGCAACCGCGCATCCAGCGCCGCATCACCCAGTGCGACTTTTTTCGCGCGCAACGCCGCGTCAATCTCATCCTTCACCACGTTCAGCGCCGCGCCAAATGTGCTGCGCTCCTCAGGCGACATCCCGCCAAGTTCACGCATTTTCAGGCTAATTTCGCCCTTTTTTCCCAACGCTTCCAGCCGCACCGCCTCCAGCGCCGCCTCATCACCCGCATCGGCCACGGCGGTCAGGTATTTGGCCTTCAGATCATCAAGCGCGGTCATGGGTCTGCCTTTCGGAATTTACGCTTTTGTGCTATAGTCCAAGGGCTTAAAATGCAAGGCCCGCACCCGCGCCCCAAAATTAACGTATTCGCAAGGTTTAATCCGAACAATCGCGCTTAACAGACCTGCCAAACGGACCCGATATGATCAGAACCATCGCCGCCCTCATGACCTGCCTTTTGCTTGCCGCCTGCGGTGAACAGGTCACCCCCAACACCAAATCCCGCATCCTTTTGCTGGGCGACAGCATGATGGCAGCCAACGCGCCTACAAACAACACCGTCGCCAACGGGATAGAGGCGGCATTGGGCGAAGAGGTGATCGACCGCTCCGTGATCGGCGCGCGCTATTTTTATTCGCTGCCCCTGTCAGGTGCGGCGGGGTTGAAACTGGATGCGCAATACCGCCCCGGCCCGTGGGATTGGGTCGTGCTGAACGGCGGGGGCAATGACCTGCTGTTTGGCTGCGCTTGTACGTTTTGTGATGGGGTGTTGAACCGGCTGGTCTCCCCTGATGGGCGCAAAGGGGCGATTCCCGCACTCATGGCCCGGCTGCGTGCATCTGGCGCGCGGGTCGTTTATGTCGGGTATTTGCGCAATCCCGGCACCTTAACCCCGGTAAAGGCGTGCGGCCCGGCGGGCAATGAACTGGACCGCCGTTTGGCCAAAATGGCCACGCTCAACAGCGGGGTCGATTTTCTGCCCATGTCGGGTGTCGTGCCCAATGGCGACTGGTCGTATCATCAGATTGACCGCATCCACCCCTCGGTCAAAGGCAGCACCGCCATTGCGGCCCGCATCGTGGCGCATATCAAATCAAAACCACGCCGCTAAAACGCAAAAAGCCCCGTATCGCTGCGGGGCCTTTCACAAACTCAAGTCAAATCACACAGCTGCTTTTGCCGCTTCGGATTTGTCAAAGGCTGCCTTGGCGGATGCTGCGATGGCGTTGAACGCCTCCGGCTCATGCACAGCCAGATCGGCCAGTACTTTGCGGTCCACTTCAATCCCCGACAGCATCAAACCATTGATGAAACGGGAATAGGTGAAGGCAGCATCAAACAAACGCACAGCCGCGTTGATCCGCTGGATCCACAGCGCGCGGAAGTTGCGCTTGCGGGTCTTACGGTCGCGTGTGGCGTATTGGTTGGCTTTATCAACCGCCTGCGTTGCAGTGCGGAAGTTGGTGCTGCGCGCGGCGTAATAGCCTTTTGCAGCCTTAATTACCTTGCGGTGACGGGCGTGGGTAACGACGCCAGATTTTACGCGGGACATCTTTGGCTCTCCTTACCGGTTATAGGGCATGTATTTTTTGACAATTTTCGCATCGGCTGCGCACAGGATCATGGTCCCGGCGGTGTCCCGAATGAATTTCGTCGTACGCTTGATCATGCCGTGGCGCTTGCCGGCGGGGCCGGCCTTTACCTTACCGGATGCGGTGAAGCGAAAGCGCTTCTTGGCCGCTGATTTGGTCTTCATCTTGGGCATTTCCATCTCCTCGTTCGAGTGGTTATCGCGCGACTCGGCATGCCACTTTGGCCGGTCCCACGGATCATAGAAGCGTGCGTGATACGGCCCACCGCCCCAAAGTGCAAGCCAAAAAGCCGCCTAATTCACATAACGCCCAACAACTTTAAAAAACACATCGGGGATTTGCGCGATAGTATATCCCCCCGGTTTGTTTTGCAGCGCCATCACCACCAAAACCCCCGCAATCAACACCATAATCGCCGCCACCCGTGGCGCGCGGCTTTCCGAAAGCGCCGACAACATGGACGGGACAGCAAGAACCCCAATCATTATGCCCACAATCAGCAACAGGTCGGGGTCCATGCCATCCTCCAATATTCGTTAAGAGTATTGGTATTATTCAGCTTCAGACGCGTAAATCAACCGCTCATCACACGGGGCCACGCGCAGAATGTTGGTGGTGCCGGGCACGTTAAACGGCACCCCGGCGGTGACCACAATCTGCTCAGCCTCTTTGGCAAACCCATCACTGCGCGCCGCCCGCACAGCGGCCAAAACGGCGCCTTTAAACCGGTCCTGCGGCTCTGTGATCACACAATGCGCGCCCCAGGTCAGCGTCAAACGCCGCGCGGTGCGCACCAATGGCGTCAGCGCCAAAATCGGCGTGCGGGGCCGTTCGCGCGCCACCAAACTTACCGTGGTGCCCGACTGCGTGAAACAACAAATCGCCTTAATATCCGTGGTTTCCGCAATTTCCCGCGCCGCCGATACAATAGCATCCGCCACGGTGTTTTTCGTGCCCTTCCGGCTCGCTTCAATCACCTCGCGGTAAATCTTGTCGCTTTCCACCGAAATCGCCACGTTGTTCATCGTGGACACCGCTTCAATCGGATACTGCCCTGCCGCCGATTCCGCCGACAACATCACCGCATCCGCACCTTCATAAATCGCGGTCGCCACGTCTGATACTTCGGCCCGCGTGGGCACCGGGGCCGTGATCATCGATTCCAACATCTGCGTCGCCACAATCACCGGTTTCGCCGCCGCCCGCGCCCCGCGCACCAGCCGTTTTTGAATCGGCGGCACCGCATGCACCGGCAATTCCACCCCCAAATCGCCGCGCGCCACCATAATCCCGTCCGACACGGCCAAGATGCTGTCAAACGACTTCACCGCCGCCGGTTTTTCAATCTTCGACATAATCGCGGCGCGCCCTTTGGTCAACTCGCGCGCTTCCAACACATCTTCAGCCCGCTGCACGAACGACAGCGCCAACCAATCCACACCCATCTCGCAGGCAAATTCCAAATCGGCGCGGTCCTTGATCGACAGGGCTGCCAACGGCAACAACACATCGGGCACGTTCACGCCCTTGCGGTTGGAAATGACGCCGCCCACCACAACCGTGCAATCGGCAAAATCCTTGCCGCACGCCTCAACCTTCAACCGGATCTTGCCATCATTCACCAACAGGCTAGCACCCGGTTGCAACGCTTCAAAAATCTCCGGATGCGGCAAGTTCACCCGCCGAATATCCCCCGGCGTCGCGTCCAAATCCATGCGAAACGCCGCCCCTTCCACCAACTCCTCGCCCGCGTCATTGGCAAACACGCCCACGCGCAGCTTTGGCCCCTGCAAATCCGCCAACACGCAAATCGGCCGCCCGGTGTCTGCCTCAATCTGGCGAATAATGTCGTACCGCGCGCGCTGCTCATCATGCGTGCCGTGGCTCATGTTCAACCGAAACACATCGGCCCCCGCCTCAAACAGCGCGCGGATGGTGTCATAGGTGGAGGATGCTGGGCCCAGCGTGGCCACGATTTTCACATTGCGAAGGCGTCTCATGGTGTCGCTGTCCTCTCGATCAAAATTAGGGTAAAGCATGGGCTTTATGGCCCAGTTTCAGCCGCGCGGCAACGCCGGAATGATAGCGCCAACATAACCACCAGAAAGGAAACGCCATGGACCCCAAAACCCAAATCGAACTGGAGGCCGCTGCCTTTCGCCGTCTGATCGACCATTTGATGCACAAACGCCCCGATGCGCAAAACATCGACATGATGAACCTTGCCGGGTTTTGCCGCAACTGCCTGTCGCGCTGGTACATGGAGGCAGCGAACGACCACGGCATAGATATGGACAAGGAAACCGCACGCACCGCGATCTATGGCATGCCCTATGACGACTGGCGCGCACAGCACCAAACCCCGGCTGATTCGGCAAAACAAGCCGCTTTTGCACAGGCGTTCAAGGATAACGTGGGCTAAGTCGCGCTCTGATTGTGCCTTAAAACCACTCTTTCGGGCGGTCCCGACGCAACTGTTTTCAATCCCACAACAAGCCCGCCCCAATAAGGCCCCAACCCCCCGCAACCTCTCGAATATATTGACTTTAAGTCAATTCCATCACGATATGTTTTTTGAGTTGGTGGGCCCAAACAATGCACGAAATCTTGCAACAGCAACGTGTTTTGTTTTGGTTATTTTTTGTTCTGGGGAGACTACTGTGGAACTTCTTTTTATCGCGCTGCCACTTTTGTTGCTTGGCACCCTCTTTTTCGACGGGTCCAGTGACAATGGTGATGATGATGCAACACCTGCACCAAACCCCGGCACCACGCCGACCACCCCCGTCGTGCCAGTAACACCGGGCACAGTTGGTGGCACCGCTGGCGATGATGATATCAACGGCACCAACGGCAATGACATTATCGAAGGCGGCGCTGGTAACGACACAATCGACGGCCTTGACGGTCGCGATCAAATTTTCGGCAATGCTGGCGATGACAGCTTGAACGGCGACAGCGGCGCGGACAACATCTTTGGCGGGTCTGGCAATGACACTGCGTTCGGCGCGCTTGGCAACGATTCAATCGACGGTGGCACCGGCAACGACGCCCTGTTTGGCGAAGATGGCAACGACACCCTGACAGGTGACGTGGGCGCAGACAGCTTGGTTGGCGGCACGGGCAACGACCAATTGTTCGGCGGTCTTGATAATGACAGCCTGAATGGCGGCCGTGGCAACGACGCATTGTTCGGCGGCAGCGGCGACGATCTGGTGATCGACGTGTTTGGTCAGGATACGCTGAACGGCGATGCGGGCAACGATACCATCATCGCAGCAGAACTGGATGATGAACTGCCACTTGATCTGTTTGGCGATGTCGTAAACGGCGGCGCGGGCGATGATTCCATCGCAGGCGATGCTGGCTTTGTTGATGGCGCCGCGGACACGCTGACAGGCGGTTCGGGCAACGACAGCTTCTTCATCTCCGCCTCGGGCGGCGCTGCGGGCCAATCCATCATCGACCCAACCGTAATCACCGACTTCACCGATCTGGACCGTCTGGAAATCTATATCGACCGTTTGGATGGTGGCACAGAATTGTCGCTGGCCCCCACGGCCGATGGTTTGGGCACCCAAGTGTTGATTGATGGCGTCACCCACGCCGTTTTGCTGGGTGCAACGGCTGTAACCTTGGGCCAAATCCGGCTTAGCGCCGATCAAGTTGACGGCACGCGCATCAACGGCACGTCCGGCAACGACACGCTGTTCAGCAACGGTTTGGATGATTTCCTTGCGGGCGCTGCGGGCAATGATGTGCTGTCTGCCAACGTGCCCGGCACAGGCGATGCAACACTTGAAGGCGGCGCTGGCAATGACACCTTGATCGGTGGCGCAGGCGCAGACAGCTTGTTCGGCGGCTTGGGCGATGATGTGATGACAGGCTCCGTGGTAATCAGCGCTGGCAACAGCGATGCGATGTTCGGTGGCTTTGGCAACGACACCATGATCGGCGGCAACGGCGACACCATGACAGGCGGCGATGGCAATGACGTGTACCGCGTAAATGCAGCCTTGGGCACAATCAACGTCACGTCCTTCGTACCCGGCGCAGATCGCCTTCAGGTTCTCGACACCGGCACAGGCGCGGCGCAGGCCTTGTCGTTCACAACCGTTACGGCCGGCATCCAGGTGCTGTACGGCACAAACATTGTGGCGACGCTCGCCACCACCACGCCCGCAACCTTTGTTCTGGCGCGTGACGTGTCCATCATCCGCGCCTGATCTTTTTCACCTGGCGTCATGAAAAAGCCCGCTGCGATGCAAATCGCAGCGGGTTAATTTTTGGTTAACAGAAAAAGTTATATTGTTTGATATCAATATCTTGGCTTGCGCATCGCGCGCGATGCGCGGCGCAAATTGCAAGCCATATCGCAACCCTCAAACGGCGGTCTTGCGGCTCTCATCCAGATAAATCTCGCGCAACCGCCGCGCCACAGGCCCCGGTTTCCCGTTCCCCAAAACGGCCCCATCAATCTCCACCACAGGCATCACAAACGCGCTGGCCGAGGTGAAAAACGCCTCATCCGCCGCCATCGCTTCCGCGATCGTAAAGGGCCGTTCCTCAACCTCCATCTGGGCCTCCGCCGCGAACCGCAAAACGGCCGCACGGGTGATCCCATGCAAAATCTCATGAGAAAGCTGCCGGGTGATAATCCGCCCATTTTTCACAATATACGCGTTGTTTGAGGTGCCTTCCGTGACATGCCCCTCCTCCACCATCCACGCATCATCCGCCCCGGCCTTTTTCGCCATCATCTTGCCCATTGACGGGTACAGCAGCTGCACCGTTTTAATATCGCGGCGGCCCCAGCGAATATCCTCAATGGAAATCACCTTGATGCCCGTTTTCGATGCCGGACTGTCCGCCATCCCCGGTTTTGATTGCGTGAACAAAACCAGCGTCGGCTTGGTGGTGGCCGGGTCGGGAAACGCAAAATCCCGGTCCCCCGGATTGCCGCGCGTGACCTGCAAATAGATCATCCCATCGGTCAAATCATTGCGGGCCACCAACTCGCGGTGAATCGCCAGCAGTTCACCGTCCGAACAGGGCGCGGCGATATCCAGCTCCCCCAATGACCGGGCCAGCCGCACCTGATGCCCGGCAAAATCCACCAGCTTTCCGTCCAAAACGCTGGTCACCTCATAGACCCCATCGGCCATCAGAAACCCGCGATCAAAGATCGAAATCGTGGCCTCTGCCTCGGGCAAATACTGGCCATTTACATAAACGATGCGCGACATGATCTATCCCCACAAATAAACGCTGGGCGGGTGGACGCCAAACGCGTCAAAAACCAGCGGATTATCCCGGTCTTCGGCCAAAAGCAGCGGCCCGTCAAGGTCGGTGAAGGCCGCACCCTGCGCCAGCAACGTCGCCGGGGCCATCGCCAGCGACGACCCCACCATGCAACCGACCATCACACCAAACCCGGCATCAAGTGCCGCTCGTTTCAACGCAACCCCTTCGGTCAGCCCGCCCGTCTTGTCCAGCTTGATGTTCACCACATCATATTTCCCCCGCAAGCTGTCCAGACTGGCGCAATCATGCGCAGATTCGTCGGCGCAAACTGGCAAAGGCCGCGCAATCTCGGCCAGCATATCATCCGCGCCCGCAGGCAAAGGCTGTTCTACCAGCGCCACCCCCATGGCCACCAAATGCGGGGCAAGGTCGGCGTAAATATCAGCACTCCACCCTTCATTCGCGTCGATAATTATGCGGGTTTTCGGCGCGCCTTGCCGCACCGCCTCCAACCGGGGCATATCATCGGGTGTGCCAAGTTTAATCTTCAAAACCGGGCGGTGCGCATGTTTGGCCGCCTGCGCCCGCATCGCCTCGGGCGTGTCCAAGGACAGGGTAAAGGCGGTGATTTCCGGCCCGGGTCGCGCTATACCTGCCAATTCCCAGACCCGCTTGCCCGCCTGTTTCGCCGCCAAATCCCACAGCGCGCAATCCACGGCGTTGCGTGCCGCCCCTGCTGGCAGCACCGTTTGCAAATCCATGCGCGAAATATCTGGGCAAAGCGCCTCAATCTGCGCGGTGACCGACTCCAAACTCTCGCCATAGCGGGTATAGGGCACACATTCGCCCCAGCCTGTCACGCCGCCGCGCGTGATGCGGACCGTCAACACCCGCGCCTCGGTCCGTGATCCGCGCGAAATGGTGAAAACCTGCGCCAGTCGGAACACATCGGAGGTTATGGTGATCACTTTTTATCCCTTCGCTGTTTTCCAAACCATATCACCGCCGCCCCCCACAGCAAGCTGCACTGCCGCGAAAATGCTGCGCTGCAAAAACAGGGTTGTAGTTGGCCGCGCAACATTCTAACCCTTTGGCGATCAATATGGACACTTCATTGCAAAGAGGCCCTGCATGAGCTTTCGCATCCAGCCAACCCCGCCCGCGCGTCCCAACCGCTGCCAGCTTTTTGGCCCCGGTTCACGTCCCGCCCTATTTGAAAAAATGGCAGCATCAGCGGCAGACGTGATCAACCTTGATCTGGAAGATTCGGTGGCCCCCAACGACAAAGACAGCGCGCGCGCCAATGTGATCGCGGCGATTGGCGCGGTCGATTGGGGGAAAAAGACGGTTTCGGTGCGGATTAACGGGTTGGACACGCCGTATTGGTACCGCGATGTGGTGGATTTGCTGGAACAGGCGGGCGACCGTTTGGACCAGATTATGATTCCAAAGGTTGGCTGTGCTGCCGATGTTTACGCGGTCGATGCGTTGGTCACGGCGATTGAACGCGCCAAAGGCCGCACCAAACCCATCGCGTTTGAAGTGATTATCGAATCGGCCGCCGGTATTTCCCATGTGGAAGAGATCGCAGCATCATCGCCGCGCCTGCAAGCGATGAGCCTGGGGGCGGCGGATTTTGCGGCATCCATGGGCATGCAAACCACCGGAATTGGTGGCACGCAGCAAGATTATTACATGCTGCAAGGCGGCGCGCGCCACTGGTCGGACCCGTGGCATTGGGTACAAGCAGCGATTGTCGCGGCCTGCCGCACGCATGGAATTTTGCCGGTGGATGGGCCATTTGGCGACTTTTCGGATGATGAAGGGTTTCGCGCGCAGGCCCGCCGATCGGCGGTGTTGGGCATGGTTGGCAAATGGGCCATTCACCCCAAACAAATCGCGCTGTGCAATGAGGTTTTCACGCCGTCGGCGGCTGCGATGGCAGAAGCACGCGAGATTTTGGCCGCGATGGCCGATGCCAAAGCGCGAGGCGAGGGTGCGACCGTTTACAAAGGGCGGTTGGTGGATATTGCGTCGATAAAACAGGCTGAGGTGATCGTGCGGCAATCGGAAATGATTGCGGGATAAGGGATGAGGGCGGCGTCACAGCCGCCCTTGATCGTTTCAAACCGCCGAGGCAATCCAAGTGGCCAGCGCCGCCTTTGGGGCCGCGCCAACTTTGTTCGACACGACCTGACCATCTTTGAACAAGAACAGCGCCGGAATACCGCGCACACCCAGTTCGGCCGGGCTGTTTGGGTTTTCATCAACGTTGATTTTGACGATTTTCACTTTGCCTTCGTATTCGGCAGAAAGCTCCTCCAACGCGGGGCCGATTTGGCGGCAAGGGCCGCACCATTCGGCCCAAAAATCCACGACAACGGGAATTGTGGACTTGCGAACTTCGGCATCAAAGGTGGCGTCGGTGACGGCGATGGTGGCCATGACATATCTCCTGAATGGAATGTGTTTCAATTGAAAGTAAGCGCGGGGGGGCGGAACGTCAAGGTGATGTGGCGCGCGCAAGGGCAGACCGCAGCATGTCGGGCGGCAGCAGCATAAGTTGCGCGCTGCGGGTCCACAACAAGGCGACATCCACGGCACGATCAGGGTAAATCTGCGTCAAGGCGGCGTGATAAGCGGCCATTTGGCGCAGCAAACCATCGGGCACAGTTTCAACAGTTTCGGGCACCAAAAGGTTGGATTTGAAATCCACCGCCAGCACGCGGGTGGGGGTCACCAGCAAGCGGTCAATACTGCCGACCATGGGCTGGCGGTTCAGCGTGCCGGTCACCGGTGCCTCGGTCAGCGCATCTGGCGTGAACAGGTCGGGATGCTGGGTGATGGTGGTCGCGACCTCATCCAGCAGGGCGGCGCGGTCGGGGGCATTGGGCAGCAGGGCAGCAGCGATTTGGGGCCAATCGCTGGCCGGATGGTCGGGCAAATATTCCAACAACAGGTGAATACGCGTGCCCCGGTCCATCGCTGCGCGGTTGTCATCATCAAGGGTATAATCGCCGGGCAGCGCCTTTGCCCCGCCAAGGTTGGAGGGGTTCAAGGGCTGATTGGCACGGCTTTCAACCTTTGCCGCCGCGTTAATCCACGCGGGAAGGACCAAGGTTTCGGCCCGAACCTGTGGCGCGTGGGGGGCGTTGGGCGGCCAAACCCCTTCGGCAAATGTTAGCCCACCATCAACGCGCGCGGTGGCCCCGATATGGCCCATCGCCTCTTGGATCAGGCGGTACCAGACCACCTGTTCGGCGTCATCATCGCCTGCATCGGCCCCAATCGCACCTGCCGCCGCCACGATCAGCCAGCTTTGCGCGCGGGTCATCGCGACATAAAGCAAGCGCATGGATTCCGCCGTGTCGCGGGCCTTGCGGGCGGCGCGGGCGGTTGTAATCGCCTCTGGGCTTTCGGCGCTTTGCGTTTTCCACACCGGGCCTTGGGGCAGGATAAACAGCTCATTTCGTTCGCGGGCGCGATACTGGGCGGTGTCGGGCAGGATGACAATCGGCGCCTCCAGCCCTTTGGCACCATGCACGGTCATCACGCGAATACGCTGGCCCGCACTGTCCATCTGGCGCTTCACCTCCACGTCATCCGTCTCTAACCAGCCCAAAAATCCGGTTAGGGAGGGGACATCGTTCCGCTCATAGGCCAGCGCTTGAGAGAGGAGTTCATCAATCCCATCCTCAGCCTCGGCCCCCAAACGGCCCAGCAGTTTGCGGCGACCATCGTGGCGGGTCAGCATGCGTTCGATCAAATCGTAAGGGCGCAAAAAATCGGCCTGATCGCGCAAATCCGCAAGGATAGAGACTGTTTTGGCATGTGCCGGGTCCGGTTCCAGCGCACGCCACAAAAAACCTTTGCGGGGTTGGGCAAGGGTATAAAGCTGCTGTTCGGTCCAGCCAAACAGCGGACTGCGCAGGCAGGCAGCAAGGGCCAGATCATCCTCGGGCGTGGCAAGGAAAGACAAAAGGGCGGCAAGGTCGCGCACCGCAAGTTCGGCACCCAGTTTCAAACGGTCCGCCCCCGCAATGGGCAGGCCCGCCGCCTTGCAGGCCTGAATAATTGCGCCGAAAATGTCGGAACGGCGGCGCACGAGGATAAGGAAATCGCCAGCATGCGCGGGCCGAAATTGCTTGCCGCCCTCAATCGGGATTTGCGTGCCCGCATTGATAATGTCGCGAATGGTATCGGCGACTTTTTGGCCCAGCTTGGCCGCGTGATGTTCCTCCGTGATCAGATCAACAGGGTCGTACCAATTTTCCGGCTTTGGGTTTGGCGATTTTTCGATCACGGGCCACAGGTCGACACGCCCCGGCATATCGGGGAAAAAGGCGATGTGTTTCACCTCGCCGCCCAAACCCTGCTGGCGGCGTTCATCAAATGTTAGGTCGACAAGCCGCAGGATGGTGTTCGACGACCTGAACGAATGTTCCAATTGCAGCTCTTGCAGGGGCAGGTCCACTTGGTCCAGCTTGGCCTTGAACAAGTCGCGCTTTTGGTCAAAGGCGGCGACATCAGCCCCTTGAAAGCTGTAGATGGATTGTTTTTTATCACCCACGACAAAGATCGTCCGCGCCTCATCCCGCGCGCCGCGGCCCGAGGTGAATTCATCTGCCAGCAGTTCGATCACGCGCCATTGGTCGGGGCTGGTATCCTGCGCCTCATCCACCAAAATATGGTCGATGCCCCCATCAAGGCGGAACAAAACCCATTGCGCGACCAAAGGATCGGTCAGCAGCGCCTTGGCGTAGGTGATCAGGTCGTCGAAATCGAGCCAGCCGCGCGCCTCTTTCCGCGCTTTGTATACGGGTAGGAAAACGGCGGCAAAACGGTGCAGAATGGCGGTGCGTTTGGCGGCGATCAGGGCGATACGCGCAGTGCGGGCGGCTTCCACGCGGCGCATCAAATTTTCCAAATGATCCAGCAATTGGCCCAGTTTGGGTTGGGTCGGTTTGGTTGGAAACGTGCCTAACTTGGCGGAAAATGGTATCTTTGCAGCGGCACCCGTCAGAAAAATCCCTTCCATCGCGGACAGCAGACGCAGGTCTGGGCTGGCAAGGTTCAATGCGCGCAGCTTTTCTGCCGCTTTAACGTCATTGGCGGATCCTGTGGCGATGATATCGGCCGCTTGCGGCAGCCATTCCGCCTCACCACCCAAGAAAACATCGGCCAAAAGGCTGTCTTCGGTTTGGCCCGTGGGCACATCGAACATATCGCGGCACTCGGCTTCGGACAGATAGGCCTTAAAATCATTGCGGCGGTTCGCAACCTCCGCCGCCAGCGCGCCAAAATCCTCTCCGGTATAGGCACCAGCCAGCGCGCGAATAACGTCGGGGGCGACATTATCGGCCAATTCATCAATGATTTCGTCGCGCAGCAGGCTTGCGGCGCGGTCATCCATTTCGGTGAATTGCGGCGACACCCGCGCCTCCAACGGGAAACGACGCAGTAGGGAGGCGCAGAAGGAATGGATGGTTTGAATGCGCAAACCGCCCGGCGTTTCGATGGCGCGGGCAAACAGTTGGCGCGCACGGGCAAGGCGCGCGGCGTCAATCGCGTCATCGACACCCAGATCGGCCAACGCTTTGCGCAGCGCCGCGTCTTCCTTCATCGCCCAATCGCCCAAACGCGCGAACAGGCGATTTTGCATCTCGGACGCCGCCGCTTTGGTATAGGTCAGGCACAAAATCCGGCCCGGATCGACGCCCGACAGCAACATCCGCGCCACGCGATCGGTCAACACCCGCGTTTTGCCGGACCCCGCATTGGCCGAAAGCCAGGTGGAGGCGTGGGGATTGGCGGATTGAACCTGCCGTTCGGATGCGGCGTTGCGGATCATGTCATATCCTCCGGGACCGGATCGTCGGTCATTTCCCATTCGCCAAACCGCGCGAGGTGGTCATAATCCCCCGCAAAACGTTCGCCATGCATGGCGCGGCGCGAAACGTAGCCGCGCGCGGGGTCCATATATTCGCGGATCAGATGGTGCAATTCCTCCCAAACTTGGCCCAAAACGGTGTCATCGGGGGTACTGCTGTCTTGTTTCGGGGTGGAGCCGAGGCCGATATACGTGACGCCCGCCACTTCACGCGGCCCTTGCAGCGCCGAAAATGCGCCGCGCGTGGCCATCGCAGCCTCCAGCACCAGCTGTTTGTCGAAAAACTTTTGCTGGTCTTTGCTGGGGGGCGTGCCAGTTTTATAGTCAAAAATATGCACGCGACCATCGGGCAGCATATCAATGCGGTCGGGGATCGCGGTCAGGGTAAAGGGCAGCCCGGTCAGTTGCACCGCGCCACGCTCCTCGATCACCACGGGGGTTCCGCCCAGTGCTGCCTCCACCCCCAAAAAGAAATCGGCGGCGCGGTGCAGGCGAGACAACCACAGGGCGCGGGCGGCGGGCCAAGGCACCTCGGCGGTCAAAACAGTCTCTGCTATGGCCAAAAGACGGGTGCGGGCAGCGTCGCGCTGTTCATTTTCGGGCCGCGTGCGGGTGAAGGTTTCAAGGACCAAATGCAGCACAGAACCCCGCAACAGGGCATCCGGCGAAGGGCGCAGCAGGTTGAGGCGGAACAGGCGCAGAATATGACGGGCGTAAATTGCGTACGGGTCGCGCAGCAAGGTTTTGATGCCCGTAACCGCCAGTTTTGCCGGGCGCGCAGACACCGGGGGCCGGGGGGCCGGCCGGCGCGCAGTGGGAACCTGCGGATCGGGGCGTTCTGCGGCGCTGGCAAGTTCCAGCCATGCGCGACCGCGAGCGCGCATTTCCGCCAAGGCCTGCTGGCCCCCTTGGTTCGGCAACCCACCCAGCAGATTTGTCAAACGGTTCACCCAACGCGAGGCGACCGTTTCGGCATCGGCGTTGCGGGTGGCGCGGCTGATCACAACTTGGGGTGCTGCAATCGCCTGTTGGTAATCATGCGCCGACAACCCGATGCGGCGTTCGGGCAGCAACAGACCCGCCTCCAGCCGCATGGCGCGGTTCATCCACGGGTCGGGCGGTGGCGATTGTGGCCAAATGCCATCGTTCAACCCGCCAAGAATAACCAAATCCGCGCCCTGCACCCGCGCCTCAATCGTGCCCCAGACCATGATGCGGGGGTGCGATTGCAGGGGTTCGCGCACCTCGCCTTTGTTCAAAAACGCCTCAAACAAATGGCGATAATCGGTGGGGGTCATGGTGCCGCCGTGTTCGGCCTCGGCGGCAAGCTCGGTCATTTTGGCAAGCGCTTCGATGCCTGCCGCCTTTTCCCACAGGCCGCTGGTGGTGGCATCTGGGTTGGGACCAAGCGCCAACGCCTCTGCCAAGGCGCGGTGGCGGGTGATGTGGTCAGCCAACGAAAGGGCGGTGTTCGAGACCAAGTTATCCAGAACACGGGCCAGCCACTGCGCCCAAGGTAGTGTCTTTTCATCCTTTTCCGCGCACGCCCATGCGACCAAATCGACGCCCGTGGGAAAGGCAGGGCCGCGGCGGCGCAGTTTCAGTTCAAGGTTGCGGGTGAACAGCAAATGATGGCCGCGATCGGCCTTACCATCTAGCACACGCCCGCTGGCGGTCAGCGGGTGTTTCAGCAAAATCAACAGCGCCTCGGATGTCATTCGGTCCGAAAATAGGCCAAGGATATGGCGCAAATAGCGGCCCGGCGCGGACAAGGCCAAAGGGCGGCCCGCGCTGTCATCGGGCAAAATGCCCCAACGGTCCAGCGCCGATGTGACCTGCCGCGTTAGGCCACGATCGGGGGAAATTAGGGCGGCGGTCACCCCATCCTCGGCTGCTTTGCGCAAAATAAGGGCGATTGCCATCGCCTCTGCGCGCGGGGTCGGCGCCTCGATCAACGTCATATCGGCGCAGGCGGTGGGCAGATTTTGCATCAGCTTGCCCTCAGTCAACCATTGGTCGGTGACGGGGGCAGGACGAAGGGAAAGGGAAATCAAGGCGTTGCGGACAGGGTTTGGGGCGGGGGCTGCGGCCCACACCCGCACATCGGCAGGGGTGATATCAAATATCTGCATCAGTTTGAAAAAACGGTACTGCGGATGGTCTTCGGCGGTCATGGCATCGGCAAGGCCGTTCCAAACCGGGGTCGGCATGTCGAAATCAAAGCCCGGCAGCACCAGCGCCCCTTGGGGCAGCGCCGCCACGGCCTGCATAAACAGCGCAGTGGTCCCGCGCGATCCGGTGGACCCCGCAACAATCACCGGGTCGGTTGGCGGGTTGACCTGCCACGCAGCGATGATCGCATTGACCAACATACGCTGGCGGGTTTGGCTGTCGGGTTGGCCCATTTGGCCCAAAAGCTGCGCCACAATCGCCATGAATTCGCGGGTGCGCGCCCAGTGGGCAGAGTGGTTGGCAACGTCCAGCGACGCGATTTTTTCGGGCAAAACCCCCTCACCCTGCATTTCATCCAGCAGGGTCGCAAGGCTATCGGCAAGGTCATACAGCGCGGAACGGGGGGCAAGGTCGGGCTGTTGGTTCAACAACCCTTCAATCAACTGCGCAAGGATAAGGCGTTGGCGCAGCGGCGATACGGCGGCAGGGATGGCCGCGGTGGGCAGCGCGGCTTGCAGATCGGTGACCAGCCGGATGCGAGGCAAAAACCCAGCCCCCTGAGCGATGAACAGGGCTGTAACCCGCCGCGCCATGCGGGTGGTGTTGACGTAAAGGGTGACGCGCGCCATGTCTTGCGACGGTTTTTCGGACATGCGTCGGGTAAGGCCTGTGACCAATTGCGCCGGGAAATCCGCGCCGGGCGGTAGGGCGAAAATGCGGGGGCCGGGGGTGTCAAACATCGGCGGCCAGCAGCGATTCGGCCTGCGTGATGCCTGCGGGGCGGCCCACATCACACCAGCCGCCGGGGTGCATCACGCCGAAAGCGCGGCCTTCGGCAATCATCTGGTCCCACAAAATATTCAGGGAAAACGCTTTTTGCGCGATGGATTCAATGCCGCGTGGCAGGATGATTTGCGCGCCAAGATAGGCGAGGCCCGGCGCACCATTGGCCCGCGCAATCCGACCATCCGGGGCCAAAATAAAATCACCCGATCCCGCAAACCCCGTGATTTGCGATGGCGGCGCAAGCAGCAACAGCGCGTCCATCCGCACCCCATACCAATTATTACGCAATGTTTTTAGTGGGTTAGGCCCGGTCCAAACCGCATCGGTGTTCAGCGTAAAAACCGGGCCATCGCCCAACAATGGCAAGGCCGCGCGCAAACCGCCCCCGGTTTCAAGGATATAGTCACGCTCCCACGACAACGCCGTGTTGGCGCGGTTTTCCAAATGCTTGGCAATTTGATCACCCAGATAATGCACATTTACCACCGACCGCAGGCCTGCCGTTTGGTCCAGCGCGTGATCCAGCAGGGTTTTTCCCGCAACTGGGATCAGCGGCTTGGGCATCGCGGCGGTCAAATGCCCCATGCGCGTGCCAAATCCGGCCGCGAACAGCATCACCGCGTCGGGTTGGTTCCGCATTGCGCTGCGATCCTTTCCAAAACGTCAGGGGTGGGGGGCGGCAGGATTTTGGCACAGATTTCGGCCAAATCGCCAAGGGCCGGATGCGCCAGATTGCGCTGAAGCTGACCCCAAACGCGGGGGATAAGCGCGGTGTATTGCGGCTTGCCGGCAACCAGACACAGCCGCGTAAAAATGCCTAAAATTCGCAAGGCCCGCTGCGCGCCAATGGTCGCATAAGCGGCGGCGCATTGGGCGGCGTCCTGTCCTGCGCTGAAATGCTGGATCATCGCCGCCTCCGTTTCGGGGGAAACATCGCGGCGGGCGTCTTGCAGCAGGGACACAAGGTCATAAGCGGGCTGGCCCATCTGGCCGAGCTGAAAGTCAAGCATCCCAACCCTTGCAAGGCCCGCCCGATTGGGCAGCC
Organism: Pseudorhodobacter antarcticus; assembly: GCF_900110135.1. Classification (GTDB taxonomy): domain Bacteria; phylum Pseudomonadota; class Alphaproteobacteria; order Rhodobacterales; family Rhodobacteraceae; genus Pseudorhodobacter; species Pseudorhodobacter antarcticus. The sequence goes on along the minus strand of NZ_FOCO01000017.1, from coordinate 20,067 downwards.
AAAGCAGGTTTTCGGCATGAAAATCACGCAAGATCAGCACGCGGGGCCCGTCGGCATGGGTGCGCAGCGCAGCGGTTAGGGTGTTGGTAAAGTGGGTCGTTTTGTCGGTATCGCCCGTGATGGCGAAACGATACCATTCCAGCGCAAAGGCGGCGGCGGTTGCCCAATCCTGTGCTTGCATATCGGGCAGGTTCGATGGGGCAGGATGCGATTGCAGATGCAGCAAAACATCGACAGCGGCGGTGTAAAGCGCCGTTTCCTGCGCGGGGGCTTGGACAAGGAGGCGGGCAAAAAGGGCATCGCCCAAATCCTCAATCAGCAGGAAACCGTTTTGTAAATCCTGTGCCAAAATGCGAGGGGCGGACAGGCCCAGCGCGTTCAGATGCGCACCAATTTTGATGAAATCCTTGGGGTCGTCGCCTTTTCCGGGGGGGGCGTCCATCAAAACGGCGGTCCGCCCGCCAAGGCGCAGACGATCATAGCGGCGATCGGATGCATCGCCCGCCAAATGCGCGCGCGCCGCAGTGCCCCACCCGATTTGCGCCAGAAATTGCACCGATGCGCGGGACCTATCCATGTGCATTTGCCTGTTTTAACTGGTCCGACAGCCCGGCGCGACCGCCGGAAAATGTGGCGCGCCGGCCATCGCCCTCCAGCGTCAGGGTTAAGTGCAGGGCGTTTGGCGGGGCCAGATTGCCCAGCCTATCTGGCCATTCGACAAGGCAAATCGCGGCATCAAACGCGGCATCAAGACCCAGTTCCAACGCCTCATCCGGGTGGGAGAGGCGGTAAAGATCGGCGTGCCAGATTTCAACATCGCCTGCATCATAGGTCTGGACAAGGGTGAAGGTGGGGGAGGGAATATCCTCGGCCCGATCAAGGCGCGCGCGGATCAGGGCGCGCGAGAAATGCGTTTTGCCCGCGCCAATGCCACCCGACAGCAAAATCGTATCGCCCGCGCGTAAAAGCTGCGCGAAAGCCGCGCCCAGGCGTGCTGTCGCTGCATCATCGGGCAAAAAAAGGCTGCGCTCTACGACGTTATTCATGCACGCAGTTTTACGCGCAGCACCGCCCGGCGCAAGGGCGAAGCCCTATCAACCGACCATTTTGCACGATGCCACAGCCAAGGGATCATCCAATTGTTCATCAAAGGCGGTGGGCCGAAACGTGGCAATGGTGGCCCCGCCAGACAATGGCGCGAAATGGCACACAATAAGGCGACCGTTTAACAAGCGCACTTCATCCGCCCATGCGTCACGTGCACTCATTTGTGCTGCAAAATCCTCCACCCGGTCCCATATTGTGGTCGGGGCGGTTGCGCGCCGCCAATGGTCACAAACGGCGGCCACGCTGCCCTCTGCGCCCAAGCTGATTGCCGGGTCATGGTCCCACAATTGGGCATAGGCGGCATTGGACATCACCAGCACACCCATCGCCGAAAACACCGCAATCGCCGGATCCAGCGCGTCGATCACCGCCTGCCCCAACTCCAGATCGGCGCGGTACCGCCGGGTTTGCGACATTTCGGTTGAGATATCTTCGAACGACAAGGCAAGCGCGCCATTTGGATGTGGCCGCCCGATAACACGGTAGGTTTGACCGCTCGACAAGCTCCACGTCTCCTCATAGTGGCCATTGGCCGCCGCCTCCTCGATATCTGTGATTTGGTTGCGCCAGCTTTTGTAATCGCGCGGTTCGGGAATCATAGAGCTGGAGCGCAGCGCATCAAAAAACGTCGGCAAATTGGGGCATTTGGTCAATAGATCGGGGGAAAGCCCGGTAAGGTCCAACAGTGCCGGGTTAAACAGAACCAGCTTTCGGTCTTGATCAAAAATCGCAAGGCCAGTGGACAGATGCGCGAATGTTTTGGTCAAAGTCTGCATAAAGGCGCGCAGCCCCTCCTCGGCCTTTACGGCCGTATCGGCGGGCAGGGCATAGATTTGGGCGCCATCCCCGTCTTGGGCTGCAAACAGGTCGAACCAACGGTCTGTTTCGCCCCCACTGCCCACCAGCTTTTTCCGGTGCGACGCCCCGCTGCTGGGCGGGTCCATGGTCGGGAACAGCTTGGGCAATGGCCATGTCAGATCATCCTCATCCCCCAGCCGTTCGGCGGCGATGTCGAGGTAACGCGCATTGGCCCACACCACATCGCCCGTATCGGATTCGCGCCAAATGGGCAGCGGTGCCTTGGCGGTAATGCGGCGCAAATGGTCCAATTCATCGCGAATGGCGCGGCGGGTCAGCGGATCCAACACCTGCGCCGATTGTGGCGATTCAGATTCCACCACGGTGATCCGGGTCAAGCCGCCGCGCCATTCCGCCCGCACCAACAAAGGGTCATCCTTGCCATCGTCAGCACTGCTCATCACCAGGATGCCATCGGTGGCCAATGTTTCCAACCGCAACGCAACACCGGGAAACCGCTGTTCCAGATAGCTGATCAAACAAGGCCACGCCGCCGCATTGCTTTGACACGCCTTGGGCAGTAAACTGCGGCCCGGTGGTGTCGCATCAATCAAGGTTTTGCCATCAAACAGAAATTCAGCATTCCCGCTGGTTTCCAAAAAGATCGAGTCCCCCCGGCGGCCGATTTTCCGTTGCAAAACGGCCAAAAACAGCACAGCGAGAAATGCCGACAGCACACCTGTCACAACCAAACCGGCCGCCTGCCAAAGATCGAACGACATGATGACAGCCTCCGCGCTGTTGCTCCGTTAAGGCAGGTTGGCTGCTGAACGGTTAACGCCGCGTTAAAGCCGCAGAATAAAATCAATTTTTCGTTTAATTTTACAGCATTGCTGCCCTTACCCCTCAATCGGGGTGTTTTCGCCCAGATTGCCGGATGGTGTGGCCAGAATTTCGGCCAAAGGCCAAATCACCTCAACAATCGCGCCGCTGCGGGCGGGGCGGCCCGACAGGCCCAGCGGGCGCGGCGCGCCATTGGCAAAGGACAGGTCCGCACCGGACCGTTCCAGCAGCGTTTTGGCGATAAACAGGCCCAAACCCATCCCTTCATATTCCGGGCGCACATCGCCTTGGCGCGGCGCAGGGCGGGTTAAAAACGGATCACCAATGCGTCCCAAAATATGCGGCGCATAGCCGTCGCCATCATCCACCACCCGCACCAAAAGCGACTTTGGCCCCCATTCCGCATCCACCCAAACGGTGGTTTTGGAAAAATCGACCGCGTTTTGGATAAGGTTGCGCAAACCGTGGATCACCTCTGGCTTGCGCTGCACATGGGGCGGGATGGATGTGGCCGGGTCAATCATCGGGTTCAGCGTGAAAATAACGCTTTTACCGCGGCCCATATGCGGCTCTGCAGCTTCGCGCAGCACTTCGGCCAAGGGGGCGCGCAGCAGGTGCAGGTCATTTTTGCCCGCACGACCCATCGATCGCAGGATGTCACGGCAGCGGTCCGCTTGATCTTTGATCAATTGCGCATCGTCACGCAGGGTGGGGTTGTCCGCCAACTCCTCAATCATCTCGGCGCTGACCAGTTTTATCGTGGCAAGTGGCGTGCCCAATTCATGTGCCGCCGCCGCCACCACACCGCCCAGCGCGGTTAGTTTTTGTTCGCGCGAAAGGGCCATTTGTGTGGCCAGCAGCGCATCCGACATGGATTGAATTTCAGTGGCAACGCGGTGGGAATAAAGGCCCAAAAACAAAATCCCGATCACGATCGACTGCCAAAACCCAAACTCTAACAATGGTGGAATCGACAGCACGGACCCATCAGCAAACAGCAGGGGAATGTTGAATAGCGCCGCAAGGCTGATGAACAAGATCGCTATCAACGCCAGCAGCACGGTAATCCGCGATTGCAGCGCCGATGCCGAAATAATGACAGGTGCGATGATCAACAGCGCAAAGGGATTGGTCAAACCGCCCGTTAAATACAACAAAAACGCCAGCTGCGCCAAATCGAACAGCAAGACCAGCATCGCCTCGGCATCGGACAACCGCCTGTTTTTGGGAAAAATGAACCAAGACACCAAATTGGCAATCACCGACGCGCCCACCACCAAATAGCACAGGCCCAACGGCAGCCGCAGATCCAAATGGAAATAGGCCACCGTGATCGCCGCCAATTGCCCCGCAATCGCCATCCAACGCAGCACGACCAATGTGTGCAGCCGCAACCGGTTTTGTCCCACCCCTTCGGAAAACAGCCCGCCGCCTGTGGTGATCATTGCATTGCCCCGCCTGTGCAAAAAGACTATCTGCATTGATACGAAGGGGATGGCGAGGTTTCAATGCAAACCGACCAACCCGCACCAAAACCGATAGGGGCACTGATGACCAAGATTTACGCAGGCGTTGCTGTGGCAGCCGTGGCAGCCCTTTTGGGCGGGTCGGCCTATTGGGTGTATTCCAACCAATCTGGCGATCAATTCGCGCAGTGTCGGGGTGGCCAAGTGGCGGGCGGCGCGATTGGCGGGCCGTTCGAGCTGGTCAACCAATTGGGCGCAACGGTTACGGATGCCGATGTGATCACCAAACCAACCCTGATTTACTTTGGCTATACGTTTTGCCCCGATGTTTGTCCGCTGGACAACACCCGTAACGCCGAAGCGGTTGATATACTAGAGGAAATGGGCGTCGATGCCACCCCGGTTTTCATTTCCATCGACCCCGCCCGCGACACTGTTGAGGTGATGGCAGACTACGCCGAAATCATGCACCCAAAAATGATCGCGCTGACAGGCAGTGAAGCGCAGGTAAAAGCCGCCTCGCTCGCCTATAAAACCTATTACAAAAAGCAAGACGCCGAGGATGAGTATTATTTGGTCGATCATTCGACATTCACATATTTAATGCTACCTAACGTGGGCTTTGCAGATTTCTTTAAACGCGAAGTAACGCCGGACCAAATGGCCGAACGTGTGGCCTGTTTTGTAGGGGCAAGCTGAAAACGGTTGCAGCGTTGCGGGCATCTGCCCCGCGCCGCGTGGAATGACAAAAGGGAATGGAAATGTCTGAAGATCTAAGCGCTGAAATTGGGCCGGACCGCTCGCTGCTTTTGGTTGATGACGATGAACCTTTTGTGAAACGGCTGGCGCGGGCAATGGAAAAACGCGGGTTCATTCCCGAAACCGCCGAAACTGTGGCCATGGGCAAGGCCATTGCCCAAGCGCGCCCGCCCGCCTATGCCGTGGTTGACTTGCGCCTGGAAGATGGCAACGGTTTGGACGTGGTAGAGGTGTTGCGCGAACGCAGGCCCGATTGCCGGATTGTGGTGTTGACGGGATATGGCGCCATTGCCACCGCCGTTGCCGCCGTTAAAATCGGGGCAACAGATTATTTGTCCAAACCCACCGACGCGAATGAGGTGACAAACGCCTTGCTGGCACGCGGTGATGCCCTGCCCCCGCCGCCCGAAAATCCAATGTCGGCGGACCGGGTGCGCTGGGAACACATTCAGCGCGTATATGAAATGTGCGAACGCAATGTATCGGAAACCGCGCGCCGTTTGAACATGCACCGCCGCACCTTGCAGCGTATTTTGGCGAAACGCAGTCCGCGTTAACCGCTATTGCCTTAATACCCATTAGGCTTGCCCGGCTAACACCCGCGCAGGCCTTAAAACCTTTGTTGCACGCGGTGAAAAGGCGGAGTATAAAATGCCTTGCCGTTAAACAAAAGGATCTGAAATTGGACATTAACCTTCATAATCTTTCATTGAAAGAGTTGCGCGATTTACAAGCCAGCGTTGCCAAGGCAATTGCTGGTTTTGAAGACCGCAAAAAGAAAGAAGCTATTGTAATTCTGGAAGAAAAAGCCCGCGAATTGGGCTTTTCGTTTTCCGAATTGTCGGGCGCCACCGCCCAGCGCAAACGCGCGCCCGCTGTCGCAAAATATGCCAATCCGCAAGACGCATCGCAAACATGGTCTGGCCGTGGCCGCAAACCATTGTGGTTTGTCGCCGCATTGGCATCGGGCAAATCGGTTGATGATTTGGCTATTTGATTGAACGGGTTATAACAAACCCATCAATTCAGCGTGCCGCGCCACAAACGCAGCACGCACCACGGCAGGCGGGCGCAGATCAATCACCAACCCTTTGGTCAATTGCACGCTTTGTTTACCAAAGATTTTATCCGCCTCAGTCACGCTGAACCCGGCGATATGAACCGCCTCCAACCAGGCGGACACTTTATCCGCCGCCTTGATCGCCGTTTTAATGCTGGCGGGCAGCACCGCTGGCAGGCCAAAGCGAATATGAATGGCCGCCGTCAACCGATCATCCAGCGCGCCATATCCCGGCCCAACTGCCGCCTTAACCGGACTAATCATATCGCCAATCACATATTCTGGTGCATCATGCAGGAGTGCTGCCAGCAACCAACGTGGCGCTTGGCCGGGGTTGGTTTTGCGAAAAATCGCCTCCACCAGCAGCGAATGTTCGGCGACCGAATAGGGCCAATCGCCAATCGTCTGCCCATTCCAGCGCGCCACAAACGCCAACCCATGCGCAATATCTTCAATTTCAATATCAACAGGCGTGGGGTCCAACAGGTCCAACCGCCGCCCCGAAAGCATCCTTTGCCATGCGCGCGGCTGTTTCATACCCTGCCCCTTTGGTCGTTTTACTACCAATCATTGCCCCACGGGGGGGACAATGCTATCTGACCCACAATTAATCACTTGCCAAGGAGAACGGCACATGCCGAAAGATTACGTCGTCAAGGATATTGCGCTGGCCGAATTTGGGCGCAAGGAATTGAACATCGCGGAAACAGAAATGCCGGGCCTGATGGCATTGCGCACCGAATTTGGTGAGGCGAAGCCGCTGAAAGGCGCGCGCATCGTCGGTTCCTTGCATATGACCATTCAAACCGCTGTGTTGATTGAAACCCTGACAGCCCTTGGCGCCGATGTGCGCTGGGCGTCTTGTAACATTTTCTCCACCCAAGATCACGCGGCGGCGGCGATTGCAGCGGGCGGCACGCCTGTGTTTGCGATCAAGGGCCAGACCTTGACCGAGCATTGGGATTATTTGGACAAATCCTTCATGTTCCCCGAAGGCGCGAACATGATTTTGGATGATGGCGGCGATGCCACCCTCTACGTCCTGTTGGGCGCACGGATGGAAGCTGGCGAAGATGTTTTGTCCGTGCCGCAGTCTGAGGAAGAAGAATGCATCAAGGTACAAATCCAAAAGCGCATCAAGGAAACACCCGGTTGGTTTGCGAAAACCAAAGCGGCAATCCAAGGCGTGTCCGAGGAAACAACGACCGGCGTTCACCGCCTTTATGATCTGCACAAAAAGGGCCAACTGCCTTTCCCTGCTATCAACGTGAACGATTCTGTGACCAAGTCGAAATTTGACAACAAATACGGCTGCAAGGAATCGCTGGTCGATGGTATTCGCCGCGCAACCGACACCATGATGGCTGGCAAAGTCGCTGTGGTCTGCGGTTACGGCGATGTTGGCAAAGGCTCCGCTGCATCGCTGCAAGGCGCTGGTGCCCGCGTGAAAGTGACCGAAGTGGATCCAATCTGCGCGCTGCAAGCCGCAATGGACGGGTTTGAAGTGGTCCTGCTGGAAGATGTGGTGGGTTCCGCCGATATTTTTATCACCACCACGGGCAACAAAGATGTCATCCGGATTGAGCATATGCGCGCCATGAAGGATATGGCCATCGTTGGCAACATCGGCCATTTCGACAATGAAATCCAAGTGGCCAGCCTGAAAAACCACAAATGGACAAACATCAAAGAACAGGTGGATATGATCGAGATGCCGTCCGGCAGCCGCTTGATCTTGCTGTCCGAAGGGCGTTTGTTGAACCTTGGCAATGCCACCGGCCACCCATCCTTCGTGATGTCGGCCAGCTTTACCAACCAAGTTTTGGCGCAGATTGAACTTTGGACCAAGGGCGACGAATATGCCCCCGGCGTCTATATCCTGCCCAAGCATCTGGATGAAAAAGTTGCGCGCCTGCACTTGGCCCGTATCGGTGTCAAATTGACAGAGCTGCGCAAAGATCAGGCGGATTACATTGGCGTGCCACAAGAAGGCCCGTTCAAGCCAGAGCATTACCGCTACTAATCCCAGCCAAATCGACACGAACAAAGGCCCGGCGCAATCACGCCGGGCCTTTCCTTTTGCCACCTTAGGGTGAAAAATCGGGCAGTTTTTCCTTTATTTCTTGCCTAACTTCCGCCTAGACTTTTCCCAGCCGCCCAAGGGCCAAAACAATAGCAACCCACAAGGAGTGACCTTAATGAGCAAAAGAGATGACCTGATCGCGAAATATGCCGAAGATCTGCGCACCAAGTGTAAGATGGAACCCGACATGGCCCTGCTGACCAAAGTGACCATTGGCTGCGGCCCAGCGATTTACAACGCAGACAGCTCCACCGTTGCGGGAACTGATAACGCCGAACTGGAAACCATCAAGAAAAACTTTTTGATGAAAAAGCTGGGGCTGGCCGACAGTCCCGCCTTGATGGAAGCGATCCACGCCGTCATCAACACCTATGGCAAATCCGAGCGGAGCAAGTACCGCGCCGTTGTGTATTACATGCTGGCCAAGCATTTCAAAAAAGAAGCTGTCTACGCTTAATTCCGTTTGCCGCGTTCCAATAACACCCGTGCCCAATAGGTGCGGGTGTTATCATTTCCAAACCCTTAAAAACTCCGCATGCGCTTCAATTAATTGCGATATGTTTGGAATTTGCGCGGGCCAATGTAGTCCGCTATATCAAACACACAGGGCAGTATGCCCGGGACCTTTTCAAACTGAACACGTGTGGTGCTAGGGAGCGCGTGGGTGGCTGGGGGGTCCTGTTGGGGTGGGACCCCCCAATTTTATTCTGACTTCATTATTCTGCTAACAATGCCGCCCGCAGGGTTTTTGCATCCATCGGCACGCCCGTAAAAATATGCCACGCATCAATGCCTTGGCCAAAAAACAATTCCCACCCAGATATAACCGACAGGCCCGCCGCGGCGGCATCCTGCAAAAACGCCGTATCCATGGGGGTATAAACCGCATCAAACGCCCAGCCCGCGCCTTGCATCGCCTGCGCAGGCAAAGGCGTGCCGCCATATCCAACCATACCAACGGGCGTGCAATTGATCAAACCATCAACGCCTTGCGCAGCCTCATCCGCACCTGTGACCACCACAACCCGTGTCGCAGGGCTGGCCTTGCGCAAATCCCGCGCCAACGCCTCCGCCTTGGCCAAATCAATATCGACCAGATGAACCACCTTGGCCCCCAGCGCGATCAGGCCAAAGGCAACTGCGCGCCCCACGCCACCCGTGCCAATCGTGCAAACAACGCCGGGGGCCGCTGCCCGCGCCGCGCGGTACGCCGCAACAAACCCCGAATGATCGGTGTTGTGCCCGACAGGCCCATCCGGCCCAAAAACAACCGTATTCACCGCCCCAATCGCGCGCACCAACGGGTCCAGCACGGTCACGCTGGCCACCACGCGTTCTTTGTACGGATAGGTGATGTTCAGCCCGCGATACCCTTTATCCCGCGCCATCGCAAAAACGGCGTCAAAATCCAGCCCCAAATCGCGCGGCACCAAACGGTCATACCGTACATCCAAACCCGCAATCTGCCCCGCCAAATGATGCAAACGCGGCGCTTGGGATACGGCGATATTATCGCCAATCAGGCCCAACTTTATCTGCGTGCCCATCATGTCACCCGCCGTTTTATCCAACCCCACAGCGGCGTTTGACTGACAAAAATCAAGATCACACTGACAAACAGCACGGTCGACAGCGGGCTGCCCAGCACCCCTGCCATGAATCCCGGCACGCTTTCACGCACCGAAATAATCGCCCGCCGCCAATTGTCATCCAGCAACCGCGACAGGATAACGCCCAAAACCACCGGACCCAGCGGATAGTCATATTGCTTCATGAAATAGCCGAACACGCCAAAGCCCAGCATCCAATACACGTCCGTGACCGAATTGTTGACCGCATAAGCCCCCACAATCGACAGCAGCATGATCAACGGAATAAGCACGGCACGCGGCATTTCCACGATCTTGGTGAAGACCCGCACACCCGTCAGCCCAAAAATCAGCATGAAAACGTTGGCCGTAAACAGCGCGCCGACGATGAACCAAAACATATCCGGCTGATCAATCATCAACATCGGGCCGGGGTTCAACCCGTGGATAAACAACGCGCCAATCATAATGGCCGTCACCGCATCGCCCGGAATCCCCAACGTAATCATAGGGATAAATGCACCCCCCACCGCTGCGTTATTGGCGGTTTCAGGCGCAATCAACCCCTCCATCGCGCCTTGCCCAAATGGCACTTCGGGGTTCTTCGTCACGCGTTTTGCGTGGTCATAAGCCAGCAGGGCCGCAATATCGCCCCCCGTCCCCGGCAACGCGCCAATGATCACCCCGATCGACGATGTTTGCAAACTTAGCGGCAGGTGTTTGCGGATGGTCCCCCAAGACGGCACAATCCGCCCGATTTTTTGCTTGATGATCGGCGTGTCCAAATGACGCAACTGCATCAGCGCCTCGGACACGCCAAACAACCCGATCATCACGGCAATGAACGAAACCCCTTGGCGCAGCACCGGAAAATCAAAGGTGAACCGTTCCGTAAACGTCAGCGGGTCCATGCCCACCGACCCAATGCCAATGCCCAGCGCGCCTGCAAAAATGCCTTTCACCAAACTGCCACCCGACAGCGACCCAACCAGCAAAATCCCCAACAGCGCCAACAGCATATAATCGCGCGGCTGAAACCGCAGCGCAAAATCTGCAATCACAGGCGCCGCCACCGCCAACACCAAAATCCCCACCAGCCCACCAAAAAACGACATCACGGTGGTCACACCAATCGCCACCCCCGCATCACCCTTTTGCGCCATGGGATACCCATCCAGCGCAGTCGCAATCGCCGATGGCGCACCCGGAATGTTCAGCAAAATCGCCGTGCGCGACCCGCCATACACCCCACCCATATAAATCCCGATCATCAAGGATATCGCCGGATACACATCCCACGCAAAGGTGAACGAGATCAGGATAGACACCGCCATCGTCACCGACAGCCCCGGAATCGCCCCAATATAAATTCCCGCAAAGGTGCCCAGCGCCACCAAACCCAGCAAATCAAGCTGGGTAAACACCGTGGCAAAGGCCCAAAACGCCTCGGCCACTTACCGCCCCCCGCCAAGCAGGCCGCGAAACCACGCCAGCATTTCACCTTCCGGCACAATCCCCGGCGGCATAAGCACCGAAAATCCAACCCGAAATGTCAGGTAAATCACCAAAAGGCAGCCCAGCCCAATTGCCACGCTATACCCCCACCCGCGCCGCGACAGCAGCTTGATGGTCAAAACCAAAAACAGCGCTGACACGGGCAAAAACCCCAGCGGTTTTAACACCGCAGCAAAGGCCAGCAGGCCAACCATCACCACCACCACAATCGGCGGCAGCACAAAACGCCAAAATCCCAGCCCCGCCGCAGGTTTGCGCAGCGTTTGCACCACGACCAAACCCGCCGTGATCAGCATGGCGGCAGTCGCAGCCATCGGGATCGCCCCCGGCGCGCTCAACGCTTCAAACCCTGAAATGCCATAAGCGGTATACAGTAAAAACGCGCTAAACCCGGCTAAAAACAGCGCAAAGGCAAGTTCGCCGGGGCGGCGGTTGTTTTGGGGCTGCATGGCGTGGCTCCTTTGCCCCAGCGCAATAAAAGGGGGCAGGACACATGGCCCCGCCCCAACAACGTTACGGCCGCGTGATGCCAAACGCCTCGGGCGAGGTTTTTGCAAGCCCTGCATCCTGCATCAACCAAGATGTGGTTTGCTGCCACTTGGCCAGAAACGCCTGCGCCTCATCCCCCGTGATGTCCATCATGGTGAACCCACGCCCCGCCATCAGCTCCACGAAATCTGGCGCTTTGGTCGCTTCGGAATAGGCTGCGCGCAGCTTGGCCACCACATCATCCGGCGTGCCGTTTTTCACGAACACACCGAAAAACGGCCCCCACGGCAACATCGCGCCAAATTCCGGGTTGGTCGACACAATCGTTGGAATTTCTGGCGCAGCGGCCATCGGCTCCACGTCAAACAGCGCCAGCGGCTTCATCGTGCCCGCGCGAATCCCCTCAATCGCCACGCCAAACACGGCGGGCATCACATCGATCGCGCCACCTTGCAGCGCGGTCAGTGCCGGACCATCGCCATCATAGGGCACAAAAATAACCGGCAATTCGGCGGTCGAGGTGATCATCGCGGTCACAACCGATGGCAAACCGCCCGGCCCGGTGGACCCAAAGCGCACAGTATCCGGGTTCGCCTGCACATAGGCCAGCATTTCGGGGTATGTGTTGAACGGTGCATCCTTGCCCGCCACCAAAATCGGCGTACCGCGCGCCAGCAACGTGATGGGTGTAAAATCGCTGTAATCCTTGTCTCCCAGACCCATGACCTTGTACAAAAGCGGGTTTTCCGCCCCCATCAACACGGTATAGCCGTCAGCCTCGGCATCCGCGACTTGGTTCAGCGCAATCGCCCCCACGCCGCCCGTCACGTTCTGCATCACCACAGACCCGCCCAGCGCCTTTTCGGCATGTGGCGTCACGGACCGCATCACCACATCGGTGGACCCGCCAGCACCCCATTGAATAATGCCTTGAATTTCCTTGGCCGGGTATTCGGCAAACGCCGCCCCTGCCGAAAGTCCCAGCGCGATCACCGCACCCATCAGTTTTACAGACATCTCCGTCCTCTCCCTAAAAATAAATGGCCGAATCTTTTGCCCGGCGCGCCTGTGAAAAGTGAACGCTGACAGCCCGTTGTCAAGGCAATTGCAGCCCGCCCAAGCCGCAAACAATCCGCCACTCATCTGGGGTGACAGGTTGCACAGACAGGCGCGCAGTTTTCACCAAGGCCATATTTTCCAATCCTTGCTGCACTTTGCACGCTTCCAACGTTACGGGGCGCGGCATCGCGGCCACCGCACGGATCATCACACAATCCCAACGCGGATCATCGGTGGTGCTGTCGGGCGCAGATGTGCGGCACACCTCCACCACACCGACAATTTCCTTGCCGATGTTGGAATGATAGAAAAAACCACGGTCCCCCACCACCATCGCCCGCATGTTGTTGCGCGCTTGGTAATTGCGCACGCCGCCCCACTCCTCACCCTCATCGCCGCGGGCTGTCTGATGGTCCCAGCCCCAGACGTCGGGTTCAGATTTGAACAGCCAAAAGGCCATCAGCCAATCACCTTTTTCCATTCGGTAATCGTCACAGACGCAAACAACCCCGCCAGCGCATAAGGGTCCGCCGCCGCCCAATCTTGGGCTTGCGCCAGATCATCTACCGACAACACCACCAGCGACCCGCACATCTGCCCTTCGGGGGTCAACAGCGGCCCGGCCATTTCGACCACGCCCGAGGATTCGATATGCGCCAAATGGGCGGCGCGGTTGTCCAGCCGCACTTGCAGCGCACCGGGTTTATCATGGCAAAAAAGGACAACGCGCATTGGTTTACTCCGGTTTCAAAGGTCGCGACATCAGGGCGCGGATCGCATCGCCCAGCGTGATTTCAGAACGGGTCAGCGCCGCCACCATCGCGGTGATCGGCATCTCTATCCCATGTGTGCGAGCCAGTGTAGCGACGGCCTGCGCGGTCGCAACCCCCTCAACGGTCATCAACGGGTCCGCAGCGGCCCCAACCCCCATCGCCAACCCAAACCGAAAGTTGCGCGACTGCGCCGATGTGCAAGTCAGCACCAAATCACCAAAGCCGGAAAGCCCCGCCAACGTGTCGCCCTGCGCGCCCATATGCAGCGCCAGCCGTTGCATTTCCGCAAATCCGCGCGTCATCAACGCCGCCCGCGCGCTTTCACCCAGCCCCGCACCCATCACAACGCCCGACGCAATCGCAATCACGTTTTTCACCGCCCCGCCAAATTCGGCGCCCACAACATCGGTGATGCGGTACAGGCGCAAACTGTCGGTGGATAATTCTTGCTGCAACGCCACCCCCACCGCCGCGTCCCCGCAGGCCAGCGTCAGCGCGGTCGGCAAGCCCTTGGCAATATCGCTGGCGAAACTCGGCCCCGTCAAAATCGCGGCTTGAGCATCTGGCACCTGCGCCAAAATCACCCCGGTCGGCCCCAAACCCGTGGCAAGGTCCACGCCCTTGCAACAGGCCACCAACCGTTTGCCCGCCAACAACCCTGCGTGGTCGTCCAAAAATCGCCCCATCGCCTGCGCGGGCAGCGCCAATAGAACGGTCTGCGCCTGCGCCACCGCCGCCAAATCCGTAACCGTTACCAACTCTGGCAATACCGCACCCGGCAGCCGCGCAATATCACGCCCCACCAACCCGCGCCCCCACAAGGTCACTGCCTGCTTTTGCCCCAGCGCAATCGCCAGCGCCCCGCCAAATGCCCCTGCCCCGATAATTCCAATCACAGCTTGGCCCCCTTTTTGCCGGAACCAAGCAATGCGGGCGTTGATTGGTCCAACGGCCAACGGGGCCGCGCCGACAGCGTCAAATCATCCCGGCCCCCTGCCCGAAACCGTTCAACCCCCGCCCAGGCAATCATTGCGGCATTATCGGTACACAGTGCCAGCGGTGGGGCCAAAAAGCGCACGCCTTGGACAGTGCAAACAGTCTCTAACGCGCCGCGAATGGCTTGATTTGCGGCCACACCCCCCGCCACGGCAAACGTGGCCACGGGGGACGCATCCAACGCGCGGCGGGATTTTTCGGTAAACACATCCACCACCGCCGCCTGAAACCCTGCGCACAGATCGGCACGGTCCGCCCGCATCAAACCACCCTTTTGCGCAATCACCCCATCGCGCGCCCGCAGCACGGCTGTCTTTAGCCCCGAAAACGACATGTCGCAGCCGGGCCTGTCCATCAAAGGGCGCGGCAGCGCGAACCGTTTGGGGTTTCCCCGCACAGCCTCCGCCTCCACCATTGGGCCACCCGGTTGCGGCAGGCCCAAAATTTTGGCCACTTTGTCAAACGCCTCGCCGGGCGCATCATCAATGGAACCGCCAAGCCGCACAAAATCCTGCGGCCCATCGACCCGCAAAAACTGGCAATGCCCGCCCGAAACCAACAGCATGATATAGGGAAAATCCACCCCATCCGTCAGGCGCGGCGTTAACGCATGCCCCGCCAAATGATTAACGCCAATCAAGGGCAGGCCCGTCGCCGCCGTTATCCCTTTGGCGCACATCACCCCCGCCAAAACCCCACCAATCAGCCCCGGCCCCGCCGTCACCGCCACCCCGTCCAAATCCGCGAATCGCAGGCCAGCGTCCCGCATCACCTGCGCCACGCACCCATCCACTCGCTCCGCATGGGCCCGCGCCGCAATTTCCGGCACCACGCCGCCGAAATCCGCATGCAGGCTGGTTTGCCCCAAAACCACATTCGCCAAAATCTGCCGCCCACCCGGCCCATCGCGCACAATCGCGGCAGCCGTGTCATCACAACTGCTTTCAATGCCAATAAGGGTTAACGTATCACGCATATCAGCCCAGTTGATTAAGGGTTTATCAGCAGGTAACACCGTCTATATGGCCACACAATCCCGCCTGCCCGCCTTTCTGTTGACCCGCCCAATGGCGCAAAGCCAACGCTTTGCCGCCCAATTGCGCCACCGCTTTGGACCGGACCTGCTCATCACCATCAGCCCGCTTATCGCCCCCCATTACCTTGCACCTGCCTTTCCGGTGGGGCCTTTCACTGCCCTCATCTTCACCTCCGAAACCGGGGTTGCGGCGTTTGCACATCACCCAAACCGCCCAAACTGCCTGCCAATCCGTGCCTATTGCGTCGGGGACCAAACCGCAAAAGCGGCACAATCTGCGGGGTTAGAGCCTGTTTCAGCCGATGGTGACGCCGCCACCCTCATCGCCCTGATCCAAGCCACGCACACCGGCCCCCTGCTGCATCTTTGCGGTACGCAAACCCGCGGTGACGTGGCACAAACCCTGACAGATGCGGGCCACCCGACCACCGCCCTTGAACTTTATGACCAGCGCGAACACCCCCTGACCGCCGCTGCAATCGACCTGTTGCGGGGGGAAAGGCCCCTCCTTGTTCCCCTGTTTTCCCCGCGCAGCGCCACTTTATTCTGCCAACACTTGGCCATTGTGGCCCCCACCGCCCCGTTAACCGTGATTGCCCTTAGCGCGGCGGTCGCAACGGCATTGCCCACTACGATGGATCACCACACGGCGAAAAAACCTACTGCCGATGCGATGATCGTCGCCTTAGCCAATTTATGTGACCCCCCGCAGGTGCCTTGAGGCTTTTGCCCAGTCAGTCTAGATTATAAATTTCCGGCACCCCGGACCGTTGAAATGGAGGCGCAGCAATGGCAACCCCAAATACCCCCCGCAAGCGGGCAGACGATAAAACGGCGACGCCCGCTGCACCTATCGCAGAAACAGTCATCGCCGCTACCGATGTGGCGCTGGACCAGCCCGAAACAAACACGCCCACAAATGCGCCCGCTGTGGACACCCCTTCACCAGACCCGGCGCCTTTGGCTGAAATCCCAACGCAGCACGAAACGGCCCCACAAACCGAAACCAAACCCACAGCGGCCAAACCCAGCTTTGTGCCCATGGTCTTTGGTGGCGTGATCGCTGCGGGCCTTGGCTTCGCCCTTGCGCAATTTGTGGCCCCGAACGGCTGGCCCACCTCCAACGTCAATCCGCTGCAAACCCAAATTGCCGAGCAGGCCGAACAAATCGCTGCCCTTCAGGCGCAACTGCAATCCCTGCCCCCGCCCGCTGATACATCCGCGCTGCAAGATGAAGTGGCGCAGCTGCGCGCCGCCTCCACCGCCGCCCAACAATCTGCGCCCGATTTGACCGATCTGACCACCCGCTTGGCCACATTGGAACAGCGCCCCACGGCCGCCGCCAGCACAAACCCCGCCGCAATTGACGCACTGACCAGCGACATCGCCACCCTGCGCCAAGGGCTTGACGCGCAAAAGGCCGCCGCAGATGCCCTGATCGAGTCCGCCGAAATTGCCCGCCAACAGGCCGCCGCCGAGGCGCAAACAGTGCTGCTGCAAGCCACCCTGAACAACGTGCAAGCGGCCATGCAAAACGGTCTGCCCTTTGCCGAACAATTGGCCCTGCTGTCAGATGCGGGCCTGTCCATCCCAGCCGCCCTCACAAATACCGCCGAAAACGGCCTGCCCACCACCGCCACCCTTGCCGCCAGTTTTGATGAACCGGCCCGCGCGGCCCTGAACATTAGCCTGCGGGGCGACATGGGCGACACCACAACCGAACGTGCGTGGTCGTTCCTGCGCGCCCAAACTGGCGCACGGTCACTGACCCCACAAGAAGGCAGCGACCCCGACGCCGTTTTGTCGCGCGCCGATGCCGCTGTGGCCGTAGGTGATTTCGCCACAGCCCTCAGCGAAATCGCCACCCTGCCCGAACCCGCCCAAGCCGCGTTGGCCGATTGGGTGGCCCAAGTAAATCTGCGCAATGATGCACAATCAGCGACTGCCGCATTGGCGACAGCGCTGGGTGAAAGGTAAACGTTGGAATGATTTGGTCGCTTCTCAAAGTAATGCTGTTTGTGGCTGCTATCGCCGGGCTCGCTTTTGGCGCAGGTCGGTTGATGGACACGGGCGGTGGGATTCAAATCGCCCTTTTGGGCATGGAATACACACTTGGCCCGCTGCAAACCGCGATTGCCCTGCTGGTCCTGCTCGCCGCGCTGTGGCTGCTTTTGAAACTGATCGGGTTGGTGGTCGCCGTCCTGCGCTTTTTGAACGGCGATGAAACCGCAATCTCGCGCTATTTCGACCGCAACCGGGAACGCAAAGGGTATCAGGCGCTGTCCGATGGCCTTATGGCGCTGGCATCTGGCGAAGGGCGCGTGGCCCTGTCGCGCGCTGCCAAAGCCGATAAATTGCTGGACCGCCCCGAACTGACCACCCTTTTGATCGCCCAAGCCGCCGAAATGACGGGCGACACCAAGCGCGCGACCGAGGCGTATAAACTGCTGCTGGATGATAACAAATCCCGCTTTGTCGGTGTGCGCGGGTTGATGCGCCAAAAAATTGCCGAAGGCGACACAACGACCGCGTTGAAACTGGCGGAAAAGGCGTTCGCGCTGAAACCCAAAAACGATGAAATTCAGGAAACGCTGCTGGGTCTGCAAACCGGGCAAGGCGACTGGAAAGGCGCGCGCGTCACGCTGGGTGCCAAACTGAAATCTGGCGTGCTGCCGCGCGATGTGTTCCGCCGCCGCGACGCCGTTCTGGCCTTGCAAGAGGCGTCAATCCTGATTGACGACAGCGCCAGCATCGAGGCGCGCGAAGCGGCGATTGAAGCGAACCGCCTGTCCCCCGACCTTATTCCAGCGGCAACAATGGCCGCGCGCAGCTATATCGAAAAGGGCGACGCTCGCAACGCCACCAAAGTTTTGAAAAAAGCGTGGAGCGTGCAACCCCACCCCGATCTGGCCGCTGCATTCGCCGAAATCGCGCCGAATGAAAGCACGACACAGCGCCTAAAACGCTTTGCGGTGCTGACCAAACTGAACCCCGAAAATATCGAAACCCGCTTGCTGTTGGCCGAACTGAACATCACGGCAGAGGATTTTCCAACCGCCCGCCGCGCGCTTGGTGACCTTGCCACTAGCAAACCGAATGCCCGCACTTTGGCGATCATGGCTGCGGTCGAACGTGGCGAAGGCGCCGATGACGCCGTGATCCGTGGCTGGCTGGCGCGCGCCTTAACCGCCCCGCGCGGCCCGCAATGGTGCTGCGACAAATGCCAAGCCATCCACGCACAATGGGTGCCAATCTGCGAAAACTGCACCGGGTTTGACACTTTGTCATGGCGCGAACCCGCGGATTCGACAGGCCCCAGCGCCACAGGCTCCGAATTGTTGCCATTGATCATCGGCCTACCCACCCCCGCGCCCACCTTTGCGGATGGCCCAGAAGATGCCGAAATCGTAGATGAGGCAGATCAGACCGCCAGCAAACAGCCCTAAAAATACCGCAGCCGATCCAGTTAAACCCATCACCAAGACGCAATCCGGCATCTTGAACTGCGCGCGCCCTGCGGATAAAAGCATGACAACGCCCCAATAGCTCAGCAGGTAGAGCAATTGCTTCGTAAGCAATGGGTCGGCGGTTCGAATCCGTCTTGGGGCACCACCACTTCAGCTAACACCTTGGTAACACTCCAGCTTTTAACACTTGTTAGGAGCCGTAGACCATGTCGGAGACCAAATCACCTACGTTCACCTTCGCGAAGGACGGGGTCTTTTACTTCAGCCGCCGTATCCCCAGAGAGCTTCGCCGCCATTATTCTTCCCCTAGGATCGCATATTCGTTGCGCACCAAATCGGAAAAACTAGCCGAAGCCAGAGCGAGACGGGCTGCAGACCAGTTGGATGAATATTGGTACCACCTAAGGACACATGATGCTGATTTGCCGGGAAAGCATATGCTTCGCCGCCAGTCTGACGTGTCGAGATCAAGTCCAGCCGATCTGACAGCACCGTCGTCACTGTCTGTCGTGCTGTCTGAGGCGGTATCCATTTATCTGCTACAGAAGGGCAAAGGGCGTCCTGAGACCTTCCAGAGAGCCGCTGAGCGAGCGTGTGGCTATGTTATCGATGTATGTGGTGACAAACACCTCGAGGCCTACACCAAAGCAGACGCGAACGCCTTTCGTGATGCTTGTCTTATGAAGGTCCCAGCTTTTGTGCGAAACAAGAGCCACAGACAAGCATTTTGAAATGCTTGTCTGTGGTGGTGGTTGGATCGTTTAGAGCTTGGTCTTTGAGGACCGTATCAGAGTAAGATCAACCACCACCTTCGCCACAGGCCTGAACGGATACAGAGCGGCACGAAGCCCTCTAGGACAAGCATAGGATATGACGAAGATGCCCGATGATACCATTGGTATAGATATTTCCAAAGCCACTTTAGACATTCACCGGCTGAGCGACGGGAAGATGATGTCGTTTAGCAATTGCCCTGCAGGATTTAAGGCGCTTTCCAAGTTCTGCGCACAGACGACGGTAACACGCG
>NZ_FOCO01000007.1 GCF_900110135.1 Pseudorhodobacter antarcticus | reverse complement strand
CAATCCAAGTCGATCAGGTGCAGGAGGCTCTCGACAAACCCCGTCGTCTGCCGCAGCGCCATGCCGAACAGTACTTTCATCGTCAGACATGTCTGGATCGCAGCGTCACTGTAGTCGGGCTGTCGGCCACGTTTTCCGGTCGGCGCAGCCTCCCAGGTCATGGTGGGATCGAACCAAATCGTCAGCGAGCCACGACGCTTGAGCGCTTCGTTATAGGCGGACCAGTTCCTGGTCTTGTAGGCGAGGGGTGTCGGTTTACTCATACCACACAGCTACCATGCTGGATTCACAAGATGAATCCCTCATGAGATTTGTGCAACAGAGCCCGCCGCAATACCAAAACGAGGTGGACCGGTAGATGTGCCCCAAGATTGTTGCTTAGCAGATTGCTTGACCTCGACTCGCAGCCCATCTTCCCGTTCGAGGTCCCAAGCTGCCCAGTCACTGCCGGTGTGCTTCCAGCCGCTCCCCAAGATTTCGCAAACCATCGCCTCAACCCAAAGACCTCTTAGGTTATTTTGCATTTGCGGGACATCGAACATGTCCCGAATTCTGGCGTAGATCTCTCTATTCATGGTTTCAGGATGGACTGTAGTTTCGAAGCCGACAACCGTATACATCCGATTTGGTTGATCGGCAGGTTTAGGCGTGCTGCATTGCAGCAGTTGGAACTGACTCAATGTCAGCACTGGGCCGTTTGCGATCATGATCCAGCAGAGCTGTGATTTTGTCCACATCAACGGCACATCAACCCGCGAATGCACGTTTCGCGCTTTGTTTGCAGCCGAATGCGGGCACATGTCGGCGAATGCGGGGTCGAAAAATTGGTGAAACCAAAGGCTTAGTGGCTAAGAGGCTGATTTTCCTAAATAACTGAAATTGTTGTATTATAGGCTCGTAACCTGAATGTTGTAGACTTTAAAAGTCAACTCGTTTTTGTTGACAAGCTCTGAAAATGTGCGCTTGTTCGGTTCAGGTCAAATCCCCCTCCCGCAACCAACACTAATTTAGCCGCCACGTAGCGGTAAAGCCATCTAGTGTTTCTCCAAACACTCCCATCCAGCCCAGTCATCATACTTGTCGCCCGTTTTCCGAAGATGGGTGTATCGCTGCAAGGATTGCCAGCTACGATGTCCCGAAACAGCAGCGGCCTGCGGGATTGTTTTCCCCATCTCGAACAGCCTTGACACTGCCTCATGGCGAAGATCGTGAAAGTGCAGATCATCGATATCGAGGAACTTGCAGGCGAAGGTAAACCTGCGGCTGACAGTGTCTGAGTTGTAGGGAAATATTTTGCCCTTACGGTGAGGTTGCAGCCGCATTGCGCGCAGGGCTTCCGGGGGTGTTTCGCATCTGACATCGTTGCCTTTCTTCTACCCTCGATGCTTCATATCGCGCACTAGCTGGGTCATGTCGGCCTCGTGGAAATCTTCCCAAGTGAGCCGCGTGATTTCCTCTTGGCGACGTGATGAAAACAAAGGATCGGTCATTACGATATGCATGGGCAGACTGCGCTTGTCTCGGGTGTGGGTCTCAATGAAATGCGCCAAGAGGCGGTCAATCTCGTCAAGGCTCGGGCGCCGGGTGCGGGACTTAGATTTTCCTGCAAGCTTAAGGTGGCGCGCAGCAGTGATCCCGTCCAGTGCCACATCGCGGTTCATGTCGTAATCCCATGCTGTTCGCGCGATCGACAGAACGGCGCTGAGATGGCTTAGATAGTTCTGAGCGGTCGACGGGGATCTACCCTTTGACAGGGTCCGGGCGAAGTCGGTGATGTCACGGGGCCGAAGTTCATCACATGGGATATCGCTGATGGCAACCTCCTCGCGGATTTTACGCAGCACTTGGGCTTTGGTGCGACCGATGTCGCCACCAGTGGATTTGAGATAGTCATCGATGACATTGCCAACCGAGCCTGTCTTCCGTCGTGCAGCGTCGAGGCCGCCAGGAGCTTCAAGCTCTTTGCCGCGGCGGGTCGCCACGCCTTCGCTGTGGTCAGTCGATCAAAGCTCGACGCAATTGATGGACGATCCGGCCCTTCGACTTTATAAGGATCTGTGCGCGATAGCTGACCGTGCCATCTTTGCGTTTTCGTTCGAGGATTGAGCACATTTCAGTAGTCCTCGACAAGATTTTAGTAGTCCTGAGGACTACCGGTAGGGATGTACCCGTGCAAATATGCCAAAATGGCACCAAATGTGACCAAGTGAGATCTTCTATATATGACTGATTTATCGATAAAAAAAGGGGTTTACGGCGCACATCGCCTGAGTGTTGCGCCGATGATGGATTGGACGGACCGGCATTGTCGCCATTTTCACCGCCTGATGACGGGGCGGGCGATGCTTTACACGGAAATGGTCACGGCGGCGGCGGTAATTCACGGGCCGCGCGATAGGTTGCTGGCATATGGGCAGGCCGAACATCCCATCGCCTTGCAGCTTGGCGGGTCGGAGCCAGCGGACTTGGCGCAAGCGGTGCAGCTGGCGCAGCCGTTTGGGTATGATGAGGTGAACCTGAACGTGGGCTGTCCATCGGACCGGGTGCAATCGGGGTGTTTTGGTGCGGTGTTGATGGAACGGCCCGGTTTGGTCGCGCAATGTGTGGCGGCGATGCAGGCGGAAACGGACGCGCCTGTGACGGTGAAATGTCGGATTGGGGTGGATGACCAAGACCCTGAGATCGTGTTGCCGGAATTTATTGAAACGGTGGCGGGGGCAGGGGTGACGCATTTCATCATCCATGCCCGCAAAGCGTGGCTGAAGGGGCTGTCGCCCAAGGAAAACCGCGAAATTCCGCCTTTGGATTACGATTTGGTGCTGCGGATGAAGCGGCAATTTCCGCAACTGACCATTTGCATCAATGGGGGGGTTGCAGCGCTGGACCACGCGCGCGATTTGCTGGATCAAGGCGTGGACGGGGTGATGATTGGGCGCGCAGCCTATCATGATCCGGCTGCGGTGTTGATGGGCGCTGACGCGCTGTGGGGGGACGAGGTGGGGCGCGATGCGTTTGATGTGGTGGCCAATATGCGCCCCTATATCGCGGACCATCTGGCGGCGGGCGGGCGGTTGCACCAGATCACGCGGCACATGCTGGGGCTGTTTCATGCGCGGCCCGGCGCGCGGGCGTGGCGGCGGGTATTGTCCACTGGGGCCAGCTGCGATGGGGCGGGGCTGGAGGTGGTGGAGGAGGCGTTGGCGCAAGTGCGTGCCCCTGACGCGGACGGGTTGTAGCGTGCGGGGCTTGCGCGTGGGCGGGGGCCTTGCGCGTGCGGGGGCCTTGCGCGTGCGGGGGGGCTGTGCCAAGCCATATCTTACTTTTCGCAGACCACACACCAACAGACCAACCGAAAGGCTGCCCGCATGACATATGATATGGCCACACTCTTGCCCATGATCGCGATATTGATGGCGATTGGGGCCTTTGCGGGGGTGATTGCGGGGTTGCTGGGGGTGGGGGGTGGCATCGTTTTGGTGCCGGCGTTTTTCTATGTGTTCAGCCATTTGGGGTTTTACAGCGACCAGTTGATGCAAGTGTGCCTTGCGACATCGCTGGCCACGATCATTGTCACCTCGGCGCGGTCGGTCATGGCGCATAACAAAAAAGGCGCTGTGGAGTGGGACATTTTGCGCAGTTGGTGGCCCTATATTGGGGCGGGCGCGGTGGTGGGGATGCTGGTGGCATCGTCGCTGCGGTCCACCACGTTGCAGATCATCTTTGGCGTTTTGGCGCTGGGTGCGGGGCTGTACATGGCGTTTGGCAAGTCGCATTGGCGGTTGGGCCAAGTGATGCCTTTGGGCCCAAAACGGGCGGGTATTGGCGCGTGTGTTGGGTTTTTCTCGGTCCTTATGGGGATAGGCGGCGGGTCGTTCGGCGTCCCGGTGATGAGCCTTTATAACATCGCCATTCACCGTGCGGTGGCGACGGCTGCGGGGTTTGGCATGATCATTGCGGTGCCATCGGTGATCGGGTTTTTGTTTGTGACCATCGACACTGCGCCGCCCTACACTTTGGGCGCGGTCAACTTGCCAGCGTTTTTCATTGTGATCGCGATGACGCTGCTGACCGCCCCTTTGGGGGTCAAGCTGGCGCACCGCATGGACCCGGCCCCGTTGAAACGCATTTTTGCGCTGTTTATCACGCTGGTCGCGCTGAACATGCTGCGCAAGGTGATTTTTGGCTGATTAGGGTTTGCGGCCCATGCGGCCGCCGCGCCGTTTGGTCAAGGTTTTGGCGCGTGTGGGCAGTTCGGCCATCACCGCGCGCCGCGTCTCAATCGACATGCGCGACCATGCGCCGATTTCGTCGATGGACCGGAAACAGCCCACGCACAGCCTTGCCTCGGGGTGAATAACGCAAAGTTTCACGCAGGGGCTTTCGACTTCGTCTCGCTTCCAGATGTCATCCACCGTTGGCCCCCCGTTTGATATGCGCCAATCGGTCCAGCGCACCTTGTAAGATATAGCTGGCGGCAACGTGGTCAATCACCTCGGACCGACGTTTCCGAGACGTATCCGCCTCAATCAACGCGCGGGTCGCAGCGACCGTGGACAGACGTTCATCCCAATAGGCCAGCGGCAGCGGCGACAGGCGCGACAAGTTGCGGGCAAAGGCGCGGGTGGCTTGAGCGCGCGGCCCTTCGGACCCGTCCATATTGCGAGGCAGACCAAGGACCATGCCCACCACCTCGCGGTCTGCCAGCAGTTTTAGCAGCGCGGCGGCATCCACGGTGAATTTGACGCGGCGGATGGTCAGCACCGGGGTTGCCACGCCGCGCAAACGATCTGAAATCGCCACGCCGATGGTTTTTTCGCCAAAATCAAGACCCGCCAGCGCGCCCATCGGGGGCAGCAGGGGCGCTAGTCCCTCCATCACCTCATGCTGGCTCACCGGGTTAGGCCTGCGTTGACGGCTTCTTGGTTGATGAATCCCAATTCGGCGGTGCGGCCTGCGAAATTGCGTAACGCCTCGCCCCAGATGGCGCGGGCGCGTTCGGTTTCGCCAAGATTGGACAGGGCGGCGATCAAGCGCGCCCATTCTTGGGCGGTGCCCCCTTCGGTTGCCAAGCGGTCGTTCAACCCTTCGACCATCGTGCGGATCATGGCTTGGCGGTCCTCGGGCGACATCTCCTCGGCGGCGGCGACGGCTGCGGCATCGGGGCCCACGAACGCTTCGGGCAAGGCGTAGCGCACGCCTGCCAACTCGGCCAGACTTTCAATCCGGCCCCGCACCTCTGTGCGCCACGGGCTGTCATTGGGCGCGGTGTCCATCACCTCTTTCCAATAGCGAAAAGCAAGGTCATAACGGCCGACCTGCATCTGCGAGATGCCTGTGAAAAACAGCGCGGTATCGTTTTTGGGCGCACGCGTCAGCACTTTTTGCAGCAAAACATCGGCCTCGGGTGACACTTGGCCATCGGCGGCTTGGATCATCAAGGTCGCTTGGGTCAGCAAATCGCCTTCGGTCACCACCGCGCCCTTCAACGCGATCACGCGGGCTTGGGCGGTGTAGGCGGCGGTCAGATTGCCCAAATTCGCCTCATTGCGGGCCAAAAGCTGTTGGCCTTGCAAATCGTCGGGGCGGCCCGTCACGGCGGCGCGCAGCTGTTTGACCAAGGCGGTAAATTCGGGGTCGGGCGTTTGCAACGGGGGGCGGGGGGGCAAGGCCGCTTCCATGGCGGATTGGGAGGCGCGATCAGCGCGGCGTTCTTCGGCCAGCACAATGCGGGCGGCCAGTGGAAGGTCGGTGTAACCGGGTTGGCCCAGATACGCGTAGCCGCCAAACCCCGCCGCCACCAACAGCGCAAGCCCCGCCATAACAATGACTGAGGCAGGCCCGCCCTGCGCCATGTCGGTTGTGGCATCCATCCGGTCAGCGGTCAGTAACCGCCGCCCCACCTCGGACCTCAAGCGCACCACCTCATCCCCCGCGATGATACCGCGCGCCAGATCGCGTTCGATTTCGGCCAATTGGTCGCGGTACACTTGGCGGTCAAAATGTGCGGCTTGCAAATCAATCGCGCCGGTTTTGCGCAAGGCCCGGATCAAGGTCATCGCCACGATCAAAGCAATCGCGCCTGCTGCCACCCAAAAGATAATATTCGCCATGTGCCGCCCGCCTCTTATATCCACTTGGGTGTCATGTAATGCCTCTGGGCGGCTGGCAAAAGGCTTAATCGGTGCGTGGGTCGTGACCTGAGGCCGCAGGGGGTTGGGGGGAATGTCGCAAATATCCCCATTGTGCCGCTGGTGGTTGCGGATATATCTGCTGTCCATACCAGAACGAACCCAAGAAACCCGATCACAGGGAGTGTAGCGCATGAGACGGTATTCAGTTTTCGCAATCGCACGCGAGGCGCTGCGCTATCACTCGGGTTGGGACAGGGCGTGGCGATCCCCCACCCCCAAGGCGTCTTATGATGCGATCATCATCGGGGCGGGTGGGCATGGGCTGGCCACCGCGTATTATCTGGGCAAAAATTACGGCATCACCAATGTCGCGGTGATCGAAAAAGGCTGGCTGGGCGGCGGTAACACCGGGCGCAACACTACGATCATTCGATCCAACTATCTGCAAGACCCATCAGCTGCGATTTATGAAAAAGCCCGCTCGCTGTATGAAACGATGAGCCAGGATTTGAATTACAACATCATGTTCAGCCCGCGTGGCGTGATCATGCTGGCCCAAACCCATCATGAGGTGCGCGGCTATCTGCGCACGGCACATGCCAACGCGCTGCAAGGGGTGGAAACGCAATATATCAACGCCGCCCGCGTCAAGGAATTGGTGCCGATCATCAATATTGATGGCCCACGCTATCCGGTTCTGGGCGGGTTGTACCAGCCCCGCGGCGGCACCGCGCGCCATGATGCGGTGGCCTGGGGCTATGCCCGCGCCTGTTCGGACATGGGGATGGACATCATCCAGCAGTGCGAAGTGACGGGCGTGCGATCTGAGGGCGGCCGCGTTGTGGGGGTGGACACCACCAAAGGCTATATCGGGACCAAGAAGCTGGGCATCGTGGTGGCGGGCCATTCGGGACAAGTCGCGGATATGGCCGGGTTTCGCCTGCCGGTAGAGGCGGTGGCGTTGCAAGCGTTGGTGTCAGAGCCGATCAAGCCTTGCATGGATGTGGTCGTGATGGCCAACACCGTGCACGGCTATATGTCGCAATCGGACAAGGGTGAAATGGTGATCGGTGGCGGCACGGATGGGTTCAACAACTACACCCAGCGCGGCAGCTTTCACCATATTGAGGAGACGCTGCGGGCATTGGTCGAAACCTTCCCGATGATTTCGCGGCTGAAAATGCTGCGCCAATGGGGCGGGATTGTGGATATGACAGGCGACCGCTCGCCGTTGATCTCCAAAACCCCCCTTGGCAATTGCTTTATCAACTGCGGCTGGGGCACGGGCGGGTTCAAGGCAATCCCCGGTTCCGGCTGGGCCATGGCGGAATTGATGGCCAAAGGCGAGCCGGGGCCACTGGCGGCGGCGTTTTCCATCGACCGATTTAAGGAAGGTCGGTTTATTGATGAGAGCGTTGCGGCGGGGGTGGCGCATTGATGCTTCTTCATCTGGTCATAAATATCCCGAGGGCGCGTTCGTTCGTTCGCCATTGGTTCAAGAACAATGGACATGCGGGGCAGCGCCCCCGGCGGTTGAACACACACGAGGCCACATCATGCTAACCCTTCAATGCCCCTATTGCGGCGTGCAAGCCGATGAGACGGAACTCGCCCCAGGATACGAAGCGCACCTGAAACGCTATGGCCCCGGTTCATCACCCGAGGAATTCGAATCCTACATGTTCGCCCGCAAAAACCCCAAAGGCGTGCATTTTGAACGCTGGCGCCATGCCTATGGCTGCGGCAAATGGTTCCTCGCCGCGCGCGACACCAACACGCTGGAGGTGTTTGGCACCTATCCCGCCCAATCATCGGCACCGCCCGCCGATCTGGTCGCCAAAATCAAACTGAAACGCCCGGAATGGGAGGGTTACAAATGAGCACCCGTCTGCAATCTGGGGGTCGCTTGATCGACCGTTCCACCCGCGCGGAATTCATGTTTAACGGCAAGCGTTTGTCGGGGCACAGCGGCGATACGCTGGCATCGGCCCTTTTGGCAAATGACCAAATGCTGGTGGGCCGGTCGTTCAAATACCACCGCCCGCGCGGGATTGTGGCCGCGGGACCGGAGGAGCCGAACGCGCTGCTGCATATGGGACAAGGCGACCGGTTTGAACCGAACCAGCGCGCCACGACGACGGAGCTGTTTGCGGGCCTCATCTCCTCCAGCCAGAACCATTGGCCCAGCTTGGAATATGATGTGGGCGTGGTGAACAACTACATTTCGCGGTTTTTGCCTGCGGGGTTTTATTACAAAACCTTCATCCATCCCCGCGCCGCTTGGTTGCATTTCTTTGAACCGATCATCCGCAAATCGGCGGGCCTTGGCCGTGCGCCGACGGAAATGGATGCCGATCGGTATGAACATATCTATGGCTTTTGCGATGTTTTGATCATTGGTGGCGGTATTGCGGGGCTGCAAGCGGCTTTGACAGCGGGCCAATCGGGGCAGCGCGTGATTCTGTTGGAACAGACCCCGCATTGGGGTGGCCGCGCGGTGGTCGACGGGGATGAGGTTGAGGGTGAAAGTGCTGAAGATTGGGTGAAATCCGCCCTTGATGCGCTGAAAACCATGAAGAACGTCACCTTGCGCAACCGCTGCATGGGGGCCGGGGTTTATGATCACGGCTATGTTTTGGCGAATGAACGGGTGGCCGATCACACGCCGGGCGATGGGCGACCAAAGCAGCGGCTGTGGCGTATTCGGGCTGGGCATATCATTACGGCAACAGGGGCGATTGAACGGCCTTTGTCCTTTGCGGGCAATGACATACCGGGCGTTATGCTGGCGGCATCGGTGCGCGATTATGTGGTGAATTACGCGGTTTCCCCCGGTGATCGCACGGTTGTTGTCACCAATAATGATGATGCGTATCGCACGGCGATTGCGCTGGTGCAGGCGGGCCTGTCTGTGCCCGTGATCCTTGATGCACGGCCCGATGTAACGGGCGATTTGCCCGCCCGCGCCCGTGCGCTTGGCATCCGGGTGGAGGCGGGGCGCGCCATTGCCTCCGTCAAAGGGGGCAAGCGCGTGACCGGGGTACAGGTCTGTCTGCAAGCCGGCGAAGGGGCCGTGATGGAGGAGATTGCTTGTGACGCGGTCGCCATGTCGGGCGGTTGGTCGCCTGTGGTGCATCTGTGGTCCCATTGCGGCGGCAAGCTGACATGGTCGGACCATCTGTCGGCCTTTGTGCCAGATGCGGCGCGCCCCCCTTTGAACCATGACGGGTCTGCGATGGTCACTGTGGTTGGGGCCGCCAATGGCATCTACCGCGCGGCCGATATTATTGCGGGGACTGCGGGCGATGGCCCCAAAGTGCCGCCGATCTGGGTGATGCCGCAAGGCGCGCCAATCCAGTTACGCAGCAAAATGTGGTTGGATTATCAGAATGACGTGAAGGTATCAGACGTTCAACTCGCGGCGCAAGAAGGCTACGAATCTGTTGAACACACCAAACGGTATACCACGTTGGGTATGGCAACCGATCAGGGCAAGTTGAGCAATATCAACGGTCTTGGCGTATTGTCGCAAGCGTTGGGCGCGGAAATTCCGCAAGTTGGTACAACCACCTTCCGCCCGCCCTATACGCCCGTGACCATCGGCGCGCTGGCGGGGGAGGCGCGCGGCGATATTTTCCAACCGCTGCGTCGCACGCCAATGCATGATTGGCACGACAAAAACGGCGCGTATTGGGAACCTGTGGGCCATTGGCGCCGCGCCTATTGCTACACCCGCAATGGTGAAACCCACGAGCAAGCGGTGCAACGCGAAGTGAACAACACCCGCGAAAACCTTGGGTTGCTGGACGCCTCGACCCTTGGCAAGATCATTGTCAAAGGGCCGGATGCCGGGCGGTTTTTGGATCTGCTTTACACAGGCGTGATGTCCACGCTGCCCATCGGCAAATGCCGTTACGGCTTGATGTGCAACGAGCAGGGATTTTTGTCCGACGATGGCGTGGTCGCGCGGATTGATGCGGATACATGGCTGTGCCACACCACATCGGGCGGCGCAGACCGCATCCACGGCTGGATGGAAGATTGGCTGCAATGCGAGTGGTGGGATTGGAAGGTTTACACCGCCAATGTTACCGAACAATACGCCCAAGTGGCGGTTGTTGGCCCCAACGCACGCAAATTGCTGGAAAAAATCGGCGGGATGGACGTGTCGAAAGACGCGCTGCCGTTCATGCAATGGGCCGATGGCACGTTGGGCGGCTTCCCGGTGCGCGTGTACCGCATCAGCTTTTCGGGTGAACTTTCCTATGAAATTGCCATTCCGGCCAGCCAAGGTGCTGCGTTCTGGGCGATGCTGAACACAGCCGGGGCCGAATTTGGCGCGATGCCTTATGGCACAGAATGTCTGCATGTTTTGCGTGCCGAAAAAGGGTTCATCATGATCGGCGATGAAACTGACGGCACGGTGACGCCGTTGGATTTGGGCCTGTCTTGGGCCGTGTCCAAAAAGAAAGAAGATTTTCTGGGCAAGCGCGGCATGGAACGGACCTATTTGGCCAACCCTGACCGTTGGCAATTGGTTGGGTTGGAAACTTTGGATGGATCGGTCATCCCGGATGGGGCCTATGCCGTGGCTGATGGGCGCAATGACAATGGCCAGCGTAACACCGAAGGTCGTGTAACATCAACCTATTACAGCCCGACCTTAAAGCGTGGGATTGCGATGGGATTGATCAAACACGGGCCACAACGCATGGGCCAAACCGTGACGTTCCACAAAATTGATGGCAGCACCGTTGCCGCCAAAATCGTCGACCAAGTGTTTTTCGACAAAGCAGGGGAGAAGGGCAATGCATGATCCCATCAGCGCGTTGAACGGGCAAAGCTTTGACGGCTTTGCCAAAATTACCGAAATTGGCCCCTTGGGCATGATCAGCCTGCGCTGCGATTTGGGCGAAAAACCTTTGGCGGCGGTGTTGAAAAAAATGGGCCTGTCGGTGCCCGCGCCGCGCCGCATCGTGCAGGCGGGCGCGCTGTCAGTGGGCTGGATGTCGCATGATGAACTGTTGGTCATTGTACCCTATGCAGATGTGCAATCCACATTAGAAACTTTGCGCAATGCATTGGCAAAGATGCATTTTTTGGCAGTTGATGTGTCCGATGCCCGCGCGGCTTTTCGGGTTGAAGGCGACAAGGCCGATCAAATCCTTGCCAAACTTTGCCCGGTGGATTTGGCCGCCCTCGCCCCCGGCGAATTGCGCCGCACCCGTGCTGCCCAAGTGGCGGCGGCGTTTTGGGCGGATGGGGATGGCTTCACCCTTGTAAGCTTTCGGTCGGTTGCGGGCTATGTGATGGGGCTTTTGACCCATTCCGCGCAGCCGGGGTCCGAGATTTAGGGCGCGACAGCCCAAATCTGCCGCCCAGCCCTTGACCTTTGGAACCCGAAGCCTCTTATTCGGGTTTAACCAATGAACTCACAAACCATCGACTTTCTTGAAAGGAAAACCAATGGCTTTTACTCTTGCAGATCTGCCCTATGCCCATGATGCGCTGGCCGCCCATGGCATGTCGCGCGAAACGCTGGAATATCACCACGACCTGCACCACAAGGCCTATGTGGACAATGGCAACAAGCTGATTGCGGGCACCGAATGGGAAGGCAAATCGGTCGAAGAGATTGTGGTTGGCACCTATCAGGCCGGGTCGGTCGCGCAAAACGGCATTTTCAACAACGCCAGCCAGCATTGGAACCACGCCCAGTTTTGGGAAATGATGGGGCCGGGCGGCAAGGCAATGCCGGGCAATCTGGAAAAAGCGATCACCGAAGCCTTTGGCAGCGTTCAAAAGTTCAAAGATGACTTTTCGGCAGCGGGCGCGGGCCAGTTCGGGTCTGGCTGGGCGTGGCTGGTCAAGGACAAAGACGGCAGCCTGAAGGTCACCAAGACCGAAAACGGCGTAAACCCCTTGTGCTTTGGCCAAACTGCTTTGCTGGGTTGCGATGTCTGGGAACATTCTTATTACATCGATTTCCGCAACAAGCGTCCGGCCTATTTGACCAACTTTCTGGACAAGCTGGTCAATTGGGAAAACGTGGCTGCCCGCCTGGGCTAATCCTATGATATAATGACTAAAGGCCTGCTGGGGGTGAACCCTTTGGCGGGCCTTTTTTATGCGCGAACAGGGGGCACGGGTGACGGAGGGGCAAAAAGGCGCTGCGGCGATGATCGGGGCCTGCGTGGTTTGGGGCCTGTCGCCGCTGTATTATAAACTGCTGTCCCACGTCCCCGCGCTGGAGGTGTTGAGCCATCGCACCCTGTGGTCTGTCGTGTTTTTCACCGTGCTTTTGGCGGTCCAAGGCCGCCTGTCGCATCTGCGCCCGCTGGTTTGGGGCAGGGCGGGTTTGGTGACTGCGTTTGCGGCGTTGATGATGTCGCTGAATTGGTTTTTCTTCATCTTTTCCGTCCAGAACGGTCACACGGTCGAGGCGAGTTTGGGCTTTTACATCTTTCCGCTTGTTGCGGTGGCGGTCGGTGTTTTGGCCTTTGGCGAACGGCTGCGCCGGGTACAATTTTTTGCAATCGGTTTGGCGACTGTGGCGGTGATCACGCTTGCGCTGGGGCTGGGGGTGACGCCGTGGATTGCGATTGTTTTGGCGGTGACTTTGGCGGGATACGGTGCGGCAAAACGCTTTGGCACTGCGGGCCCGGTGGTGTCGGTCGCGGCAGAGGTGGTGATGGTTTTGCCCTTTGGGCTGATGTGGCTCGCGTTGACCCATGCGGGCCACGCGCCACAAAGTACGGGGGCGTTTGGCCATGATACCCGAACCAGTGTGTTACTGGTTTTGTCGGGGCTGATGACGGCCACACCGTTGATTTTGTTTTCCTATGCCACGCAGCGGGTGTCGATGACCACAGTGGGGCTGATCCAATACTTGAACCCGACGTTGCAGTTTTTTTGCGCGGTTCTGGTCTTTTCAGAGCCGTTTACCTTTTGGCATAAAATCGCCTTTGGCCTGATTTGGGCCGCCCTTTTGGTGTATTCCGCCGAGGCGGCGTGGCGAGAGCGGTCTACCCGCCGGGCGGCGCGCATGACCATGCCCGTGCCCCCCGCCGCGCTGTAACCGGGCAACGGGCCAGCGTTTGATCGCGAAAACCCTACAAAAACCCTTGCTTTGACCGCGATATAGGGATGAGGTGCTGACAAAGGCCTATATCTGGGCCATATGGTCGGGGGTATTTATGGTCGGCAAAGGGGTGGCAGGCAAAATGGGCATCGGGGCTGCCGCGCTTGTGGTGGGGGGGCTGGCCGCAGCTTTGGCGCTGGCGCTGTTTTTGCGGCCGACACTGATCGTGCCGGAGGCTGCAGCGCCCGCCCCAGTGGCAAGCGCTGTCCCCGCCGCACCAAAACCCGTGCCTGCAACAGCGGCGCCTGCCACAGCGGTGCCAGCCACAATGGCCCCCCCGCGTTTTGACGTGGTGCGGGTGGAGCGGGACGGATCGGCCCTGATCGCCGGACGCGCGGCCCCCAATGTGGGGGTGTCGGTCTTGCTGGACGGTACCGAGGTTTCGGCGGTGATCGCCGATGGTGCGGGCGGGTTTGCCGCTTTGTTTTCGGTGCCCCCCAGCGACCAGCCCCGGCTGTTGACCCTGAAAATGCGGCTGGCGGATGGGCAAGATATTGCGTCGGTCGAACAGGTCGTGCTGGCCGCCACTGATATTGCGCCAGTCGTGGTGCCCGATCTGTCCGCCTTGGCGGCGGGCCCCACAGCCAGCGGGGCGACTGCGCCGACTGTGCCAGTGGTTTCCTCTGCGCCTGCGCAAATGGCAGCCCTGCTTTTGGGGCCAGAAGGCCCGCGCGTTTTGCAACCCTCACCGCCTTCGGACATGGCTTTTGGGATTGGGGCAGGGGCCGCAGATTTGGGGCCGGTTGCGCCCGTTGTGATTGATGCGATTTCCTATACCGCCGCGGGGGCTGTCAGTTTGGGCGGGCGCGGCATGGCGGGGGCCGTGGTGCAGATTTATCTGGACACGCGGCTTTTGGGCGGCTTTGCGGTTGGCCCCGATGGCAGTTGGGGCGGGGTGCTGCTGGGCATTGATCCGGGCATTTACACCCTGCGCGCCGACCAATTGGATGCGCAAGCCCGCGTCACTGCCCGGTTTGAAACCCCGTTTCAGCGTGAAACCTTGGCGGCCCTTGCTGCGGTGACACCCGCCGCAGCAGCATATACAGCCGCAGATGCTGCCGCAGATGCACCGTCAATCGCCCCCCCCAGCCCCTTGCCCCAGCAACCCGCCGAACAACCCGCCGAACTGCCCCCAGCCCAAACCGCCCCTATCACCGTCACCGTGCAGCCCGGCCTAACGCTGTGGGCCATAGCGCGCGAGCAATTCGGCGATGGCGTGCTGTATGTCCAAGTGTTTGAGGCGAACAAAGACCGTATCCGCGACCCCGATCTGATCTATCCGGGCCAAGTTTTCACGCTGCCGACCCCGTAAATCTGTCCCCCCTCTGGCCATTCCGTGTGGCCCGCGCTAGGAGGTGATGATGGGCAATTGAGGGACGTTATGCGCAAGACAACCACCACTGTGACCAGCGCCGATGCCCGCAATACCGAGGCGCCCGCGATGCAAACCATCCGCCGTGTGTTGCCCTATCTTTGGCCCACGGACGCGCCTTGGGTGCGCCGCCGCGTGGTGATTGCGCTGAGCATGCTGATCATGTCGAAAATCATCTCCGTCTCCACCCCGTTTTTCTACAAGGCGGCGGTGGATGCGTTGGCAGGCGAGGCGCCGAGCGAAAGCGCTTTGTTGATGTTTGGCGCGGTGGGGCTGACGATTGCTTATGGTATTGCCCGCCTCAGTTCGGTTGCATTTGGCGAGTTGCGCGATGCTGTGTTTGTGCGGGTCGGGCAGCGCGCCTTGCGCAAGCTGGCCCTTGAAACCTTCACCCACATCCACCGCCTGTCGATGCGCTATCACATCGCGCGCAAAACCGGGGGGTTAAGCCGGATTATTGAACGCGGTGTCAAAGGCGTCGATTTCCTGCTGCGCTTCATGTTGTTTTCCATCGGGCCGTTGATCTTGGAACTGTCGATGGTGTCGGTGATTTTTGCCGTGCTGTTTGGGTGGCAATATATGGCGGCGGTGGTGATCACGATCACGCTTTACGTCAGCTTTACCTTCAAGGTCACAGAATGGCGCGTGCGCATCCGCCGCCAGATGAACGACCAAGACACCGATGCCAACCAAAAGGCCATCGACAGCCTTTTGAACTTTGAAACCGTCAAATACTTCGGGGCCGAACTGCGCGAGGCAGACCGCTATGACGGTGCCATGCGCCAGTACGAAGTGGCAGCGGTGAAAACCGGGCAAAGCCTATCCTT
The DNA here is from genome assembly GCF_900110135.1 of Pseudorhodobacter antarcticus. Lineage (GTDB taxonomy): Bacteria > Pseudomonadota > Alphaproteobacteria > Rhodobacterales > Rhodobacteraceae > Pseudorhodobacter > Pseudorhodobacter antarcticus. The sequence continues at coordinate 134,387 of NZ_FOCO01000007.1, read as the reverse complement.
CCTGAACTTTGGGCAATCGCTGATCATCACAACGGGGTTGATCGTGGTCATGGTCATGGCGGCGATGGGCGTGCAGGCGGATATACTGACCGTGGGCGATTTCGTTATGGTCAATGCCTATATGATCCAAATCACCATGCCGTTGAACTTTTTGGGCACGGTTTACCGCGAAATTCGCCAAGCTTTGGTCGATATGGGCGAAATGTTTGGCCTGCTGGGCCAACCGACCGAGGTGAAGGACAAACCCGGTGCGCCCGCGTTGAAAGTGGCAGGCGGTGAGGTGGTTTTTGACAATGTCCAGTTTTCCTATGACGCGCCGCGCCCCATCCTGAAAGGGATTTCGTTTACGGTGAAACCCGGCCAACGTGTGGCGCTTGTCGGCCCGTCGGGGTCGGGCAAATCCACCGTGGGGCGTTTGTTGTTCCGGTTTTATGATGTGCTGGGCGGCGCTGTGCGGATTGATGGGCAGGATTTGCGCGACATCACCCAAGACAGCCTGCACGCCCAAATCGGCGTGGTGCCGCAAGACACGGTGCTGTTCAACGACACCGTGCGCTATAACATCGCCTACGGCCGCCCCGATGCGACTGAGGCGGAGGTGATTGCCGCCGCCCGCGCTGCCAAAATCCACGATTTTATCATGTCGATGCCGGATGGTTACGCGACAACCGTGGGCGAACGGGGCCTGAAACTGTCGGGCGGCGAAAAGCAGCGCGTGGGCATTGCGCGCACCTTGCTGAAAAACCCCCCGATCCTGCTGTTGGATGAGGCGACATCGGCGCTGGACACCCAGACCGAACGTGACATCCAAGACAGCCTTTTGGCAATGGGCGAGGGGCGCAGCGTGATCACCATCGCGCACCGCCTGTCCACCATCGCCGACGCCGACCAAATCATCGTGCTGGAGGCGGGGCAGATAGTGGAACAAGGCACGCATGACGAATTGTTGGCCAATAACGGCCGATACAGTGCGATGTGGGCGCGCCAATCGTCCGAGGAAGAGGCGCAGGCCAAATCCGCGTAACCGGCCAAAACCGCTTAGCGCGGCAAAGGGGCCAGAATGATTTGTCCCGGCGTCAGCGCTTGGCCCCCGATCACATCGGCAATGGTCGCCCCGTTAAACATGATAATGCTGCCCGTGTTTGCGGCGTTCAGCGACAGGGTGATGAGTGGCAACACCTCACCCCCGCTGGCGTCAAACTGGGGGGCATATTGCACCTCCAGCGTATCGCCGGGGGTGTAATCATTGATCTGTGACGGGGCGGTGATATCGGGGCGGGCGTAATCGACCACAAACGTATCATCGCCCGCGCCGCCAAACAGCATGTCCGCCCCCGTGCCGCCGCGCAGATTATCATTGCCCGCATCGCCGTGCTACACATCGTTGCCGCCATTGCCAATCAGCGTGTCGGTGCCATCGCCGCCAAACACCGTGTCAAACCCAATGCCCGCGTCGATGCTGTCATCGCCCGCGCCCCCGTAGGCCAGATCACGACCATCGCGCAGGTTCATGCTGTCATCGCCAGCACCGCCTTCGACGTAGTCATTGCCAAGGCTGCCGTCCAATGAGTCGTCCCCATCGACCAAAAACCACGCCAAGGCGCTGCGACCTTCGGCTGACAGATCATTCGCGCCATCGGTGCCATTCACCACCTCGGTATAAAGTGTGGCGTCAAATTCATCTGGATCGGCGACACCACTTGGGGGTGTTGCTGCGTCTGTAATTGGTGCTGTGTCTGACGCGCCTGCCGGGTCGGCTGCGGGCACTGCATCTTCGGGCGTGTCGTCATTGTTGTTAAAAAGACCCAAATCAAGGCTAAGTGTGCCCAAAAACAGCAGCATAAACGGGGCGAGAACAGGATCCATGAAACAATAACCTTTTTCCAAAAGGGGGGCGGCGATTGTTTCCAGATGTCGTTCAATCTTGATTTAATTTTGGCACATCTGCGGCAGTTTTGGGATGGGGCGCGCGGGATTATCCACGCGCCCCTGATGTTTCCCTGCGCCCGCGTTATTCCGCCGCGCGCAAGGGCGGCATGCCTTGCGTTGGCACCCGGCCCGTATTTGCGTCTGCATCAGTTGCAGGCGGTACGGCAGGCGGTTCGTCATCCCAGACCAGCAACACCGACCGCAGTTTGCGTGCCGCGCGGTTCAACGCGATATCGCGCGCCGCTTCACTGCTTGTGCCGCGTGACAGGGCCGAAATCGCGGCCACACTGCGATATGCGCCAATGCTGAACCACACCCGCAGCGCCAACAGCGCAGGGGTAAAGATCAGCGTCAGTACGGTCGCGATGCCAAGGCCAAACACCACCGCCGTTGCCAGCTGTTTCCACCACATCGCGGTTGGACTGTCGATGGAATAGCCGCCGCCAATGAAATCAAGGCTTAACCCGAACATCATCGGCGCAAGCCCCGCCATGGTGGTGATCGTTGTCAGCAAAACCGGGCGGATGCGCTGTTCGGCGGTGCGAATGATCGCCTCAATCTTGGGCATATAGCGGCTGAAATCTTGATAGGTGTCGATCAACACAATGTTGTTGTTCACCACAATCCCCGCCAGCGCGACAATTCCTGTACCGGTCATGATGATGCTGAATGTTTGGTCCATCACCAACATCCCGATCAACACGCCTGTGGTGGACAACACCACCGCGATCAGCACCAAGAACGCGTTGTAAAAGCTGTTAAATTGCGCCAGCAGAATGATGAACATCAACCCCAGCGCGCCTGCAAAGGCTTTTGCCAAAAACGCGCCGCTTTCGGCCTGTTCCTCTTGGTCGCCGGTCCATTCCCATTCCACACCTGTGGGCAAAGGTTTCGCCTCGGTCAACCATTTCGTCAGCACGGCGATGCGTTCATTGGCATTGATCGGCTCAATAATCAGGTCGTCTTTTGCCACACCGGCCAGCGGTTTGGTCATGCTGACCAGATCATAGCCAAAATCGCCCCCCTCCAGAAAGGCGGTTCCCGTGGCATCCGCCGCGCGCGCACTGGCGGTGCCAATGATCGGCCCATCTGCGGTTTCTTTCAAAGCAACAAAACCCGGCGTCACATCGGCCTTGATGTCAAAATAGCGGGTTTGATCGACGCGGTCGATGCGCCCCAGCTTTTGCACGGGCGTGCGGGTGATGAAGTTAGACAAAGGCACCAACCCATCGCGCGTGCGCAGTTTCAGCGTGTCCAGCGTGGACAACACGCGGTATTCTTCGGGCAAGCGCACGCGGATTTCAATTTCCTCGTCCGAACTGTCCACCCGCATCGTGTCCAGCAAAATCCCGCGCGTGACCAGCTGCACCATGCCGCCCACAGTCGCCACATCCGCGCCAAACCTCCCGGCCTTTTCCACATCAACATCAATTTGCCAGTCAATGCCGGGCAGGGGCAGCGTATCCTCCATCCCGAAAATCGCGGGCATCGTTTCCATCTTGGTGCGCACCAGCTTGATGCCTTCGGCGATCTGGGTGAAATCATCGCCCTTCAGGCGCAGATGGATCGGCTTGCCACCCGCAGGCCCGCGACTTTGGCTTAACGCCTCGGTTTGGATGCCGGGAATGGTTGCCAATTCCGCCAGTATTTTTGCCAACACCACATCGCCGTCCAATTCGGGTTGGTCGGCGCGGTCGGCCCATGGGATCATCTCCACCTGCACCTGACCCACTGTGTCCAGTGGTGCCGTGGCCCCACCGTTGTTGGAATTCAGGCCCCCAGCGCCCGCAAAGGCGAACACGCTGTCCACGCCTTTGGTACGTAAAATCACTGCCTCCACCTGCCGCAGCAAATCGTCCTTTTCCGTCAGTGACAGATTTCCACGCGCACGGACGTACACAATCGCCTGCTCAGTTTCGGATTCCACGAAAAACTCCACCCCTTTGGAATGGGTTCCGAAATAGGAAAAGGTGAAACCAACGAACATCAAAACCGCAACAATCGACACGACCGGCATCACTGGATTGCCCGCAATCACCTTGGTGAAATAGCCAAACGGCGTGCGCCGATAGCTGCCAACAATCTTGCGCGGTTTCGCCGGGCGCTGCGCCGCTGTCAAAGTGATCGACGATACAACCGCCCCCAGAATGAACAACAAAGCGCCGGGCAGCACCGCAAGCGCCCCGGTCGGGGCCGCCGCGCCCAACAAATAGGCCGGGTTCAATGCCTGCATCGCCCCCAAAAATATCATGTACATCGCAGGCACCACCAGTGCCGCGCGCACCCAATAGGGCAGGGGCAACAGCATTGCTGCGGCACCGTCAAACCGGCGGCTGATGCGCCCCGACACGCCGCCCAGCACGGGCAAATACACCAGCGCCACGATCAAACTAGCTGACAGAACAAAGATCAGCGTGACGGGCAACATGCCCATAAATTCACCCGGAACGCCGGGCCAAAACAGCATCGGCAAGAACGCGCAAAGCGTGGTTGCGGTCGACGATACCACCGGCCAAAACATCCGTTTTGCGGCCTCGGTATAGGCGGCCATCGGCCCTGCACCTTCGGCGATGCGGGTGTCGGCATATTCCACCACCACAATGGCACCGTCCACCAACATACCCACGGCCAAAATCAGGCCGAACATCACAATGTTGGACACGGTGATCCCCATCACCGCCAGCAACACGAAACACAGCAAAAATGATGTGGGAATCGCAAACCCCACCAGCAACGCCGACCGTGTGCCAAGCGAGGCCAATACCACAATCATCACCAGCGCAATCGCGGTCAAAACCGACCCTTCCAATTGCCCAACCATGCTTTCCACTTGGCTTGACTGGTCCAATGAGGCGCGCACTTGCACGGCCTCTTGCATCTCCTGCGGCCAGCTTGTGCGCTCCAACTCCACTTGCCGGCGGACCTCAGCGGCGGTGTCGATCAGGTTGAACCCTTTGCGCTTAACCACTTGAATGGCCACCGTCGTTTCGCCGTTAAAGCGGGCGGTGCCCATCCGGTCCTCAAACGTCAAGCGAATATCGGCCAGATCGCCCAGCGTCACCACGCGGTCGCCGTTCACCTTGACGGGCAGCGCATAAACCTGCGCGGGTGTGTTGAACGACGATGGAATTTTCACAGCATAGGCGCTGTTGGGGGTTTCCACCTCACCCGCCGCGATCAATTGGTTATTGTTGCGCACCACCGAAATCAGGTCTGCGGCAGTGACGTTATACGCCTCCAGCCGTAGGGGGTCGATTTCCACCTCCAACATCTCATCGCGGTGGCCGGCCAATTCGGCCTTCAACACCGCGTCCATGCCTTCAATCCGGTCCTGCATCGCGGTGGCCGCGCGCAGCAGCGTGCGTTCGGGCACATTACCCGTCAGCGCCACGATAATGATGGGAAATTCGGAAAAGTTGATTTCGTTGATCGAATATTTATCGGCCCCGGCGGGAAACTTCGCCTCGGCGGTGTTCATCTTGTCGCGCACATCGGCGATAACTTTGGTCTTGTCCCAGCCAAATTCAAATTCCAGCGCGATCCCGCTATAGTTTTCCGATGCGGTGCCATTCATGGATTTCAATCCATCAAGGCCCGACAGCTCCGTCTCCATCACTTTGACCAACAAAGTCTCACTGTCTGCCGCCGAAATGCCGGGGAAGGGGACCGATACGAACAGCGCAGGAATTTCAATATCCGGCTCGCCCTCTTTGGGCAGGGTGGTATAGGCGAACGCGCCGACCAGCACGGACAAGATCACAAAGGCAACCACCATGCGGGCCCGGTTTGCGGCCCAATCAATAATCCCGATCATGGTGTCGGCTCCTTAAAGGTCACATCCACGGCGACGCCGTCGGTGACAAATTCCTGGCCCACCACAATGACATCGACGCTGTCATCAAGCCCTGTCACCCAAACCCCGTCCACCGTATCGCGCAACAAAGTCACGGGCACGAACACCGCGCGGCTGTCTGCGTCCACCACGCGCAGGCCCAACCGACCGTCGTCGTTCAACGTCAACGCCGATCCGGGCAGCAAATGCGCAGGCTTACCTTCCACCGCGATCATCAATTCGGCGGTTTGCCCGTCCCGAATGGTCAACGCCTCATTCGCGACAGTCACCTCCACCCGAAAGGTGCGGGTCGCGGGGTCCGCAGACCGCGACAGGAACGTTACCCGTCCCGCCGTTTCTGCCCCCGATGCAAGGCGCGCGCGCGCCATTGCGCCCACGCTGGCCTTGTCCACATCCGTTTCGGCCAAAAACCCCACCAGCTTGATCGGGTCCAATTGGATCACGGTCGCGCAGGGCGCACCGGGTTGCAACAATGCGCCCAGTTCCGCCGTGTCGGTTTCCAACAAACCGTCGAATGGCGCGGTCAGGGTCAAACGGCCAATTTCGCGCGCGGCCATTTCCACCGCCGCCTCTGCCGCCAAAACGCCAGACGCCGCCGCACTGACGCCCGATTGCGCGGAATTGACGCCTGCGCGGGCACTTTCCACCGCCGCTGTGGTCGCGGCCACCCGCGTGTCGGATGCAAACCCACCTTTGGCCAGTTGCACCGCTGCTGCGCCGTTGATTTCGGCCTCGGTCAAACGTGCCGCCGCTTCAACGGCCCGCGCTTCGGCCTCGGGCAACCGACTTTTCGCCTCCAACAAGCGCTGTTCAAACTCTTTTAATTGCGCGGCACGGGTGCCGGTGTCCAGCACGCACAACGGCTGGCCCGCCGTCACATAGGCCCCGCGCCGCAACGGTTCGGACACCACAAGCGCGGATGTTTCTGATTTCACCTCCACTTGGCGCGCGGCTTCCGTCCGGCCGCGTGCCAAAATGATGTTATCCACTGACTGGGCCGCGCTGCGCTGCACCAAGACTGAGACATGGCGCTCGGGTGCTGCCTCTGCTGCGGGGGGGGCGTTGTCGGCTGCATCGGTGGCGGGGGCAGTCTGCTCCCCGGTGGCAAAGGCGATCAGCCGGTCACGTTGAAACACAAGGAAAAACAGGGCCAGCGTGACCAGAACGGCGGTAATAATGGGAACGATGCGCATTGTTTGTCGTGTCCTTAGGATCGGTTGAAATCTCCACTGACCGGGCAAATGCCGGGTGGGGCAGGGGGTGCGCATCATGTTTACGCTTATTATTTTTACGCTAGACCATGTGGTTTAGATTAAACTTTCTGGCCCCATGCCGCAATATACGGTGGTTTTGGTCGGGGTATCACAGCACAACCGCAAATGCGCAGTCAAATCTGCGCCAAAGAGGCGAAAAAATTGGCCCAACCAAGGGCGCAGGCCCGCCAAGCACAGGGGCAGGGCTTGGCAAGGCCACAGGCTTGCGTGTAAGACGGGTGCAAAGATTAGGGAGACAAGCGTGAGCAATCCAGACAGCTTTATCGACGAGGTCACCGAAGAGGTCCGCCGCGACCGCTTGTTCATGCTGTTTCGTAAATACGGATGGATCGCACTACTGCTGGTGGTGGTGATCGTGGGCGGTGCGGCCTACAGCGAATGGCAAAAGGCCAACCGCGCCACCGCGGCCAAGGCATTTGGCGACACGCTGCTGACGGCGCTGGACCAACCCACCCCCGCCGAACGCCGCACAGCCCTTGCGGCGGCCGAAAGTGCCGCCAATGGCGTGCCTAGCAAATTGGCTTTGCAAAAAATGCTGGTGGCGTCCGATCCTGCGGGTGACAAAGCGGCCACATTGGCAGCCCTTGCCGCCGTGGCAGCCGACACGACCATCGACCAAAACTACCGCGATTTGGCGGTGCTGCGCGGTGTGATCGTGGCGGGCGCGGACCAAGACGTGGCCACCCGGCGCGCGGCGCTGGAACCCTTGACCATTCCGGGCCGCCCGTTCCGCACCCTCGCACTGGAACAACTCGCGTATTTGCTGGTCGAGGCGGGCGATATCGACGCCGCGATCACCCAATTGCGCGCGCTTTCAGCCGACCAAGAGGCGCCCACAGGCTTGCGCGGGCGTGCCGGCCAAATGATCACTGCCTTGGGCGGACAAACCGCCGAAGGCTGAAACAGACGCCATGCGCGGGATGGGGTGGCCAAACAGGCTTGCTTTCACCGCGCGGGCGATGGAACATACCGCGCAACCGGCGCAGGACAAAGGCAGACAGCATATGACCTCTTTCTTTGACACGCGAACCCCATTGGGCAAAACTTTGGGCGTGATGGTGGGGCTGATGCTGCTTGCAGGCTGCGAAAAAGAGGTTATTTTGCAAGGGGAACGGTTTGACGCGCGCACCCCCTTGGCCCAATCCCTCGCGGTGGAGGGGGAGGCGGCACCGACCGACACCTTTGGCCAAATCGAAAACCAATCCTTGCCCATCAGCCTGCCCGCCGCCCGCGCCAATGCCGATTGGACACATCGGTCAGGTAACGCCGAACATCTGATGCCGCACGCCGCCTTGTCTGCGGCCCCCGCGCGGCTTTGGTCGGCTGATATTGGCAGTGGCAACAGCCGCAAATACCGCATCACCGCATCCCCCATCGTGGCCGATGGTCGGGTGTTTGCGATGGATGCCAGCAATGATATTTCCGCCGTGTCCACCGCAGGCGCGAAACTGTGGACCGCCAACGTGATGCCCGCAGGCGCGCGCGGCAACCCCGTATCGGGCGGTGGCATCGCCTATGGCGGGGGGCGTTTGTTCGCGACCACTGGCTATGCCGAGGTGGTGGCAATGGACCCTGCCACAGGTGGGGTGATCTGGCGTCAAGACCTTGGCGCGGTTGCGGCGGGCACGCCAACAGTGGCGGATGGCGTGGTTTATGTTGGGGCGCGCGATGGCACGGGCTGGGCGCTGGACGCAAAAACCGGCAAGGTGCAATGGCAAGTTACAGGGGCTCCATCGCGCACGGGCATCATCGCCTCCGCCTCTCCGGCGGTTGGGGCGCGGGCTGTTTTGTTCCCCAATGGGTCGGGCCAAGTGATTGCGGCGCTGAAAATCGGCGGCGTGCAACTGTGGTCCGCAAATATCGCGGGCGCACGGTTGGGGCGCGGCTATACCAGCGTAACAGACATTGCGGGCGACCCCGTGATTGCGGGTGATACCACCTATATCGGCAATCAAAGCGGGCGCATCTCGGCGCTGGAAACCACGTCGGGCACGGTCAAATGGTCCGCCCGCGAGGCGGCTTATGGCGCGGTGTTGCCGGTTGGCGGCTCAGTTTTCCTGATTTCCGATCAGGCCAAACTGGTGCGCCTTGATGCCGCCACCGGGGCCGCGATCTGGTCCGTTGACATGCCTTATTTCGACACCGACAAGCCAAAAAAACGCAAGGCAATCACCGCCCATTATGGCCCTGTGCTGGCGGGTGGGCGGTTGGTCGTCGTGTCGGGCGATGGATTGATCCGCATGTTCAACCCCGCCGATGGCGCGCTGACAGCCACCACCCAACTGCCAGGCGGTGCGGCGGCAGCCCCCGCCCTTGCAGGCGGCGTTCTGTATGTGGTTTCGGGCAATGGGCAACTTCACGCTTTCCGTTGACCGCCCATCCGTGTATGGCAACGGCTTGATGATCTGATATAAGCCCCCGGAGGGGCCAAGATGAGCTTTACTCTCGCCATAGTCGGCCGCCCCAATGTGGGCAAATCCACCCTGTTCAACCGCCTTGTCGGGCGCAAATTGGCGTTGGTTGATGACCAACCCGGTGTTACCCGCGACCTGCGCGAAGGTGATGCAAAGATTTTTGATCTCCGCTTTACCGTGATCGACACGGCGGGCCTAGAGGACGTGACCGACGACAGCCTGCAAGGCCGGATGCGGCGCTTGACCGAACGCGCGGTTGATATGGCCGACGTGTGCCTGTTCTTGATCGACGGGCGCGTGGGCGTCACGGCGACCGATGAGGTGTTCGCCGACATCCTGCGCAAAAAAGGCGCGCGGGTGATCTTGGGCGTGAACAAGGCCGAAGGCAAAGCCGCCGATGGTGGCGCTGTGGAGGCGTGGGCCCTTGGCCTTGGCGAACCCCTGCGGCTGTCTGCAGAACACGGCGAAGGCATCGACGATCTTTATTACATCCTGCGCCCCATCGGCGACGAATTTACCGAACGCGCCGAGGCGGATGCCCCCTTGGTCGATATCGACATCCCCGAGGATGAGGCGGACGAAGAGGCCGATCCAGAATGGCACAAGCCCACGCATGAAAAGCCACTGCAAATTGCTGTCATCGGCCGACCCAATGCGGGCAAATCCACCTTGATCAACAAAATCATCGGTGAAGATCGCTTGCTGACCGGGCCGGAGGCAGGCATCACCCGTGACGCGATTTCGGTGAAATCTGATTGGTACGGCACCCCCACCCGGATTTTTGACACCGCAGGCATGCGCAAAAAGGCTCGTATTTCGGACAAGCTGGAAAAAATGTCGGTGTCTGATGGCTTGCGCGCCGTGCGCTTTGCCGAGGTGATTGTGGTCCTGCTGGACGTGGAAATCCCGTTTGAACAACAGGATTTGCGCATCGCAGATTACGCCGAAACCGAAGGTCGCGCGGTGGTGATCGCCGTGAACAAATGGGACCTAGAGGATGAAAAGCAGGACAAACTGGCGCAGCTGCGCGAAAGTTTCGAACGTTTGCTGCCCCAGCTGCGCGGCGCGCCTTTGGTCACCGTTTCCGCCAAAACCGGCCGCGGCCTTGACCGTCTGCACGATGCCATCATCCGCGCGCATGACATCTGGAACCGCCGCATCCCCACCAACCGCCTGAACACGTGGCTGGGCGCTATGACCGAGGCGCACCCGCCACCAGCCCCCGGTGGTCGCCGCATCAAGCTGCGCTATATGACCCAAGTCAAAACGCGGCCCCCGGGCTTTGTGGTGATGTGCAGCCACCCCGATTTGATGCAGGAAAGCTATAAACGCTATCTGGTCAACGGCTTGCGCGACCATTTCGACATGCCGGGCACTCCCATCCGCATCATGCTGCGGGGCCAAGGTGACAAAAACCCGTTCAAAGATAAGAAGTTCCACACGCCAAGCCGCCTGCGTAAACACAAGGCGTCCAAAGACCCCGATCAGCGGTTCTGATTGGGGGGCCTTAGACCGGCAGGCTGTACAGGATGAAATCCGATTTGGGCGCGTAAGTGTCGTACAGCCGCCTGCCGGTGTCATTATACTCTTGGGTCAGCCAACGCACATTGGTCAACCCGCGCCCTTTTGCAAAGGCAATCACATGGTCGATCATCGCGCGCCCCGCACCTGTGCCGCGCACATCGGGCCTAACGTATAGATCGCTAAGATAGCACACCATCGTGCCGCCAAGCGATCTGTGCATCAGCTGATATTGCATAAAGCCAAACGAATTTCCGTCGTCATCAAAGATAAGATCACACCAAAAGTCATTGTTGGGGTCGAAAATCCAAGCCCAAACCCGGTCATGCCCCCCGTCGGGAACCGCCGTTTTGTAAAACGTGGCATAGTCATCCATGAACTGCTGCCAGATCGCGCGGTCAGTCGGTTCCAGCGCGCGAATTTTCATTTGGGTCTTCCTGTACAAACGCCCCTTACGTCTCTTTCATCGTAATCACCGGCTCCATCTCTGCCAGCACCGCATCCGACAAATGGCACTTTATCTGGTGTCCGGTCGCCAAATGCCGCACGGGGGGCACCTCGCGTTCGCACAACCCATCTGGCACTTGTGATTTCCAGCGGCAACGCGTTTGGAACGGGCAACCGGGCGGCGGGTTCATTGCGGACGGAATATCGCCGTCCAGCACAATCCGCTTTTTTATTACCTTTGTGTCGGCGATGGGCACGGCAGACAGCAGCGCCTCGGTATAGGGGTGATAGGGAGGCGAAAACACTTGGTCTGTGGTGCCAAGTTCAACCACATGGCCCAGATACATCACCATCACCCGGTCCGACAAATAGCGCACGATGGACAGATCATGGCTGATAAACAGCAAGGTCGTGCGGTTTTTGCGCTGAATTTCCATCAGCAAATCGGTCACGGCGGCCTGCACCGACACATCAAGCGCCGATACCGGTTCATCCGCCACCACGATTTTAGCATCGCCCGCAAAGGCACGCGCAATGCCCACGCGCTGCTTTTGCCCGCCCGAAAGTTGGCGCGGCATCCGGTCGGCAAATTCGCGCGGCAGTTTCACAAGGTCCAACAACTCCAGCATCCGGGCATGGCGCGCCGCGTCATCTGCGCCCTCGCCAAAGATTTCCAGCGCGCGGATCACTTGGCGGCCCACGGTCATCGACGGGTTCAGCGTGTCAAACGGGTTTTGAAACACCATCTGCACGGATGACACGGTATCAACCGCGCGCTTTTCAATCGGGGTGTCTTGAATGTCTTGATTGTATAGAAAAATCTTGCCGCTGGTGGCCGTTTCCAAACCCATCAAGACCTTGGCAAAAGTGGATTTTCCACAACCGCTTTCGCCCACAATTGCCAGCGTTTCGCCTTCGCGCGCTTCAAACGACAGGGTTTCGTTTGCTTTCACCACCTTTTGCGCGCCGCCGCCAAACAGCGAACTGCCTGACACTTCATAGTATTTGCGCAAATCTTCCATCTTCAGCACGACATCGCCAACCGGCGTTTTTTCCTGCTTTTTCACAGCCACCAAAGGCGCGTCCCAGTCGATTTCTGCGAACTTCACGCAACGCGAGGCGTGGCGATCGCCGCCTGTGTCGCCCATCCGCACTTCGCCTGCATCGCAGCGCCCCGCCTCAAAATAATCGCAACGCGGGCCAAAATTGCACCCGTTCGGGCGTTCATGGGGCAGGGGAAAGTTGCCGGGGATTGCGACCAGGGGCCGTGAGTTTTTATCGGCGGTGGGCAAGGGGATAGAGCGGAACAGCGCTTGGGTATAGGGATGGCGCATTTTATCAAACACCTCGCCCACATTGCCCGTTTCCACCGCCTCGCCGGAATACATCACGCACAACCGGTTGCAGACATCCAAAACCAGCCCAAGGTTGTGGCTGATAAACAGCATCGACGTGCCGTATTTCTTGCCCAATTCTTTGACCAGATCGACAATCCCCGCCTCCACGGTCACATCCAATGCGGTGGTGGGTTCATCCAAAATCAAAAGCGCGGGCTTGGACATCAACGCCATCGCAATCACGATGCGTTGCTGCTGGCCGCCAGACAGTTGGTGCGGATAAGCGTCCACGATGCGGTCGGGGTCGGGCAGGCGCACATCGGCGACGATCTGGCGGGCCAGCTTCCACGCGTCCGATTTCGACATGCCTTCATGGATCATCGGCACTTCGGCCAATTGCGCGCCCACGGTCATGGCGGGGTTCAAGCTGGCCATGGGTTCTTGGTAAATCATCGCGATTTCGGACCCGCGAATTTTGCGCAGCTCCTCCTCGCCCATATGGGTCAAATCGCGGCCTTTGAACTTGATGGAGCCAGCAACGATGCGGCCATTTTTGCCCAGATCGCGCATCACGGCCAGCGCCACGGTGGATTTGCCGCAGCCAGATTCGCCCACCAGCCCCATCGCCTCCCCCGCCATCACGGTGCAGGAAAAATCCATCACCGCCGGGATTTCGCGCAGCCGTGTAAAAAAGGAAATCGACAGGTTTGTGATTTCGAGGATCGGTTGGGACGGGTCCCATTCGGTGTTGGTTGTCATCTCACTCTCCCATGTCGGTGCAGGTCCATGCGACAAGCGCCGGGGGCTATCTGCCCCCGGACCCCCGAGGATATTTTCAAACAGAAAAAGGCATCAGTCTTTCATGCTTTCTTCGCGCAGGCCGTCGGCGAGCAGGTTGAGGCCGAGGACCAGACTCATCAATGCAATTGCCGGCACCACGGCGGGGGCAGGGAAGATGGACAGCAAGCGGCGGCCATCGTTGATGGTGGAGCCCCAATCCGGGCTTTCAGGGCTAACGCCAAGGCCGAAAAAGCCGAGTGTGCCGAGAAGGATTGTGGTGTAGCCGATGCGCAGGCAGAAATCGACGATCAGCGGGCCGCGGGCGTTGGGCAGAATTTCCCACAGCATGATATACCACGCGCCTTCGCCCCGCGTTTGGCCTGCCGCCACATAGTCGCGTGATCTCAGGTCCAAAACAATGCCGCGCACGATGCGGAACACTGTGGGTGCGTTGACAAACACCACCGCGACAAAAACATTCAGCAGGTTGGGGTCCATCGACCAAACGCCCAACGGGTCGGCGTTGAAGGCAAGGCCGGAATAGGCCCAAAGGCCCAGCACCAGCGTGACCCCGACATAAAGGTTGCGCCGGTTTGGATTGGTGAAATAGCGGCTGTTGAACAGCGTGACCAGAAAGATGATCGGAAAGATGAACAGCACAGCGGCAAGGATGGTTGGGATGCCGGTGTCGCGGATTTCCGGAGTGACCAGCAGGTAGAACAGCAAGATGACGGGAAACGCCAGCACGAGGTTGGCCAGAAACGACAGGCCCGTGTCCAGCTTGCCCGCAAAATAGCCCGCAGGCAGGCCAAGCGTGATACCGACCATAAAGGCAAACATCGTCGCTGCAGGGGCGATTGCCAGCACGCGGCGCGCGCCCATCACCATGCGGCTGAACACATCGCGCGCAAGGTTATCACCGCCCAAAAGGTAATAGGCATAGGTGCTGCCATCGGGGGCGGCCGTGCCCGGTGGTTTGTTTTTCATGCTGGACAATTGGCCCAGCGGGTCATGGGTGATGATGATATCGGCGAAAAACGCGGTATAGACCCAGAACATTACGATGCCAAAGCCGATCATCCCCACGGTGCTGTCAAACAGCTTGCCATAAAGACCAAGGCGGCGGCGGTAATGGATCGACACAGCAAAGGTGATGATAAGGGCGGCCCAAACGGGCCAGAACTGGATGATCATTCGGGCGAATATGCCGCCCCAGCCAATCGGTTCCATGTGGGGGTCCTCCTCAGGAAATCCGGATACGGGGGTTAAGCAGCGCATAGCCGATGTCAGAAATCAGCTGGGTGACCAGAACGACAATCACAGCAACAACGGAGCAGGCCAGCAGCAATTCGATATCGTTGTTGCCCGCCCCTTGCACCAGCGTCCAGCCAAAGCCTTTGTAATTGAACAGGGTTTCGACGATCACCACACCGTTCAGCAGCCAAGGAAACTGCAGCATGATGACGGTGAAAGGCGCGATCAGCGCGTTGCGCAGGGCGTGGCGGATCACCACGTCACGGAAACGGACGCCTTTTAAACGGGCGGTGCGGATATATTGCGCGGTCATCACCTCGGTCATGGAGGCGCGGGTCATGCGCGCGATATAGCCCATGCCATAAAGTGCGACAGTGATCACAGGCAGGCCAAAATTCCAAAATGTGATGTTGTCCATCGCACTGGTCGCGGTGCCTTGGAACAAGGTGCGCCCTTCAATCCAGCCCATTTCTGCCAGCATCGGTGACACGCCTGCGGTCGCACTTGCGAATATCACGATAAAGATCACGCCAGACACATATTCCGGTGTGGCAGTGGTCGCGATGGCCACGGTCGACAACACACGGTCGGTGCGTGACCCTTCGCGCATCCCCGCCAACACGCCCAGCGCCAGCGCAGACGGCACCATGACGATCATCACCCACAGCATCAACCAGCCCGTCGCCCCCAAGGCGCGGCCCAAAATCTCGGATACGGGGCGTTTGAACACCGATGATTGGCCCCAATCCCCTTGTATAATGCCACAAAACCGCGGTGCAGCCTCGGCCGGGGTGGCGCTGTCGATGCAGCGTCCAGTCACGCCCTCAGCGCCGCTAACCGTCCAGCCCGGCATCACGCCCAGCCATTCGCCATAGCGCACGACCAAAGGCTGCGCATAGCCGTTCTGCGCCAGCCAGCTTGTGACCTGTTCATCGCTCATGCGCACCGACCCTTCGGACCGGGCCAGTTTTTCAAGGTTGGGGGTCAGGTTGGTCAAGAAAAACACGATAAACGTCAGGCACAATGCGGTCAGCACCATGATCCCAAAACGACGCAGCAAAAACATCAGCATAGTTTATCCTTCCCTTGCACAGCGGCAAGAGTGGCGGGACAAAAACGGGGAATGCGGGCGGTGGGCGCGCAGCGGCGGTGGCACATCGTGACGGCAATGGGGCGGCGCATGGCCGCCCCTGCCAGTTCGATTACGCGGCGATCCACCACTTATAGTGGTGATGCTCAAACGTTGGGTGCATTTCTGCGCCCTTCACCTTTGGGTCATAGTGACGGTACAACGAACGCCAGTATGGCTGGATCAACACGCCTTGCTCTTGCATGATCTCTTGGATCCGCTTCATCACCACGCGGCGCTTGTCCGCATCCGCGATGGAGTTTGCTTCGGCCAAAAGCGTGTCAAATTCTGCGTTAGAAAACGCGGATTCGTTCCATGCTTCGCCCGTGCGGTAGGCCAGCGACAAAATCTGCACACCCAACGGGCGCATGTTCCATTCGGTCGCAGAAAACGGGTATTTGGTCCAGTCGTTCCAAAAGGTCGAACCGGGCAACACTGTCCGCTTGATCTTGATCCCCGCATCGCGCATCTGCGCCGCAACGGCGTCACAGGTGGCCGCTTGCCAGGCATCATCCACCGATTTCAATTCAAACTCGAAATCGGCCTTGCCCGCTTCAGTCAACATCGCCAGCGCTGCGGCCGGGTCGGTCACAACGGGTGGCAATTCAGCGTATTCTGGGTGGATCGGGCAAACATGGTGGTTTTCTGCCGTGGTCCCCAGGCCGTTATAGCCCAGCTCCAGAATAACATTGTTGTCCACCGCCATAATCAAGGCGCGGCGCACGTTCACATCCTTATATTCCTCGGCGTCTTGGTTGAACCGCACGGTCAAGGTAGAGGATGTGACAACTTCGCTTTTCGTCCAGCCAAGCCCGTCCAGAATATCGACGAAATCGCCGGTGGTCTGATAAGTCGAATCAATCTCGCCCGAACCTGCTGCGGCCACGGTTGCCGATGGATCGGTGCCAAGGTCGAGATAATCAATCTTGTCCAAATACGGCCCGCCATAGACGGCTGTGCCCCACCATGTGTGATCTGCATTGCGCACCAAGGTCTGGCGCAGGCCAACCTCATTGGTTTCTGGCATATAGGGGCCAGTGCCAATTGGGTTCACCGATGGATCGCCGTTGTCATAGGTCGCATGGACCACGCCTGCCGGATAATCCGCCATGCTAACAATCATCGCAATATCTGGCGCGGTCAGTTTCAGCAGCACAGTGCTGGCATCCACAACCGTGATCGCGCCTTCATTGGCGGTCTTGGTGTCTGGGTTAACCATAACGGCCATACGCCCGGCCATCGAGTTGCCTTCAACATTGCCATCGCACCAGCGGGTGATGTTATTGGCCACATCTTCGGCGGTGAAATCATCGCCATTCGACCATTTCACGCCCTGACGCACTTTCAATGTGTATTCGGTCGCATCGTCATTGGTGGACCAGCTTTCCAGCAGCATCCCGCGCAAGGATCCATCGCTGTTGTATTCCACCAGATATTCCAACCAACCGCGGGTAAAGCAAGCAATCTCGCTCCAATCCGCCGTGCGGGGGTCTTTCAAACCGCGCGTGCTCATTTCCATGCGCAGCGTGCCACCCATGACGGGGGTCGCTGTCTGCGCCTCTACGGGGGCTGCAAGCCCAAGCAGGCCATACGCGGCGGGGGCCGCCACACCCAGCGCACAGGCGCGGGTCAAAAATTCACGGCGGCTCAATGTGCCAGCCTCAACTTCGGCGGCATAGGCGATGGCCGCCGGATGAACGCCTTTGGCGGTAACGGTCGTATGGGTCATAAGCTTCTCCCTGAACTGTGTGTCTCCCTCTTTGAACCGACCGGCCCAAGAGGAGAATCGTTTTTATAATTTGGCAAGGCTCGTGAATTGTCCTCGTGCCGCGTCATTTCCGCACGGATTTGCCCGGTGGTCAACGGTTGGTTTCGCCGCTTGGGCTGTTGAAACCGACATGGCCGCAGGAAACGGTCTAAAAACGACATGTGTCGTTTTTAGACCGCGAAGCTGCGCGATGCAACCGATCAAGGCTCTTTTCTGAACGCCGACGGGGACTTGCCGGTTTTTTGCTGAAACGCACGGGTGAAATACGCGGGCGAGGCAAAGCCAAGCGCACCCGCAATTTGCCCCACCGGAATCCGTGTTTCCGACAGCAAGGTTCGCGCTTCAAAGATCAAGCGATCTTGCAACAATGCCGATGCAGGCTTGCCGCAGGCCAGCTTGCAGCAGCGTGTCAAATGCGTGGGCGTCACACCCAGCGCCCCTGCAAAATCCCCAACCCCCATGCCGGACCGAAAATTGCGTTCCAACAGGCTGGAATAGCGCGCGACCAATCGGTGGGCGGCGTCCGGGCGCTTTACCTCATCGCCCGCCTTGTCCACTTGACGCTCCAACCACACCCCTAGCAGCCCCAGATAATGCCGCGTTGCGCGGTCATGCGCAGGCGTGGTGCTGTTCATTTCGCGCAAAATCGCATCCAGCGTTATGTTCAACTCTTGTTGCGCATGGGTTTCGCGGATGCGCAAATGATGCGGCACGCGGGGCAAGATCACATCGCAGGATTTGCCAAAAAAAACGGCGGTGCCAAACACTTGCGGCCCCACCTCAAACCCATGCATCACCCCTGCCGGAATGAACACCGCATTGTTGGCGGTATAGCCCCGCGTCGATCCGGCAATCGTAATCCGCCCTTGGCCTTTGGTGACCCAAAGCAGCATCGGTTCGGATAGCGCGCGCATCGCCTCCACCCGCCAGCGGCCATTGGCGGCCAGCCGGGGAATGGCGATCAAGCGTAGGTTTGATGGGGGGGCCGGGTCAAGCATGAATATATCCTAAGGTTGTCCAAATGGTATGCTGCGCCCGCGCCCTTACCCAAGCACAAACTTGCCCAAATCGAACCCGTCCACAGACCTATCCACAGCTTTGGCAATAAATCGCGCGGCTATACCCCCGGATCCAGCGGGATCCAGCCTTTCATTCGGTTGCGCAGCCAAGTGCGCTGGCGTTTGGCATATTGTCGTGATGCCAGTTTCGCCTGTGCCACCGCCGCGTCCAAATCCAAGTCACCGCGCAAATGCGCAATCAACTCCGGCGCGCCAATCGCGCGTGATGATGCACGGGTTGGCACCCAATCGGCCAAATTCGCGCGCGCCTCCTCCAACGCGCCTTCCGCCATCATCGTGTCAAACCGCTGGTCGATGCGTGCGTTCAGCCAATCCACCTGCGGGCGCAAAACAATCGCTGTCACCGCATCCAATGGTAAAACTGCAGGCCCGGTCTGGTCTTGCCACGCCGCCAACCCGCGCCCCGTGGCTGTCAACACCTCCCACGCCCGCTGCACCCGCGCCGGGTTTTGGATATCAATGCGCGCCGTTGTGGCGGCATCCAGCTCGGCCAACAGGCCCGCGACCCCTTCTGCGGCCATGCGCGCATCCGCCACCGCCCGCACCGCCGCAGGTGTCGCGGGTATTTGGGCCAACCCATCGGTCAAGGCGCTGAAATATAAACCCGTCCCGCCGACAATCACTGGGCGCAGCCCTTGCGCAATCTCGCCTTGCACCTCGCGTAACCAATGCCCCACGGAATAATCGTCGCCAGCCCCCACATGCCCATACAGCGCATGGGGCAGGGCGCGCGCCTCCGCAATCGACGGTCGCGCCGTCAAAACCCGCCAACAGCCGTACACTTGCAACGCATCCGCGTTCACAATCACCCCGCCGCCTTGCGCCACAATCGCAGCCGCCAGCGCCGACTTGCCACTCGCCGTCGGCCCCGCAATCAACACGGGCCGGGCGGCGGGGATGGACCCAATCTCAAATCCGTCATTCATCTTGGTAAAAATACCTTTGGGGGGGAATTGGCCGCAAGGCCAAGAGGGGGCAAACAGCCTCCCGCTACCCTTTTGCGCCAAAACCGCCGCTTCCTTGGTTGAACCCGCCGCCGTTTTGCGACATTTTAACCGCCAGATAAACCCCCGCAAGGCCCGCACGCCCACACTTATCGCGCGAAAGGCCACCCAGCAGTCAGGACACCAGCATGCCGATCAACCTCGCCGATACCTCCATGACCACCCACGGCCGCGTCATGCTGAAAATCTCGGGTGAGGCGTTGATGGGCGACCAAGGCTATGGCCTCCACCCGCCCACCGTGGCCCGCATCGCCCAAGAGGTGAAATCCGTCCACGATCTGGGCGTTGAAATCTGCATGGTCATCGGCGGCGGCAACATCTTTCGCGGCCTCCAAGGGTCAGCGCAAGGGATGGAACGCACCACCGCCGATTATATGGGCATGCTTGCCACCGTGATGAACGCGCTGGCCATGCAAGCAGCGCTTGAGGACCTTAAAATCCACACCCGCGTGATTTCCGCCATTCCGATGGACCAAGTCTGCGAACCCTACATCCGCCGCCGCGCTGTGCGTCACCTTGAAAAGAAACGCGTCTGCATTTTCGCCGCAGGCACCGGCAACCCCTATTTCACCACCGATACGGCAGCCACCCTGCGCGCCAATGAAATGGCCTGTGAGGCGATCTATAAAGGCACCAAGGTGGACGGCGTTTACGACAAAGACCCCAAAAAATACCCCGATGCCAAACGCTATGACACTGTCACCTACGACGAAGTGCTGCAAAAACACCTCGGCGTTATGGATGCCTCGGCCATCGCCCTTGCCCGTGACAACAACCTGCCCATCATCGTGTTTTCGCTTGATGAACCGGGCGGCTTTCGCGGCATCCTTGCGGGCCGTGGAACCTATACCAAGGTGCATGGCTAACCCGCCCTCCCTATACAGACCCCACGCCCCGCGCTATATAACCTGCAGTTTACGATAAGGAATTGACCAATGGCCGATGATTTCATGCTGGATACCGATGATCTGGAACGCCGGATGGATGGGGCCCACGCCTCCTTGCGCGTGGAATTTGGCACGCTGCGCACCGGGCGCGGCTCTGCCTCTATGGTCGACCCGATCATGGTCGATGCGTACGGCGCCATGACGCCTTTGAACCAAGTCGCCACCGTCAACGTCCCCGAACCGCGCATGGTCACCATCAACGTCTGGGACAAAGGGCTGGTTGGCAAAGTGGAAAAGGCGATCCGCGAATCCGGCCTTGGCATCAACCCGCAACTGAACGGCACCATCATCATGCTGCCCATCCCCGAGTTGAACGAGGAACGCCGCCGCAGCTTGACCAAGGTCGCGGGCCAATATGCCGAAAGCGCCAAGGTTTCCATCCGCAACATCCGCCGCGATGGGATGGACCAAATCAAAAAGGCCAAAAACGATGGGATTTCTGAAGATGATCAGAAATTCTGGGAAGGCGCTGTACAAGAGTTGACCGACAAAGCCATCACCGCCATCGACAAAGCGCTTGAGGTCAAACAGCAAGAGATTATGCAGGTCTAAACGGTCCTTTTAACCAGCAAAGGGCCGCTCCCTTGTCCGCATCAGATCTTAAATCCCATCCTGTCGAACATGTCGCCATTATCATGGACGGCAATGGCCGCTGGGCAACCAATCGCGGCTGGCCCCGCCTTGTGGGTCACCGCAAAGGTGCGGAACGGGTCAAACAAATCGTCGCGGCGGCACCCGATTTGGGCATCAAATGGCTGACCATTTATGCGTTTTCCACCGAAAACTGGAAACGCTCGACCGAGGAAGTGCTTGGCCTCATGGCGATTTTCGCCCGCTATATCCAACGCGAGGCGGAACGTATGTCGCGCGAAGGGGTGCGGATGCGCTTTATTGGCGACCGCTCCAAACTCGACCCCAAATTGCAACGTCTCATGGCGGGGATAGAGGCACGCACCGCTGGCTTTTCCCGCCTCAACCTGACGGTCGCCATCAACTACGGCGGGCGCGACGAGTTGTTGCGCGCCACCCGCGCTTTGGCGATTGAGGTCGCCGAAGGGCGGCTGGAGCCTTGCGATATCACCGAGGCCGCACTGGCCGACCGGATGGACACCCGTGACATCCCCGACCCCGATCTGGTCATTCGCACTTCGGGTGAAACCCGCACCTCCAATTTTCTGGTCTGGCAATCGGCCTATGCCGAATATGAATTTACCCCCACCTTGTGGCCCGATTTTTCGCCCGAAGAACTCGCCACCATTCTTGCCCGCTTTGGCAACCGCGAACGCCGTTTTGGCGGGGTGCCTGCATGACCGCCAACCCCAACCGCTGGTCCGATCTTCGCCCGCGCATGTTGTCGGCCCTTGTGATGGCCTCCATCGCGGCGCTGGAAATCTGGGCGGGCGGGCCAACCTTTTCCATCCTCATCGTCTTCCTCACAGGCTTTATGCTGTGGGAACTTGGCGCCATGACCCGGCCGCAAGCAGCCCCGCGCGATGACCGCCCGCGCCGCCGCCCGCCGGGCCGGGTGTCGGCCAGTCTGGGTGTGCTTGGCGCAGTTTGCTTGGCCCTCACGCTGATTTCCCCGCGTGAATATGCCTCCGCTCTGCTGCTGGTGCCCGCAATTGCTTTTGCGCTAACCGGGCGGCGCGACCGCAGGTTGGCCACGCTTTGGGCCGCCGCTGTGATGGTCGCAGGTTTTGGCCTGATTGCGCTGCGCAATGATGCAGGCACGCCTGCCATTGTTTGGTTGGTTATGGTGGTGGTGGTCAGTGATGTGATGGGCTATTTCGCCGGGCGTATCCTTGGCGGCCCAAAATTCTGGCCTGCGATCAGCCCGAAGAAAACATGGTCCGGCACGGTTGCGGGCTGGATGGGGGCAGGGGTCGTGGGCGCTGCGTTTTGGTATTTGGGCTATGCGCCTGCGGGCATTATCGTGCTGTCCGCGCTCGTATCCTTTGCAGGGCAAATGGGCGATATTGCCGAAAGCTGGATAAAACGGCGCACTGGGGTCAAAGACAGTTCTGGCCTTATCCCCGGCCACGGTGGGTTCCTTGATCGGTTTGATGCGATGACCGGGGCCGTGGTGCTGGTGATGCTGCTGTCGCTGTTCGTCCCCCTCCCGCTTCCCATGGGGGGCTAATCCGTGCGCTCCATCTCTATTTTTGGCGCGACGGGCTCGATTGGCGAAAGCACGTTTGATCTGATTATGCGCGGCGGTGGCCCTGCCGCCTACCGCACCGTGGCCCTGACAGGCGCGCGCAACATTCCCCGTCTGGCCGAAATGGCCCGCGCGCTGCAGGCCGAAATTGCGGTGACCGCGCATGATGATCTGCTGGACGCGTTGCGCGACGCCCTTGCAGGCACGGGCATCGACTGTGCCGCAGGCGCTGCCGCCATTGCCGATGCCGCCGATCGCCCCGCCGATTGGGTGATGTCGGGCATCGTGGGGGCGGCAGGTTTGGTGCCGGGTCTGCGCGCCCTGCGCCACGGCGGCACGCTGGCATTGGCCAATAAGGAAAGTCTGGTCACGGCCGGGCCTTTACTGATGGCCACCGCCGCCAAATTCGGTGCCACCTTGCTGCCCGTCGACAGCGAACATTCCGCCGTGTTCCAAGCTTTAGTGGGAGAGGATAAAGAAGCGGTCGAACGCGTCATCATCACAGCCTCAGGCGGGCCGTTCCGCAGCTTTACGATGGACCAAATGCACGCCATCACGCCTGCCCAAGCGGTCGCGCACCCCAATTGGTCCATGGGTCAGCGCATCTCTATCGACAGTGCGTCCATGTTTAACAAAGCCTTGGAACTCATTGAAACCCGTGAATTTTTCGGCTTTACCCCTGACCAGATCGAAGTGATCGTTCACCCCCAATCCATCATCCACGCGCTGGTCGGCTTTACCGATGGTGGTATCATGGCCCACCTTGGCCCCGCCGATATGCGCCACGCCATCGGCTACGCGCTGCACTGGCCGCAGCGGGGCCATGTGCCCGTCGAACGCCTCAACCTCGCCAAACTCGCCACCCTGAATTTTGAAGCCCCCGATCCCGCCCGCTTTCCCGCCCTACGCCTTGCGCGCGATGTGATGGAAACCCGTGGCCTGTCGGGGGCCGCCTTTAACGCCGCCAAAGAAATCGCGCTGGACGGCTTTATCGCGGGCCAATTGCCGTTTCTGGGCATGGCGCAGGTGGTGGAAACCACACTTTCCCAACTTTCGCGGCAAAATAGCCTTCAAATTGCCGCGACCGCCCTTGAGGATGTGCTGGCGATGGACCATCTCGCAAGAAAGACCGCCGCGGAAGCGGTCAAATCGTGGCAGGCTAAAACTTAGCAGGCCAAATCGTTGCAGTAAGGAACATAACACCCGTGGAAATCGTCAACCTGATCCCGTCCTTTGGCAATCTCGCATGGACGCTTGCGGCCTTCGTCGTCGCTTTGTCCATCATCGTCGCTGTCCATGAATATGGCCATTACATCGTCGGCCGCTGGACCGGTATCCACGCCGAAGTGTTCTCGCTTGGCTTTGGCCCCGTCCTCCTCTCTCGCGTCGATAAACGCGGCACCCGCTGGCAGTTTGCGGCCATTCCCTTTGGCGGCTACGTCAAATTCCTGGGCGACGCCGACGCTGCATCGGGCAAAGACGGCACCACCATCAGCACCATGACCGCCGCCGAACGCCGCCACACCATGCACGGCGCGCCCCTGTGGGCCCGCTCTGCCACCGTGTTCGCGGGCCCCTTGTTCAACTTCATCCTGACGATGGTCATCTATATGGGCGTCATCCTGCATTTTGGCGTCGCAGGCGACCGCGCCTTGATCACCGATGTCAAACCCTTGCCCAATGCCGCGCAAACCCTGCGCCCCGGGGATGAGATTTTGGCCGTAAACGGCACCGTGACCCCCGATTTGCAAAGCTTCGTCACCACCGCCCGCGCCCTGCCAACCGCCGCCACCGTCGATTATACCGTGGCGCGGGGCGGGTCGGACGTGACCATCACCGGGCCGTTTCCGTTCCCCGCGCTTGTTGGTTCCATCGCGCTGGAATCGGCGGCAATGGACGCAGGGCTGGCCGAAGGTGACGTAATCATGGCCATTGACGGCCAACCCGTCACCGCCTTTACCGACCTTGTGGCCTATGTAAAGGAAAGCAAAGACGCACCGCTATCGTTGAAAATCTGGCGCGACAATGGCGCGGATGGCACCATCTTTGACACCACCCTGACCCCGCGCCTCACCACCAATCCCTTGCCCGAAGGCGGATTTGAAGAACGCTATCTGATCGGTCTGGGCGAGGGGCTGATGTTTCGTCCCGCCGTCTATACCCCAGGCCCAATTGAGGTGGTCACCATCAGCGCCGAACGCACTTGGGGGCTGGTCACCACCACATTCTCGGGGCTGACCCACATCATCACCGGGGCCATTTCCACCTGCAACTTGCGCGGCCCCATCGGCATCGCGCAATCCTCCTCGGCTGCTGCAACCCAAGGTATTTCCACCTTCATTATGCTGATTGCGGCACTTTCCACCGCCGTGGGCTTGATGAACCTGTTTCCCATCCCCGTGCTTGATGGCGGCCACCTTGTGTTTCACGCGTATGAGGCGATTACAGGCAAACCCCCATCTGATCGCGTTTTGCGCGTGATGATGATGGTCGGGCTTGGCCTTTTGATGTCGCTGATGGTGTTTGCCTTGGGCAATGATCTGTTTTGCCCATAACCGACCACTGGGGGCTCCGAACTGGGGCCTCCGAGCTGGGGCCTAATCATCCCACCAAAAAACACGGGGCAATCGCGCCAATCCATCGCGATTGCCCAAATCACGCCATAATCGCCCGCTATTAAGGTCGGATACCCAGCAACGAAAGGGGCGTGTGATGCAAACTGTAAAAATGGGCTATCGTGGGGTTTCCCTTTTGATCGGGTTGAACTGGGACCGCTTCTTCAGCGTGGGCACCGTTCTGGTCGGCCTGATGGCAGGCGCCATTTTTGGCAATATGATCGTTAATCCCTGATCTTGAACACCTAATCTGGCGCAGCAATTCGACATTACTGCAAGATATTGAAACAATAAGCCACTCTGCCCTTTTGACAAGCCGTTACATTCCCGCTAATCAGGGGGAAATAGTAACAAAATGGGGCAGAACAATGTATATTGCGGAACGGGGTCCAGTCTCCCGCAACATCTTGCGCCAATTTGGTCGGCACAGCGCCGCCCTTTCGGTTTTCGCAATTCTCTCAATCACTTCGCTGGGGATGGGCACGCCTGCAGCGGCGCAATCTTACAGCTTTTCCACCGTAAAGGTGGAAGGGAATGAACGCGTCGACGCAGCCACCATTCTATCTTACGCCGGAATCGGGCAGGGCCAAACGGTCAGCGCGGGCGAATTGAACGACGCATTCCAGCGTATTTCCGCCGCAGGTCTGTTTGAAAGCGTGCAAATCACGCCCCAAGGTGGCACCCTTGTGATCGCGGTCAAAGAATTTCCCACCATCAGCGTCATCAATTTCGAAGGCAACCGCCGTTTGAAAGATGAAATGCTGGCTGGCATCATCAAATCCCAATCGCGCCGCGTGTTTTCCCCCGCGCAAGCCGAGGCGGACGCCGCCGAAATCACCAAAGCGTATCAAGAGGGGGGGCGGTTCGCCGTCACCGTTGATCCGCGCATCATCCGCCGGTCCGGCAACCGCGTCGATCTGGTGTTCGACATCAAAGAAGGCAAAGTGGTCGAGGTGGAGCGTTTGTCTTTCGTCGGCAACCGCGCGTTTTCCGACCGCCGTTTGCGCCAAGTGCTGGCCACCAAACAGGCAGGGCTTTTCCGCAGCATCATCCAATCCGACACATTCATCGCCGACCGCATCGAATTTGACAAACAATTGCTGCGCGATTTCTACGCCGCGCGCGGGTATGCCGATTTCCAAGTGCTGGATGCTGTTGGCGAAGTGACCCGTGAACGTGATGGCTTTTTCGTCACGTTCAACGTGCGCGAAGGCCAAAGTTTCAAAGTGGGCCGGGTGTCTACCATTTCGGAAATCCCCGAAATTGACGCCGCCGAATTTGAAGCGGTGCAAAAACTGCGCTCGGGCGTGACCTACACCCCCACCGTGATCGAAAACAACATCACCCGTATGGAAAACCTTGCGCTGCGCAAAGGCTTGAATTTCGTCAAGTTTGAACCGCGCATCACCCGCAACCCACGCGGTTTGACGTTGGATGTGGAATTTGTGATCTCCAAAGGTGATCGCGTTTTCGTGGAACGCATTGATATCGAAGGCAACACCACAACCCTCGATTCCGTGATCCGCCGTGAATTTCGGGCCGCCGAGGGGGACCCCTTCAACCCGCGCGAAGTGCGCCGCGCCGCGGAACGCATCCGCGCGCTTGGCTTTTTCAAAGATGCCAAGGTGGATGCCGAACAAGGCAGCGCGCCTGACCAAGTCATCGTCAATGTCGATGTCGAAGAGCAGCCCACAGGCTCGCTGTCCTTTGGCGTGACCTATGGCGCGGATTCGGGTGTTGGCCTGAACGCCGCGTTTCAAGAAACCAACTTCCTTGGCCGTGGCCAAACCATCGGCCTCTCGCTTGGGACTGGAACGGATAATAAAACCGCGGCTTTCAACTTCTCTGAACCAGCGTTTTTGGGCCGGGATTTGAATTTTTCGGTCTTTGCGGGCTATACCGAAACCGACAATGCGAATGCGTTTTACAACACCCGCGACGCCAATATCGGCTTTGGCATCGGGTTCCCTGTCGGTGAAAACAGCACGCTTCAGCTGAACTATAAACTATCCGAAAGCCGCATTTCGGACGTTGGACCAAATTCCTCCGTCATTTTGCATGCCGAGGAGGCGGTGGGGGGGCAATTCTCCTCCTCCATCGGCTACGCCTTTGCCTATGATACGCGCACCACGGGGCTTGATCCAAACGGCGGCATCTTGTTGCGCTTTAGCCAGGATTTCGCTGGCTTGGGTGGGGATTTGCAATTTATCAACACCAACGCGCTCGCCTTGGCGGAACGCCGGGTGCTGAACGATGATCTAACGCTGCGCGCGGTTTTTGAAGGCGGGATGCTGAACACCAGCAAGAACAACTCCCGTGTGACGGAACGGTTCTTTTTGAACTCGAAAATTCGTGGGTTTGAAAGCAACGGCATCGGCCCGCGCGATCTGAACGCCGTAAACCAAGACGCATTGGGCGGCAATATGTACGCCGTTGCCCGGTTTGATGCAGAGTTTCCAATCGGTCTGCCCGATGAATACAACATCAAAGGCGGCGTGTTCGCAGATGTTGGCACGGTGTGGAGCCTTGATAACGTGAACGGCGGCCCCGTGGGGGGCCCAATCGGTGCCGTGGATGACAGCGCAAACCTGCGCGCCAGCATCGGTGTGTCGCTGTTTTGGGACACGCCTATCGGCCCGTTGCGCTTCAACATTGCTCGCGCGATCAAGAAAGAAAGCTACGACAAAGAACGTAAGTTCGATTTGACCATTTCGTCATCGTTCTGATGCGGCGGGTCTTGGTCCTTTTGCTGGGGGCGGTGCTATGCGCACCGCCCTTGGCTTATGCCCAGACCGCGCCTGCACCTGCACCCGCACCCGCCCTAACCGCCCCCTTCCAATCCCCGATTGTCGCCATCGACCAGCAACGCCTGTTCACCGACAGCGCTTTTGGCAAGGCATCCCTCACCGCCCTCGAAGCCGCCTCGCGCGCGCTGCAATCCGAAATTCGCCAAATCGAATCGGACCTCGAGATTGAGGAACGCCTGCTCACCGAACGCCGCGCCACTTTGCCCCCCGCCGAATTCGCCCCTCTCGCCAGCGCCTTTGACGACAAGGTCGAAGGGATCCGTGCCGCTTGGGGCATCAAAGACCGCGACCTGAAACGCCAACGCGACCTTGACCAACAAAGGTTTTTTGACGAAGCCGTGCCCATCCTTGCCGAAATGATGCAAGAAATGGGGGCTGTGATGCTGGTCGACCGCTCCACCATCATCCTCAGCCTTGACCGCGCCGACATCACCCAGGCCGCCATCGACCGCATCGACGCCCGCCTAACCCCGCCAGCCACCCCCTAACCTTGCGCCCGCAGGCCCGCTTTGATAGCCAAACCCTACCGCCCCGCGCAGTTTGTTATGATGGAGTACCCCGATGATCGATGCCGCACCCCCCATCCCCACCACCGCCGACATCGCCCTGATCCAGCGCATCCTGCCGCACCGCTACCCCTTTCTTTTGGTTGATAAAGTCCGCGATATCGTCCCCAACCAATCCGCCGTCGGCATCAAATGCGTCACAATGAACGAACCGCAATTCCAAGGGCATTTCCCCGGCAAACCCGTGTTCCCCGGCGTCCAGATTATTGAGGCGCTGGCTCAAACTTCGGGCGTTCTCGTCGGCGTCTCGCTCAACCTTGCCGATAAAAACCTGCTGGTCTATTTCATGGGGCTGGACGCGGTGAAATTCCGCCGCATGGTCGTGCCGGGCGATGTGATGGAACTGCATGTCACTGTCAAACGCGGCGGCGGCAAGGTCTGGAAATTTGAAGGCCGCGCTCTGGTCGATGGAGAATTGTGCGCCCAAGCTGAATTTACCGCCATGATGGACCTGCCAAAAGCATGACCGCCACCATCCACCCCACAGCCATTGTCGAACCGGGCGCCACCATCGGCGCAGGCTGCACCATTGGCCCGTTCTGCATCGTGGGGCCCGAAGTCACCCTTGCCGAAAACGTCACCCTCAAATCCCATGCGGTCGTGACGGGCTGGACCGACATTGGCACTGGCACCATCATTTTCCCTTTCGCCTGCGTGGGCGAGGTGCCGCAAGACCTGAAATTCAAAGGCGAACGCACCCGCCTTATCGTCGGCGCACGCTGCCGCATCCGCGAAGGTGCTACGCTGAACACCGGCACCTCGGGTGGCGGCGGCATCACCCGCGTTGGCGATGATTGCTTGCTGATGACCGGCTCGCATATCGGCCATGACGCCCAAGTGGGCAACCGCGTCATCCTTGCCAACCAAGCAGCGGTCGCGGGCCATTGCCAAATTGGCGATGATGTGATCATAGGCGGGTTGTCGGGCGTGCATCAATGGGTGCGCGTGGGGCATGGCGCGATCATCGGCGCCGTCACAATGGTCACCAATGACGTTCTGCCGCATGGCTTGGTGCAAGGGCCGCGCGGCGAACTTGATGGGTTGAACCTCGTCGGCCTCAAACGTCGCGGCGTGGAACGGTCAGAAATCACTGCCCTGCGCGCCGGATACCAAATGCTGGCCCAAGGTGATGGTACGTTCCTTGACCGCGCCCGCCGTTTGGCCGACGAATCAGACAGCCCGCATGTGCGCGAAATGACCGATTTCATCCTGTCCGCCAGCGACCGTTCGTTCCTAACGCCAAAATGACCGATATCGCGATCATCGCCGGGGCAGGGGGACTGCCCGCTATCCTCGCCGCCCAAATGCCGCAAAAACCCCTCATCGCGGCGCTTGACGGTTTCACGCCAACGGGCCTCACCCCCGATCTGCATTTCCGCATTGAACGGTTGGTCCCTTTCCTCAACCATTTGATAGATCAAGGAATAACGCGCGTCTGTTTCGCAGGGGCCGTGCAGCGCCCCGTTCTCGACCCGTCCTTGTTCGATCCTTTGACCGCGCAAATGGTCCCGCGCTTGATCGCGGCGATGCAATCGGGCGATGATGCCACATTGCGCGAAGTGCTTAACATTTTCACCGAATTTGATCTAAAAATCGTCGGCGCGACCGATATCGCCCCGCATCTTACCCCCGGTCCCGGCCTCCTTGCGGGCCAGATCACCGACCAGGATCGCAACGATGCCATGCGTGCCGCCACCATCACCGCCGCCTTGGGGGCCGTGGATGTGGGGCAGGGCGCAGTGGTGCAGGCGGGCCTTTGCCTTGCCGTGGAAACCCTGACGGGCACCGATGCGATGCTGGCAGGGGTCATGCAAATCCCCGCCAATTTGCGCCCTCGCGCCACCCGTGGCCTCTATTTCAAAACCCCCAAACCCGGCCAAGATATCCGCATTGACCAACCCACCATCGGCCCGCAAACCCTTGATATGGTTGCGCGCGCTGGCCTTGGCGGTATAGCGTTTCAAACGGGCGGCGTCATCCTCCTCGACCAACCCGCGCTCATAACCCAAGCCAATGCGCTCGGCCTGTTCCTGTGGTCGCGCGACGATCAGGGACAGCCATGAAACTCACGCTCATCGCGGGCGAACCCTCGGGGGACCGCCTCGGTGCGGCGCTGATGCAGGCTCTCAAAACCCTCGTCCCAAACCTTCAATTCCACGGTATTGGCGGACCTTTGATGCAGGCCGAAGGGCTTGCCTCGCTTTTCCCGATGGAGGAACTCTCGGTGATGGGCATCGCCGAAATTCTGCCCAAATACCGGGCCCTCAAACGCCGCATCGCCCAAAGCGCCGCAGCGACCTTGGCCGAAAACGCGGACGCCCTCATCACCATCGACAGCCCCGATTTTTGCCTGCGCGTGGCCAAAATCGTCAAAGCGGCCCGGCCCGCAATGAAAACAATCCATTACGTCGCCCCTTCTGTTTGGGCATGGCGTCCCGGCCGCGCCGCCAAAATGGCCGCCTATATCGACCATGTTCTGGCGCTTTTGCCGTTTGAACCGCCTTTGATGCAGGCCGCAGGCATGACCTGCGATTTCGTTGGCCACCCGGTTGTCAGCGAACCCTTGGCGCTCAAAACTCCACAAACCAGCCCTCTCATCCTTGCCCTCCCCGGCTCGCGGCGTGGCGAAGTGTCCCTCCTCGCCCCCATCATCGGCCAAACCCTCGCCCTCCTAAAAGCCCACCACCCCACAGCGCGCGTGGCCTTGCCAACCGTGCGCGGCGTGGCGCCTCTTGTGCGCGACCTCACCCGCGATTGGCCCATACAGCCCGATATTATTGAAGATGCGACCCATAAACGCGCAGCCTTCGCCAACGCAACTGTCGCCATCGCCGCCTCCGGCACTGTCTCCTTGGAACTCGCCGCCAACGCTTGCCCGATGGTCATTGCTTATAAAATGAACCCTATCACTCTATGGCTGATGCGCCGCGCCGCGCTGGTCGATACTGTCACCTTGGTCAATCTGGTGTCTGAAACGCGCACAATCCCCGAATTTCTCGGCCCCGATTGCACCGCGCAAAACCTCGCGCCCGCCTTGTTATCCTTGATGCAAAACGGCCCCGCCACAGCCGCCCAACATGCCGCCATGCACCTCACAATGCAACGCTTGGGGCAAGGCGGCGAACCGCCAAACCTGCGCGCCGCCCATTCGGTCCTAAAGGCCCTAAACCGCGCTTTCTAAATTCATCTTGGCAAAAATACCTGCGCCGCAGGCACCTATTTTACCGCATGAAATCGCGGTTCAATTTCTTAAAATTCTCTTAACAAAAAAACCAAACTCAAATAAAATCAACGCGCTACCAATCGCATCGCGCGCGATCCTTACCCGCGCCACACCCAGCCGCCGCCCAAAACCCGGCTGCCCTCACCTTCATAAAACACGCAGGCCTGCCCAGGCGATACGCCTTCCTCCGGGCTCAACAATTCCACCGTCGCCGTGGTCGCTGAAAGGGGCCGCAAAATCGCCCTGCGCGGCGCGCGCGTGGACCGCACCTTGACCATCACATGCCATTCCGCTCGGCTGTCCAAGGGCGCGTCCCCCAACCAATTGATCTCACGCAGCGGCACCATCCGGGTCGACAGCGCCTCCTTCGGCCCCACCACAACCCGCTTCAACTCCGCGTCCAGTTTTACCACATACAAAGGATCGTCTAACCCCCCAATCCCAAGGCCGCGCCGCTGCCCGATTGTATAGTGAATCACCCCGCGATGCTCCCCCAACACCCGGCCCTCCATATCCACAATCTCGCCCGGATCGGCCGCACCGGGCCGCAGTTTTTCAATGACAGCCGCATAATTTCCGTTCGGCACAAAACAAATATCCTGGCTGTCGGGTTTGTCCGCCACCGTCAACCCAAACTTCGCCGCCAACGCCCGCGTCTCGGCCTTGCTTTCCAGATGCCCCAAAGGAAATCGCAAATAGGCCAACTGCTCCGCCGTGGTTGAAAACAAGAAATAACTTTGGTCGCGCGCGTGGTCCGCCGCCATGTGCAATTCCGGGCCCGCCACGCCGTCCTTGCGTTGAATATAGTGCCCCGTCGCCATACAATCCGCATCTAAATCGTGCGCGGTGTTCAACAGGTCCTTAAATTTCACGCGTTCGTTGCAGCGAATGCACGGCACCGGCGTCGCCCCCGCCAGATAGGCGTCGGCAAACTCATCCATCACCGCCGCGCGAAACGTGTTTTCATAGTCCAAAACATAATGCGGGAACCCCATGGTCTCCGCCACGCGCCGCGCATCATGGATATCGCGCCCCGCACAACAGGCCCCTTTTTTCGCCAAGGCCGCCCCGTGGTCATACAGCTGCAAGGTCACGCCGACCACATCATACCCTTCTGATGCCAGTTGCGCCGCCACGGCAGAGCTGTCGACACCCCCGGACATGGCGACCACGACCCGCGTCTCGGCAGGGGGCTTGGCAAAACCAAGGGAGTTAAGGGGGTGATCAAGCGACATTTTCAAACCTCTATTCTGATGTGTTGTAATATAGGAAAATGCAACGCACTCTCCAACCCCACGTTTTACGCTTGATTAAGGGTAATCCGGCAATCTGACCCCCAAAGGTGAGGGTTGGTGATGTATTTGAAAAAAGTTGATGGTCCCCGGCAAGTCACGCTTCCAGATGGAACGGTCCTAAACCGGGCTGATCTGCCGCCTGCGGACACGCGGCGCTGGGTCGCCAGCCGAAAAGCGATTGTTGTCAAGGCGGTGGTCTATGGCCTTATCCCCGAATCAGAGGCGTTGGAACGCTATGCCCTGTCGGCTGAGGAATTCGCTTTGTGGCGCGCCGCGGTGGAGGTTCATGGCGAAAATGCCCTAAAAGTGACAGCAATTCAGAAATACAGACAACTTTAGATTGTTTTTTCAATAGGCTTTGTGACAGTAACTCTCAGTTAACCATTCGTCTGCAAAGTGGTTAATGAATGCGGCTAGATGCGGAGTTACTGAATATGCGAATCCTTTTGGTTGAAGACGATCCCACCACCTCACGCAGCATCGAATTGATGCTGACCCATGCCAACCTGAACGTGTTTTGCACGGACTTGGGCGAGGAGGGGATCGATCTTGCAAAACTGTATGATTACGATTTAATTTTGTTGGATATCAATCTGCCGGATATGAGCGGGCATGACGTGCTGCGCCAATTGCGGCTGGCACGGATCGACACGCCTATTTTGATTCTGTCGGGGGCCGATGATACCGAAAGTAAGCTGAAAGGCTTTGGCTTTGGGGCCGATGACTATATGACCAAACCGTTTCACCGCGAGGAATTGGTGGCACGGATCCATGCGATCATTCGACGCTCCAAAGGTCATTCGCAATCAATTATTAAGACCGGAAAGGTCTGCGTGAACCTTGATGCAAAAACGGTTGAGGTTGACAGCAAGACTGTGCATTTGACTGGCAAAGAGTATCAAATGCTGGAACTTTTGTCGTTGCGCAAAGGCACCACACTGACCAAGGAGATGTTCTTGAACCATCTTTATGGCGGCATGGATGAGCCTGAGTTGAAAATTATCGACGTGTTCATCTGCAAATTGCGCAAAAAACTGGCGGAGGCGACGGGTGGTGTGAACCATATCGAAACGGTCTGGGGCCGTGGGTATGTGTTGCGCGACCCAGCGCAGGGCGAGGGTGAAGCGCGTTTTGCCATTGGTGCGTGACTGGCATCTGGACGCGGGCGTGACCTGCCCCTAAACCTGTGTTGATTGCGGGCGAGGGGGGATCATGTCTCAAAAAATGCAGGATGCAGCAGTGGCCGGCCTGACACAAGCGGAGGCCAGCGCAGAGCTGGCCCGACTTGCGCAAGCGCTGAACACCGCAAACGCTGCGTATCACACGGATGATGCCCCCGAGATTTCGGATGCTGTCTATGATCTGTTAAAGCAACGCAACCTTGCGATTGAGGCGCGGTTTCCGCATCTGAAGCGCGCCGATAGCGCCACGGACCAAGTCGGTGCCCCGGTGGCAGATGGTTTTGGCAAAGTGGCGCATGAGGTGCGCATGCTTAGCCTTGAAAACGCGTTTGACGCCGCAGATGTCGTCGATTTTGAGGATAGGGTGCGTAAGTACCTGGGTCACATGGGGCCGTTGGATTTTACCGCCGAACCGAAGATCGACGGTCTTTCCCTATCCCTGCGCTATGAACAGGGACACTTGGTGCAGGCGGCCACGCGCGGTGACGGCGAAGTGGGCGAAAATGTTACAGAAAATGCGCGCACCATCGCGGATATTCCGCACACTCTGCAAGGTGCGCCCGACGTGTTAGAAGTGCGCGGCGAGGTTTACATGAGCCATGCTGATTTTGCTGACCTGAACACGCGCCAGACCGCTCGCGGGGGCAAAAGTTTTGCCAACCCGCGCAATGCCGCAGCAGGGTCGTTGCGCCAACTGGATGCGCGGATTACGGCAGAACGTCCCCTGCGGTTTTTTGCCTATGCTTGGGGTGCGCTGTCTGATCCCTTGGCGCACACGCAGATGGATGCCATTAACCAATTGAAATCGCTTGGTTTTGCGACAAACCCTTTGACTGCGATCTGCCCCTCTGCTCTTGCGTTGGAGGCGCATTACCGCATGATCGAGGCGCAGCGCGCGACGCTTGGCTATGATATTGATGGCGTGGTCTACAAGGTTAACGATTTGGCCCTTCAACGCCGCCTTGGGTTCCGGTCCAGCACCCCCCGTTGGGCGATTGCACATAAATTTGCGGCGGAAGTGGCTTGGACGCGTCTGCAGTCTATCGACATTCAAGTTGGGCGGACGGGCGCATTGTCACCCGTGGCGCGTCTGCAACCTGTGACCGTGGGCGGCGTTGTGGTGTCCAACGCAACCTTGCACAATGAAGATTATATCGCGGGGCGTGATAGCAAAGGGGCGGAAATTCGCGGCGGTAAAGATATTCGGATCGGCGATTGGGTGCAGGTATATCGCGCGGGTGATGTCATTCCGAAAATTGCGGATGTTGATGTGTTCAAACGCCCTGATGATGTGCAACCCTTTGATTTTCCAACTGTTTGCCCTGAATGTCGCTCGCGTGCCTTGCGTGAGGATGGCGATGCTGTGCGCCGCTGTACGGGCGGTTTGATCTGTCCCGCCCAAGCCGTCGAACGGTTGCGCCATTTCGTAAGCCGTGCCGCTTTTGACATCGAAGGCCTTGGTGCAAAGCAGGTGGAGGCGTTTTACCGCGATGGTTGGGTCAAGACGCCCGCAGATATTTTTACGCTGCGGGCGCGGTTTGGGTCGGGTTTGCAGCAGGTGAAAAACCGTGAAGGTTGGGGGGATAAATCGGCGCAGAACTTGTTTGAGGCGATTGATGAAAAACGCAAAATCCCTTTGAACCGCGTGATTTTTGCCTTGGGTATCCGCCATATTGGCGAAAATTCAGCCAATTTGTTGGCCAATCGCTACAGCACTTGGCCCGCGTTTGAGGCGGCGATGACCCAAGCCGACATCGGTCAAGGTGCGGCTTGGGAGGAGCTGTTGGCCATTGATGGTGTGGGGGCGGTGTTGGCCGCGTCCGCCGTTGCAACCTTTCAAAATACTGGGGAACGGGCTGCGATTGATGCGCTGATCCGCGAACTTGACGTGCAGCCTGTCATGGCCCGCGCATCGGTTGACAGCCCTGTTGTTGGAAAAACGGTCGTGTTCACC
The DNA here is from genome assembly GCF_900110135.1 of Pseudorhodobacter antarcticus. Taxonomy (GTDB): domain Bacteria; phylum Pseudomonadota; class Alphaproteobacteria; order Rhodobacterales; family Rhodobacteraceae; genus Pseudorhodobacter; species Pseudorhodobacter antarcticus. The sequence continues at coordinate 97,852 of NZ_FOCO01000007.1, read as the reverse complement.
GGGTCGTTGGAAAAAATGACCCGCGCCGAAGCAAAGGCCCGCGCCGAAAGTCTAGGTGCAAAAGTGTCCGGCTCGGTTTCGGCCAAGACGGATTTACTGGTCGCAGGTCCGGGTGCTGGGTCAAAAGCCAAAGCCGCAGCGGCCTTGGGTATTGAAATCATGGATGAAGATGGCTGGCTTGCCCTGATAGGCGATGCATGAGCCGGCCTGAAATCCTGTTCCCGCTGTTTGCAGATCTAGAAACTTTGGATGGAATTGGCCCAAAAACGGCGCGGGCCTTTGCCGCACTTGGGGTCGAACGCCCCAAGGATTTGTTGTTTTTGCTGCCACATTCGGGCGTGGACCGGGCGCGCCGCGCCTCGGTTCGCGATGTCGTGCCGCCTGTCACTGTGACCGTCGAGGTGACGGTGGGCCAGCACATGGCACCGCACAGCAAAGGTCGCCCGTACCGGATTTTGGTTGCGGACGCGGCATTAGATTTTCAGCTGGTGTTTTTCCATGCGCGCGGGGAATATCTGCAAAAATTGCTGCCAACTGGAGAAAAGCGCCTTATTTCGGGCCGTGTCGAAGCGTTCGATGGCATTGTGCAAATGGTCCATCCCGATCATGTTTTGCGACTGGAGGAGGCGGGGGAGCTGCCACCCTTTGAACCCGTGTACCCCCTGACGGCAGGGATTACCCAAAAAATGGTGGCAAAGGCTGTCGGTTCAACCCTTGGGCGCTTGCCAGATTTGGCGGAATGGATTGATTCGGGCCAAAAAGCGCTGGAAAACTGGCCCGACTGGGCGGATGCCATCCGGTCTGGCCACAGCCCCAGCAGCAACGCGGATTTTGCGCCGACGGCCTCGGCCCGGTTGCGGCTTGCCTATGATGAATTTTTTGCGCATCAGGTCACGCTGTCTTTGGCGCGCGCCTCGCAGCGCCGTGCCAAAGGGCGCGCAACGGTGGCCGCAGGCGCATTGCAACAGACGGTTTTGGCCGCTTTGCCCTATGCGCCAACGGGCGCACAATCGCGTGCGGTGGCTGAAATTATGGCCGACATGGCGTTGCCGGTGCGGATGAACCGATTGCTGCAAGGCGATGTGGGGTCTGGCAAAACGCTGGTCGCCTTTCTGGCGCTTTTGGTCGCGGTTGAGGCAGGCGGTCAAGGCGTGATGATGGCCCCAACCGAGATTTTGGCGCGTCAGCACCTGACCGGATTGCAAGATTTGGCTGCCTTAGCGGGGGTACGGCTGGAGTTGTTGACGGGCCGCGACAAGGGGGCTGAGCGTGTGCGCAAACTGGCCGATCTTGCCGCTGGGCGAATCCAGATACTGGTTGGCACCCACGCGGTTTTTCAAAAAGACGTTGTTTTTCATGATCTTCGTCTGTCGATCATAGACGAACAGCACCGCTTTGGTGTTGCCCAGCGGATGGAATTGGGGGCCAAGGGGCAGTCGGTTGATGTGCTGGTCATGACCGCTACGCCGATTCCGCGCAGCCTTGCCTTGGCCAGTTACGGCGATATGGATGTGTCGGTACTGGATGAAAAACCAGCGGGGCGCAAACCGATTCAAACCGCGTTGGTCCCGACAGTGCGCATTGATGAAGTGGTTGAAAAACTGCGCCGCGCTGTGGCCGAAGGGCGGCAGGCCTATTGGGTTTGCCCTTTGGTGGAGGATAGCGAGGTCCTTGATTACGCATCGGCGCAAGCGCGGTTTGAGCAGTTGCGCGCCACGCTGGGCGAGGGGGTGGTGGCGATGGTGCATGGCCAAATGCCAGCCGCAGAAAAAGACGCTGCAATGGCCGGGTTTGTGGCTGGGCGCGCCAAAGTTTTGGTGGCAACCACGGTGATTGAGGTTGGCGTGAACGTGCCCAACGCGTCGATCATGGTGATCGAGCGGGCGGAAACCTTTGGTCTGGCACAATTGCACCAATTGCGGGGCAGGGTTGGGCGTGGGTCGGCACATTCCACTTGCTTGCTGTTGTACCAAGCCCCCTTAAGCGAGACAGGGGAGCGCCGTCTGAAGATCCTGCGCGATACCGAGGACGGCTTTCGGATTGCCGAAGAAGACCTTGCCATGCGGGGGGCTGGCGACCTGATCGGCACCGCGCAATCTGGCCTGCCACGGTTTCGGGTGGCTGATATGGAACGTCAGACCGCCTTGATGGCGGTTGCGCAATCGGACGCGCGCAAATTGCTGCATGATGATCCTGATCTAACCTCAGTACGCGGGCAGGCGGTGCGCATGTTGCTATGGTTGTTGGACCAAGATCGCGCAATTCGGTTGATTGCGGTCGGTTAACCCTTTTTGTTCTAAGATGTTCTCATAAAGTTCTTTACAGCCCGTGAAGAATGTGAGAACAATGTAAGAACAAATAAGGAGGTTCCAATGATCACCGAAATCAAAGCCGTCGCCGCCCGTTCGTCCGCAACCCTGTGGGAGGATGCATTTGGGGTGTTGTCGCTGTTTGCCGTGCTGGTCGCAGGCCTGTCCTTGCCGTCCCTAATTTAAGTTTACTGCCCGCGATCTGTTGCCTCGGGCGTGCGCACCTGTCCCAAACCTGTGCCACGCATTTTATGGGGGTGTCCCTCCCCAGCTGCGCCCGTCAGATACGCCCCTTGCCGCCGCCACCCTTGGGGTGCGCGGCGGTTTTTTTATGCAGTTTCAGCGGCTTCTGTCGCCGCTTCCAGCGCCAGAAGGATCGATGCGTGCCTGTTCTTGAAGTCTCGTGCGGGCGCAAGCGCAGCAAACCCATCAAAAGGTGCGCTTGGCACCGGGCCATCCGCCGCCAGCATCTCGCGTAATGCGTCGCGTGCTATGGCAAGGCCCGCCGCTGTTTGCCCGATCACCGCAGACCCCACTACGGCAGCTGCCGCCTGGCCCAAGGCGCAGGCCTTTACATCTTGGGCAAATTCCACCACCCGGCCATTTTGCATCACCACGTCCACGGTCACAACCGAACCGCACAATGGCGACCGTTTGCGCGACGTACTTTGCGGGGCGGGCAGGCGGCCCACATGCGGAATATGTGCTGCAAGTTCCAAAATGCGCCCAGAATAAAGCTTCATCATCTCGGCGTCGCTCATGGAACCCCTCCTTTTGCCGGTTTGCGGTCGTTGATGGGTCAAAACCCGTTTCAATCATCCAGCCGTTGCGCATAGATAGGGGGCGTGTGCGCTGTTGCAAAGGAAAACTCTGATGTCATTTGACCCGTCTACGCTAAAGTTCAATGCGCAAGGCCTGATTCCGGCGATTGCTCAGGATCATATCAGTGGCGAGGTGCTGATGTTCGCGTGGATGAACACCGAGGCGATCGCCCGAACGCTTGCCACGCGGCAGGTCACCTATTGGTCGCGGTCGCGGCAGGCGTTTTGGGCAAAAGGCAAAACCTCTGGCCATGTACAGAAATTGGTGGAATTGCGCATCGATTGTGACCGTGATTGTCTGTTGCTGCGGGTCGATCAAGCGGGCCCGGCCTGTCATACGTTGCGCCGGTCTTGTTTTTACACCGTGGTCCGCGATGGGGATGAGGTGATCACCGCTGATCCGATGTTATCATAGGCCGATCATGCGCCGAATATTGGCAGGGGTGGTGCCCTCTGCCCGATATTTCGCTATTGCGCGGGCGTCATCACGTTTTGCCAACCGCTTGCCCGCCGCGTCACGGATCAGGGGGTGGTGGTGATATATCGGCGTGGCAAGGTTCAACAATCGTTGCAAAACCACATGTATTGCGGTCGCTTCAAACAAATCCTCACCACGCAGCACATGTGTGACCCCCTGCGCTGCATCGTCCAAAACCACAGATAAATGATATGAGGTGCCCATATCGCGCCGCGCCAGCACGATATCGCCAATCCCATCCAAATAATCCGCCCGTGTCCGGATTATGGTGCCAGTATGACATGGCCCCGTTTCGATAAAGTTAACATCAGCCACCAAATCCATCGCCGCCGCCATGTTTAGGCGGAAAACCCCATTTTTACCATCGCGGTGCTGTGCCGCGCGACAGGTCCCGGGATAGATCGGCCCGTCTGGTCCCACAGTCACGCCCTCTTGCGGCGCACTTAGGGCCATGTCGATATCGCGGCGCGAACAGGTGCAGATGTAAATCAGGCCACGCGCCAAAAGCCTATCAAGGGCTGTGCGATATACAGGCAAACGATCCGATTGGCGCATCACGGGTCGTGGCCAATTCAGGCCAAGCCATTGAAGGTCATCATAAATCTGTGTTTCCCATTTGGGCCTGCTGCGGCTTTGGTCAATATCCTCAATCCGCAGCAAGACTGTGCCACCCGCGGCCTGCGCCATATCTTGTGCCAAAAGCGCTGAATACGCGTGGCCCAAGTGCAAAGGGCCAGTCGGGGAGGGCGCAAAGCGCGTTAGGAAAGCCATTCCGTAAATGCCTGCTTGGCCCGGTCCGTATAGGCTTTGTACCGATCTTTGCGCCCGCGTCGCCCACCTTTTGCGTCAATCGGCGGGAAAAGACCAAAATTCACGTTCATCGGCTGAAAGGTTTTCGCTTCGGCCCCGCCGGTGATGTGGGTGATCAACGCGCCCATCGCCGTATCTGGCGGGGGGGCTGATAATGTTCCGCCCAAAATCTCGGTCGCGGCCATACGCCCGGCGATAAGGCCCATCGCAGCACTTTCAACATACCCTTCGACGCCCGTGATCTGCCCAGCAAAGCGGATATTGGGCTGGCTGCGTAGGCGCATCTGATCGTCCAGCAAGGTGGGGGAATTGATAAACGTGTTACGGTGAATACCACCAAGCCGTGCAAAGCTTGCATCCTGCAAGCCGGGAATCATTTTAAAAACAGCGGTTTGCGCGCCGTACTTCATCTTGGTTTGAAAACCGACGATATTGTAAAGCGTCCCCAGCTTGTTATCGCGGCGCAACTGCACTACGGCATAGGGCTTCATTGGATTGTGCGGATTGGTCAGGCCCACAGGCTTCATCGGGCCAAACCGCAACGTTTCGCGGCCGCGCTCCGCCATCACCTCAATCGGCAAGCATCCGTCGAAATATCCTGCGGTTTCACCTTCATGAAACTCGGTTTTTTCAGCCGCCAAAAGGGCGTCGATGAACCCTTCATACTGCTCTTTGGTCATCGGGCAGTTCATATAGGCGACTTGTTCTTCGGCCGTTTCGCCCTTGTCATAGCGCGACTGCATCCAGGCCACCGACATGTCCACGCTTTCGGCGTAAACGATAGGGGCGATGGCATCAAAAAACGCCAATGCATCGGCCCCGGTCGCTGCGCGAATACTCTCTGCCAGCGCCCCAGATGTCAGCGGGCCCGTCGCGATAATCCAATGACCAGATGAGGGAAGTTCTGTAACCTCCTCATAAGACACCGAAATCAAAGGGTGCGCCAACAGTTTTTCCGTAACCGCCGCCGCAAAGGGATCGCGGTCCACCGCCAACGCGCCACCCGCAGGCAATCTGTGCGCGCGCGCGGTCTGCATAATTATACCGTCCGCTGCCCCCATTTCCCAATGCAACAGGCCCACGGCATTTTGCTCATCATCATCCGACCGGAAAGAGTTTGAACACACCATTTCCGCCAAATTGCCCGTACGATGGGCAAAAGTACCAACCTTTGGCCGCATTTCGTGGATGACCACGCGCACGCCCACTTGGGCCGCTTGCCAAGCCGCCTCTGATCCGGCCATTCCGCCGCCGATGATGTTTAAAACCTGTTCCATAGGCGGTCATGTAGCCCGCCTTATCGCCTAGATCAATGCAATCCGTTCTTGTTGTTGCTGATCGGGGTAGGGGCGGTACAACCCTACCTCAGACCGGGCGATCATTTGATGCATCTGTTCGTATCGCCGCGCCATTTCGGCGTCTTGTTTGCTCAACGTATCAAAGAAGGTATCAAGCTGCCCCAGGCTTTCCAGCTCCACCTCCAACAGAAAATCCGTCAGACTGCCAGAGGCAAGGCCCAGTTTGCGCCGCATTAAACGCCACCGCACAATCAAGCCCTTTTCTTGCAGCCCATTCATCCACACCTCCACCACCGCTGCAAAGGCCAGCGCGCGTGCGCCGTCTTTCAACTCAATCATACAGTGATACAGGTTCATTATGGCCCCCAGTTTGCTTTGGGGCAGGTTAGCAGGCAGGGGTTACGAAGCCGTGAACAGCTTTTCGCGCTGCGCCGCGACAAAGGCCGCTGGTTCGGGCCCAAAATCCACCCCCAAATGGCGCGCCGTTTCGAAAAACCCTTTTGCAGGCAAATCGCTGCCCCGCGCATAGCAAAGGGCGGCTCGTAACGGCCGCCCTTGTGCTGTATCTTGCGCCATCGTTGCCTCCAGCGCAGCGGTCAGTCTCGCAATGCTGGCAGGGCCAACAATCTCCAGCTGCCGGGCCAGCGCGCCATAGGAAATAATCTCCCTCCGTCGCGCCAATTCCTCTAATGCCCGCGCCAAAGCGTCGATCATTCGGCGCTGGTTGTGTCAACGCTGTCCAAAACCTCTGCCTCGACCACGTCATCGGCTTGTTCGGCCACGCGTGCAACCGAAACGACCACTTCCGCGGCCCCTGTGTTGAACACTTTGACCCCACCCGCCGCCCGCGAACGGAACGAAATCTGATCCACCGGCACCCGAATCGACTGCCCGGTAGAGGTGGCAAGCATCACCTGATCGGTCCGATCCACAGGGAAGCATGCGACTAGCGCGCCATTGCGGCCCGCCATCGCCTTTACCCCTTGGCCCCCACGTCCGCGCACTGGATAATCATGACTGGACGACAGTTTGCCCGACCCACCTTGCGTAATGGTTAAAATCAGATCTTCATATGCCTGCATTTCGGCGAACCGTTCCGGTGGCAATTCGCCCACAACCGCGACGTCCTCCTCCTCGGCGTCCACGTCATCCATCACGCCCTCTTGCTGGCGGCGCATCTTCAAATAGGCGGCACGTTCGTCTGGCGTGGCGTCAAAATGCCGGATCACGGACATGGACACCACGCTGTCGCCTTCTGCCAGCCTAATGCCGCGCACCCCCGTCGACCCGCGGCTTTTGAAAACCCGCACCTCGGTCGTTGGAAAGCGGATGGCCCTCCCGCCCGAAGTCACCAGCATAATATCGTCATTTTCATCGCAAATACGGGCGTTTACCAGCGATACCCCTTCAGGCAAACGCATCGCGATTTTGCCATTGCGCATCACATTGGTGAAATCCGAAAGTGCGTTTTGCCGCACATCGCCATCTGACGTGGCAAAGAAAATCTGCAAATCATCCCATTCGGTGTCCGGCACATCCACCGGCAAAATCGCCGCGATCGAAACGCCCGCCACGATTGGCAGAATGTTGACCATCGCCTTGCCGCGCGCATTGCGCCCCGACAGCGGCAAACGCCAGCATTTCAGCTTGTAAACCATGCCATCGGTTGTGAAAAACAGCAGTTGCGTATGCGTGTTGGCCACAAATAGCGTCGTCACCACGTCATCTTCTTTGGTCGACATCGACGACAACCCCTTGCCACCGCGGCGTTGCGCCCGGAATTCATGCAAAGGTGTGCGCTTGATGTACCCGCCCGAGGTGATGGTCACGACCATATCCTCACGCTCGATCAGGTCCTCATCCTCCATATCGCCGGACCAATCCGAGATTTCGGTCCGGCGCGGCACGGCGAACAGCTCGCGCACTTCGGTCAATTCGGCGGCGATAATGGCCATGATACGCTCACGGCTGCCCAGAATTTCAAGGTAGTCTTTGATCTTGCCCGCCAGTTCCGCCAACTCATCCGTGATTTCGCCGACGCCAAAGGCGGTCAAACGCTGCAACCGCAGGTCCAAAATCGCGCGGGCCTGAATTTCCGACAGATTATAGGTGCCGTCGTCGTTCACTTTGTGGCTCGGGTCGTCAATTAATTGAATAAAGGGGATAATTTCTCCCGCAGGCCAGCGCCGCGTCATCAACCGCTCGCGCGCCTCACCCGCATCGGCGGATGATCTAATGGTTGCGACCACCTCATCCACATTCGACACGGCCACGGCCAAACCACACAAAATGTGACTGCGTTCCCGCGCTTTGCGCAATTCAAACGCGGTGCGCCGGGCCACCACCTCCTCGCGGAAGGTGATGAAGTTGGTCAGAAAATCGCGCAGCGTCAACTGTTCGGGCCGCCCGCCATTCAGCGCCAACATATTGCAGCCAAAATGGATTTGCATGGGCGAGAACCGGAACAGCTGGTTCAGCACCACATCCGCCGTCGCATCGCGCTTCAATTCGATCACCACGCGCACGCCGGTCCGGTCCGATTCGTCTTGCACATGCGCAATGCCCTCAACCCGCTTTTCGCGGACCAATTCGGCGATCTTCTCGATCATCGACGATTTGTTTACCTGATACGGGATTTCATCAATGATAATCGCCCAGCGGTCTTTGCGAATCTCCTCCACCCGGGTTTTTGCACGAATAACAACCGACCCACGCCCTTCTAGATAGGCTTTTCGCGCGCCGGACCGGCCCAATATCACACCGCCCGTTGGAAAATCTGGGGCAGGGATAATCTCCATCAACCCTTCGGTCGACAGGTCCGGGTCGGCGATCAGCGCCAGCGTGCCGTCAATCACCTCGCCCAAATTATGCGGCGGAATGTTGGTCGCCATGCCCACCGCAATGCCGCCCGCGCCATTGACCAGCATGTTGGGATAGCGGGCTGGCAATACCGTTGGTTCACGGTCCTTACCGTCATAATTGTCTTGAAAATCAACAGTGTCCTTGTCGATATCCGCCAGCAAAAAGTTCGCAGTTTTCGCCATGCGCACTTCGGTATAGCGAAACGCCGCCGCCCGATCGCCGTCCATCGAGCCGAAATTGCCCTGACCGTCCAGCAGCACCAAGGACATCGAAAAATCCTGCGCCATCCGCACCAGCGCATCGTAAATCGCGCTGTCGCCATGCGGGTGGTATTTGCCCATCGTATCCGCCACCGGGCGCGACGATTTGCGATACGGCTTGTCAATCGTGTTGCCGACCTCATTCATTGCATACAAAATGCGGCGGTGAACCGGTTTCAACCCATCGCGCAGGTCCGGAATCGCGCGGCTGACAATCACGCTCATCGCGTAATCCAGATAGGCCGTTTTCATCTCATCAATGATGCTGACCTGCGGGCCGGCATGGGCCATACGTTCCAGCCCTTCGCGCTCTGGCATTTCATCAGGGATATCAGTGTCTTCCGGACGGTCTGTCACGTCTGCCGCTCTTTCTGTTTCTGCCCCGTACCTTGGGGCTATATCTAGTTGCCCTGACTATAGACCATCCCCCACATGCGGTGCAACGCCTATGCCGATCGAAGCAGCATCCCGAACAAATCCCTTGGGTCATCTGGGTCCGCGATCATGTCCAACTGCTCACAAAACCCGGTTTGTGCCACCTTGCCGTGGACATAGCGCAGGGCTGCAAAATCCTCGATCGCAAAGCCGACAGAATCGAACAAAGTCACCTCCGCCGCCGCAGTGCGCCCTGCCGCCACCCCTGTAATCACTTGCCACAACTCCGTCACCGGATGGTCGGGGTCCAACGCTTGTATTTCTCCCTCCACCCGCGTTTGGGGCGGATATTCGACAAAGATCGACGACCGCAGCAAAATGTCACGGTGCAACTCCGTCTTGCCGGGGCAGTCGCCGCCAACCCCGTTGATATGCACGCCCGTGCCAACCATGTTATCGCTTAATATCGTCGCATATTGCTTGTCCGCCGTGACCGTTGTGATGATCTGCGCCCCTTCAATTGCCGCCTCTGCTGTTGCGCACGCGATCAGCCTAATCCCCGAACCCTTAAGATTTTCCAAACATTTGGCGGTGGCAGCGGGGTCAATGTCATAAAACCGCACCTCCTCAATCCCGCAGATCGCTTTGAACGCCAGCGCTTGAAACTCCGCCTGCGCGCCATTGCCGATCAGCGCCATCACGCGGGCATTTTTCGGGGCCAACCACTTTGCCGCCATCGCCGATGTCGCCGCCGTGCGCAACGCTGTCAGCAATGTCATTTCTGACACCAAGATTGGATAACCCGTCTGCACATCGGCCAAAAGTCCAAAGGCTGTAACGGTTTGCAGTCCGTTCTTCATGTTGCCCGGATGCCCGTTTACATATTTGAACCCATAGGTTTCCCCGTCTGATGTGGGCATCAGTTCGATCACACCCACGTCGGAATGACTGGCCACGCGCGGGGTTTTGTCAAACTCCCCCCAACGGCGAAAATCATCCTCAATTTCGGCGCATAAATCGGTCAAAACGCGCTCCAATCCAACATAAAGAACTAGCTTCATCATATTGGCAACGCTAACAAAAGGCACATATGCCTGTTTTGAAGGGGCGGTCATCATAGTCTCCAAAAATCAACCAAAGCTGCGGGTCGGGCGGTCAAACACTTTGCGCCCCATAAGCGATGCCACAAGGTCCACCATCAGCCGCGCTGTGCGGCCACGTTCATCCAAAAAGGGGTTCAGTTCTACCAAATCCAGCGATGTCACCAACCCAGATTCGTGCAGCAATTCCATGACCAGATGCGCCTCGCGAATGGTGGTGCCGCCTGGAACGGTTGTGCCCACCGCAGGCGCCACTGACGGGTCCAAAAAGTCCACGTCCAGCGACACATGCAACATGCCGCCCGCCGCCACGACCTTGTCCAGAAAATCGCGCAGGGGTTTGACGATGCCATATTCGTCCAAAACCCGCATATCGTTGATTTCCAGATCATGGATCAACAGGGCTGCATGTTCCGCCGGATCAACCGACCTAATCCCAAACAGGCAGATGTTTTCGGGCGGCACCGGGGCAGGGAAGGCGCCAAACGCATCAAACCCGTCGCGCCCGATGATATAGGCAACAGGGGTGCCGTGCAGGTTGCCACTTGTGGTGGTCAGCGGCGTGTGAAAATCGGAATGGGCATCCAGCCACAGCAAAAACAACGGCTTGCCCTTATCCGCCGCATGTTTGGCCGCCCCCGCAACCGACCCTAGTGCCAGCGAATGATCGCCGCCCATGATGATCGGAAACCCGGTTTCCAGCGCCGCATCCGTGGCCTCGCGCAGTGCATTCGCCATGCCCACCACCTCTGGCAGCGAATGAACGGCCGGGTTGGCGCAGGTGGCGTCCAGTGCCAGCGTCACCTCAACATCGCCGCGATCTTGCACGCCATGCCCCAAATCGCACAGCGTTTGCGCCAGCCCCGCCACCCGGTAGGCGGCTGGCCCCATCAGGCAACCGGGGCGGCGCTGCCCCGCATCAATGGGCGCACCGATCAGAATACAGGTTTTGGCCATCGGACCCTCCATTACTGCGTCCCTCTTTTTGCTTGATGAAAACGGCAGATTGAAGCTAATATTTTGCCAATATGACCAATGATTAGACCAAATAGCAAAGCAAAGGTGCCAAATTGGACGATACCGATCACGCCATAATCGCAGAATTGCGCCGTGATGGCCGCGCCAGCCTGTCCGAACTCGCGGGTCGTTTGAACATCGCCCGCGCCACCATCCGCGCGCGGATGGAACGACTGCAGGCGTCCGGCGACATTGCGGGCTATACGGTCGTCACGCGCGGCGATGTGTCGGCCACGCCCGTGCGCGCGCTGATGATGATCGCGATTGAAGGGCGCGGGGCGGAACGCACGATGGCGCGCTTGTCGGGCCTGCCCGCGGTGCAAGCGGTCCATTCCACCAATGGTCGGTGGGATTTGATCGCGGAAATTGGCACCGCTTCGCTTTTAGACTTGGATGAGGTGATGTTTCGCGTGCGCGAGATTGATGGCGTGGTCACCTCGGAAACCAATCTGCTCCTCTCCACCCGCCGCGCAGGCCCGCGCCGCAACACTTAACGCCCCGCAACACCGAACCCGGTGCAGCACGTCACCCGCACCTGCGACGGCTTAACGCATCCCCATTGGCCCCGGGCGCAATTCAGGTTAGGTTTATAACAACCAGAACAGGAAACGCCCCGATGATCATCGAACTCGGCCATTTTGCCCTTATCCTCGCGCTGTTTGTTGCCATCATCCAAACGGTCGTGCCGTTGGTTGGGGCGCACAAACGTTGGGCCGGCTGGATGGCGGTGGGTGAGGCGGCGGCAAGCGCACAATTTGTGCTGGTTGCCTTCAGCTTTGCCGCCCTCACCTATGCTTTTGTTGTGTCAGATTTTTCTGTCAGCTTGGTCGTCGCAAACTCCCACACGCTTAAACCCATGCTGTACAAAGTGTCCGGCGTTTGGGGCAACCACGAAGGGTCGCTTTTGCTGTGGTCCTTGATGCTTGCGCTGTTTGGCGGCTCGGTCGCGTGGTTCGGCTCCAACCTGCCGCCGACGTTGCGCGCCCGCGTGCTCTCGGTCCAAGGCAGCATTGGTGTGGCGTTTTTTCTCTTCATGCTGCTCACCTCCAACCCTTTTTTACGCCTTGAGGTGCCACCTTTCGACGGTCGCGACCTTAATCCGCTGCTCCAAGACCCCGGTTTGGCCTTCCACCCGCCCTTCCTCTACCTCGGTTATGTAGGCCTCTCCGTCGCCTTTTCATTCGCTGTTGCCGCCCTGATCGAAGGGCGCGTCGACGCCGCTTGGGGCCGCTGGGTGCGCCCTTGGGCGCTTGCTGCTTGGGTGTTTTTGACCATCGGCATCGCGCTCGGTTCATGGTGGGCCTATTACGAGCTTGGTTGGGGCGGGTTTTGGTTCTGGGATCCGGTCGAAAACGCAAGCTTTATGCCGTGGCTGATCGGTGCAGCCCTTTTGCACTCGGCCATCGTGGTGGAAAAGCGCGAGTCGCTGAAAGCATGGACCATCCTTCTTGCCATCCTCGCGTTCGGCTTTTCGCTGATCGGCACGTTCATTGTGCGCTCTGGCGTCATCACCTCGGTCCACGCTTTTGCCAATGATCCAGAACGCGGCGTGTTCATCCTGATGATCCTTGGCTTTTTCATGGGCGGCGCGCTCCTCCTTTTCGCCTTCCGCGCCAGCGCGATGGAGGCAAAAGGCCTCTTCGCTCCCGTCAGCCGCGAATCCGCGATTGTCGCCAATAACCTACTGCTCTCCGTGTCTTGCTTTGTCGTGTTCGTTGGCACCATTTGGCCCCTCGTCGCTGAACTGCTTTGGGACCGTAAACTCAGCGTGGGCGAGCCGTTTTTTAATGCGGCCTTCACCCCTTTTATGGTGGTCCTCGCCCTATTGCTGCCCATCGGCGCAATCATGCCGTGGAAACGCGCGGTTGTCGGGCGGTCGTTCAAAGTGATGATCCCAGCCTTGGTGCTGGCGGTATCCTTGGGCCTTCTTGGCTATGCGATGCAAACCGGACGCACGGCCCTTGGCCCCATTGGCCTTGGCCTTGGCGCTTGGGTTCTCTTTGGTGCGCTGACCGAACTTTGGCAACGTGCCGGGCGTGGGCCTGTGCTGGGCCGCCTTGCGCGTCTCACCCGGCTGCCGCGCGCCGATTGGGGCAAGGCGACGGCGCATGGTGGCTTTGGCGTCACCGTCTTTGCTGTGGCCGCCATGATGGCGTGGCAGGTCGAAGATATTCGCACCATGAATATCGGTGAAAGCTATGATCTGGAAGGGTATTCCGTCAAGCTTGCCTCCGTCGACGAAACCACTGGCCCCAATTACTTCACCACAATGGCTCGGTTTGAAGTGACCAAAAACGGCCGCGATATCGCAACGGTTTTCCCAGAAAAACGCGTGTACCCCGTGGCCGCCATGCCCACGACCGAGGCGGGCATTGATTACGGCTTCACCCGCGACCTCTATTTCGTCATCGGTGATTTGCAGCAAAACGGCTCTTGGGCGGTGCGCAGCTATTTCAAACCTTTTGCAAATTGGATTTGGGGCGGGGCCATGCTGATGGCGCTTGGCGGTTTCATCAGCTTGGCAGATCGTCGTTACCGCGTCGCCGCAGGCAGCCGCGCCCCCAAAACACCAGCAGCGGTGCCAGCCGAATGATGCGTGCCACTGTCCTCGCTTTGGCCCTTGCCACCGGGGCGCTGATGCCCGCCCCGGTCATGGCCGTGCAACCCAACGAGGTGCTGTCAGACCCCGCATTGGAATCTCGCGCGCGCGCCTTGTCCAAGGATTTGCGCTGCCTTGTGTGCCGCAACGAAAATATCGACGACAGCAACGCTGATCTGGCCCGCGATCTGCGTTTGCTGGTGCGCGAACGCCTTGTTGCGGGCGACAGCGACAGCGCCGCAATGGATTATATCGTGGCCCGTTATGGCGAATATGTGCTGCTAAACCCCACCTCCACCGGGGCAAACCTTTTGTTGTGGTACGCTGGTCCCTTGATGCTGCTAGTCGGTGGTGGCATCGCTTTCACCTATGTCCGTCGGCGCCGCACGCTTACGGAAACCGCGCCCGCAACCCTGTCCACCGATGAAGAAAAGCGGCTGGCAGAAATTATGCGCGAGTGACGTATCGTTCCCCTCGCCAAGGCGGGGCAGGTTTGGCTATGTTCCGGCCAAACCCAAAAGGACGTCAGCCATGATTTACGACACGATCACTTACACCGAAACAGGCGGCCTTGGCATCATAACGCTGAACCGTCCTGCGGTGATGAATGCGCTGTCCACCCAAATGCGGGCGGAGCTGTTGTTCGCGGTCAAGGCGGCAGGCAAATCTGCCCGTGCTTTGGTCATCACTGGGGCAGGGCGCGCCTTTTGCTCTGGCCAAGACCTTGGGGACGCGGCCAAAATCGCCAACATCGACCTCGAACGCACTTTGCGTGACGAATACGAACCTTTGCTCCGCGCCATTTATGATTGCCCGATACCCACAATTTCGGCGGTAAATGGCCCCGCCGCAGGGGCCGGGGCCAATCTTGCGCTTGCCGCCGATGTGGTGATCGCGGCGCAATCGGCCAGCTTTATCCAAGTGTTCACCCGCATCGGCCTTATCCCCGATGCTGGCGGCACCTACTGGCTGCCGCGTCAAATCGGGGCTGCCCGCGCGATGGGGGCTGCCCTGTTTGCCGATAAAATCAGTGCCGATCAGGCCGCAAATTGGGGCATGATCTACGAATCCTTGCCCGATGCCGATTTTGACACCCACTGGCGCGCGCGTGCCACGCAATTGGCCACGGGTCCGACCGCCGCCTATCACAGCGTCAAAACGGCCATCCGCGCCAGCTTTGAAAACACCCTCGATCAACAACTGACGCTGGAGGCGCAGCTGCAAGGCAAATGCGGCCAAACCCATGATTTCAAAGAGGGCGTGATCGCCTTCCTCGAAAAACGTCCCGCGAAATTCGAAGGCCGCTAAACAAAACGGGGGGTGCCACCACAGCGCCCCCCTTAAATCCGCAATACCTGAAAGTTACGCCCCGCGCGACAATGCGGCAACCCCGGTACGCGCAATCTCACGCAGGCCCAAAGGCCGCATCAAATCGGCAAAAGCATCAATTTTCTCCGGCGTGCCCGTCATTTCAAACACAAAGCTTTCCAACGTGCTGTCCACCACATTGGCCCGGAAAATCTCGGCCAACCGCAACGCTTCAATCCGCGCATCACCCTTACCCGCCACCTTGAACAGCGCCAATTCGCGCTGCACAGATGGCCCGTCCACGGTCAAATCATGCACCTCATGCACCGGCACAATCCGCCCCAGCTGCGCTTTAATTTGCACAATCACCTGCGGCGTGCCACGCGTCACAATGGTAATGCGCGACCGGTGCCCCTCATGGTCCACCTCTGCCACGGTCAGGCTGTCGATGTTATACCCGCGCCCCGAAAATAGCCCAATAACCCGCGCCAAAACGCCGCTTTCATTGTCCACCAACACCGCCAATGTGTGCTGTTCAATCACATCTCCATTGGGGTCACGCAAATCATAGGCCGAATGGCTGGTAGACCCTTGTTTGATATTGAGCGGCGACATCAGCCTGCTCCCTTCTTTTTTCTGTTTAAAAATATCCCACGGGAGTCCGGGGGTTTGAAACCCCCGGCGTTGATCACAAAAACCGCGCTTTAAACCAAAACCGCGCCCTTTTCCCCAATAACCCCCTGCGTGTCTGCATCACCCAACAACATCTCATTATGCGGCTTGCCAGATGGAATCATCGGGAAACAGTTTTCATGCTTTTCCACCAAACAATCAAAAATCACCGGCCCGTCATAGCGCAGCATCTCCATAATCGCATCGTCCAAATCCTTCGGGTCCGACACCCGGATGCCCTTGCACCCAAACGCCTCGGCAAGTTTCACAAAATCCGGCAAGCTTTCGGACCAACTTTGGGAATAGCGCTCGCCATGCAGCAACTCTTGCCATTGGCGCACCATGCCCAACCGTTCGTTGTTCAGGATGAACTGCTTGGCAGGCGCGCGAAATTGAATGGCCGTGCCCATTTCTTGCATGTTCATCAACCATGACGCCTCGCCCGCCACGTTGATCACCAACGCATCAGGATGCGCAATCTGCACCCCAATCGACGCGGGCAAGCCGTATCCCATCGTGCCCAATCCGCCGCTGGTCATCCAACGGTTCGGCCCTTCAAACCCAAGGTATTGCGCGGCCCACATCTGGTGCTGGCCTACTTCGGTGGTGATGTAACGGTCCATCCCCTTGGTCAACGCCTCCAGCCGTTGCAACGCATATTGCGGCTTGATGATCGTGTCCGACCCTTTGTAATCAAGACAATTGATCGACCGCCATTCCGCAATCTGCTTCCACCACTTGGCAAGTGCTGGCTTGTTCACCTTGCGCCCGCGCGCTTTCCACAGGCGCAGCGCATCTTCTAACACATGGCCCACATCGCCCAAAATCGGCACTTCCACACGGATCACCTTATTCAAGGATGACGCGTCAATATCCACATGCACTTTGCGGCTGTTTGGCGAAAAATCTGCAATCCGCCCGGTAATCCGGTCATCAAACCGCGCACCGATGTTCAACATCAAATCGCAGCCATGCATCGACAGATTGGCCTCATAGGTGCCGTGCATGCCCAACATGCCCAACCACTTGTCGCCCGATGCCGGATAACACCCCAAACCCATCAGGGTCGATGTGATGGGAAACCCTGTCGCTTCCACAAATTCGCGCAGCAATTGGCTGGCAGCGGGACCAGAGTTGATGACACCCCCGCCGGTGTAGAACAACGGCCGCTCTGCGGTTTCCATCATTTCCACCATGCGGGTGATCGCCTCAATGTCGCCTTTCAGACGTGGCTGGTAATGCGACACCTTTGCCTTTTGCGGCGGCATGTATTCGCCGGTGGCAAACTGCACATCCTTGGGAATATCAATCAACACTGGGCCGGGGCGGCCGTTGGTGGCCACATGAAACGCCTGATGCAAAGTTTCGGCCAGCTTATCGGTGTCTTTCACCAACCAATTGTGCTTGGTGCAAGGCCGGGTGATGCCCACCGTATCCGCCTCTTGGAACCCATCGGTGCCAATCATAAACGTCGGCACTTGGCCCGTCAAAACCACCAAGGGGATGCTGTCCATCAGCGCATCGGTCAAACCTGTCACCGCATTGGTCGCACCGGGGCCCGATGTCACCAAAACCACGCCGGGCTTTCCGGTGGACCGCGCATAGCCTTCGGCCATGTGAACAGCACCTTGTTCATGGCGAACCAGAATGTGGCGAATGTCGTTTTGCCGGAAAATCGCATCATAAATCGGCAGCACGGCCCCACCGGGATAGCCAAAGATCACTTCAACCCCTTGATCCTTCAAGGCCTGAACCACCATTTCCGCGCCAGTCATCTGTGCCATCGTATCTATCCTTTTTTGCCGCCCTTGCGGGCCGCCTTAACGCAACAAAAAGCCCCCGAGGGTCAATCGGGGGCGCATGGGGTGAAAGGGGAAAACCTACCCGCCCATACGCCTTTTCAAAATGCCGACGACAAGATCATCCATCTGTCAAACCCTTTGCCAACCCATTCAAACTTGAGCGACCTTATGGCGGGCCAAAAGGCGCGTCAACACCCAAAGGGCGGAATAAAGTGTCGCAGGCGTGAATAAAACGTATCGAAAGTTTCAATATGACGGGTTATGACGTAAGAAGCGGAATTTGACCCGGTGCAATGCCCAGCTGTTGCGCTTGGGTGCCGATGGGGTTTAGGTATTTAAGCCAAGATGAATGGCAAGATCAGTTTCCTGTGCCCTGCAAAACCCCATGTTCCATCGCATAGCGCGTCAGCCCGGCGGTGGAGGCGATGCCCAGCTTTCGTTTGATGTTTTTGCGGTGCGTTTCTACCGTGCGCACCGAAATGTCCAAGCTGGCGGCGACATTCTTGTTCGATTTGCCCTGCGCCAGTTCCAGCAAAATCGTCTGTTCGCGGTTGGTCAACGCTTCGCGCGCGCCGTCATGTGTGGGTTTGATCGCACTCGCCGCCCCGGCGCAAAGGTAGCGTTGACCCGCCATTACAGTGTCAATCGCCAGCTTCACCTCCTCGGTCGGGACATCCTTTAGCAAATACCCCATCGCGCCGTGGCTAAGGGCTGTGGTGATATATTCGGGACTGTCATGCATCGACAGGATCAAAATTCGTGTGTCGGGACGTTTTTCCAAAATAATCTCACACGCCGTCAACCCATTGACCTGCGGCATGTTCAAATCCAGCAGCATCACATCAGGGTCAAGTGCTGCGATCTGGTCAATCGCCGCGCGGCCGTTACACAACGTGCCAATCACCGCGATATCGTCATAGGTTTCCAAAATCGCGCTGATGCCTTGGGCGACCATGGGGTGGTCATCGACGATTAACACTCGAATGGGCAAAACGGGATTGGGCTGGGTCATGGGGTGGCCTTTGTCTGGGGGGGCGGTGGTCCGGCGGGGGGCAGCATATGGGTTAGCGGCACCTGCGCCTCAATCACTACACCCGGTTTGTTGGGTAAAATGCGCAAAGTACCGTCCAAACGTTCCATCCGTTCGGCCATATTGCGCAGGCCAAGGCCGGGGGTGTCGCTGCGTTGCGCAGGCATCCCGCGCCCATTGTCGGCAATGCGCACCAAAGCGCCGGATTTGGTGCCACGCACCAGCATTGTCACCTCAGTCGCGCCGGAATGGCGTTCGATATTCGTAAACGCCTCTTGGGCAATACGGTACAATGCGATTTTACTGTTTTGATCCAATCGGTTGCGAAATGGGTTGGTTTCATAGGTCACTTTTATGCCCGTACGCTTGCCAAACTCCTCGGCCAGCGATTGCAGGGCAGGGCCAAGGCCAAGGTCATCCAGCACGCCGGGGCGCAGATCGCGGCTGATGCGGCGCACCTCTTGGATGGCGCCGTTCAGATGGTCGATGCCGGAATTCAGGCTTTCGCCCGCGCGGTCGTCGCCCGTGGCTTGCCGCCGCCGCGCCAGTTCCAAGATATAGCGCACGCCGACCAAAATCTGGCTGATGCTGTCGTGCAATTCACGCGCCACGCGCCCGCGCTCTTCCTCTTGGGTTTCGAACACGCGCTGGGTCAACGCTTTCAGCTTATCCTCGGCCAGCCTGCGTTCGCGCAGGTTCAGCATCAACCCCGACAAAAACACAGCCAGCACCGATGCCAGCGTGATCGCCGCGATATAGCGAAACGTGCGCTGCACCCGCGCCTCTGTCTCTGCCCGCGCCGCCGCGACAGAGGCCAGAACATCATCAATGAAAATCCCAGAACCGATCGCCCACCGCCAATCTTGCAACCCGATCACATATGATACCATCGCAGCAGGCTGCCCCGAACTCGGTTTGGGCCAAGTATAGCTGTGATACCCCGATCCTTGCCGCGCGAGCCGGATGACCTCATCTACCACAGGCACACCGTTTTCATCATGCAGCCCCGCCCAATTGCGTTCAATCAGCCAAGTCTGGCGCGGGCTAACCAGATTTTTCCCATCGTAATCATAGGCAAAGAAAAACCCCTCAGACCCGTAAGTCATGGCGGCAAGAATTTGCATCACAGCACGCTTGGCCGCTTCATCATCGGGCAGGGCGTTGCCATAAATCGGGCCAAACGCCGTGCGTGCAATCGACAGGTAATTGCGCAGCTCCGCCTTTTTCGCGGCGATCAATTGCGCCTCCAACCCTGCAATCTCGCGGTCAGCCATCTGGCGCGACTCGCGCAGCACCAAAAATCCCACCGTGATCATTGCCACCACAAGCGGCACCGTGGCCAAAAGAAAAATCTTTTGACCATAGGTCAGCTTGCCTGCAAAAAACTGGGCGATGCGCTGGCGCACATATTCCTTTCCAAAATCAAGGCCCGCACAGAATCGTAAGGCAAGGGCGTTGCGTCAAGCCATAGGCATAACGAGCGCCCCTTGCACCCATGACAGCGCTAACAGCCCCAATTGGTTAAAGTGACTGCCAATATAACCCGCGATCTACGCAGTATTAGGTATTTCATGCGCAGATTTCCGCCGCTAAGGTTTTTCACGTTCAAATCCGCCCCGCCGCAAAGGCAGGGTCATTCTCTCTGGGAGGAGACTTTATGGATCGTCGTTCATTCTTGACCAAAGCCACCATCGGTGGTGCCACCGCCGCCGCCGCAAGCACGCTGGCAGCCCCAATGTATGCCCAAGGCAACCGCACCCTGACCATGGTGACCACATGGGGCCGTGGCCTTGCTGGCGTGCACGATTCGGCGCAGCGCGATGCCGATATGATCACCGCAATGACCGATGGCCAGTTGACTGTCGACCTTAAGGCCGCGGGCGAACTCGTCGGCGCGTTTGAGGTGTTTGACGCTGTAACCTCCGGTCAGGCCGATATGTATCACGGCGCCGATTACTACTTTGTGGGTCAACACCCTGCCTATGCCTTCTTTACCTGCGTGCCGATGGGCATGACCGCGCAAGAATTGGTAAACTGGTACTATCAGGGCGGCGGCCAT
The DNA here is from genome assembly GCF_900110135.1 of Pseudorhodobacter antarcticus. GTDB lineage: Bacteria > Pseudomonadota > Alphaproteobacteria > Rhodobacterales > Rhodobacteraceae > Pseudorhodobacter > Pseudorhodobacter antarcticus. The sequence continues at coordinate 77,052 of NZ_FOCO01000007.1, read as the reverse complement.
GAATTCCACGACGAATTGGGCAAAACCTTTGGCCTCAAGTCGTTCCTTGGTGGCAACACGGGCGCGCAAGCCGGCGGTTGGTTCCGCAAAGAAATCACTTCGGCAGATGACTTTAACGGTTTGAAATTCCGTATGCCCGGCCTTGGTGGTCTTGCGTTGGGCAAGCTGGGCGCATCCGTGCAAAACCTGCCCGGCGGCGAAGTGTACCAAGCGCTGGCATCTGGTGCTATTGATGGCACCGAATGGATTGGTCCTTGGGCCGATGAAAAGGCCGGTTTCCAAGAAATCACCAAATTCTATTACACCGCAGGCTTCCATGAGCCGGGCGCAGGTCTGTCGCTTGCAATGAACCGCGACGTGTTCGAAAGCTTGACCCCATCCCAGCAAAAAATCGTCGAAGTTGCGGCAGGCGAAGGCCATCAGTGGAGCCTGTCTCAGTTCCTCGCCAACAACGGTTCGGCATTGACCCGTTTGCAGGCGGCTGGCGTGAAAACGCTGGAATTTCCGGACAGCGTTTGGGATGCATTTGCCAAGGCAAGCCAGGAAGTGCATGACGAAAACATGGGCGACGAGCTGTATAAGCGCGTCTATGACAGCTACATGCCGTCGATGAAATCTTCGGCCGCGTGGATCGACAAATCTGACGGAGCCTATACCCGTCAGCGGACCCGCACACAAACCATGTAAGCCATATCGGCCACGACACTTACCCCCCGGCCACGCGCTGGGGGAAAACTCTTGCGCATAAAAATCAGCAAGACACCTCAGGGGGAGGGTAGAAATGCTCAGCAGCATTTCCTTATTTTTCACGAACATCGGCCTGTCGGTCCTTCACTTCTTCCATGCGATCACGCATCCGGGGGAATGGTTGTCATGGTTGGGTGAATTGGGTGGCCTCGCCACACCCGAAGCGAAACAAGCGCTTGGCCGTTTCGTGTATTACGGTGGCAGCTCTGAATTCTTCTTTGTTGTGTTCACGATATTCCTTTGTCTCACGGGCCTTGGCATTTGGCGCAAATCCATCATGTGGGGCGTGGTGCGCGGGCTGGAATGGTTCGCCAACACGCTGGGCCGTGCGGTCGCATGGTTTGGCCTGCTTATGGTGTTGCAGCAAATCATCATCGTGTTTTTGCAGCGTATTTTCCGCGTGGCCGCCATTGAAATCGGCCCGTTTTCGCCCTTTGGCTATCCGCTTTGGCCCGGCTATAGCTTCGTTTCCCACGATCTCAGCTGGTGGTCAGAGGAGCTGAAGCTTTATAACTCCCTCATCGTTTGCCTTTGCGTCACCTACACATTTGTCCAAGGTGGCCATGTCCGCGTCGACCTTATCTATGCCCGCATCAGCTACCGCGCGCGGCGCGTGGTCGATATGATGGGCGCATTGTTTTTCATGATGTCCACCGCCATCCTCACTTGGATGTTCGCGTGGTATTTCATGTGGCGCAGCTTGATCACGCCCAAAGTGTCCGCCTCTGACAGCTTGGAACAAATCCTGCGCAAATCGAATGTGATGAAATGGAACGTAGAAACCATTGGCTTTTCGCCCAACGGGTTTGACGCCTACTATCTGTTCAAACTCCTGATGCTGTCGTTTTGCGCCTTGGTGTTTCTCCACGCTATCGCCTTTTTCTATCGCTCCATGCTCGAATGGCGCGAGGGTGAGGCGGAGGCGAATAAGTACCTCGATCTGGATTCTGCGGTGGATACCTCTGCCAACAACGCTCATTAAAGGACAAAACCCCCATGTTATTTGGACTGGACGGGATTGAGGTTGGCCTCATCATTGTATTCTTGTGCCTGTTTTCGGGCATTATTTCCGGCTTTCCGGTGGCGTTTTCCATCGGTGGGGCAGGGATTATCGCCTTTGGCATCATCGCATCATTGGACACGGCGGGGCTGCTGATCCACCAAGCCGTCGATACCAGATCGGACGCTTACCGCGCCTTGCAGGCCGTAGGCATCAGCCAGATCGACATCACCCATTTCCGATATCCCGAACTGCCCTTGATAGCGCAACCGCTGTTCCCCCAAGGCTGGGAAGTGGCGATGGACCGCAACCTGTCGTTCATCGTCAACCGGATGAACGAACGCGTTATCGCTGGCGCGTCGATTGAAACGCTGCTGGCGGTTTTGATGTTCGTCATGATGGGCATCACGCTGGAACGCTCCAAAATCGCCAATGATCTGCTGACAACAATGGCCCGCGTTTTTGGCCCGCTGCCGGGTGGTCTGGCCGTGGCCGTGGTTGTGGTCGGCGCGTTTTTGGCCGCCTCCACCGGGATTGTGGGCGCGACTGTGGTCACGATGGGCCTGCTGTCCTTGCCCACCATGCTGCGCGCGGGCTACTCGCCGCAGCTTGCCACCGGGGTTATCGCCGCCTCTGGCACGCTGGGCCAAATCATCCCCCCGTCCATCGTGATCGTGCTTTTGGGCACGATGGCGGGCGATCTTTACGCCGCAGGTCAGGAAATTCGGGCGCAAACCGCAGGCTGTTCTGATGCGCTGACCTATCTTGGCACCGCCGCCGTTGTCTCGGTCGGGACGCTGTTTCAAGCCGCCATTCTGCCGGGCGTTATGCTGGCTGTGCTCTACGCCGCCTATGCTTTTGGCTTTGCGATGCTGAACCCGTCCAAGGCGCCCGCCGTTCGCTTCGACGCCGCCGCCCGTGGCGAGGTGATCACTCGTTCGGACGCAACAACGTGGTTCCTTGGCGTCCCCGTGGCGCTGATTGGGGGTCTGTTTTTGGCGATGCAGGTCAACCTGATCGGCAACCAAGACCTGACCGTGGACAGCTTTTCGGATGCGGGTCAAACCGCAGATCTGCGCACACGCGTGTCCGATCAGTGCAAAGCCTCGATGATCGAACTGCACGGCCAAGCCCGCTGGGACGCCGCTGTGCAGCAACAAGCCGACATTGATGCCTCGGGCGGCGTGGCCAAATCCATCGCGCTGACAGATGCGGAACTTGACATCGCACGAGCTGAAAAACTTGACAGCCGCGCGCCCGTTGGCACCGGAATTGGCGTGATTTTCTTGCTGCTTGCGCTGATTTTGACCACCGCACGCGGGGTGGCCCCCTCCGCCGATCATCGTCCTTTGTGGATCGGTCTGGGCGGGGTGGCCCTTGGGCTGCTTGTCGATACGCTTCTCATCTCCCCGCTCGCCACCCCCGGCACGACGGTTGTGCTGCTGGCGCTTCCCTTGGCGCTGGCCTTTTACGGGGCGTATTTCGCCACGGGCATGCTGGCCCGCAATGAACTCATTCGCGTGGTTTTCCCGCCGCTGATCTTGATCATCGCAGTCCTCGGCTCCATCCTTGGCGGTATCACCAACCCAACGCCTGCAGCCGGACTGGGGGCAGGGGGCGCAATCTTGCTCGCCGCTTACCGCAAGCTGGGCGATCTGAACAAAGCGGGCACCATCATCTTGATGACCGCGTTTTCAATCGTCGTCATGATCCTTGTCGGCGTCAATTTTGATCTGCGCGTCGGCGTCGGCGTCACCACAACCGAACAATGGATCGCGTGGGGCGTTGCCCAAGCCACCTATTCCTTTGCGATGTTTGGCCTGCTTTATGCCTGCTGGGTTTTGTGGCGCAACCGGGTGTTGACCCCGATTGTCCGCGAAACCGCCAAAGTCACCTCGATGGTGTTTGCCATCCTGATTGGCAGCCAGATCCTGAACCTCGTCCTCATCTCCTTTGGCGGCGAACACTACATCCAAAGTTTCCTGCGCAGCTTTGACAATGAACTTACCGTTTTCCTGATCGTGATGCTGGTGCTGTTCATCCTTGGCTTTGTGTTGGATTTCTTGGAAATCATCTACATCGTGGTGCCCATCGTGGGGCCTGTCATCTATGGTGGCACGTTCGATCCGTCTTGGGTTACCATCATGATCACGGTCAACTTGCAAACCTCCTTCCTCACGCCGCCTTTTGGCTTTGCGCTGTTCTATCTGCGCGGCGTCGCCCCGAAAGAGGTGACAACAGGCCATATCTACCGCGGTGTGATCCCCTTTGTGTTGATCCAAGTGGGTGCGCTTTTGCTCCTCTATATGTTCCCTTGGATCGTCACCATTGTGCCTAACTTGCTCAGCTAAGCGGCACATATCACCAAAAAGGCCGCCCCTAACTTGGGCGGCCTTTTTTATGCTCTGCAATCAGCGCTTTGGCAAACCACCCTAAATCGCAATGGCAAAACTGTCTGCGCGCACATGGTCCCAATATTTGGCAAAGGCCGGGTGGCTAACATCTGCGCCCAGCAATTCCCCTTGTTCCAGCCAATGATATTGGCTGGCCGCAGATCGCACCTCGCGGCTGTTCACCCGAATCATCAAGTGATGCGCGGTCAAATCGCGTGGATGTTGCAACCCGCTGGCCTCAATCGCCTCTTTCAGCGTGTGCATTGTGTTGGCGTGAAACTTGGCAACCCGTTGATATTTATCATCCACCACCAGCGCGCGGTACCGCCCGGGGTCTTGGGTTGTCACCCCCGTCGGGCATTTGCCGGAATGGCAGGCCTGCGCTTGAATACAGCCAATGGCAAACATGAACCCGCGCGCCATGTTGCACGCATCCGCCCCCAACGCGAACATGCGGCAAATATCAAAGGCCGAAATCAGCTTGCCCGACACGATAATCCGGGTCCGGTCGCGTATGCCAAGGCCCTGCAGCGTGTTATGCACCAGCATCAACCCCTCGCGCAGCGGTGCGCCGTAATGGTCGGCAAATTCCGCAGGGGCAGCGCCCGTGCCGCCTTCAGCCCCGTCCACGGTGATGAAATCCGGCGATTGCCCCGTTTGCGCAAAGGCCTTTGCCAGCGCAAACCATTCCCACGGGTGCCCCACACACAGCTTTATCCCCACGGGCTTGCCGCCCGACAATTCGCGCAGCTGCTGCAAAAACGCGCACAGCTCCAACGGGGTGGAAAACGCCGAATGGGACGATGGGCTGATGCAATCTTCGCCCACCTCAACCCCGCGCGCTTCCGCAATCGCCTCTGTCACTTTGGCGCCCGGCAATATCCCGCCATGCCCCGGTTTTGCCCCTTGGCTCAACTTCACCTCAATCATTTTGACTTGGTCAGACGCGGCATTGGCGGTAAATTTTTCCTCAGAAAAGCTGCCATCGGGGGTGCGACAGCCAAAATATCCAGACGCGACTTGCCAAACCAAATCGCCGCCCCCCGCCCGGTGAAAGGGTGAAATCGACCCTTCGCCCGTGGTGTGGGCAAACCCACCCGCGGCAGCGCCCTTGTTCAATGCCTCAATCGCGGTGGGTGACAGCGCGCCATAAGACATGCCAGAAATGTTCAACACCGATGCGCTGTAGGGCTGCGTACAATGCGCCCCCCCAATTTTCACCCTGAAATCATGGCTCGCCAAATGCGAAGGCTGCATCGAATGGTTGATCCATTCATGCCCCAGCTTTTCCACATCCAATTGCGTGCCAAACGGGCGCAACCCGTCAATCCCTTTGGCCCGGCGATACACCAGCGCGCGCTGTTCGCGCGAAAACGGCGTCGCATCCTGATCACTTTCCACAAAATACTGCCGAATTTCGGGGCGAAATGTTTCCAGCAAAAACCGCAACCGCGCCGAAATTGGATAGTTGCGCAGCACCGAACTGTGCGGTTGCGTCAAATCAAACAGCCCCAACGCCGACAGCGACATCGCGGAGATCAAAATCAACCCGCCCCAAATCGGGTGATAGGCGGACACCAAAAAACCCACGGGCACCGCCAACAGCACCAATGCCAAAGGGGGATATCGCATCGGAAACATAAACGCCTCTTTCTTCGCCAGACTATGCGCATCATGCGCGCGCCCGCTTAAAACGAGGTTAACGCTACCGGCTCCCCGCCCCGCGTGCAAATTTTTCTTGAAAAAGGGATGGTCTTAGCGGTTGCGCGGCAGGTCCGGAAACTCTGACACGCTGTCTTTGCGCACGCGCCCATCGGGCAAACTGATGCGCGCGACTTGCTCGGCAATCGGGTCCACCGACAAAGGGTGCAATTCCGCGCGGTGATCGGCAGGGTCGCCCACAGGCTGCCACGCGCCCGCTTTGTAAATTTCCAACCCCGAAAACCCAGCCTTATAGCCCATTTTCTTACTGCCCGGCACCCAATAGCCCAGATAAACAAAAGGCAAACCAGCAGCGCGCGCAATTTCAACATGGTCCAAAATCAAGAAAGTCCCCAAGGACCGTGGCGCCAAATCGGGGTCATAAAACGAATAGACCATGCTTAACCCGTCATCGAACACATCCGTCAGGCACACCGCCGACAAATCGCCGGGCGCGCGCCCCCCGATTTCGGAATATTCAATCACCCGGCTGCGAATGGGCGTTTCTTCAATCATCGCGGCGAATTCAAAAATGTCCATATCCGCCATCCCACCTTCGGCATGGCGAAAATCCAGATACCGGCGGAACAGCGCGTATTGATCTTCGGTGGCCCAAGGGCTGGTGGCGTTGCGCACCAACCCCGAATTGCGCCGCAACACTTTGGCTTGCGTGCGGGACGGTACAAAATCGGCCACCCGGATCCGCGCCGACAAACAGGCCGAACATTCCGCACAAGACGGGCGGTACAGCACATTCTGCGACCGGCGAAACCCTTGCTTTGACAGCGAATCGTTCAACTTTTGCGCATGCTCGCCTTGCAGGGCCGTAAACAACTTACGCTCCATCCGGCCCTCCAGATAGGGGCAGGGCTGCGGGGCCGTCACATAAAACTGTGGCGCAAGGGGAAGGGTGTGGCGCATGTGTACCGACATATTCAAAAATTATTGACGGCAGGTTAGCAAGACCAACCCGCGCCGCCAAGGCAAGACTTTCGCTTTTATGCCCGCTGAATGCGGTTTTTATGGGGCCTGGGCAGGGCATTGCCACGACCAAACCCATTTCCTCAAAACCGGCGCTTAAAACCGCGCGCTGCGGTTCACCGCCACGCTGCCCAGCACCATATCCGTTAATCCTTGGCCCCGCGCGCCCAGCAGCATCATCGCCACCGACAACAGTTGCGGCAGCACAAATGCCACGCTTAACGAATATCCCAGACTGTGCATCAAGGCCGTGCCCGTATCAAACCTCTTGCCATCCGTGCGGCGAAATTCAATCGCAACCAACCGCATCCCCCATGTCGCGGACCCGCCCGAAATCGTCAGCCAGCGATAGGTCACATTCACCACCAAATACAAAAGCGGCAGGAAAAACAGCGCTGTAAAGGCCGTGAACGGCACAATCAGCACCGTGATTAAAGTGATCAGCACTGTATCCACGACCCAAGCGATGCCGCGTTTCACCGCAACACCATCGTAAAACTCCGCCTGATATTGCGGGTCGGGCAGGGGGCTTGTGTAACTCATCTTATCTGTCCTTTGGCGGATCGTCTGCAAGGGGGCGGGCGGCCCAAACATCGGGCCGCCCCACTTGGTTAATAGGCTGCAATCTCTTTGGCGGCGCCCAGATCTGCCTCCGTGCTGCGGTTCGCTTTCGCACGATCATCCATAAAGCTGTCGAATTCCTGCTTATCTTTCGCATCGCGCAGCCGCTTCAAAAACGCTTCAAACGCTGCCTGCTCCTCTTCCAACCGCTTAATCGTATCGGTGCGGTAGGCGTCAAAGGCGCTGTTGCCGGTGCTGGGCTGCATGCCAAAGCGAAAGCTCGTATACCCAGCGCGATCCCGGCGCGCCGCCCCACAGCCCGAGAATTTTTTGGTCCACAGCATATAGGCCAGAATACCAAGGCCCAGCGGCCCGGCAATCACAAATCCAACCACCATCACCGCAATCCAAGCCAAGCGACCGCGCGCATCCAACCAGCCTTCAACGCGGCGTGGCCAGGTCATAATCCCAGTGGTGGGGTAGCTGTCAGAGGGCGAGGTGTACATAAATATCTCCATGATCGGGTTGATGTTTACTCAGTTTACATAACCAAGATTGCCCTTCGCGCCCTCCAATTCAAGCCCTCATGTTAAAGTTTTTTACATTTTCGCGTAAAAAGGGTGTCTGCCCCCATTAAACCCCTGAAATACATCATTTTTAATTAAACTGACCGCCACCATCCAAACAGCCGCGCCTTCCTACAATCCCCGTTGACCATCCCCCGCGCAGCCGCCATCCTGCGCCTATGTCACACAGCTTTGCCGCCCGCATCACCCGTCACCCTATCCCCTTCGATCCCGCTGCCGGGGCCGATTCGGCAGCGCCCTTTGCGGCCCTTGGCCCGGCCATAACCCAGCTTTTGTCGGGTGCAGCCGGGTGCAGCCCCTTTCTTGCCGATCTGATGGGCCGCGAAGGGGAATGGCTGTGCCACGCGCTCACCTTGCCACCCGAAACGGCCCTGCAAACCGAACTTGCCACCGTTGACGCGCTGACGCTCGACCAACTTGGCCCCGGCCTGCGCTGCGCCAAACGCCGCATCGCTTTGTTGTCCGCCTTGGCCGATCTGGGGGGCGTCTGGCCTTTGGAACAGGTCACAGGTGCTTTGACCGACCTTGCCGACCGCGCCGTGGATATTTCCCTGAACCGCCTTGTTGCCGATGAAATCCGGCGCGGCAAAATCCCCGGCGCCACGCCCGATGATGCCAAAACCGCTGCAGGCATGGTGGTGTTTGCGATGGGCAAAATGGGCGCGCGCGAACTCAACTATTCCTCCGATATCGACTTGATCTGTTTGTTCGACGAATCCCAGCACGCCGACCCAGCCCTCGCGCGGGCCGCCTTCATCCGCGTCACCCGCAAAATGGCCGCCCTTGTGGGCGATCGCACCAGTGAAGGCTATGTGTTTCGCACCGATCTGCGCTTGCGCCCGGATGCCGCCGTGACTCCTGTTTGTTTGTCCTTTGCTGCCGCCGAAAGCTATTATGAAAGCGTCGGCCGCACATGGGAACGCGCCGCGTGGATAAAGGCGCGCCCCTGCGCGGGCGACATCGCGGCGGGCGAAAAATTCCTCAAAACCCTTACGCCCTTCGTGTGGCGCAAACATCTCGACTTTGCCGCGATCCAAGATGCGCATGACATGCGCCTGCGCATCCGCGACCACCGCGGCCTGCACGGCCCCATTGTGGTCGAAGGGCATAATATGAAACTGGGTGTCGGCGGCATCCGTGAAATTGAATTTTTCACCCAAACCCGCCAGTTGATCGCGGGTGGACGCGACCCCGACCTGCGCGGTCGCCAAACTGTGCCCAGCCTGCTGGCCCTCGCGGAAAAAGGCTGGATTCCGCAGGCTCATGCCAGGGACCTTATCACCTTGTACCGCGCCCACCGGGAGGTGGAACACCGCTTGCAAATGGTCCAAGATCAGCAAATCCACGACATGCCCACCACCCCGGAAGGTGTCGCGCGCATCGCCGCCTTTTGCGGTCAAACCGACCCCGATTTTCGCACCCAACTGATCGACCGCCTGCAACGCACCGACCATTTGACCGAAGGGTTCTTTGCCCCCGCCGAGGTGGAAGAAACCCCAGACCTGTCCGACACCGCCCGCGACATCGTGAGCGGCTGGGACGCTTATCCCGCCCTACGCTCTGAACGCGCGGGCACCATCTTTCGCCGCGTCCGCCCTGGCCTTCTCAAACGCTTGCAACGCGCCGCCAACCCGGATGAGGCGCTTATCGCCTTTGACGGCTTTCTTGCGGGCCTGCCCGCAGGCGTGCAAATCTTCTCGTTGTTTGAGGCGAACCCACAGTTGATCGACCTGATCGTTGATATCGCCGCCACGTCCCCCGCGCTCGCCTTGTACCTATCGCGCAACGCGGGCGTACTGGACGGCGTCCTTGGCGGCAGCTTTTTTGCGCCTTGGCCCAGCACCAACGCCCTCAGCGCCATGCTCACAACCGCCCTTTCCAACACCCCCGATTATGAACGCAAACTCGACACCGCGCGCCGCTGGATGAAGGAATGGCACTTTCGCATCGGTGTGCATCACCTGCGCGGCCTCATCGACGCGTTTGAAGCGGGCAAACATTACGCCGATCTGGCCGAGGCGTGCTTGGCCGCCCTCTGGCCCGTGGTCCACGCCGAATTTGCCGCCAAACACGGGCTGCCCCCGGGGCGCGGTGCAATTTTGGTGGGCATGGGCAGCTTGGGCGCGGGCCGCCTCAACGCCACCTCCGACCTTGACCTAATCGTGATCTATGACGCCGCCGAGGCTGAGGCCAGCGATGGCCGCAAACCCCTTGCCATCCGCCCCTATTTCGCCCGCCTGACCCAAGCCATGGTCACCGCCGTCACCGCCCAACTTCCCGAAGGGCGGTTATACGAGGTGGACATGCGCCTGCGCCCTTCGGGCCGCCAAGGCCCCGTGGCCACCTCCCTGCAATCCTTCACCGATTACCAAATGTCCGAGGCGTGGACATGGGAACACCTCGCCCTGACCCGCGCGCGTCCCATGGCAGGTGACCCAGCACTCGCCGCCGAATTTGAAACCCTGCGCCGCGCGGTCCTTACCGCCAAAGGGCCGGGGGACGCGGTGCGCGCCGATGTGGCCGACATGCGCGCGCGCCTTGCCACCGCCAAACCCGCCGCCAATGATTGGGATGCCAAAAACGGCCCCGGCCGCCTGATGGATATCGAACTGCTGGCCGAAACCGGGGCCTTGATCGCCACAGACCCCGCCCGGCGGGTGGAGGCGCAGCTGCGCGCTGGCGTAAAATGCGGATTCTTGTCGCATCAAGAGGAGCAGGCGGTGCTGGATGCCTACAGGCTGTGCTGGCGTCTGCAAGCCGCCTCGCGCTTGCTGACAGACAAACCCTTGGATATGGACGGGCTTGGAATCGGCGCGCGCGCTTTCTTGTTGCGCGAAACCGGCCAAGCCGATGTGGCGGCGCTGTTGCCGCAATTGACCACTTGCCACGCAGCTGCGGCAAAGGCGATCGACCGCGCCCTTGGGCCAACAACACGCCCGGATGCGGCAAAGGATATATGATGGACCACGCAACCGCCGACCCAAAGGGCCTTATCCGCGAAAGCTACCGCATCGACGGCATCACCCCCGGCGAATGTCGCTCCATCTTCATGGATTGGGCGCTCAGCTTGCCGGTGGACACCAACACCACCCCCGCGTTGCAATTCCTCATGGCCGCCTACGCGCCCACAATCCCCAACCACCCGATGACCACGGTGATGACAGACGCGCTGACCGCCCCCGCCAAACCGACCCGCAAAGGCGGTCGCGGTGCGCGGCTTGGCTACATCCCAGATCCGGCTTAACGCAGCTTTGCGGCCTCAGTTGCCAGCGCCGTAATCCCCGCCCAATCGCCACTTGCGACCATGGCCGCAGGCGCGACCCAAGATCCGCCCACGCACATCACATTCGGCAACCCCAAATAATCACGCGCGTTTTTCAAACTTACGCCGCCCGTGGGGCAAAACGTCACTTGCGGAATCGGCGCGCCAATCGCCTTCAGCGCAGGGGCACCGCCAGACGCCTCGGCCGGGAAAAACTTTTGCACCGTATATCCCATTTCCAACAGCAACATCACTTCGGTTGCGGTGGCCGCACCGGGCAACAGCGGCAATTCATGTTCCGCACAAGCGTCCAGCAAGCGCTGTGTCGCCCCCGGTGCCACTCCAAAACTGGCACCCGCCGCCTTGGCCGCCTTCACATCGGCCAGCGTCAACAGCGTGCCAGCCCCCACCACACCGCCTTCAACATCGGCCATGGCGCGGATAACGTCCAGCGCGCAAGGCGTGCGCAGCGTCACCTCCAACGCAGGCAACCCACCCGCCACCAATGCGCGGGCAAGACCCGCCGCATGGGCCACATCATCAACCACCAAAACCGGAATAACCGGGGCCAGTTTGCAAATTTCCAACGCGCGCAGGGATTGTTCAGCAGGGGTCATGATGCGTCCTTAAATGAATAAATGTAACAGGGCAGGGTAGTTATACCACCCGCGCCCCTTCGGTTGCAGGGCCCACGGTGGCGCGAAACACGTCAAACAACTCGCGCCCGATGCCAAACCCGTTGGCAGTCAAATCCACCTCAACGGCCACGCGCGCGTCCAAATCAACGCCAATCACCTCCAGCGTGCCGCGGGTCGCATCCAGCCGCACCACATCACCGTCCACCAGTTTCGCCAACGCGCCACCACACGCCGCCTCAGGCGAGACATGGATCGCCGCAGGCACCTTGCCACTGGCCCCCGACATCCGACCATCGGTCACCATGGCAACCTTCAGCCCCCGGTCTTGCAACACCGACAGGATTGGCGTCAGCGAATGCAACTCCGGCATCCCATTGGCGCGCGGGCCCTGAAACCGCAGCACCACAATCGTGTCGCTCGTAAATTCCCCCGCCGCAAACGCTGCCTTAACCGCGCCTTGCGTGTGGAAAATCCGCACAGGTGCCTCCACCACATGCCGTTCGGGTGCCACGGCGGAAATCTTGATCACTCCGCGCCCCAAATTCCCCGACAGTTGCTTCAAGCCCCCAATCGCCGCAAAAGGCGTGGCCACGGGGCGCAAAATCTTCTCATTCAAACTCGCCCGGGGGCCGGGTTCAAACACCAACGCGCCCTCCACCAGCTTCGGCTCCGCGCAATACGCAGCCAAGCCTTTGCCCATAATCGTCTGTGTGTCAGGGTGCAGCATCCCCGCGTCCAGCAACTCGCCAATCATAAACCCAAGGCCGCCCGCCGCGTGAAAATGGTTCACATCCGCCAACCCGTTCGGGTACACTTTGGCCATCAACGGCACCGCGTCCGAGATATCGGCAAAATCCTCAAGGTCCAACAACACGCCCGCCGCCCGCGCCATCGCAGGCAAATGCAGCACCAGGTTGGTGGACCCGCCCGTTGCCATCAAGCCTACCATGCCATTCACAAACGTCCGCTCATCCAAAATATGCCCGGCAGGCGTAAACTCTGTCCCCAAATGGGTGATCGCCGCCGCGCGTGTCACAGCGCCTGCTGTCAACGCATCGCGCAACCCATTGCCGGGGTTTACAAAGGACGCGCCGGGCAAATGCAGCCCCATAAATTCCATCAACATCTGGTTGGTGTTGGCCGTGCCATAAAACGTACAAGTGCCGGGCCCGTGATAGCTGGCCATTTCCGCCGCCATCAATTCCGCGCGCCCCACTTTGCCTTCGGCAAACGCGTTGCGCACCGCCGATTTTTCATCATTCGGAATGCCGCTTGGCATCGGCCCTGCGGGGATAAACACCGCCGGAATATGCCCAAACGTGGCCGCCGCAATGATCAGGCCGGGCACAATCTTGTCGCAAACCCCCAAATACACCGCCGCGTCAAACACGTTGTGCGACAGCGACACGCCTGCCGCCAACGCAATCACATCGCGCGAAAACAGCGACAACTCCATCCCCGGCTGGCCTTGCGTTACCCCGTCACACATCGCAGGCACGCCGCCCGCCACTTGCGCCGTGGCCCCCGCCTTGCGCGCCGCCTCCCGGATCAAATCGGGATAGCGTTCATAGGGTTGATGCGCCGACAGCATGTCATTATACGCCGTCACCACGCCTAAATTCGGCGCACGGTCCGCGACCAGCGCGTCCTTATCGCCCCCCATCGCCGCATAGGCATGGGCCTGATTGCCACAAGACAGATGTGCCCGCGCCGGACCCTGCGCCACCGCCGCCGCCACCCGCGCCAAATAATCCCCGCGCAAACCCGCCGATCTGGCCCGTATCCGGTCTGTCACGCGGTCAATGGTGCTGTTCAGGGTCATCGCGGGCCTCACTTGTTTGGTTTGGGCGATTAGGGCTGGCCAATCTCGGTTGCAAAACTGTTAGCGCTAACCAGCCCAAAAGAAAAGGGGATATATCGCCACTATGCCCCAGACCGTCCCTCATAAAAACCAAAATACCACCCCAAGATTGCCCAATCCAGCGCCTATTTGCGCCACATTTCCCCGTCAAACACCGAACTCAGGGACAGAACGGACCAAAAGGAAACGCCATGAAGGCCACACGCATCATCATCGCACTTGGGTTGGCCTTTGGCCTTTCGGCTTGCGGCACCTCTGATCTGGCATCGCGCAACGTCAGCATGAACACAACCGATCTTGCCGCCGCCAATGTCGAAGGGGCCAAACGCCTTTACCTTGCCGCCCAATATGACGTGCGCGAAATTCGCATCGAGGTGCCGCGCGATCTGAAAGTGTCGGAGGCGAATATGTTCTACCCCAGCGCCGACATTGTCTGGCGCGGCGAACCGCGGGGCGATCGCTACCAGCAAGTCCACTCCATCTTTACCGACGCATTCGGCATGGCCACCGCCAAGATGAAAGACGGCCCACCCGTGATGATCGTGGCCACCGTCACCCGCTTTCACGGCGTGACCGAAAAAACCCGCTATACCGTGGGCGGCGTGTTCAACATGAAATTTGACCTCAGCGTGATCAACGCCGAAACCGGCGAAGTGATTGAGGCGACGCGCCCGGTAGAGGTGAACGCCGCCGCCGCCGGTGGCAGCGCCGCGATTGCCGAAGAACAGGCCGGCCGCACCCAGCGCGTTGTGGTGATCGAGGCATTGCGCCAAGGCGTGCGCCAAGAAGTTTCCCGCAAGTATGAGGAATCAGCAACCAGCCGTGGCGCAATTGACCCCACCACCCTTGCCGCCATCCGCTAATCGCAAAACCCTACACAGACAGGCTTTCACAAGCCCATAAAACCGGATATTGGGGGGGCATGAACAGCACCCCCCTTTCGCATGACAGCGACCCCGCCCTCACCAACAGCCGCCCGGTTGTCCGCCTGAAACCAAAGGCCGAAGCCCGCGCCATTCGCCACGGCTTTCCTTGGATTTATGCCGATGAATTGGTCACCGACCGGCGCACGCAAAACCTGACACCGGGCACGCTGGCGCTGCTGGAAGATGGCGATCGCCGCCCGATGGGTGTGGTCACCGTCAATCCCAATTCCAAAATCATCGGCCGCATGCTCGATCAAAACCCAGATGCGGTGATTGACCAAGCATGGCTCACCGCGCGCATCACCCGCGCCCACGCCATGCGCGCCCGCCTCTATGCCGCCCCCTATTACCGCTTGGTGCATGCCGAGGCGGACGGGCTGCCCGGCGTCATCATCGACCGTTTTGGCGATACCGCCGTCATCCAACCCAACGCCGCCTGGGCCGAGGCGCATCTTGACGCCCTCACCGCCGCCCTTATCGCTGTGACCGGCGTGAAAAACGTGTTGAAAAACGGCACTGGCCGCGCCCGCAGCATGGAAGGGCTTTCGGATGAAACCGTCACCTTGCACGGCACCATCGACGCCGCAATCCCGGTGCCGATGAACGGTGCCACCTATATGGCCGACCTGATTGGTGGCCAAAAAACCGGCCTCTTCTTCGACCAGCGCCCCAACCACGCTTTTGCCGCCACGCTGTCTAACGGCGCGCGGGTGCTTGATCTCTTTTCTCATGTCGGCGGCTTTGGCCTCGCGGCCCTCGCAGGCGGTGCGCAATCCGTGCTGGCGGTTGATGGCTCCGTCCCCGCGCTCGCACTCGCCGACCAAGGTGCCGCGGCCTCCGGCTTTGCCGACCAGTTCACCACCCGCCAAGGCGACGCTTTCGCGGTGCTAGAGGCGCTGGCAGGTGAAGGCGCGCAATTTGATGTCATCATCTGCGACCCGCCCGCCTTCGCTCCCGCCAAACCTGCGTTGGAGGCGGGCTTGCGCGCCTACGAACGCATCGCGCGCCTCGCAGCCCCGTTGGTGGCACCGGGTGGCTACCTTGGCCTCTGCTCTTGCTCTCATGCCGCTGATCTTACCGCCTTTCGCAACGCTTGCGGGCGCGGCATCGGGCGGGGCGGGCGGCGGGGCCAACTCATCCACACCGGCCACGCAGGCCCCGATCACCCCATGCTGCCGCAACTGGCGGAATCGGGTTACCTCAAGGCGCTGTTTTACCGCCTCGATGGTTAATCCCGCGTGAAACTCGTTCTCGACGCTTGCGTTCTCTTTCCAACGGTCATGCGCGAATCCCTGCTTGCGGTCGCGGCCACAGGGCTGTTCCAGCCTCTGTGGTCCAACCGCATCCTTGGCGAATGGCACCGCGCCGCCCAACGCTACGGCACCGACGCCGACCATGACGCGGCAGCTGCCATCACCCGCGCCCGCGCAGGCTTTCCCCACGCCACCATCAAACCGCAGCCGGGTCTCGAATCCCGCCTGCATTTGCCCGATGAAAACGATCTGCACGTGCTCGCCGTGGCCATCGCCAGCAGCGCCGATGCCATTATCACCCTGAATGCCAAAGATTTCCCCCGCGCGATCCTGTCAGCCGAGGGGCTGGACCGCCGCGACCCCGACAGCCTCTTGTGGGAGCTGTGGTCGCACCACCCCACCCAAATCACCGCCGCATTGGAACAGGTCCGCACCCGCGCCTCCGAACTTTCAGGCAGCCAAAAATCCCTTGCCCCCATGCTCAAACGCGCCAAACTCACACGCCTCGCGCGCGCTGTCGCATAACGACAAAGACGGGCGGCAACATCAAAGATTTTAAGTAAATCTGGAGGCGGGTACCGGAATCGAACCGGTCTACTCGGATTTGCAATCCGGTGCATAGCCTGCCTGCCCACCCGCCAACAGCGCCTTGATTAGTCAGGCCAGCGCGCGGCGTCAAGGGCAAAGGGGCGGGTTTCACAGCCAAATCGCGCAAAACCCTGCGCCCCTCAATCGCGGAAAAACCGGCTCTCCTTGATCTGCTCCCAAGCCCAGACCACCTCCTGCAACCGCTCCTCGTCCGATCTATCCCCACCATTCATATCTGGATGAAGATCCTTCACCAAGCTCTTGTATTGCTTGCGAATCTCCGGTTTCGTCCAGCTATCGCGCGCGTCCAAAATCTCCAAGGCCTTGCGCTCGGTTGGTGGCAATTTGCGGGATGCCGCCGCCGGATTGACCTTGCCGGGGTTCTGCGTCGCCTTCTCGCCCAAAATCTCCATCGGGTCATTCACGCCCAACCGTGACCACACGCGGCCTTCATCGGGCCGTTTGTTGAACGGCTTGGTTTCACGCCCCCACACCCGGTCCTTGTCCAAAAACGCCTCAAACGCGTCCTCGGTGCTGCCCTGAAAGAAATTCCACTTCAGGTTGTATTCGCGCACATGATCTTTGCAAAACCACAGGAATTCATCCAACAAATCCGGGCTTTTGGGCGCACGGTACACCCCCGGCTCATTGCATCCGCCAAACTCACAGGTCTTGGTCGACGTCTCAAACGCCCCCGACATCCCCCGACGCCCGGTTTTGCGCTTCTTCTTATCCGAAGAAACCCGCATATCAAATTCAAAGGGCGGACGTGTTGTCATGATGTGGCCTTTCCTGTTCGAAGGCGAGAGTTTAGACTATTACGCAACGGATTGAAGGGGGTTGACAGAAATATGCCAGTCGCAGACGAGATTTACCACAAATTGACCGATGCTTTCACCCCTGATCGGCTGGAGGTGGTCAATGACAGCCACCGCCACGCAGGCCACGCAGGCGATGATGGCACCGGAGAGACTCATTTCAACGTCATCCTGCGCGCCCCCGCCTTTGCGCCCATGGGCCGCGTCCAACGCCACCGCGCCGTCCACGCCGCCTTGGGCCCCGACCTCATCGCGCGCATCCACGCGCTCGCCCTCGACATCGGCTAAACCGCGCCTGAATTCGTCTTGGCTTAAATACCTAAAAAACCCCCGGTCCAAACGAACCGGGGGTAAATTATTATGCACCAAATCAGGTGGGTCAAATCAGCGCGGGCCAAACTGAGTGGGCCAAATCATTGGGGCCAAAGCATCGCGGGGTAGGGTAGGGTGGGTGCAACCCACCGCCCCCTGCGCCACGCTCCCTTTTACGAATTGCGCTGCGCTTTCAACTGCAAACGGCGCGCATGCAAAACGGGTTCCGTGTAGCCCGATGGTTGCTCGCGGCCCTTGAACACCAAATCACACGCCGCCTCAAACGCAATGCCGTCAAATCCCGGCGCCATGGGCCGGTACGCCGCATCGCTCGCATTCTGGCGGTCGACCACGGCGGCCATTTTGCGCATGGCGTCCATCACTTGGGTTTCTGATACCACGCCATTGTGCATCCAATTGGCCAGCGCTTGGCTAGAAATCCGGCAGGTCGCCCGGTCCTCCATCAACCCCACATCGTGAATGTCGGGCACTTTGGAACAGCCCACTCCTTGGTCAATCCAGCGCACAACATAGCCCAAAATCCCTTGGGCGTTGTTCTCCACCTCTTGCGTGACCTGCTCCACAGGCCATTTGCGATACGCCGCCAGCGGAATGTCCAGCACCGCGTTCACATGCGCCCGCCGCCCGCCCGCCGCCAAACGCTTTTGCACGGCAAACACATCAATCTTGTGGTAATGCAACGCATGCAGCACTGCCGCGGTGGGCGATGGCACCCAAGCACAATTAGCGCCCGCCTTGGGGTGGTCAATCTTTTGCTCCAGCATTGCGGCCATGCGGTCGGGCATCGCCCACATGCCTTTGCCAATCTGCGCGCGCCCCGACAGCCCACATTCCAGACCAATATCGACGTTCATATTCTCATACGCGCCAATCCAGCCTTTGCGCTTGATGAAATCCTTGCGGCTGAACGGCCCGGCCTCCATGCTAGTGTGAATCTCATCCCCCGTGCGGTCCAAGAACCCGGTGTTGATAAAACACACCCGATGTTTGGCCGCGCGGATACATTCCTTCAGGTTCACCGTTGTCCGGCGCTCCTCATCCATAATCCCCAGCTTCACCGTGTATTGCGGCAAGCCCAGCATCGCTTCAACCGCCGTGAAAATCTCATCCGCAAAGGCCACTTCTTCGGGCCCATGCATCTTCGGCTTCACCACATAAACCGACCCTGTGACCGAATTTCCGCCCGCGCGCTGCAAATCATGCATCGCAATCAGCGTGGTGATGCAAGCATCCATCAGCCCCTCAAACCCCTCATGGCCCTCCTTGTCCAAAACGGCCGGGTTTGTCATCAAATGCCCAACGTTGCGCACCAACATCAACGCGCGCCCTTTGACCGAAAACGCGGTGCCATCCGGCCCCATATACTCGCGGTCCGCGGCCAATGCGCGCGTCACCGTCTGCCCGCCTTTGACAAAATTCTCGCTCAAATCGCCCTTCATCAGGCCCAGCCAGTTGCCGTAAGCCTGCACCTTATCCTCGGCGTCCACGCAAGCGACCGAATCCTCACAATCCATGATCGCCGATACCGCCGCTTCCATCCGCACATCGGCCAGCAACGCATGGTCGCGGCTGCCAATCGGGTGCGCACGGTCAAACACCAATTCCACATGCAAGCCATTGTTTTTCAACAGCACCGCATCGGGTGCCTTTGGATTGCCGCGATAGCCCACGAATTTCGCGGGCTCCATCAGTGGCATATCATCCACCAACAACTGCCCGCCTTGCACATAATACCGCCGCACATCCGAATGGCTGGCCCCCGCAACCGGAAACGCCTCATCCAAAAACATCCGCGCGCGCGCCACAACCCGCGCGCCATGCCCACGCTCATAAGCCCCGGCAGGTGGCTGGACCCCCATCGCATCGGTGCCATAAAGCGCATCATACAGACTGCCCCAACGCGCATTGGCCGCGTTCAACGCAAACCGCGCATTGGTGATCGGCACCACCAATTGCGGGCCGGGAATTTTCGCAATTTCCGGGTCCACATTCGCGGTTTGGATGGTGAAATCGCCGCCTTCGGGCACCAAATACCCAATCTCGCGCAAAAATGCCATATAGGCTTCGGCATCATGGGGCGCATCGCGGTGCGCAATATGCCACGCATCAATCTGCGCTTGAATATCCGCACGCTTGGCCAGCAACGCCCGGTTTTTCGGCCCCAGCGTGTTGATAACCCCCGCAAACCCTGCCCAGAAATCGGCCGCCGCAACCCCGGTCCCCGGCAATGCGCGGTCTTCAAGGAACGTCACCAGTTCCGCGTCAACCTTGATCCCCGCCTTGTCCAACATCTGTGCCATCGGCCTACGTCTCCTTTTGCATACAACGGCACACAAGTAGGGGTGCCACCGGGAAAACGCAACGAGAATGCCCCGCATCCCCTGCAGATTTTCCGAAATAACCTATTCGAAATTTTTGATAATCATCCGGGTTTTCGCGTGCTGCGGCAGCGGTCCGAACAGTACCGCACCTCCTCCCAAACCTTTGCCCAGGCCTTGCGCCAAGTGAACGGCCGCCCGCAAGTGGCACAAATTTTCTGCGGCAAATCCCGCTTTTCAATCCGTTTTGGCATCACAAATCCCAACTCAGCTGCGCCACCGGGGCCGCAACCGCAACCCGCCGCCGCGCTTGGCGGTCATTCACAAACCGCGCGTCACGGTCGGGGCTGGCATGGCGCGCCACAATCTGCGCGGCGTCACCGCGATATTCCGCCGCTTTGCGCAAACCCCCGATCGCATCTTTTGCCGCCCGCGCGGCCGATGTCAAATCCACAATCGGCTCGGGGTATCTGCGCCCCAAATCGTGCGCGCTTGGCCATTTCCACGGCATTTGCAAAAATCCGTCCGGCACATGCGCCAATTCCGGCACCCAGCGCCGGGTAAACACGCCTGTCGGGTCCTGTTCCAACCCTTGTTTGACCGGGTTGTACACCCGCAATTGGTTGATCCCCGACATCCCCGATTGCATCTGAATTTGCGGCCAATGGATGCCCGGATCATAATCGGTAAAGCGCCGCGCCATCACATGCCCGACCACCCGCCAATCCAACCACAGATGATAGCAGGCCACCGACACCACCATCGCGCGCGCCCGAAAATTCAACCAGCCGCTGGCGTTCAAATAGCGCATGCAGGCGTCCAAAAACGGCAATCCCGTCTCGCCGCGCACCCAAGCGTCCATCCGCGCGCCCGCCGCCTCGCGCCCCGGCAAATTGCCCGCCGCCCGGTGCAGCGCCCGCCATTCCAGCGCGGGCTCATCCTCCAGCTTTTGGGTGAAATGGTCGCGCCATGCCAAACGGCTTTCAAAACTGCGCAGGTTTGGTGCCCAGCCCGCGCCCGGTTTTTCCTCCAACCGCTGCGCCACCGTTTGCTCCACCATCCGCCCCGACATCACGCCCACCGCCAGATAAGGCGACAGCCGCGAACAGGCCCGCTCGCCCCCAATCGGCGACGACATGCCGCGCCTGTACGCCAACCCGCGCTGGTCCAGAAAACTGGCCAACAATGCCTCAGCAGGGGCGCGGCCCCCGGTCTGACGATGGGGGCAGGGATCATCCGCCAAACGCAGCGCGCGGGCAGGGGGAATGATCCCCGGCTCCACCCCTGCCACCCCCGCAATCGCAGGCACAACCAAGGCCGGGGTCGCGGCAAACGCATTGCGCCGTCCGGCCCATCCAGCACGGCCCCGACCACCGCGCGACACCCCGCATTGCTGCAGTTCCACCCAATCAATCCCCGCCGCGCGCGCCCAGGCCTTCACCCGCTTGTCGCGCGCAAACGTCCAGTCATTGCCAATTTCTTCGTGACTCACGATGCGGGTGATCGCGTTTTGGCGGCACATCCGCGTCAACACCTCCAGCGCGTCGCCAACCCGCACCACCAACGGCGCGCCCGCATCCGCCAAATCGCGGCGCAAACCCGCCAGCGCTTCGGCCACAAACTCCCATTGCCGGGCCGATGTGTCGCGCTGCGCCCAATAGTCCGGCTCCACAATATACAGCGGAAAAACGGGGCCAATGCTGGCCGCAAGGGTCAGGGCAGGGTGGTCGGCTACCCGTAAATCGCGCTTATACCAAACTAGAACATTCATAGAACATGTATCGGATGCCCGTTCAGATTCGGCAAGCGCAAATCAATACGTTGGCGTCACATCCGCAGGAACGGTCCCCGCCGCCCCTTCGCCCAGCAAACTGGTGTCGGGCGACGTCTCATTACCCAAAAACAGCACAAAGATCAGGCTTACCGCGATCAACAGCGCAGCTAACCCCAGCAACGGCCCTTTGTGGCGGCGTTTTTGGCGTTCAATATTCGTGTTTGGTGCGGACATATCGACTCCCTTTCCATTCCGGCACAGCGCAGGTTGAACCCCGCCCCGTCCCACACTAACGTCTCGCAAAACCTATCGGTTCCCCCAAATCAAAAAAGGCCGCCATGACCGCGCACATTGCCCCCACCGCCATCCTGCTGTCTGATTACACGCCTTTTTCGCATTTGATCGACCATGTGACACTGCATTTCACCCTGCACCCTTTGCAAACCCGCGTCAGCGCCCGCCTGTCGCTGCGCCCCAACCCCGCCGCCGTGCAGGGGCAGGATTTGCGGCTGGACGGTGAAAACCTAAGCTTGCTGTCGCTTGCGCTGAACGGCAAACCCCTCGCCCACGCGCCCGACGAAACCGGCCTCACCATCCCCGCGGCTGATCTGCCGAATGGTCCTTTCACGCTGGAAACCGAAGTCGAAATCTCCCCCCAAACCAACACCTCCCTCGACGGCCTTTATATGTCCAACGGCATGTATTGCACCCAGTGTGAGGCGCAGGGGTTTCGCAAAATCACCTTCTATCCCGACCGCCCCGATGTCATGGCCCGCTTTGATGTGACCATGGATACCGACCTGCCCACCCAACTGTCCAACGGCAACCCCACAGGCCCCGGCGCGTGGCATGACCCATGGCCCAAACCCGCCTATTTGTTCGCGCTGGTCGCGGGCGATCTGGTGGCCCACACCGATCATTTCACCACGCTGTCCGGCCGCCGCGTTACCCTCAACATCTACACCCGCGCAGGCGACGCGCATAAATGCGCCTATGCGATGGACAGCCTGATACGGTCGATGCGGTGGGATGAACAGGTTTACGGCCGCGAATACGACCTTGATATCTTTAACATTGTCGCCGTCGATGATTTCAACATGGGCGCGATGGAAAACAAGGGCCTCAACATCTTCAACTCCAAACTCGTCCTTGCCACCCCCGACACCGCCACCGATGATGATTATGCAAGGATTGAGGCGGTGATCGCCCATGAATATTTCCACAACTGGACCGGCAACCGCATCACCTGCCGCGACTGGTTTCAACTGTGCTTGAAAGAAGGCCTCACCGTCTACCGCGACCAGCAATTTTCCGGCGACATGCGCAGCGCGCCCGTGAAACGCATCGAAGACGTGCTGGCCCTACGCGCCCGCCAATTCCGAGAGGACGGCGGCCCACTCGCCCACGCCGTCCGCCCCGACAGCTATGTGGAAATCAACAATTTCTACACCGCCACCATCTATGAAAAGGGCGCGGAGGTGATCGGGATGCTGAAAACCCTTGTCGGTGACGCCGCCTATGCCGACGCGTTGAACCTCTATTTCACCCGCCACGACGGCCACGCCGCCACGATCGAAGATTGGCTACAGGTCTTCACCGATGCCACCGGCCACGACCTGACCCAATTCAAACACTGGTACACCCAAGCCGGCACACCGCATCTGACCTTAACAGATGACTTTAAGAACGGCACATACACCCTTTATATCAAACAAAATAACCCTACCACGCCCGGCCAGCCGCACAAAGATCCCAAGGTCATTCCCATCGCCCTCGGCCTCCTCTCCACATCTGGTGCGGAAGTCCTGCCCACCACCATCCTCACCCTCACGCAAGCCGAACACTCTTTCGAATTCCCCAACCTCACAGCCAAACCCATCCCCTCCGCCTTACGCGGTTTTTCCGCCCCCGTGGTGCTGCACCAAACCCAATCCAACACCGACCGCGCAATCCTGCTGGCCCATGACACCGACGCGTTCAATAAATGCGAGGCCGGCCGCGCCCTCGCCAAATCCGCGCTCACGGACCATATCCTGCACCAAACCCCGACCCCGCACGACTGGCTCGCCGCCATCACCGCCGTCACGCGCGAAACCACGCTCGACCCCGCTTTTCGCGCCCTCACCCTGCGCTTGCCCAGCGATGATGACATCGCCCAAACCCTGCACGCAAGCGGCCACATCCCCGACCCGGCAGCGATCCACGCGGCCCGCCGCACCCTGCAAACCGACCTCGCCAATCACCTGAAACCCCACTTGCCCAGCCTCATCGCCGCCCATCAAACCCCCGGCGATTTTTCCCCCAGCGCCATCGCTGCGGGCCACCGCGCTTTCCGCTTGGGCCTCTTGTCGCTCATGGCCCGCATCGACACAGCACCCGCCACCCATGCCTACCAAAATGCCAAATCCATGACCGAACAACTCGGCGCGCTCGCCATCCTTTTGGACAACGGCATGGGCCAACCCGAACTCGCCCAGTTCCACGCCCAATGGCAAAACGACCGCCTCGTGATGGACAAATGGTTCGGCCTGCAAATCAGCATGGCCGCCCCCGATCATGCCGCGCACATCACCAAGTTCCTTACCGAACACGCTGATTTTGATTGGAAAAACCCCAACCGCTTTCGCGCCGTCATCGCCTCGCTCGCCGCCAATCACGCAGGCTTTCACCACGCCTCGGGCCAAGGCTACGCGCTGCTGGCTGATTGGCTGATCAAACTTGACCCCGTCAACCCGCAAACCGCCGCGCGCATGTCCACCGCCTTTGAAACATGGCCGCGCTACGACCAAACCCGCCAAACTCTCATCCGCAACGAACTCTCCCGCATCCGCCAAACCCCAAACCTCAGCCGCAATCTGGGCGAAATGTTGGACCGGATGCTGGGCGCATAACCCAAACGCGCTTGAACCACCGCCGCCTCTGCATTAAACCAGCGTCAAGCCACCAAGGAACGCCAAAATGCTCGATCTGACCTATGAAAACCCCAAACCCAAAGTCATTTCGGGCGCAAAATACGATTGGGAATTGGTGATCGGCATGGAAATCCACGCCCAAGTCGCCTCCAACGCCAAACTGTTTTCGGGCGCCTCCACCCAAGTCGGCGCGGAACCCAATTCCAACGTCGCGTTCGTCGATGCCGCGATGCCGGGAATGTTGCCTGTTATCAATGACTTCTGCGTCGAACAGGCCGTGCGCTCCGGTCTGGGCCTAAAGGCGAAAATCAACCTTACCTCCGCGTTTGACCGCAAAAACTACTTCTACCCCGATCTGCCGCAGGGCTATCAAATCAGCCAACTCTACCACCCCATCGTGGGCGAAGGCGAAGTTTTGGTCGAACTCGCGCCCCAATCTGATGGAACCCGCATCGCGCGGCTCGTGCGCGTCGAACGCATCCATCTGGAACAGGACGCGGGCAAATCCATCCATGATATGGATCCCACAATGTCCTTTGTGGATTTCAACCGCACGGGTGTCGCCCTGATGGAAATCGTCAGCCGCCCCGATATTCGCAGCGCCGAAGAAGCCACGGCTTACGTCACCAAACTGCGCCAAATCCTGCGCTATTTGGGCACCTGTGATGGCAATATGCAAAACGGCAACTTGCGCGCCGATGTCAACGTCTCCGTCTGCCGCGCGGGCCAATACGAAAAATTCGCCGCCACGATGGACTTTTCCCACCTCGGCACCCGCTGCGAAATCAAAAACATGAACTCGCTGCGCTTCATGACCCAAGCCATTGATTATGAGGCGCGCCGCCAAATCGCGATTTTGGAGGATGGCGGCAGCGTGCATCAAGAAACCCGCCTCTATGACCCGGACAAGGGCGAAACTCGGTCGATGCGCAGCAAGGAAGAGGCGCATGATTACCGCTATTTCCCATGCCCCGACCTGCTGCCTTTGGAAATTGACCAAGCTTGGGTTGATGATATCGCAGCCACCATGCCCGAACTGCCCGACGCGAAAAAATCGCGCTTCATGGCCGATTTCGGCCTGACCGATTATGACGCGAATGTGCTGACCGCCGATCTCGACAGTGCCGCCTATTTTGAAACCGTGGCGCAGGGCCGCGATGGCAAAATCACCGCCAATTGGGTTATCAATGACCTCTTTGGTCGCCTGAACAAACAGGGCCTTACGTTTCATCAATCGCCTATGTCCCAAACCCAACTCGGCGGCATCATTGACCTGATCGGCTCTGGTGAAATCTCCGGCAAAATGGCCAAGGATTTGTTCGATCTGATCTGGACCAACGGTGGCGACCCGGCCACGGTTGCCGCTGAAAACGGTATGAAACAAGTCACCGATACGGGCGCAATTGAAGCGGCGGTGGATGAAATTATCGCCGCCAACCCCGATCAAGTCGAAAAGGCCCGCGCCAACCCAAAACTCGCTGGCTGGTTCGTCGGCCAAGCCATCAAGGCCACTGGCGGCAAGGCAGCGCCTGCGATGGTCCAAGCTTTGGTGGCGCAAAAACTGGGGCTGTGGCGTCTTTGAACCGCGCCACATCGCGCGGTTCAAAGGTAAATATTTGGTAAATTATTTTTGCGATTCTGTTGAAAATCAAGAACTTACTGTGCGCATCGCGCGCGATGCTTGGCGCGCATCGCACCAATTATCGCCTCAGGAGGGCCCATGCAGCGTTTCGAATATCAGGTCGTGCCCGCCCCCAAAAAGGGTGAAAAATCCAAAACAGCCAAAACCACCGCCGACCGTTTTGCCGTGGCCCTGACCAGCCTGATGAACAAAATGGGGGCAGACGGCTGGGAATATCAGCGCGCCGATACCCTACCCTGTGAGGAACGGGTCGGCTTCACTGGCTCCAAAACTGCCTTTCAAAACATGCTGATTTTTCGTCGTGAAATAAAGGCAGACACGGCCACCGCCCCACGCAGCACCCCCATTTTCGCCCCCATCCCGGCAGAGCTGTTCACTGACCCCGACC
Organism: Pseudorhodobacter antarcticus; assembly: GCF_900110135.1. Taxonomy (GTDB): domain Bacteria; phylum Pseudomonadota; class Alphaproteobacteria; order Rhodobacterales; family Rhodobacteraceae; genus Pseudorhodobacter; species Pseudorhodobacter antarcticus. Next base: position 50,369 of record NZ_FOCO01000007.1, on the reverse strand, counting down.
CCGTAGAAACCGAAGTGAAGGAAGATCTGCCCACCCGCGCCCAACTGCGCGCCAGCCGGGCCTATTGATCACTCCCGCGCGGCTTTCAACGCCTCCGGCAGTGCCGCCTCAAACGCGGCCAACGCCGCCGCATCGCCAAGGCTGACCCGGATACAGCGGTCCATCGGGGCCACGCCGGGCATGCGCACAAAAATCCCCCGCAGGCCCAATTCTTGCAAAACCCGCCGCGCAAACGCCCCATCCTGCCCGCAATTCAGACAGATAAAATTCGTGGCCGACGCCAAGGGCACCAGCCCATTTGCCCGCCCCACCGCGCCAAAACTGTCCCGCGCCGCAACCACCTGTGCCCGCACAAATGTCACCCAATCCTGATCGGCCAGCGCTGCCAGCGCACCCGCCTGCGCGATGCGGCCCACCCCAAAATGATTGCGAACCTTGTTGAACGCCTGCACCAATTCGGGCGCGCCAATCCCGTACCCAACCCGCAGCCCCGCCATGCCGTACCCTTTTGAAAAGGTCCGGAACCGGATGACGCGGGGATCATCATGCGCCACCTTCGGCGCGGTCCCTTGCGGTGCAAGGTCCGCATAGGCCTGATCCAAGATCAAAAGGCACCCATCCGGCAGGCCTTCAATCATCGCTTCAACGGTCGCGGCATCCAAATAACTGCCCATCGGATTGTCTGGGTTCGACAGATAGATCAGCTTGGCCCCAACAGCGTGCGCCCGGTCCAGCAGGGCTGTCGGATCCTCAAAATCGCCACGATAAGGGACCTTGTGCAGCACCCCGCCAAAGCCCGTGACGTGAAAGTTAAACGTCGGATACGCCCCATCAGAGGTGACCACCGCATCCCCGGGCCCAACAATCAACCGCACCAAATAGCCTAGCAGACCGTCAATCCCTTCGCCCACGACGATGTTTTCAAGGTCCGCACCGTGATGGGCGGCCAAAGCGGTGCGCAATTCAAACACCTCCGGGTCGCCATACATCCACACATCCTGCGCCCCCCTTGCCATCGCCGCGATGGCAAGGGGGGAGGGACCAAACATGCTTTCATTTGCCCCCAGCCGCGCGACAAAGCCTTTTCCCATCGTCCGTTCTTGGGTTTCAGGTCCCACAAAGGGAACGGTGGCAGGCAGGCTGGCGGCAAGCGGAGTATAGCGGATCATAATAGAGCCTTTTAAGTTGGCGGCGGCGGGGGGTATTCATACCCCCCCTTTGCCTGACGGCAAATTCCCCCCCGAAGGTATTTTTCCCAAGACGAAGGGGTCAAGACATCTCCGCCAATCGGGTCAAAGCGGCTTTAATTTTGGCGATTTCATCTTCGCCCAAGGCCAGCTTTTCGCGAGTTTCCGCGACCACTTCCGGTTTGGCGCTGCCCACGAATTTGGGGTTGTTCAACCGGCCGCGCAGCCCCCCCATATCCTTGTCCAGCTTTTCCAGCGCTTTGGTCAGGCGCGATTTTTCCTCTGCCACGTCGATCAAACCTTCTAGTGGAATTGCGAAGGTGGCGCCTTCGGTGGCGACGGTGATGGACCCTTTTGGCACCTCATTGGCCCCGGTGGCGGTTTCGATACGGGCGAGACGGAAGATCAGCGCCTCATTCGCAGCAAAGGCGGATTTTGCGGCATCATCCAGCCCCACACATAACAGATCGACCTTGAGGCCCGCGGGCACATGCATTTGCGCACGCGCCGACCGGATGCCGTCGATCAGCCCCGTGACCCAGTTCATTTCGCGCAGCGCGTCCGCGTCGATCAGCGCATCGCCATAGGTGGGCCAATCGGTATGGGCCAGCGATTTGGCGCGGGTGCCAGTGGTATTCCACAATTCTTCGGTGATGAAAGGCATAATGGGGTGCAACAGGATCATGCATTGATCCAGCACCCAAGCCATGGTTTTGCGGGTTTCATCGGCTTGGTCGCCGTCGAAAAGCGGTTTGGCGAATTCAACATACCAGTCGCAGACCTTGCCCCAGACAAAGGCATAAAGTGCGTTGGCGGCGTCGTTGAATTTGTACGCCTCCAACGCGGCGTCCACTTCGGCGCGGGTTTTGGCGGCCTCACTGATGATCCAGCGGTTGACGCGGGCGTCTGCGTGCGGGGCTTCGCTGGTCGCGTGGCCTTCCCAAACTCCGTTTATTTCGGCGAAACGGCAGGCGTTCCAAAGTTTGGTGGTGAAGTTGCGGTAGCCTTTGATGCGGTCCTCGGACAGTTTCAAAACACCGCCAAGAGAGGCCATTTGCGCCATGGTAAAGCGCAGCGCGTCTGCGCCGTATTCGTCGATAATCACCAGCGGGTCGATAACGTTCCCGCGGGTTTTCGACATCTTCTCGCCCTTCTCATCCCGCACCAGTTGGTGGAGGTAGACGGTGTCAAAAGGTTCTTTGCCCACCACGGCCAGTTGCATCATCATCATGCGGGCGACCCAGAAGAAGAGGATATCTTGGCCCGTGACGAGGACGTTGGTAGGGAAATATTTTTGCAGTTCCGGGGTGTTATTGGGCCATCCTAATGTGCCTATGGGCCAGAGGCCGGAGGAGAACCATGTGTCGAGGACGTCGGGGTCGCGGAAGATTGGGACGGCTTGGCTTGACGATGACATACGAAGTACGGATGGGATCAAACCACTTTCAACGGTTACGTCGGTGCCATAGTGGGCGCGTGCCATTTCAAGCGCAGCTGCTTCCGTCGGTGCGCAGAACACATCAAACTCATTTTCTTTTAAGCTCTTTGATTTATCGTAGACTATACCACCAGTCTTAACGACCCCATCTTTCCTAGTTTGGAGCTTTGGACCGTACCAAACTGGAATCTGATGACCCCACCAAAGCTGGCGGGAAATGCACCAAGGCTCGATATTTTCCAGCCAGTGGAAATACACTTTTTCGCCCGACTCCGGCATGATCTTGGTACGGCCTTCACGCACGGCATCTAGGGCAGGCTGCACAATTGCGGCGGTGTCGACGAACCACTGGTCAGTCAGCATGGGTTCAATCACCACGCCGGAACGGTCGCCGAAAGGCTGCATGATGGCTTTATCCTCCACATACGGCACAAGCTGTAGATGTTCGGAGTTGGTTTCAACGTCAATGGTTTTGACCAAGTTGGTGACGGCTAGCCCTTCGTGCGTGATGTCGGCCACGACCTTTTTGCGCGCCTCAAACCGGTCCAGTCCGCGATATTCGTCGGGAACGAGGTTCATGGTGGCGATTTTCGCCTCGTCAAAGCCTTCCACGCCCGCTGCAATGGCTTGGGCGGTGTCGGCTTCTTCGGCGTAGGGGCGACCGTCGGCGCGCATAGCACCTTTTGTGTCCATCAGGGAATACATCGGAATGTTGTTGCGCTTGGCTACTTGGTAGTCGTTGAAATCATGCGCGCCGGTGATTTTCACGGCACCTGAGCCGAAATTTTTATCAGGATATTCATCGGTGATGATGGGGATAAGGCGGCGCTGTGCCTTTGGGCCAACAGGAATTTCACATAGTTTTCCGAGGATTGGCGTGTAACGCTCATCTGATGGATGAACGGCCACGGCCCCATCGCCCAGCATGGTTTCGGGGCGGGTGGTGGCGATGGAGATGTAATCGCGCACTTCGCGCAGGGTTACATTGCCATCCTCATCGCGTTCGACATATTCATAAGTCTCGCCGCCAGCGAGGGGGTATTTGAAGTGCCACATATGGCCCGCCACTTCGATATTTTCGACCTCTAGATCCGAAATGGCGGTTTCAAAATGGGGGTCCCAGTTGACCAAACGCTTGCCACGGTAAATCTGGCCTTTGTTGTACATCTCCACAAAGACCTTGATCACGGCATCGTGGAACCCTCCTTTTTCCGTTTCTGGCGCATTAGGCGCGCCGGACATGGTAAACGCGTTGCGCGACCAATCGCAGGACGCGCCGAGCCGTTGCAATTGGTTGATGATGGTGCCGCCGGATTCCTCTTTCCATTCCCACACTTTTTCAAGGAAGGCGGGGCGGCCCATGTCGACGCGTTTGGGCAGGCCTGCGGCGGCCATTTGACGCTCCACCACCAGCTGCGTGGCGATGCCCGCGTGATCTTGGCCGGGCTGCCACAGGGTGTCATAGCCCTGCATGCGTTTCCAGCGGATCAAGATGTCTTGGATGGTGTTGTTGAACGCGTGGCCGACGTGCAGGGATCCCGTGACGTTTGGCGGCGGGATCATGATGCAAAACGTCTCATCTCGGCTGGCGTTTGCGCCGGCGCGAAAGGCGCCATCGGCCTCCCATTTGGCGGAAATGCGGGCCTCTGCCTCAGCAGCGTTGAAGGTTTTTTCCATCGGCATCTTTTGGCTTCCTTTTCGGCGTTTGCACGGGTTCTAACGCGGGCGCGCGGCAAGGGGAAGCGGGGTTCGCAGCCGTGGCCCCCTTAAACCGCGCGGTCGATTTTGGTGGAGAGGTGGATCAAGCTTTCGGAGGATCGCACGCCGGGCATGGCGCCGATTTGATCTAGAACCGCGTCTAGCGATTGGGTGGTGGCCGCGCTGATTTCCAGCAGCAAATCGAAGCGGCCGGAGGTAGTAAAAACACGCTCCACCTCGGGGATGGATTTTAGGCGGGTCAGGCAGGGCGCTTGGGCGCGGGTTTCAATCGACAAAAGGACCGAGGCACGCAGGCGGCCCATGCGGCCCGCCGTGCCCAGTTTTAAGGTATAGCCCGCGATGGTGCCGTTGGATTCAAGCCGTTCCAGCCTGGCTTGCAAGGTGGACCTTGCCACTTGCAGCCTGCGCGCCAGCGTGGCGATGGAAATGCGTGCATCTGCCCCCAACAGGGCAAGGATGTGTTTGTCGAGGTCATCCATCAGATATGCCTTGTTTTTTCGTCATTATAACCAAAGTTTCCTGCGGATATACCGAAATTTTCGGTGAAACTGTTATGCAGCGCCGCGACGATTGAAAGGCAGGCAAAAGGTCGCGCATGTTTGAAGGGAAACGGGGATGGAGATGTCGCAAAGCGTTTGGAACAATCCGGCGGCGTGTTTGTCGAGCGTTGACCCAGAGAACCCGATTTTGTTCTTTGCGCCAAAGGTGTTGCAGGCCACGGCACGCCGGTTCATCGACGGGTTTCCGGGCATGGTGACCTATGCGGTCAAGGCCAATCCGATGGATGCGGTGATCGAAAACCTGTCGGCGGCGGGGGTGTGTGGGTTTGATGTGGCATCCCCGGTTGAGATGCGGTTGATCAAAGCTTTGGTGCCGGGGGCAGTGCTGCATTACAACAACCCGGTGCGGTCGCTGGCCGAAATTGCGGTGGCGGTGTCATTGGGTGTCGCCTCATATTCGGTTGATTCCATGTCGGAATTGGCAAAATTGATCGCCGCAGTTCCGCCTGAAGGGGTTGAGATTGCGGTGCGGTTCAAACTGTCTGTGACCGGTGCAGCCTATGATTTTGGGGAAAAGTTTGGGGCTAATGCACAGGCGGCCGTCGTGTTGCTGCGGCACGTGGCCGATGCTGGGTTTATGCCGGCGCTGTCGTTTCATCCAGGTACGCAGTGCCATGCGGCGCAGGCCTGGGGCAGCTATATTCGCACGGCAGCACAGATTGCAGATGCGGCGGGTGTGGTGATTGTGCGCGTGAATGTGGGGGGCGGATTTCCAAGCCACCGCACGGTTGGGTCAGCCCCCGATCTGGCGATGATTTTTGCCACGATTGACCAAGTGGCGACCGAAGCTTTTGGCGATGCGCGCCCTGTTTTGGTGTGTGAACCGGGGCGGGGACTGTGTGCGGATGCGTTTTGCGTGGCCACGCGGGTGAAAGCGGTGCGTGACGGCGTGCATGTGTTTTTGAACGATGGGGTTTATGGCACCTTGACCGAAATGCCGCAAATTGGGGTGATTGACCGGGTGGAGGTGATTGCGGCCAGTGGATTGGTGCGCAAGGGTGCGCCGCTGCCGCGTGTTGTGTTTGGGCCGACCTGCGATTCGCTTGATCGTTTGCCCGGGCAAGTGATGCTGCCGGATGATCTGGCCGAGGGGGATTTTGTGATTTTCCACGGGATGGGCGCGTATTCGACCGTGACCAACACCCGGTTCAATGGCTTTGGCGCGTTGAGCGTTGAGACGGTTTTGCATTTGACCGCCTGAAGGTTCGCGCGTGATCGCAAAAACTTGGACCCTGTGACTGGACAAACCCGGTCGCGGGGTTAGTGTTTGGTGCAAAGGGTCACGGGGGAACTGATGCAGAAATTCGGAAAAGCGCAAGGTGTGGGCCGGCTGGAGGATGTGCGGTTTTTGACCGGTCAGGGGCGCTATGTCGATGATTTGGTGCCGCAAAAGGCGCTGCATGCAGTTTTCCTACGCTCGCCCGTGGCGCATGGGGTGGTGAAGGGCTTGGACGTGTCGGCGGCGCAGGCGGTGCCCGGTGTACGCTTGGTGGTGACGGCGGACAGCCTTTTGGCGGCGGGCGTGCAGATTGGCATGAAAGGGGCTGCGGTGTTGAACACGGACGGCACGCGCGGCACGATGCCTGTGCGGCCCGTGCTGGCGCAAGGGCATCTGCGTTTCGTTGGCGAAGCGGTGGCGATGGTGGTTGCGGACAGTTTGGCCGCGGCGCGGGATGGGGTTGAGGCGATTGCGCTGGATTACGACGACAGGCCTGTGAAGTTGGATTTGGCGCCGGGCGGTGCGGTGGTGCATGATGTGGCCCCGGACAACCGCGCCTATGATTGGGCGATGGGCGATGCGGCTGTGGTGGCGACAGCGATGGCGGGCGCTGTGCATCGCATTCGTCACAAGGTGGTCCACAACCGTGTGATTGTGAATGCGATGGAACCGCGCGCGGCGTTTGCCGAATGGGACACCGCAGATCACGGCGCGCGGCTGCATTTATGCGTGAACGGGCAGGGGGTTTGGACCCAAAAGGCCGAGTTGGCGCGGATGCTGGGGTTGGATTTGGGCGATGTGCGCGTGACCAACCCCGATGTTGGCGGCGGGTTTGGGATGAAGGCGATGACGTATCCAGAGTATGTGTGCATCGCGCAGGCGGCGCGCATGCTGGGGCTGCCCGTGCGATGGGCGTCGGAGCGGACGGAGGCGATGCTGTCGGACAATGGCGCGCGCGATTTGGTGGTGGAGACGGAGTTGGGATTTGATGCGGACCACCGTATCGTTGCGTACCGGGCGGATGTGCGGTCAAATTTGGGGGCGTATAATTCGCAGTTTGGCCAGCCGATTCAGTCGGAGCTGTTTTCCAAGGTGTTCACCGGGTGCTATGACATTCAGGCCGCATATTTGGGCGCGCGGGGGTTTTACACCCATACAACGCCGATGGATGCCTATCGCGGTGCGGGGCGGCCCGAGGCGATTATGACGCTGGAATGTGCGATGGACAACGCCAGTGCGGTGCTTGGAATTGACCCATTTACCTTGCGCGAGCGGAGTTTCGTGCGCGATTTCCCTTATAAGATGGTCAATGGATTGACGATTGATGTTGGCGATTTTAGGCGCGTTTTGAATATGTTGCAGGTCGAAGCTGATGTTGCAGGCTTTGCTCTGCGGGCGGCTGCGTCGGCGCAAAAAGGGCTGGTGCGAGGCATGGGGATTGCCACCTATATTGAAAGTATCTTGGGCAGCCTAGAGGAAACCGCGCGGGTTGAGTTTGATGCCGATGGCGGCGTGTCGATGTATGTGGGCACCCAATCGAACGGGCAAGGGCATGAGACGGTTTACACCGACATGCTGGCCGCACAAACTGGGATTGACGCGGGCTTAATCCGGATTGTGCAGGGCGACAGCGACCGAATTGCCAAGGGTGGTGGGACGGGTGGGTCACGGTCGGTCACGGTGCAAGGGACAGCGATCAAGGCGGTGGTGGGGGCGATGATCCCGGCCTTTGCGGCGTTTTTGGAAGCGGAGTTGGGGGAAGGTGTGGCCTTTGCCGACGGGCGTTTTGGCGCGCCGGGGTCGAATTTGCGGCTAACGATGGTGGAGGCGGCAGAGCGGGCGCGGGCGCAGGGGCGCGATAATGTGTTAACGCACAGCCAGACCATCACTTTGCCTGCGGGCAGTTTTCCCAATGGTGCGCATTTGGCAGAGGTGGAGGTGGACGTGGAAACGGGCCACATCCGGTTGGACCGTTACAGCGTGGTGGATGATTTCGGGGTTATGATCAACCCGGCGATGGTCGAGGGGCAGGTGCATGGCGGCATTGCCCAAGGGTTTGGCCAAGCGGTTCTGGAACATGCGCGGTTTGACGACCACGGGCAGTTGTTAAGCGCGAGTTTCATGGACTATGCGATGCCGCGTGCCAGTGACCTGCCGATGATACAATTTGCGACGGAACCTGTGCCGTCGGTCACCAACCCTTTGGGGATGAAAGGCTGCGGCGAGGCGGGGACGGTGGGGTCACTGGGGGCGGTGTCCAATGCGGTGCGCCACGCCCTGTCCCAGCGTGGTGTGACGCAGATTGAAATGCCGTTTACGCCCGCGCGGGTATGGTCATGGTTAAGGGACGCTGACGTGGAACAGGCGCGCGCTGCTGGTGTTTGAGCGCCTAAAGTCTTGGTTTCGCAAACCCGCGCCGAGTGTCGCACATTGTGGTGCTACGGGAAGCGCTGTGCGCGGCATGGTCGATCACATCATCATTTTGGATGGCACTTTGTCATCGCTGAAACCGGGGTATGAAACAAACGCGGGGCTGGTTTTCAAGCTGCTGGCGGAAATCGGGCCGCATGCGGAGCGGCGCCTGTATTATGAACCCGGCGTGCAATGGGTCGATTGGGGGCAAATTGCAGATGTGGCGCAAGGACGGGGGATAAACCCGCAAATACAGCGGGCGTATGGATTTTTGGCCAGCCATTACGAACTTGGCGACCGGATTTTCCTGTTGGGGTATTCGCGCGGGGCCTATGCGGTGCGGTCGCTGGCGGGCGCGATTGACCAAGTGGGGTTGCTGCGGCGCGAACATGCGACCGAACGCAATGTCCAAGCGGCGTATCGCCATTATCAACTGGATCCGGGTAGCCACGGGGCAAGGGCGTTTGCGCAAGCGTTTTGCCATGATGTGGTGCCGATTGAGATGGTCGGCGTGTGGGATACGGTGAAAGCATTGGGGATACGATTGCCGTTCTTGTGGATGATGACAGAGCATGAACATGCTTTCCACAACCACGCGCTGGGTCATTCGATCAAGCATGGGTTCCATGCGCTGGCCTTGCATGAAACGCGCGTGGTGTTTGACCCGGTGTTGTGGACTTGTCCCCCAAACTGGGCGGGCAACATCGAACAGGTTTGGTTTCGCGGGGCGCATGCCGATATTGGCGGACAAATTGGTGGGTTTCAGGCGGCGCGCCCGTTGGCAAACATCCCTTTGGTTTGGATGTTGGAGCGGGCGGAGGCGTGCGGCGTAACCTTGCCAAGCGGATGGAAAGACCGCATTCCTTGCGATGCCGCGGCCCCGATGGTGGGGACGTGGCGCGGTTTTGGCGCTGTGTTTTTGTTGCGCAAACGTCGGCAAGTTGGGCGGGATGCGACCGAACAGATCCACCCCTCGGCGCTGCTGCGCAGATCACGTTTTGGATGGGAGCCGAAAATAGTGCCGGGGCATTTGCGCCAGCCTTAGGGGGGAGATTGTTTTGAAAAACGGCGGCCTTTGGGGGCCGCCGTTTTGGGATTAACGATTTGCGACGGGAACGTAGTCGCGGTGTGCTTTGCCAATATACAACTGGCGGGGGCGACCGATTTTCTGGGTCGGGTCCGCAATCATTTCGCGCCACTGCGAAATCCAGCCCACGGTGCGCGACAGTGCGAAAATGGGCGTAAACATAGATGTCGGAAAGCCCATCGCATCAAGGATAATGCCCGAATAAAAATCGACGTTCGGATAGAGTTTTTTGGAGATGAAATAATCATCCTCTAGCGCGATCCGTTCCAATTCTTTGGCCACTTGCAAAGTGGGGTTGTTGTGGATGCCCATCAGCTCCAACACCTCATCCGCGGATTCCTTCATCACCGTCGCGCGGGGATCGAAGTTTTTATAGACGCGGTGGCCAAAGCCCATCAGGCGGAACGGATCATCCTTGTCCTTGGCGCGGGCAATATATTCTGGAATCCGGTCTACGGTACCAATTTCGCGCAGCATTTCAAGACAAGCTTGGTTTGCGCCGCCATGTGCCGGACCCCACAGGCACGCAATGCCCGCTGCAATACACGCAAACGGGTTGGCGCCAGACGAGCCCGCCAAACGCACGGTGCTGGTCGAGGCGTTTTGTTCATGATCGGCGTGCAGCATCATGATCCGGTCCATCGCTTTGGACAAGATAGGGTTTACGACATAATCCTCGGCAGGGACAGCAAAGCACATGTGCAGGAAGTTGCCAGCGTAGTTCAGCGAATTCTTTGGATAAACAAAGGGTTGGCCGACCGAGTATTTATAGGCCATCGCCGCAATGGTGGGCAATTTGGCGATCATGCGAATGGCGGCCACTTCGCGCTGCCACGGGTCGTTGATGTCCAAGCTGTCATGATAAAACGCCGACATCGCGCCCACAACGCCGACCATTGTGGCCATTGGGTGGCTGTCGCGGCGGAACCCACGGAAAAAATTATGCATTTGTTCATGCACCATCGTGTGATTGGTCACGCGGTGTTCAAAATCCACCATTTCTGCCTTGGTGGGCAGTTCGCCGAACAAGAGCAGATAGCACGCTTCAAGGAAATGCGATTTCGCGGCCAATTGTTCGATCGGATAGCCACGATACAGCAATTCGCCCTTGTCGCCGTCGATATAGGTGATCGCGCTTTCGCACGCGGCGGTGGAAGTGAAGCCGGGATCATAGGTGAACACATCCGCTTGCGCGTAAAGTTTTCCAATATCAACAACATCCGGCCCGAGGGTGGGCGAATAGATGGGGAGATCAAAGGTTTTTTCACCAATTGTAAGCTGCGCCGTTCCCGTTGTTTTAGCCATCTATCGTCCCTCATCTACGGTTTGGGTCGCACGCGGTGCGCCGACCTTTTGCATCAAGCCCCGTCACAAGGGGCGCATATCCAGATCCGAACAACGCGCAGGTATTAGGTGGCGGCATCATTCAATCGGGCAATCGTCTCATCTTTGCCCAAGACCAGCATCATGTCGTAAACACTGGGCGTCGCGGTGCGGCCAGCAAGTGCGGCACGCAAGGGGCCAGCCAATTTGCCAAAACCGATGCCATGGGCGGCGGCAGCATCGGTCAAAAAAGGCTCCAACGTTTCTTTGGTCCATGTACCAGTTTGCAACTGCGGCGTCAATGTTTTCAGTATACTACGGGATACCGGGTCGAGCGTTTTGGCGGCGGCATCATCGGGGATAACGGGGCGTGCGTTCAGCGAAAATTCTGCCTTTTCAATAAGATCAGGGAATGTCTTTGCGCGATCTTTCAGGCAATACAGCGCGCGCGACAGGGTGTCACGTTGAACATCGTTTAAGGGTGGTGCGTCGGTAACCGCCAAATATGCCTCTAATTCATGCAGCAGTGCAGCATCGTCGCTGGCGGCGATATGCTGACCACATAGATTTTCCAGTTTTTTGAAATCAAGCCGCGCGGGGGCGCGACCGATTCCCTCCAAGTTGAACCACTCTTTTGCCTGATCAGTGGTAAAGAATTCGTCATCACCATGCGACCAGCCCAGCCGTGTCAAATAATTGCGCATGCCCGCCGCAGGGTAGCCCATGGCCTGATATTCCTCTACGCCCGTGGCGCCGTGGCGTTTGGACAGTTTTTTGCCATCGGGGCCAAAGATCAAAGGGATATGCGCCCAAACCGGGATGTCCCAGCCCATCGCATCATAAACCATTGTTTGGCGCGCGGCGTTTTGCAGATGGTCGTCGCCCCGGATCACATGGGTCACACCCATGTCGTGATCATCGACCACCACAGCCAGCATATAGGTTGGCGTGCCGTCTGACCGCAGCACAATCATATCATCCAGCAGGTCGTTGCGGAATGTCACGCGGCCTTGCACGGCGTCATCAATCACCGTGTCGCCAGTTTGTGGCGCTTTCATGCGGATCACATAGCGCGCATCGGGGTGAGTGGCGGGGGCGGCATCGCGCCACGGGCTGCGGTAAAGGGTGGACCGTTTTTCGGCTGTGGCCGCTTCGCGAAACACCTCAATCTCGTCTTGGCTGGCGAAACATTTATAGGCGGCGCCGCGCGCCAGCATTTCATGCGCAACTGCCGCGTGGCGGTCTTTTTGGTCAAATTGGCTAACCGCCTCGCCATCCCAATCAAGGCCAAGCCATGTCATGCCGCGCAAAATAGCCGCAGTCGCCTGAGAGGTGGAGCGTTCGCGGTCCGTATCTTCAATCCGTAGCAAAAATGTGCCGCCGTGGTGGCGCGCAAACAGCCAGTTAAAGAGCGCGGTGCGCGCCGTGCCAATGTGCATATAGCCCGTGGGCGAGGGGGCAATACGGGTGACAACGGGGCGATGAGACATGCGAAATTAACCTTTCAGAAACCATAAGGGAGGTAGGCTGGCCCCGTGTTTAGGCAATCATAGGAGTAAGGACAAGGTGGACAGGCTGCGCGGTCTGGTCTTGATGCCGTTTGCAGCCCTTGCGGGCGCGCGGGGGTATTTGTTTGTCTGGGTGCCTGTGATGATGGGGATTGGCATCGGGGTTTGGTTTGGTTTGCCGCAGGAACCGGGGCTGATTTCATATGGCGTTGCGGTTGGTTTGATTGCTGTGGGATGGGGGGTGCATCGCTGGGGGCCGGACGCGACGCAACCGATTGTTGTGGCGATGATTTGTGTGATCTCGGGCGGGATTGTCGCAGGTGTGCGGGCGCATTTGGTGGACGCGCCGGTGCTTGGCTTTCGGTATTACGGCGCTGTGGAGGGGCGGGTGGTGTTGATCGACCGCTCGCAATCTGACCATATTCGTTTGACCTTGGACCAAGTTGTGTTGGAACGGACATCGCCGCGCCGCACGCCGTTGCGGGCGCGGATTTCCTTGCACGGCGCGCAAGAGTTTTTGGCGTTGGAACCGGGGCAAACCATCATCGCAACGGCCCATTTGTCCGGCCCCGATGGCCCGGTGGAGCCGGGGGCGTTTGATTTTCGCCGTATGGCGTTTTTTGACCAATTGGGGGCGGTTGGGTATACGCGCGTGCCTGTCTTGCTGCTGGCCCCCCCTGCGCCGGGGGCGCAATGGATTAACCGCGTACGCGCGCAGTTGCGCACAGGGGTGGAGCGTGCGGTGCTAGGCGATCCGGGGGCGTTTGCTGCGGCCTTGGTGACGGGGGACCGCGCGGGCATAAGCCGGGCTGCGCAAGACGATTTGCGCGGGGCCAACCTGTCGCATTTGCTGGCAATTTCGGGGCTGCATATGGCGTTGCTGACGGGCTTTGTCTTTGCCACGCTGCGCTATGGTTTGGCTTTGGTGCCGCCTTTGGCGTTGCGGGTGTCGTCGAAAAAGGTGGCGGCGGGCGTGGCCTTGGTGGCAGGGGCGATTTATTTGGCGCTGTCGGGGGGAAATGTGGCGACAGAGCGCGCCTTTGTGATGGTCGCTGTGATGCTGGGCGCGGTGCTGTTTGACAGGCGGGCGCTGTCGATGCGGTCGGTGGCGTTGGCGGCCTGCGTTTTACTGACTTTGCAGCCCGAAACCTTGATGGAGCCGGGGTTTCAGATGTCGTTTGCGGCGACTGTTGCGTTGATCGCGGGCTATGCCGCGATGCGTGATCGGGGAACGCTGGCGCGCGGTAAGGTGCCATTTTGGTTGATGCCTTTAGTGACGGTCGTGTTCACGTCTTTGCTGGCCGGGTTGGCGACGGCACCGATTGCGGCGGCCCATTTCAACCGTGTTGCGGGGTATGGATTGGTGGCAAATGTGCTGGCGGTGCCTGTGATGGGGTTTGCGGTGATGCCCGCAGCGGTATTGGCGGGGGTGTTGGCACCCTTTGGGCTGGAAGGGCCTGCGCTGTTGGTGATGGGCAAAGGAACGGCGTGGATTTTGGCAGTGGCGCAGATGGTTGCGGGTTGGGATGGGGCGGTTCGGGCGGTGCCGACGCCATCAGGGGTGGTTCTTCCTGTGATGGTTTTGGGCGCGCTTTGGGTGGTTTTATGGCGCGGGCCTGCCCGGTTTGCGGGTATGGTGCCGATGATCGTGGCCTTTGGATTGTGGGGGCAAGTGACTCGCCCCCCTTTGTTGATCAGCGCGGATGGCGCATTGATTGGCCTTGCGGGGCCAGAAGGGCGCGTTTTGTCCACCCCAAAGGGGGCGGGGTTCACCGCACGACAATGGTTGGAAAATGACGGGGAAATGGGCGATCAAGAAGGGGCTGCAGCGCGTGCAGGGTTTAGGGGCGATGCCAAGATGCGCCAGTTTGATTTTGGCGGTTGGCGCATGGTGCAGATCAAAGGCAAAGCTGCCGATGGGTTGGTTTCTGAGGCCTGCAAATCGGCTGATTTGGTTATATCCGCCGTGCGTATTACAGACAACAGGCCCACGGGTTGTCAGCTATTTGATACCTCAAAGCTCCGCGAAACGGGCACGCTGGCGCTTTGGCCGCAACCGGATGGCAGTTTGCGTGTAGAACCCACCAAAGTACAAAACAGATTATGGACCAGAACTGCCCGCGCTGCCCAGTTCACGTTAACCTTGCCTTAATAGCTGCGGATCAACCCAACCAATCGGCCTTGCACCTTTACTTGGTGATCTGGCAAAACGCGAGTTTCATAGGCGGGGTTTGCCGCCTCCAGCGCGATCATGTTGCCACGACGGCGAAAGCGTTTCAGCGTCGCCTCAGCATCCTCGACCAAGGCGACGACGATATCGCCATTTTCGGCAGTGGTCTGTTCACGAATGACCACGATATCCCCATCGTTGATCCCGGCATCGATCATCGAATCGCCTTTCACCTCCAGCGCGTAGTGCTGGCCTTTGCCCGACAGCATTGAACCGGGCACCGCAACGTGATGCGAGATTTCTTGAATAGCTTCAATCGGGACGCCGGCCGCGATACGACCCATCACAGGCAATTCGACCGCGTGAACGGTTTCGATTTGCAAGGCTGCGCGGGGTTGTTTTGGTCGGTCCCCTTCAATCACTTGGGGGGTGAACCCTTTAGTCGTGAAACCAGGGCGTTCCATCGCTTCAGGCAGTTTTACGATTTCAATCGCGCGGGCGCGGTGGGCGAGGCGGCGGATAAAGCCACGCTCCTCCAGCGCTGTGATCAAACGGTGGATGCCAGATTTGGATTTCAAATCCAGCGCCTCTTTCATTTCATCGAATGATGGTGGAACACCGTCAGTGTCCATCCGTATACGAATGAAATCCAGCAGTTCCAACTGTTTGCGCGTCAGCATTGGCGATCCCTTCCCGAGAGGTTGCCGTGCTGTTCTGCCCTTGTTCTTGCTTTGTGTCAAGTGGTTTGCTTAGATCGGCAGATAACCCACCAGATCGCCTGTGTTGCGGGGCGGATCATCGACGGGGCGCACCAACAAGGCATTGGCATCAGCCAGCACGGTCAGCAATGCAGAATCTTGGCGGTCAAACCCTGTGATCAGCGGGCCGTCCGTGCCCTGTTTCACCTGCGCGCGCATATAATGGGCGCGAGGGCCATTGGCGGGCAAGGGGGCGGTCAGTCGGGCGGGTTGCAAAACTGGTGCAGGCGTGGGATCGCCCAGCATCGCGCGGATCATCGGTAACATGAAGATATGGCCGCAAACGATTGAAGAAACTGGATTTCCCGGTAATCCCAACATTGCAGTGCCATTAATTTTCCCTGCCATTAAAGGTTTGCCGGGGCGCATCGCGATTTTGTAGAACGCGCGGTCCATCCCCAGATCAGCCGCGACTTTTCCAACCATATCATGGTCGCCGACGGATGCACCGCCAATGGTCACGATCAAATCGGCCCCTGCGGCGAGGTCGAACACGGCGCGTAGGCTGGCCTCATCATCGCGGGCGATGGGCAGCAGGCGCGCGATTGCCCCTGCATTTTTGGCCAAGGCTTGCAGGGCAAAGCTGTTGGAGGCAATGATTTGGTCGTCGCGCGGCACCTCGCCGGGCATCACCAATTCGTCACCGGTGGCAATGATCGCGACGATGGGGCGGCGGGTGACGGAGACGTTTGCCACGTTCATCGACGCCAAAAGCGCAAGATCAGCGGGGCGCAGTAAGCGGGCGGACAGGGTATCGCCCGCTTTGAAATCTTGGCCTTTGGGACGGATATGGGGGCCGCCGCTGAACGCATCGGTGAGGGTGATCTGATCGCCGCTGCGGGTCACGTCCTCTTGGATCACCACGCGGTCGGCACCGGGGGGAACGGGCGCGCCGGTGAAAATGCGCAAGGCTTGGCCGGGGTGCAACGTGCCGTGCCAAGCGTGGCCTGCGGCAGCTTCGCCCACCACCACAAACTGCGCGCCGGGATGGGCGGGACCAACTGTGGCGTAACCGTCCATCGCCGCGACGGCAAAGGGCGGCTGGTCGCGTGCCGCGGTGGCGGGGTGTGGCATGAAGCGGTTTGCGGCGCGGGCCAAAGGCAGGATTTCGGTGCCAAGCGGGCGCACGAGGGCCAAAGCCAGTGCAAGCGCCGCGTCGACCGATATCATGGCGCGGCCTCATACCGGCCGGATTTGCCGCCCTCTTTCAAAATCAGCTTGATAGCGGTGATTTCCATCGCCTTATCAACCGCTTTGACCATGTCATAGATGGCGAGGGCGGCGATGGATACGGCGGTTAGCGCCTCCATCTCTACCCCGGTTTGGCCGCCGGTTTTGACGGTCGCCTCAATCACGATGCCCGGCAAGGTGGGGTCCGGGGTTAGGTCAATCGCGACTTTGGTCAGCGGCAGGGGGTGGCACAGCGGGATTAGGGCGGCGGTCTGTTTTGCCCCCATGATGCCAGCAAGGCGCGCTACGCCCAGCACATCGCCCTTGGCCGCCGCACCGCTGGTGATCATTGCCAAGGTGGTGGCGGACATTTTCACAGTGCCCCGCGCCACGGCCACGCGGGCGGTAACCGCTTTGCCGGATACATCGACCATATGGGCGTTTCCGGCCCTGTCAAAATGGCTAAGGCCGGGTGTTGTGCCTGCCATCACACGCCCCGCTGTGCAGTGTTGGGTTGGGCCAGCAGCGCGCGGGTCGCAGCCTCCACATCATCTTGGCGCATCAGGCTTTCGCCAATCAAGAAACAGCGCGCGCCAAAGCGGGCGACATCGGCCAGATCGGCGGGGGTGAACAGGCCGGATTCAGAGATAATCAGGCGATCTTCGGGCACGCGGCGCGCAAGGTCGCGGGTGGTTTGCAGGTCCAATTCGAAACTGTGCAAATTGCGGTTGTTGATGCCCATCAGGGGCGATTTTAGCAATGCAGCGCGCTCCAATTCGGCGGCGTCATGCACTTCGATCAGCACATCCATTCCAAGGCTGAAGGCGGCATCTTCCAGCTCTGCCGCTTGGGCATCGGACACGCTGGCCATGATGATCAGGATGCAATCGGCGGACAGCGCGCGCGCCTCGACCACTTGATAGGGGTCGTACATGAAATCTTTGCGCAGGCAGGGCAGGTCGGTTGCGTCATGCGCGGCGGTGAGAAACGCATCCGCCCCTTGGAACGAAGGTGTATCGGTCAACACCGAAAGGCAAGTGGCCCCGCCGCGCTCATAAGCGCTGGCAAGGGCTGCGGGATCAAAGTCCGCGCGGATCAAACCTTTGGAGGGGCTCGCTTTTTTGATCTCTGCGATCAGGCCATATCCGGTGCTGGCGGCGGAGCTGAGGGCCTGTGCAAAGCCGCGCGGGGCGGGGGCGGCATCGGCCAGCGCTTGGACATCTGCAAGGGGTGTGGCGGCTTTGCGGGCTGCCACCTCCTCCAGCTTGTAGGCTTTGATACGGTCTAGGATGGTGGTCATGTTTTGGGTCCTTGTGGGGCGGCGGTGGTGATGCGGGCAAGGGCATCAAGCCGCGCGCGGGCGGCCCCGCTGTCAATACTGGTGCGGGCCATATCGACCCCGGTTTTCAAAATGTCCACGCGGCCTGCCACAAGCAATGCGGCGGCAGAGTTAAGGAGGACGGCGTCGCGGTACGCATTTTTGGCACCATCAAGCAGGGCCCGAAAGGCGATGGCGTTGTCAGCGGGGCTGCCGCCCATAATCGCCTCAAACGGATGCACGGGCAGGCCCGCATCCTCGGGGTGGACGATGAATTCGGTTATGGTTCCATCCTTGAGGGCGGCCACCTGCGACGGCGCTGCGATTGACAGCTCATCCGTGCCATCGCCGCCATGCACCAGCCACGCGGCGGTGGAGCCGAGCGCGCGCAGTACCTCGGCCATAGGGCGGATCAGGGCGGCATCATAAGCGCCTGTCAGTTGCAGTTTTACGCCCGCCGGGTTGGTTAAGGGGCCAAGAATGTTGAACAATGTGCGCGTGCCCAGTTCAAGCCGCACCGGGGCCACATGGCGGGTGGCGGGGTGGTGCATGGGGGCCATCATGAAGCCGATGCCAGCATCCGCAAGGCAGGTTTCCACCACCGCAGGGGGCACCATCACATTGACGCCCATTTCGGTTAGCGCATCTGCCGCACCGGATTTCGACGACAGGTTGCGGTTGCCATGTTTGGCCACGACCACGCCTGCGCCCGCCACGACAAAGGCCGTGGCGGTGGAGATGTTCAGCGTGCCTTTGCCATCGCCGCCGGTGCCGACAATATCCATCGCCCCTTGCGGCGCGCGCACCGGGTTGCATTTGGCGCGCATCACGCTGGCAGCGGCGGCGATTTCATCGACCGTTTCGCCGCGCGTGCGCAGGGCCATCAACAAACCGCCCATTTGCGCAGGCGTTGCGTCACCCTCAAACAGGGCGGTAAAGGCCACTTCCGCCTCTGCCCGCGTTAGGGGGCGGTTTGCTGCGGCGTGGATAAGGGGTTTGAGGCGGTCGCTCATGCGGTTTCCTTTGCGCGGGTCAGGAAATTGCGCAGCATTTGGTGACCATGTTCAGAGCGGATGCTTTCGGGGTGAAACTGTACGCCCTCAATGGGCAGGGTTTTGTGGCGCAGGCCCATGATGGTGCCATCCTCTAGCCATGCGGTGATTTCCAAACAATCGGGCAGGGTGGCGCGGTCCACGACCAAGGAGTGATAGCGGGTAGCAAGGAACGGCGACGGCAGATCGCGGAAAACGCCAGCGCCGTTGTGATGCATCGCGCCCATTTTGCCGTGAACGATTTCGTGGCAGCGCACGACTTGGCCGCCGAACGCCTCACCAATCGTTTGATGCCCAAGGCAAACGCCCAACAGGGGGATGCCCGTATCGGCGGCAGCAAGCGTGAGGGGCAAACAAATACCCGCTTGGGCAGGCGCGCGAGGGCCGGGTGACAGTACGATCATTTGAGGATTCAACGCCAATGCTGCCTGCACATCCAGCGCATCGTTGCGCACAACGCGGACATCCGCGCCCAATTCACCTAAATAATGCACCAAATTATAGGTGAAGCTGTCATAATTGTCGATCAATAGCAGCATTTTGCTTGGCCCGTCACTGTGATGTCTGTTTGGGGGTGAACCCACTTGCGTGTCGCGCTATACATGGGCCGAGCGGTGCGTGGGCGTCAAGGGAAACCCTCCCTTTTTGCAGCGGACCGCGACAAGACAAGCAGGAGGGTTGCGGGTGAGCCGTGGGTTTTTGGTAGGGGCAGGTTGGGGCACCGCTGCGGCGGCAGTTGGCCTTGTGGTAGCGTCACAAGTCGCGGATTTGCCGCTGTCCGGTGCGGGTGGGCCGCACGTTGCAGTTGAGGTTGCGCAGCCGCCCGTGGGCGCAGCGCAGATGCAGGTTGCAGATGAGAAAGCAGTGGACGCGGCACCAAACGCGCCTGATGCGGCCGTGCCTGCGATGTCTTTGCAAGGGGCCGCCGAAGCCGTGCCTGATGTTGGCGCACCAACTGGGGGCGACGCCGCCCCAGTGGTCGCATTGCCCCCCATTGAAATGCCGCCCGTTGCAGGCAGTGACAGGGCCGCAACACCAGAAACTGCCCGTGATGCAGTGCCCGATATTGTGAGCGAGACGCAAACAGCCATGCTCGCCCCGACATCCGTGGGTGCTGCGGCAACTGTGCCCGTTGCACCCGCCACACAAGCAACTGCGCCAAACCTTGCCGCACCCGCCCAAAGCCTGCCCGAAACTCCGGTTGCCGAAAGCGCCCCATCCGCAGACATGGTGCCAAGGAATGAGCCTGCGTTTGCGCCCACAGTTGACCCTGCGCCAGTGGCTGTTGCGCCCGAAACTGCGCCCGAATCTGCTCTCGAATTTGCGCCAGAACCCGAACCAATGCCTGAGGTGGCTGTGGTTGACGCCGCACGCCCCGCGCCGGGTTTTGCTGGCAAGGTGGAAGGCGTCAAAACTGGGCGCTTGCCCTCTATTGGTGCAGCCCCGGACCAAGTTGCGGATGAACCTGCGGAGGCGGCCACGGTTGTTTTGGTAGATGATCCGTCGTTGCCCGCGATCGAACGTTTTGCGGCAGGGTTTCAAAACCCCGACAACAAACCGCTGTTTGCCATTTTGCTGCAAGATACGGGCGGCCCAGACATTGACCGCGAGGCGCTGGCAAAACTTGATTTTCCCGTATCTTTCGTGATTGATCCCACGTTGCCAGATGCGGCAACCGCAGCGCAGATTTACCGCGCGGGCGGCAAAGAAGTTTTGATGTTGGCCACGGGCTTGCCCGTTGGGGCCACCGCGTCTGATCTGTCGGTCAGCATGGGGGTGACCAGTGCCGTGTTGCCCGAAGCGGTTGGTGTGGTTGATTTGGAAACGGGTGGATTTCAAGGCAATCGCAGCCTTGCCACCCAAGTTCTGGCGCTGATTGAGGATGAGGGGCGCGGCGTTGTGTCATGGGACAAAGGCCTGAATGCGGCGGCCCAAGTGGCGCAGCGCGAAGGGGTCCGTCATGCCGTGATCTTTCGCAGTCTGGACAGTGAGGGAGAGGCGAGCCCGCTGATCCGCCGCTATTTGGACCGCGCGGCTTTTAAGGCAGCGCAGGACGGGCGCGTTGTAGTGGCTGGCAAAACCCGGCCCGAAACGGTGGCGGCCTTGCTGGAATGGGCGCTGGAAGGGCGGGCGGCAACCGTGGCGCTGGCCCCATCAACGGCCGTGATGATTACACAGTAAAAAGGGCCGATGGGCCCTTTTTACCTAACGGTTGCCACTAGAAAATAGCCCAGCATCCTCCGCCGCTTTGCGTAGGGCGTTGGATTTATTCACCGTTTCTTCATATTCCGACTGCGGGTCGCTGTCATAGACCACGCCACCGCCTGCTTGGATATAAAGCTGTTCGTCTTTCAGCACCGCAGTGCGCAGCGCAATGCAAAAATCCATTTCGCCATTTGCCGCGAAATAGCCAACACCGCCGCCGTAAACGCCGCGCTTTTCAGGTTCCAATTCGTCGATAATTTCCATGGCGCGGACCTTTGGCGCGCCCGACACTGTGCCTGCGGGCAGGCCCGCAAGCAGCGCTGAAAGCGCATCTTCACCATCTGCGATCTGGCCCACTACGTTGGACACGATGTGCATGACGTGGCTGTAGCGTTCAATTATAAATTCTTCGGTCGGGCGCACTGTGCCGATTTTGGCGACCCGGCCCACGTCGTTGCGACCAAGATCCAGCAGCATCAAGTGTTCGGCCAATTCTTTTTGGTCTGAAATCAGGTCCAACTCATTCGCGCGGTCCTCCTCAGGGGTGGCGCCGCGTTTGCGGGTGCCTGCGATCGGGCGCACAGTCACCTCGCCATCGCGCAAGCGCACCAGGATTTCTGGGCTGGCACCGATGACTTGAAAGCCACCAAAGTTGAAAAAGAACATGAAGGGTGATGGATTGGTGCGGCGCAAACTGCGGTACAGCGCGAAAGGGGGCGCCTCAAACCGTTGCGTCCAGCGTTGCGAGGGCACAACTTGAAAGATATCGCCCGCGCGGATGTAATCCTTGGCCTTTTCCACGGCTTGCAAATACGCGGCGTGGGTGAAGTTGGAAACAGCCGCGCCCACGGGGGCGGCTTGGCCAAAGTCGCGTTCAGCGCGGGGGGCGCGGTCAAGGTCGCGCAGCGCGTCCATCACGCGTTCCGCCGCTTGGGCATATGCCGCGCGGGCCGAGATGCCGGGGGTAGCCCATGCGGGGGCGACGACCGTCACCTCACCTTTGACGCCATCAAGGACCGCCACGACCGAAGGGCGCATCAGCACGGCATCGGGCAGGCCCAAAGGGTCGGGGTTCACGTTGGGCAAATGTTCAATCAACCGGATCATGTCATAGCCAAGATAGCCAAACAGCCCCGCCGCGATAGCAGGCAAGCCCTGGGGCATGTCAATCGCGCTTGCAGCAATCAGGGCGCGCAGACTGTCGAGCGGGGCGGTGGGATCTGGCGTGAAGGCTAAGGGATCAAAGCGGGCCTCGCGGTTGATATCCACTTTCGTGCCCCGGCAGCGCCAGATCAGATCGGGTTTCAGGCCCACCACCGAATAGCGACCGCGGATTTCACCGCCTGTCACGGATTCCAGCATGAAAGTATCGCCGCGCGCCTCCCCCAATTTCAGCATCAAGGACACGGGCGTGTCCAGATCGGCGGGGATGCGGGCAAACACCACTTGGCTGCGGCCACTGGCCCAACCCTGTTCAAACGTGGCGAAATCGGGGGTGAGCTGTGCCATTTCGCCCCCTTACGGAAACTGCGCGTGAACAGAGTTAATTGCAGCATTGTCCAGCGTTATGCCTGCGGCACTGGTCAGCGCGTTGGTATAAAGCGCAAAGGCATCTTGGGCCAAGGCCTGTTCGGCCTGCGCGGCAATCGCCGCTTTCAGCGCCTCGGCGTCGGGGCCATCGGTGGCACCGGGGGTGACGGTATCAAGCTGCATCACGGCGACAAATGTGCCTTCCTCCAACACGCGAATTTGTCCCGCGTCCATTTCAAACACCGTTTGCAGCAAAGATGCGGGCGTGTCCGCAATTGTGCTGGAACGTGTGATGTCTGTCAGGATTTCGGTGATACCAAACGCCCCAAGCGCCGCCCCGCCTTCGATTTGTGATTTGATAGTTGTTGCCAAGTCCGACAGCGATTTGGTCACGGCTTGCGCGGTCCAACTGTCGGTGACGGCTGTGCGCGCATCGGCGAATGGAACAGGGGTCGGGGGGATGATTGCGTCCAAACGCAGTGCGAAAATGCCGCCATCATCCAACTGAATAATGGCTGGGAAATCACCATCAACGGCATCTGCTGCGGCTTGGCGGAAAGCGGGATAGGCGGCCATCGCCTCACTTGATGTGGCGGTGAAATCAATTTGACCAAGGGTCATATCGGTTTCATTTGCCAGATCCTCTAGCGTGGCGCCACTGGCCAAACGATCGTCGAACCCTTCGACCATATCATCAATCGCGCGGCGGGCAGAATCAGCGGCGAGTTCGGCGGCCAAATCATCGCGCGCCTCGTCTAGCGTGGTGTTTTGCGCGGCCAAAATACCGTTCATGCGAAACAGGGCCGGGCCAAGATCACTGTCAAAGGGGCCGACCACGCCGGGTTCGGTCAAGGCGAAAATGGCGGGGCCAGCGGTGCCCAATTCTTCGGCAGATTTGTCACCAAGGTCGATATCGGACAGGGCCACGCCACGTTGCTCCACTAGGGATTCGAACGTGGTGCCCGCGTCAAACGCTGTTTTGGCCGCAGTGGCCGCATCCAATGTCGGGAACACAAGGCGTTCGACAAGGCGGCGTTCGGGCTGCACAAATTCTGCAATGCGGTCTTGGTACAGTTTTGCCAACAAGGTTTCATCAATCGGCATGTTGGCTGCGATATTTTCGGGCAAAAGGGCGGCATAGGTGATGCGGCGCGCCTCGGATGCTGTGAATTCAGCTATATTTGCGTCGTAATGCGCTGTCAGTTCGGCATCGGTCGGTGCGGCAGGCGGAGCTGCGACATCAGCCGCGGTCAAGCGCAAAAGCGACAGACTGCGCCGTTCGGAGACGTAGGCGTAAAGCGTGTCTGTGACCACCGCAGGTGCAGCAAAGCCGCCTGCAACGGCGCCTTGCAACAAGGCGCGGGCCAGATCGGCGCGCATTTTGCTTTCATACTCTGCCTCGCTTAACCGATTGTTTTGCAAGGTCAGGCGATAGGTTTCGCGGTTAAACTGGCCCGATGCATCCTGAAATGCGCTGGAATTTGTGATTTCATTCACAATGCGCCCATCGCCTGCAGACAGCCCGATCCTGTCAGCTTCATTATCGAGCGCTGCGGTGTTGACCAATTGTTGGCGTACTTGTTGATCAATCCCAAAGGTTTGCGCCTGTTGCAGCGTCAATTGAGCGCCAAATTGCTGGGACAACGCGCGCATTTCGGTTTGCAAAGCGCGTTGATAATCGTTGATCGTGATTTCACGATCGCCGACCTTGCCGATGGCACCAAGGCCGCCGCCGAAGTTGGTGATCCCAAAGCCACCAAGCCCAAGGACAAGCATGCCCATCAGCACCCACACCACGATGCTGGTGCCTTTGCCTTTTTTGCGGCGGGTGTCGTCGGTCGGGTTTGCCATGGTTCTGCCTTTGGGAAACGGGTTTTGGACTGTTTAGGGGGTTAGGTTGGTGGGGGCAAGGGTGTGGGATGTTCGGAGTGGCCAGAGCTGGGGGGCTACGCGCCCCCCAGACCCCGGCGAGGTATTTCTGCCAATACGAAATCAAAGAGTGAGGTGTTTGAGGCGGTGGAAGAATTCGGTGATGCCTGCGGTGTCGATGTTGGCAAAAGCGATACGGATTTGGCGTTTGCCGTCTGGCGAGCCGTGCGGCTGAAACATGGTGCCGGGCAGAGTGAGGAGGGAGGCGCGGGTGACCAGCGCCTTGGCGAATTCATCGGATGGTAGGGCGTAGGGGTGTTCGACATAAGCGAAATAAGCGCCGCAACCAAGGAGGGTCCAATCGGGGAGATTTTTGAACCCATGGGACATGGCATTACGGCGCAAAAGGATCTCGGCGCGTTCGCCTTGCACCCAGTCGCCCAGATTGCGCATGCCCCAGAGGGCTGCGATTTGGCCCAGTTGGTTGGGGCAGATTGCGACGGTGTCGAGGAATTTCTCCACCTCTGCCAAGCGGTTTTCATGGGCCACGATCGCGCCGACGCGGTGGCCGGTGAGGCGGTAGGCCTTGGAAAAGCTGTAAAGGTGGATCAGCGTGTTGGCCCACTTGGGGTCGGTGAAAAGGTGATGTGGCGCGCCTGTGCGGCTGTCAAAATCACGGTAGGTTTCATCGACGATCAGGGCGATGCCGTGGGCACGGGCGAGGTCCATGAAAGCGGTGAGGGTTTGTGCCGGATATTCAGCACCGCCGGGGTTATTGGGGCTGACCAGCACAATAGCCCGAGTGCGCGGGGTGATGAGTTTTGCGGCGTCAGTGGCATCTGGGATAAGGCCCGGGCCGCACGCGAGGGGGATGCAGCGCACCGCCTGCATATCCAGCCACATTTTATGATTGAAATACCAAGGGGTTGGCAGGATAACTTCATCGCCTGCAACCGCCAATGTGGACATGACGGCGGTAAATGCTTGGTTGCAGCCTTGGGTGATGGCGACGTGATGCGCCTCAATTTGGCCGCCGTAAGCCGCAGTCCATTGATGTGCGATTTCCGTGCGCAGGGCGGGCAGGCCCAGCACCGGGCCATAAAGATGGGCGGC
The DNA here is from genome assembly GCF_900110135.1 of Pseudorhodobacter antarcticus. Lineage (GTDB taxonomy): Bacteria > Pseudomonadota > Alphaproteobacteria > Rhodobacterales > Rhodobacteraceae > Pseudorhodobacter > Pseudorhodobacter antarcticus. Next base: position 24,731 of record NZ_FOCO01000007.1, on the reverse strand, counting down.
GGGGTCGTTGATCGCGGCGTCTGCAATTGCTTGGCGCAGGGCCAAGGGGGGCATGTCCACCGGGGCCGCTTGGGACACGTTGATCAGGGGACGATCTGCAGGAAAGGTCACCCCATCCAGCCAGCGCCGCGCCTCCATCACCGGGGGGGCATCGGTTTGGGCCATCGCGGAAGAGAGGGGGCGGATCATTGCAGGCTCCGTGCGTTAGGGGTCAATCGGTGCCACGGTAGGGCTGGACGTATTGCAACGCCATATCCCAAGGAAAGAAAATCCAAGTGTCTTGGCTGACTTCGGTGATGAAGGTTTCCACCATTGGGCGGCCATGGGGTTTGGCGTAAACAGTGGCAAAATGCGCCTTTGGATACAAAGCGCGCACCAGTTCCAGCGTTTTGCCGGTATCGACCAGATCATCCACGATCAAAATGCCGGTCCCGTCGCCCATCACGTCGGCCTGCGGTGCTTTGATAACCCTCGCCTCCGAGCGGTCTTGATGGCTGTAGCTTTTCACCGAAATCGTATCGACCACGCGGATGTCGAGTTCGCGCGCCACGATCATCGCGGGCACCATGCCGCCGCGGGTGATGCCCACAACGGCCTTCCACGCGCCATTGTCGGGGCCTTTGCCATCCAGCCGCCACGCCAGCGCGCGCGCATCGCGGTGCATTTGATCCCACGAAATGTGGAAGCCTTTTTCATGGGGCAAACGGTCGGTCATGGTCGTATCCCTTTTGGTGGCGGATCAGGTTGCGGCAATTTTCAAGCCCAGAAGGGCAAGCATATCGCCGAACACGCGGTCCAGAATGGTTTTAAGCGTGATATAGCCGCTGCGCGTGCGTTCAAAGGAAAAGATGCGTGCGACAAAGATATTCCACAACGCCTCATTCAAAAACACAACGATCAAAAGGGCGGCATAAACCCAAAGCGGGGTTTGCGGTGGCACGGTGCCAATGAAAATGGCGGAAAACAGCACGGCAGGTTTTGGGTTTGCAAGCTGGGTGACAAGCCCTAGGCGAAAGGGCGAAAGGGCCGCGCGGGGCAGGGCGCTGCGCTGCGTCATATCCAAGGGTTGGGCCGCATCGCGCCACATGACCCACGCCATGTGCAAGAGGTAGGCCGCCCCGACCAGTTTGAGGGCCCACAAAAGAGCAGGTGCCGCCTGAAACACCAAAGCCAGCCCAAACAGGGCGGCCATGGCCCAAATCACAGCGCCCGCACCAATGCCAAAGGCAAGGAATGTGCCCGTGCGCATCCCTTCGGTCACGCCTGTGCGCGCGGCCATGAGGACGGCGGGGCCGGGGCTGATGGCGGCCATCAGGTGCAGAAAGGCGACGGCGAGAAAGGCGGTCAGGGTCATAACGTGGCCTTTAGAGGTTAAAGATGAGCATCACCGCGAGGGCCATCATGGCAAGGGCGGCCGTGGTATCGATCCAGACTTTTGCGGCAAGATAGCGTTTTCGCATCAGGTTTGTCGACATCGACAATGTGACGGCGGAATACCAAAACAATTCGGTGGCAAGGGCCGTCGCATAGATCAGCGCGATGTTTGCTACGCCCTGTGGGTTGGGGAAAATCGACAGCACCACAGCAGAGTAAAACAGCGCTGGTTTTGGGTTGGACAATGACAGGATTATCCCGCCGCCAAAGCCTGTACCAAAACGGCGTTCTGCTGCGGCAGGCAAAGGCGCGCGTGCGCCGCGAAACAGGCCAATCGCCATGTACAGTAGGTAAGTGCCGCCCAACACCTTTGCTGCGATGAAAAGTGGCGGATACAGTTTGAACACCACTGCCAACCCAAACAGCGCGAACAAGCACCAAAGGGAGGCTCCAAACGCCAGGCCAATCCCGTAAGGCAAGGCCTTTTCGCGGCCCTGCGAGAGGGCAAGTTGGATGGCCGCGATAATGCTTGGCCCCGGCGACAGGATCGCCGGGGTCAGCACTGCCACCAGTGTCAGCAGTGCTTCAAGCGTCATTCAGCGCCTTTTTGCGCTTTTGCGGTGACCACGTCGATATCGGGCGCGTCGACCGCCTTCATCCCCACCACATGATAGCCCGCATCGACATGCAGGTTTTCGCCCGTGGTGCCGGAGCCGAGATCGGACAGAAGGTAAAGGGCCGCCTTGCCCACCTCCTCTTGCGTTACGTTGCGGCGCAGGGGCGAGTTCAACTCATTCCAACGCATGATATAGCGGAAATCGCCAATACCGCTGGACGCGAGGGTTTTGATAGGGCCTGCCGAGATTGCGTTGCAGCGGATGCCGTCTTTGCCTAAATCCTCGGCGATGTATTTCACCGACGCTTCCAGTGCTGCCTTGCACAGGCCCATCACGTTGTAATGCGGCATCACCTTTTCCGCGCCGTAATAGGTCAGCGTTAGCAAGCTGCCACCGGGTTTCATAATAGCGGCGGCGCGGCGGCACACGGCGGTAAAGGAATAGACTGAGATATCCATCGACATCAGGAAATTGTCGCGCCCTGTATCAACATAGCGGCCTCGCAATTCGGCCTTGTCGGAAAACCCAATGGCGTGAACGACGAAATCAATCGTGCCCCAGACCGATTTGATATGGTCGAAAACCCGATCCAGCGACGCCTCATCACTGACGTCACATTCAATCATCTCTGTCGCGCCGATGGACGCTGCAAGCGGTTCAACCCGCTTTTTCAACTGCTCGCCTTGGTACGAGAATGCGAGTTCCGCGCCTTGGTCCGCGCAGGCCTTGGCGATGCCCCATGCGATGGACTTGTCATTGGCAAGCCCCATGATCAGCCCGCGCTTGCCTGCCAAAAGTCCTGCCATGAAAGTATCCCCCTGATTTTCTCTCTGTGTTGTCGCAGGGTTTAGGCGATAGACTTGGCCGCATCAAGCCTTGCGGTGTTTTGCGCCTTGCTCTTGGCACACCGAGGCCTAGTGTGCAGATTGGTTTAATACTGATGGGGATTGACATGGACCGGGGTGGAATATTTGCGGGCGACGACCCTTTTGCATTGGCCAAAGCGTGGTTGAGCGAGGCGGAGGCAAGCGAGCCAAATGATCCCAATGCCATTGCACTGGCCACGGTTGACGCGGACGGCATGCCCAACACCCGCATGGTTTTGCTGAAAGAGATCGAGCCTGCGGCCTTTGTGTTTTACACCAATTACACCAGCCGCAAAGGGCGCGAGATAGAAGCATCGGGCAAAGCGGCCTTTGTTATGCATTGGAAATCGTTGCATCGCCAAATCCGTGTGCGTGGGATGACAGAACGCGAGGATGGCCCTATTGCCGACGCTTATTACGCGTCGCGTTCACTGAAAAGTCGGTTGGGCGCATGGGCATCGGCGCAATCACAGCCGTTGTCGTCGCGTACGGCACTTGTGGCAGAGGTGGCGAAAATTACGGCCACCCACGGAACCAACCCGGCCCGCCCGCCGTTTTGGGGCGGGATACGAATCATCCCGACTGAAATTGAATTTTGGGCCGATGGTGCCTTTAGGTTGCATGACCGGTTTCGCTGGACACTCAGCGGTAGTGATGGGGCTTGGATGACGCAACGTTTGAACCCGTAACCGTGCGTAGCTGCAGAGAAGAATGTGCGCATTTGTGGTGAATTGCCCTTGTACCTTATGCCAACTTCAAACAGAACGTAGGAATTAGGGCTAAATCTGGGGAAGAGGCTCTGCCATGAATGAAGATGACGAAATGCCGCTGCTGGTTCTATCTGGCCGTGTGAAATGGTTCGATCCGGTCAAAGGGTTCGGCTTTATTCTGTCCGAAACGACGGGATCTGACGTGCTGCTGCACGCTAATGTTTTGCGCAACTTTGGGCAAAACACGGTTGCCGATGGAGCGGATATCACCGTCAAATGCCAACAAACCAAACGCGGTGTTCAAGCGGTTGAGGTGGTTTCGATCACCCCGCCGGAAGGCAGCGGGTTTTTGATGGCGGGCGAAAGTAATACGTTCAGCGCCGAAGATATTGCGGCGTGCCCAATGGAACCTGCGCGAGTCAAATGGTTCGATAAAGGCAAAGGATTTGGCTTTGCCAACGTGTTTGGCCGCAATGAAGATGTGTTTGTTCATGTAGAGGTGCTGCGCATGTCTGGCTTTGCAGACCTTACTGCGGGCGAGGCGATTTGTTTGCGCATCATTGAAGGCAAGCGGGGCCGCATGGCCGCCCAAGTGCTTGCATGGGATTCTGCCTTGCGAGAGGCGAAATGAAACGGCTGCTGCTGGCGCTTTTGTTGGCAGCGACCCCTTTGGCAGCATGGGCAGATTGCGCGCCTGGTCAGGTTGATTTGCGCCTGACCAACGGCGGCATGGCCCGATTTTCGGTAGAGGTGGTGGACAGCCCCGAAACCCGCGCGAAAGGGTTGATGTTTCGTGAAAACATGCCGAAATCATCGGGCATGCTGTTTATCTATGAACGGCCGCAACGTGCGGTTTTTTGGATGAAAAACACGTTGATTCCGCTGGATATGATCTTTGCCGATGCGACAGGTCTGGTGCAGCATGTCCACGCCAATGCCATTCCGCATGATGAAACAGGTATTGATGGCGGCGAGGGTATTTTGACCATTCTGGAAATCAACGGCGGGCTGGCCGAACGGCTGGGGATTACCCCCGGTGCCGTAATCCGCCACCCAGATTTGGAACAATCGACAGCCCAATGGCGTTGTGTGTCGCAATAAGGCTTTTCAATCCGAATGTGTTGTCTTATGTAACGCGTATCAGGTCCAGACGGTGGACCAGACGCTGAAAGTCGGGGCGTAGCGCAGTCTGGTAGCGCGCCAGTTTTGGGAACTGGATGTCGTAGGTTCGAATCCTATCGCCCCGACCATTTCAGCAAATACCCACTCAGAAATCCCATTGACCTAAAGATGCTCGTCGGGGCAATCTTCGTTTATTAAAGGGATTTGGCATGACCGAGACGATTACCGACAGATTGGCAGAACGCCTGCGTGCGGCGCGCAAGGCCAAGGGGTTAAGCCTTGATGCTGTTGCGGGCATTTCGGGGGTCAGCCGGTCGATGGTCAGCCAGATCGAGCGGGGCGAATCAAGCCCAACCGTAGCGACCCTGTGGAACCTGACCCAAGCGCTGGGTGTTGATTTTGCCGGGTTGTTGGAGGCGCGGCCAGAACCGGGCATAGACGTCACCGCCGCCGCTGCCGCCCCGGTGATGACGGGCCACGGCACAGGGCTGCGCATCCGTATCCTGTCACCCGCCGAAACCGTTGGCGCACATGAGGTGTATGACCTCGACTTTCAGCCAGGCGGCAGCCTTGTCTCTGCGCCCCATTCTGTGGGGTGCCGGGAACATTTGACTGTAATTGCGGGCCGTTTGCGGGTGGTGTCTGGCGCTGACATTGTCGAAATTGGGCTGGGTGATACCGCCCGGTACTGCGCTGATCGGGTGCATGAGATTGCGGAATGTGGGACCGCCCCAGCACGGGCAATTTTAATTGTGCAGGGCAGTTGAAAGGGCGCGGTGTGATGGGGATATCCGGTATAGCGGAATTTAATCCTGCATATTGACGCGTTCATGTGCTTATGGCATATTTCCGTTAACACGGAGGGATATCTGTAATGTCGGAATTCTTAACGCATATCAAAACCGAACTCGCCGCGATTGATGCCGATGGCATGACCAAGCGCGAACGAATGATCTCTGGCCCGCAGGGCACGCATGTGTCGATGGCGGGTGCGCGGATGTTGAACTTATGCGCCAACAACTATCTTGGGTTGGCGAACCATCCAAATTTGACCGCTGCGGCCCATCGTGCGCTGGATACGGATGGGTATGGCATGGCGTCGGTCCGTTTTATTTGCGGCACCCAAGATTTGCACCGCAAGCTGGAAACGCGCTTGGCGGCCTATCTGGGTCAAGATGATTCCATTTTGTTTGCGGCGTGTTTTGACGCGAATGGCGGGTTGTTTGAACCGCTGCTGGGGACAGAGGATGCGGTGATTTCCGACAGCCTGAACCATGCGTCAATCATTGATGGTATCCGGCTGTGCAAGGCCCGCCGCTTTCGTTACGCCAACTCTGATATGACCGACCTAGAGGCGCAGTTGCAGGCCGCCCGCGCAGGCGGCGCGCGGTTCATCATGATTGCAACGGATGGTGTGTTTTCTATGGATGGCTTTCTGGCCAAGTTGCCGGAAATTCGAGCGCTGGCAGATGCTTATGGCGCGTTGTTAATGGTGGATGATTGCCATGCAACGGGCTTTATGGGGCCGCAAGGGCGCGGCACGCCGGCGCATTTTGGCATCAAGGCGGATGTTATCACGGGCACCTTGGGCAAGGCGCTGGGTGGTGCGTTGGGCGGCTATATCGCGGGACCGCAAGCGGTGGTGGACCTACTGCGCCAACGCGCGCGGCCCTATCTGTTTTCCAACGCGCTGCCCCCGATGATTGTGGCGGCAGGGCTTGCCGCGCTGGATTTGGTTGAAAGTGCCGATGATCTGCGCGCGCAGCTGTTTGCCAATGCCGCCTATTGGCGTGCGGGCCTGACCGATACCGGTTTTGATGTGTTGCCGGGCGAGCATCCGATCATTCCCGTGATGTTGGGGGAAGCAAAAGTGGCGCAGGCGATGGCGCAGGATTTGGGCAAGCGTGGCGTGCATGTGGCGGGTTTCTTTTTTCCCGTGGTGCCAAAGGGCCGGGCGCGGATTCGCACGCAGATAAATGCGGCGTTAACCCGCGATGATTTGGATTTTGGCCTTGACGCATTTCGCGCTGCGGGCCGCGCTGTGGGGGTCATCTGATGCACAATGATATGAAAGCACTGGTCAAGGCCCGCGCCGAATCTGGCCTGTGGATGGAACGCCGCCCGGTGCCTGAAATTGGCCCTGATGATGTGTTGATCCGTATCCGTCAAACCGGGATTTGCGGCACGGATATTCATATCTGGAATTGGGATGAATGGGCGGCGCGCACTGTGCCCGTGCCTTTGATCACTGGACATGAATTTGCGGGCGAAATTGTGGAAATGGGCCGTAATGTTGAGGGCTTGTCGATTGGCCAACGCTGTTCGGGTGAGGGGCATTTGATCGGCAAACAAAGCCGCCAAAGTCGCGCGGGCAAGTTTCACCTTGACCCTGCCACGCGGGGCATTGGCGTCAATGAACCGGGTGCCTTTGCGCAATACCTGCGCTTGCCCGCCTTTAACGTGGTGCCGCTGCCCGACACAATTGATGATGAAATTGGTGCGATTTTGGACCCGCTGGGCAATGCGGTTCACACAGCGCTGTCGTTTGATTTGGTGGGTGAGGATGTTTTGATCACCGGGGCAGGGCCGATTGGCATCATGGCAGCCGCGGTTGCGCGCCACGTTGGCGCGCGCCATGTGGTGATCACGGATGTGAACCCAGCCCGATTGGAATTGGCCGCGTCAGTTGCCGATGTGGTGCCCGTCAATGTCGCGTCTGAGGATTTGCGTGATGTGATAGCCCGGCTGAAAATGAAGCAAGGCTTTGATATTGGGATGGAAATGTCGGGCAACCAACACGCGCTGGACCAGATGATTGAAGCGATGACCATGGGCGGTCGCATCGCCATGCTGGGTATTCCCCCGGGTAAATCCCCTGTGGATTGGTCGCGCATCGTGTTCAAAGCGATCACCATCAAAGGTGTCTACGGACGAGAGATTTTTGAAACATGGTACAAGATGATCGCGCTGTTAGAAAACGGTCTAGACGTGCGCCGCGTCATCACCCACCGCTTTAAGGTGGATGATTTTGACGCAGGCTTTGCCGCGATGCGGTCGGGGCAATCAGGAAAAGTTGTTCTGGATTGGGGTTAAAGCCGGGCGATGCGGTCAGTTAGCAGCTTGAAAAACCCAGTCGCATCCATATCCCCGATGAAAAACGCATTGGCAGGCCGATTGGTGACCCCCCACCAATCAGCCACCGTCATCCCCAGTGTCAATTCTGACGTGGTTTCAATTTCAACGTTGATTTTGCGGCCTGTGAACAGACCCGGCTGCAACAGCCACGCGATCACACAAGGATCATGCAAGGGCGCCCCTTCGGATCCGTATTTCTCTTTGTCATAGCGTTCAAAGAAGTCGGTCCATTCTGCCACCATGCGGCCGGGTTCGGTGCCCATATCACGAAACGCTTGCACGCGTGCGGCGCTGGTCAATGCTTTATGCGTCACATCAAGCGGCAGAACCGTGATGGGAATTCCAGATTTGAAAACGATTTCAGCGGCTTCTGGGTCGACGTAAATGTTAAACTCTGCGGCGGGGGTGATGTTGCCAACTTCAAAATAAGCGCCGCCCATCAACACAATTTCTTGCACGCGATCAATCACATCAGGCGCGCGGGTCAGTGCGGTGGCGATGTTGGTTAGGGGGCCCAAAGGACACAATGTGACTGTGCCGGGGGGATAGCTGCGCAGGGTTTCGATCATAAAATCGACGCCGTGCTGCGGTTGCAGTGCCATTGTGGGGGTGGGCAATTGCGGCCCATCCAGCCCGGTTTTGCCATGCACATGTTCAGCCGTGACCAACTTGCGTTTTAACGGCGCATCGCAGCCCGCAAACACGCGCATATCGGGCCGCCCAGCCAATTCACAAATGATCCGTGCGTTCTTTTCCGTCAGCGGCAACGGAACGTTTCCAGCAACGGCCGTAATGCCCAAAACGTCCAACGCCTCCGGGCTGGCAAGGGCCAGCAAAATCGCCACAGCATCATCTTGGCCGGGGTCCGTGTCGATAATGATTTTGCGCGGTGTCATGAGGTGTCTCCTACTGTTTGGCCCACAAAACCGCATGGGCGCGGATTTGTCGAGATGCAAAAGGCCGGAGGCAATGTTGCCCCCGGCTTGATGGTTTTCAGCGCGATAAAGACGCGGTTTCAGCCGTCAAAATCAATCTCTTCCATGATGCGCAAGGCGGCGGGGCGCGCGGCGGCAACCGTAGCAAGATCGATGCTATCGGCGGTAAATTCGCCCCAGCTTTGCACCAATGCCGATCGCTCAACCCCCAGCTTTACGGGAAATTCATGATTGGTTTCAGCGTAGATTTTCTGCGCCTCATCCCCTGACAGCCATTCCATGAACTGCAAGGCCGCGTCGCGGTTCGGGGCCGCTTTGGTCATCGCCACGCCAGAAATGTTCAAATGCGTTCCGTCGCCTTCGAATACCGGAAACACGATGCGCACTGAATCTGCCCAGGCTTTTTGGTCTGGGTCATTGACCATTTGGCCCATGTAATAGGTGTTCCCAATGGCGATATCACATTCCCCGGCCCAAATGGCCTTGGCTTGGTCGCGGTCACCGCCAGCGGGTTTGCGCGCCAGATTTGCTTTCAACCCCTCAGCCCATGTTTTCGCCGCTGCCTCGCCGTGATGTGCGATCACTGCGCCCAGCAGGGCCACGTTGTAATCATTGGTGCCAGACCGCGAACAGATGCGCCCTTTCCATTTGTCGGATTCCAGATCTTCATAGGTCGTCACCTCGCCGTCCGCGACCCGATCCTTTGACGCATAGATAATCCGCGCGCGTGATGTCAGGCCAAACCACTGGTTCCCCGCATCGCGCAAAGTGGCGGGAATGTTCGCGGTCAGCACGTCCGATTGTACCGCTTGCGTTACGCCCGCCTCGACCACTTGGGCCAGCCGCGCGATATCGACGGTCAGCACCAAATCGGCAGGGCTGCGATCGCCTTCTGCAACAAGACGTTCTGCCATGCCCTTGTCAACAAAGGCGATGTTCACATCAATGCCCGTTTCGGCAGTAAATGCGTTTGCCAAAGGCTGGATCAATTCGGGTTGGCGGTGGGAATAGATATTTACCTCTGTGGCCAGCACGGGAAGTGCAGTCGACAAAAGCGCCAAGGCGGCGGTGGAAAGACGTTGAAACATTGTTGACCTCTTTAGTCGGTTATCATGGGATGATCTAAACCTGAGTATTTTACTCAGGTCAATACCTGACTTTATCTATCGGGAATGTTTTTGGGATTCGTCTTGGCTTAAATACCTTAATCAGTGCCGGCCCAGCGGCGATGCTTTTGCCATTTTCTCTTGCGCTTTGGCGTCATCCCACAGCGCATCCATTTCTGCTAAATCACTTTGGGCAGGCGTGCGGCCTTTGGCTGCCAAAGCATCTTCAATGTGGCCAAAGCGGTGGGTGAACTTTTGGTTTGCCCCGCGTAAGGCGGCCTCTGGGTCGATGTCCAGATGCCGTGCTAGATTGGCCATGACGAACAGCAAATCGCCAAATTCCTCCGTTTGTTCGGTGGCCGTCATGGTGTCGCGGGCCTCGACCAACTCGCGCGCTTCCTCTAACATTTTGTCCAGGACTTGCGTGGTCTGCGGCCAATCAAACCCAACCCGTGCCGCGCGGTTTTGCAGCTTTACTGCGCGCATCAATGCGGGCAGGCCATGCGCTACCCCGTCCAACACGCGCGCAGGCCCGCGCTCTGCTGCCTTGATCGCTTCCCAATCGGCGGTTTGTTGCGCGGGTGTTTTGTTCCGGTGTTCGGATCCAAAAACATGCGGGTGACGTGCGACCATTTTATCGGCGATCAATCGGACGATACTGTCAAAATCAAACAAACCCACCTCTGCGCCGATCTGCGCGTGATACACGGTTTGCAGCAGCAGATCGCCCAATTCCCCTTCCAATTCGGGCCAGGCCGCGCGGTCTATCGCGTCTGCCACCTCATAAGCCTCTTCAATCGTATAGGGGGCTATGGTCGCAAACGTGTGGGCGATGTCCCATGGGCAGCCCGTTTCCGGGTCGCGCAACCGGGCCATGATTTCCAGCAAGCGTGGCAAACCGCCATCGGGATCTGCGATCAACTGATCACTTGTGGCGCGCGGCAGGGGGGGCTTTGGCATTGCGGTTCCTTGGGAATTGGGATTGTGTGGCGGGCAACAAACCCACGCCAAAAGGAATAACCCATGCCCGTTCTGAACGCCATTGCCGGATACGCCGAGGAGATGACGGGTTGGCGGCGTCATTTGCACCAGCACCCCGAATTGCGGTTTGAATGTTATGAAACGGCGGCCTTTATCGCGGACCGGTTGCGCGAATTTGGGGTGGATGAAGTGCATGAAGGGATCGCCACGACAGGCATCGTCGCTATCATAAACGGGCAGGGGGGAGGCCCGACGATTGGCCTGCGCGCAGATATGGATGCACTACCAATATTAGAGGCAACTGGACTAGATTACGCCTCTACCATTCCGGGCAAAATGCATGCCTGCGGTCATGATGGGCATGTGACCATGCTGCTGGGGGCTGCAAAGTATCTGTGCGAAACACGCCGCTTTGCGGGCCGCGTTGCGCTGATCTTTCAACCTGCCGAGGAAGATGGTGGCGGCGGCGAGGTGATGGTCCAAGAGGGCATCATGGACCGCTTTGATATTGCCCAAGTGTACGGCATTCATAACGCGCCGGGTGTGCCTTTTGGGCATTTCACGACCACACCGGGGGCGTTGATGGCATCGGTCGATACAGCCACGGTGGTGGTCACAGGCAAAGGCGGGCATGGGGCCACGCCGCATGATTGCGTGGACCCCGTTGTCGCGATTGTTGGCATGGTTCAAGCTGTCCAAACTATCATTCCGCGCAACACCTATGCGCTGGATGAGGTGGTGATCTCCGTCACGCAAATCCACACCGGCTCTGCCAGCAACATCATCCCCGGCGATGGTTGGTTTTGCGCCACCATCCGCTGTTTTGACCCAAATGTGCGTACCTTATTGAAACGTCGTTTCGTTGAAATTGTCGAAGGTCACGCGCTGGCATATGGCGTGACCGCTGCGGTGGATTACGATTGGGGCTATCCCGCCACCATCAACCACGCCGATCAAGCCGCCTTTGCGGCCGAGGTGGCAATCGAGGTGTCGGGCGCAAACGCAGTAGAAGCAAATGGACGCCGCGAAATGGGGTCTGAGGATTTTAGCTATATGCTAGACGCGCGGCCCGGAGCTTATTTGTTCATGGGCATCGGGGATGGCGCAGGCCTGCACCACGCCGCTTATAACTTCAACGATGATGCGGCCCCTGTGGGCGCAAGTTTCTTTGCCCGCTTGGTGGAACGTGCGCAGCCTTTGGCTTAACATTTTGGCCATTGGCGGTCTGCATTGACAGGCGCGCCTCATCGCTGTTTTCTGCATGAAAAGGAAGGATAAACCAATGGCCCTTGAAGATGCCAAAACCGATGCAGACGGTGCTTTTACCCGCCCGGACCTGCGCGGGCTTGCCTTTGAAAATGCGTTTGCCGGGGCCACATCCTTTCTGCGCCGCCGCTACACCAAGGATTTGACGGGTGTTGATCTTGCGATCACCGGCGTGCCCTTTGACCAAGCGGTGACACACCGCCCCGGGGCGCGCTTTGGCCCCCGCGCCATCCGCGAGGCAAGCAGTTTACAACCCTTTGATCCGCCCTACGGCTGGCCCACCAGCCCGCTGGAGGATATGGCAATCATTGACTACGGCGATGTCGCGTTTGATTACGCCCACACACCCAGCTTTCCGGGGTTGGTCACCGATCATATCCGTAAGATTCTAGGCGCAGGGCCGGGCACCATTACACTGGGCGGTGATCATTTCATCACCTTGCCCATTCTGCGCGCTTATGCCGAAAAATACGGGCCCATGTCCGTCATCCATTTTGATGCCCATTCCGACCTGTGGGCGGATGATGATATGGACCGGATCGACCACGGCACGTTTTTCTACAAGGCGGTGAAATCGGGGGTCATTGATCCCAAAACAAGCGTGCAAATCGGCATCCGCACCCATTGCGATGATTATCTGGGTGTCGAATATATTGACGCGCGCACAGTGCATGAAAAAGGCACGGCCTGTGCGGTTGCGCGGGTCAAAGACATCGTGGGGCAAAACCCAACCTATGTGACCTTCGATATTGATTGTCTTGACCCCTCCGCAGCACCCGGCACTGGAACGCCGGTTTGGGGCGGTCTGCACTCATGGCAAGTGGCGGCATGTTTGCGCGATCTTGCTGGTATCAATATGGTCGGCGGCGATGTCGTAGAGGTGTCACCTGCTTACGATACCACAGGTGCCACCGCGATTGCAGGCGCCCATGTCGCGCATGAATTGATCTGCCTCTATCATTGGGTGCATCATCGCAAATGAAAGTGAAATCTGTGTCCTTTTTCGCCCTTGTCATCGCCGCAGCAGTTGTCGTTCTAATGGCATATATCCGCCTTTCCCCATCTGACCTTGTGCGCTGGAATGTTGATCCCTCCGCGGCGTTTGCGCCATCCGACAGCGTGGGGCAAGTGATCACCCAAACAGGCGGTGCCACCCTGCGTTTGGAAGGGTCCGACGATCTGCTGGTCCGGTTGGATGCAATCGCTGTGGCCTCCCCCCGCACGCAGCGCCTTGCGGGCAGCGTGGCCGATGGGCGCATCACTTGGATCACGCGATCCGCGCTTTGGGGCTTTCCCGATTACACCACTGCCGCGCTAAAGCCAGATGGCCTCTACATCAACGCGCGGCTGCGGTTTGGCAAATCCGATCTTGGCGTCAACGCAGCCCGTCTGCGCGATTGGCAAACCAAACTTTGATACATTCATCTTGGTTCCAATACCTCGGGGTCCGGGGCAGCGCCCCGGCGCTCGTGGCTTGACCAAGCGGCGTTCATAGGACAAACCACCCGAATGGTCCCACTCGATACCCTCGCCCAAATCACCCAACGCTTTGAGTTTATCGAGGCGAAACTGTCCGCTGGCGCGCCCCCTGCGGAAATCGCCAAACTCAGCCGTGAATATGGCGACCTTAAACCTGTTGTCACCGAAATCACCGCCTACCGCCGCGCGCTGGATGATCTGGCCGAGGCAGAGATCATGCTGCGCGACCCTGAAATGCGCGGCTTGGCTGAGGAGGAGCTTCCCAGCCTGCGCGCTGCAATCGCGGCAATGGAAATCGCTCTGCAGCTGGCCTTGCTGCCCAAAGACGCCGCCGACGCGCGCCCCGCCATCTTAGAGATACGCCCCGGCACGGGCGGAGAGGAAGCGGCGCTGTTTGCAGGTGATCTTTTGAACATGTACCGCCGTTATGCCGAAAACCGCGGCTGGACGTTTGAGATTTTGGAAATGCAGGAAAGCGATTTGGGTGGCATCCGCGAACTTTCAGCCCATATCCAAGGGCAGGGGGTTTTTGCCCGCATGAAATACGAATCGGGCGTTCACCGCGTGCAGCGCGTGCCCGAAACCGAAAGTGGCGGTCGGGTCCATACATCTGCCGCCACAGTGGCCGTTCTGCCCGAGGCGGAGGAGGTGGACATCGACATCCCCGCCTCTGACATCCGCATTGACACCATGCGCGCGTCCGGTGCAGGCGGCCAGCACGTCAACACCACCGACAGCGCCGTGCGCATCACCCATATCCCCACGGGCATCATTGTGGTGTCGGCGATGAAATCGCAGCACCAAAACCGCGTCGCCGCGATGCAAGTCCTGCGAGCGCGTTTGTTTGAGATTGAGCGCGAGCGCGTGGACGCGGAACGCTCTGCCAACCGCAAGTCGCAAGTCGGGTCTGGCGATCGGTCCGAACGCATCCGCACTTACAACTTTCCGCAAGGCCGCATGACCGACCATCGCATCAACTTGACCCTGTATTCACTTGGTCAAATTATGGCGGGCGATTTGGACACGACCATCGACGCGCTGATTTCCGATGATCAGGCCCGCAAACTGGCCGAAATGGAATGACCACACTGTTGGCGGCCCGGCGTGCAGGGCTTGAACGGCTGTTGGCGGCGGGCGTCCCGGGTGCTGCGCAAGATATGGCGTTGCTTCTGGCCCATGTTTTGGGATTGACGCGGGCCGATCTGGCGCTGTTGTCCCCGCAAATTGAATTGACCGAGTCGCAAGTTGCCGCATTGGAGGCGGCGCTGACCGCCCGCACATCCCGCAAACCGATGTCACATATCACGGGCCACCGCATGTTCTGGGGCCGCAGCTTTGCAGTGACGCCCGCTGTGCTGGACCCGCGCCCCGAAACTGAAACCCTAATCGCCGCCGCCCTCACCGTGCCCTTTGCATCGGTGTTAGACCTTGGCACCGGGTCTGGCTGCATTTTGTTGACCCTAATGGCCGAACGTGCAGCGGCAAACGGCGTGGGGGTGGACCTGTCAGACGCGGCCCTGGTCGTGGCGCGGGCCAATCACGCGCGGTTTGGCGGTTATGCGCATTTTGTGCAGGGCAGTTGGTTTGATCCCGTGCAGGGTACGTTCGATTTGATCGTTTCAAACCCGCCCTATATTGCTGCGGATGAAATGGCGGGGCTGTCGCCCGAGGTGCGCAATTGGGAACCACATTTGGCGCTGACCCCCGGCGGCGATGGGCTGGCTGCATACCGGCATATCTGTGCGGGGGCTGCGGCCCATTTGACCCCCAATGGGTGGCTGATGGTGGAGATTGGGCCACGCCAAGGCGCGCATGTATCGACCCTTTTTGCCCTTGCTGGATTTGAATCAGTGGGGATTCTGCCCGATCTGGATGGGCGTGACCGGGTTGTTATTGGACAGATTGCGTGCCGGGAACCCGTGATTTAAGCCTTTTTTGGCGACCCTTTGCCTCTTTTTCGGGGATAACTGCGGCAATGCGCAATTTTTACTTGTCATGGGGCATATCACATGGTTACACCGTGCATGTTAATGGGCTGGTTTAGGGGTAACCCGGTTTCCCGCCCTGCACGCAATGCCAAAAATGCCTCATGCGCCCGACACTGGGCAAGACGTGTCCTCCGTGGCCGCCGGCGCATAGTCAAAGCCAGATAGATCTGGATCAAAGGACAAGATGAGATCTTCCAAGTCCCGCTCGCGTTCGAAATCGAACCGCCCGCGCACCCTCGGCAACATCACCAACCGTGTCTTCGAAAGCTCCGGCCCCGAAGGCAAAGTGCGTGGTACGCCGCAGCAAATCATTGATAAATACAATCAATTGGCACGCGATGCGCAGCTGTCAAATGACCGCGTCAATGCTGAGAATTTTTTGCAACACGCCGAACATTACACCCGCCTGTTAGGCGAAGCGATGCGTGAGATGCAGGCAGAGCAAGATCAGCGCCGTCAGAATGAAGGACCAAATCAAGGGTCAAATCAGGGTGGCAACCAAAGCAACACCCCGCCGCGCGAATACCAATCGCGCGACCGTGGTGATGGCCAGCAGCCTGATCCGCGCGATGATCGCAGCGATAATGCGCGCAACGACAATGGTCGTGACGACAATGGTCGTGACGACAATGGTCGTGACGATCGCAGCTACACCCCACGCGAGGACCGCAGCAACGCGCCACGCGAGGACCGTAACAACGCGCCACGCGAGGACCGCAGCAACGCGCCACGCGAGGACCGCAACAACGCGCCACGCGAGGACCGCAACAACGCGCCACGCGAGGAGCGCAATAACGAGCGTCGCAACCGGCATGTGCAACGATCTGAGGAGGTGAAACCTCAAGCGATCCCAGAAGCGCGCAGTGATGACGGCGATTCTGGCTTGGTGGAAACACCAGAACAGCGGCGCCCGCGTCCGTTTCGGCAGCCAAAAGCACAGCCCGCTCCCGACGCTGGAAATGCACCTCAAGTTCTGTCGCAGCCGCAACCCGCGGCCCCTACCGAGGCGGCACAAGTTGATAAGCCACGAAAAACACGCGTGGCGCGCAAGCCCAAGCCCGATGCGGGTCATGAGGCCGCAGAGTAAACCACCATCAAAAAGGCCGGGCACTGTGCCCGGCCTTTGTCAATCGATCCTGGCCAGTGGCTTTAATCCGGCCTGTGGCCTAGATCCCGCCTGCGGCCTTAGTCGTAGCCACGTGACAGAGCGCAGAATTTCTCCAGCGATATTTCCTCAGCCCGTGCGGTGGGCGCAATCCCAACCGCTTCCAGCCGCGCTTCAATATCCGGCCCCATCCCTTTCAGACTGGATCGCAACATCTTGCGCCGCTGGTTGAACCCCATTGCGGTGATGCGTGACAAGGCAGCCGCATTGGCAGGAAAGCGCGGCTCCGCCAGCCGGGTCAAATGCACCACGGCGGAATGGACCTTTGGTGCGGGCGTGAACGCCTCGGGGGGCAGGGTCAATACGATGCGCGGATCGGTGCGCCATTGCGCCAGCAGCGCCAAACGGCCATACGCCTTGTCGCCCGGTTTGGCGACGATCCGCTGCGCCACCTCTTTTTGGAACATCAAGGTTAGGCTGGTCCAGAACGGCGGCCATTGATCGGGCGACAGCCAGCGGATTAACAGTTCCGTCCCGATATTGTAGGGCAGGTTGGCCACAACGCGCACGGGGGCGGTCAAATGCGCCGCCACATCAAGCCCCAACGCATCGGCGTTCAGCACCTCCAACCGCCCCGGATAGGCGGCGGCGATTTCGGCCAGCGCGGGCATGCAGCGCGCATCTTTTTCAATTGCCAACACGCGGCGCGCCCCTTCGGCCAACAAACCGCGCGTCAGGCCACCCGGGCCGGGGCCCACCTCTAACACGTCACAAGCGGTCAAATCCCCAGCGCTGCGGGCGATTTTTGATGTCAGGTTCAAATCCAACAAGAAATTCTGGCCCAACTGCTTTTTCGCGACCAGATCATGGGTGCGAATGACGGTTGCAAGGCTGGGCAAGCCATCAATCGCAGCCATGGTGCCCCCTGCGCGCGGCAGCCATATCTTGCGCCATCCGCAACGCGGCGATCAGGCTGGTTGCATCAGCGATGCCGCGCCCGGCAATATCAAAAGCTGTCCCATGATCGGGCGAGGTGCGGATAAAAGGCAGGCCCAAGGTCAAGTTCACACCCCCCGCAAAATCAATCGTTTTGATCGGGATCAAGGCCTGATCGTGGTACATGCAGATCGCCACATCATAGCGCGCGCGGGCGGCGGCATGAAACATCGTGTCAGCGGGCAGGGGGCCGGAAATATCCATGCCTTGCGCGCGCAACTGGTCCAGAACCGGAGTGATCAGGGTGATTTCCATATCGCCCATCGCGCCACCTTCGCCCGCGTGGGGGTTCAAACCTGCCACCGCAATGCGCGGGGCAAGAAGCCCGAAATCACGGATCAGGCCCGCATGGGTGATGCGAATCGTCGCCTCTAACCCTTTGGCGGTTAAGGCGTTTGGCACATCGGCCAACGGAATATGAATGGTCGCGGGCACCACGCGCAAATCGGGGCAGGCCAGCATCATCACCACTTGGTCCACACGGCCAAGCGATGCCAAATATTCAGTATGGCCCGGAAAGGCAAAACCAGCCCCATCTTTCAGCACTTTTTTGTTGATCGGCGATGTACAGACGGCACTGGCCGCACCTGTTGTCACCAAATCCACCGCGCGGGCGATCACCGCGATCACATCGGCTGCATGGGTGGCTTGTGCAATGCCGGGCGTGGCGGTACTGAAAAAATCATAGGCCAAAACGGGCAGCACATCGGCGGCGATGCCATGTGCCTGTGCAGGGTTCGTTATCAGCGCGAACTTGCTGGCACTGGGCAAATGACGCGCGTCACCAATCCAAAAAAACGGCACGTCGTGACCCAGCAAGGTGCGTGCTTTCATCGCGACCTCTGGCCCGATGCCAGCAGGTTCGCCGCAGGTTAGGGCGATGGGGGGCAGGGCGGGTGACACGGGTTTACGGTTCGCGAATGATCGCGTTAAACCGCAATTCTTCCAGATAACTATCGGCCAGGATGCCAAGGCGCTGGTTCAACAACTGCTCGCGCACCGCCGATTGATTGGCTGGAGTCTCCAATACGGGATTGCGCGCGCATAGCATCAAGAACACATGCGCCGCCCCACTGGGAAAATCGACGCTTTCATTCGGGTCCAGATCGGCCAAAGCCCGACCAACATTGGCGGACAAGGCGCTGGCCGCCTTGGTTTCGCGGATCAAACGGTCCGCGGGCAGGCCTTTGGCCACGCCATAAAGGTCATCGCAAGTATCGATCTTGGCGCGCAAGGCCGCAGCCTCAGCAGGTCCATTGGTTGCGGGCAGGATAAACTGCGCATAATCGACATCAATGGCTTTTGGGCCAGCGCCCTCAATCTGTTCAATCTGTTCAATCGCGCGCAATTGGAACAGGCCAACGGCCCCACCAAGTGGAACGGGCGCAGACACTTCGCCCGGTGCCAACCCCAAAATGATACCAGACAATGCGGCAGGCAGATTTGCCAAGGGCATCCAGTCCAGCCGCCCACCGCGTCCTGCGGTGGCGGAGGCCGAAAATTGGCGCGCTGCGGCGGCAAAACCACCTTCGGATGTGATGCCAGCGCGCAGACGTTCCGCGCGCGCGATCACGGCGGCTTCTTGGCCTTCGGGTGCGGGAAGGACCAATTCAGAAATCAGCACGCGCAGCGCAGCACCTTGGTCGCCTGCGGCAATCGCTTTGGCCACCTCGGCGTCCGAAATAACCACCTTGCCGGCATAGCGTTGACGGATCACCTCGCGCCAAACCAGCCCCGCCTCCACAAAATCGCGAAAGCTTTGGGACGACACGCCAGATTGTTCCAACGCACCGATAAACTGTTCGGCCGTCATTTGGGCGCGCCCTGCAAACTCTTCCATCCCGGCCATAATCTGGTCCGGTGTGGCGGAAATCTTCAGCGCTTTTGCCTCTGCCATCCGCAAGCGATCTTCGATCAACGCTTTGGTCGCCTCCGCCTCCAGATCACCGGGGGTGCGGAACAGTTGCAACATTTGCACGCGCTGCTGCACCTCAAATTCGGTAACGGCGCGATCATTCACATAAAGGCGCGGCGCAAACAGGTTTTGCGCGCTGATCGGTGCCGCCACCACAAAAAGGGCCATCGCGGCGATCACAAAGACAGAAGGGCGTAATGCGGAGAGGCGGGTCATCGTATTCTTCTCATGGCTTGGATCAAGGGCATGGGCGGCGATCTTATGTGACTGTGGTACTCTGACCATTGGGGTCATGGCAACACCTTAACCGCGACAGGCGGCGGCGGGTCCGCGATTGGCTTTGCCACCAAAGCCCAGCAAATCCACCGAAAGACCGAAATCGGTCGTTGGTTTGACACTGGCCGAGGAGGTAAAGCGGCGCGACACGGCAAAATCAACCTTCAAACACTCGTTGCGAAACCCAAGGTTCAAGCCCCCCGATGCCGCGCGGTTCGCCACAAAATCATAGCGGCTGCTGATGCTGCCTTCCCATGATGGGGTAAATCGGTACCGTCCGTCCAGCGTCAACTCTGACACAGCGCTTGTGCGTTTTTCCTGCACATCGGCCTGCAACCGAACATAAGACGAACTGATCCCAAGCTTTTCGCGTGCCAAATCCAACCGCATTTCTCCCTTGGTCAGTTTGAAGTTGTCATCAAACACAAAGCGGTTGGTCACCGTTACCCCGTTTGCAACCGAAACCTGCACAGCGCCCAACCAGTCGGAGGTTTTGTCTTGCAACCCGCTGGATGCGGTGAATTGGCCAAAATCTTGCTGGCGAAACACGCGGCCCATGGTCAAGCCCAAGGACCAACCTGCAGGATCAACCCGCGTGTAGCCAAGCCCGATATTGGCAAAGCGCCCTTGTTCAACCGCATCGGCACCCGGAAAGCGGTTCATTGAAAACAGGTTGCCTTCGTCAAATTCAACCAAGGCACTGTCTTCATTTGGAATATTCGTGCGATTGCGGCCAGTCCAGATCACTTGAACCACCGGTTCAATTACATGGCTCACCCCGTTCTGGCTGGCGCGCACCCAAGGCCAGCGCAGTTCAACACCCGCGCCTGCAGTCCCACGAAAACTGTTTCCTGCAAAAGCTGTGTCCTGCGCTACGCGGTAAAAATCGCCATTCACTTCAGTCATGACAGCGGCCAAAACGCCGGATGGTAGCACCCAGTTGCGCCGCCAATCTGCGGTCGCCGACAAGCGTGCCATGTCGCGGCCATCGCTGATACCATCCAGGTCGCTGTCTGTCGCAATGTTGGAACTGCGGGCATGGCTGTGGGTTTGCAACCTAAACCCGCCTTCACCGCCAATGGTCCCAGGCGAAAAGCGACGCTGGTAGGTTAAATCCGTTACGATAGAGGGCAGGGTGCTGTTCACATCCCCTGCCCGGATCGACCGATAGTTGATGATCCGCGCCGATATATGTTCATTGCGCCGCGTGCGCGCCACTTCTGCGCGGCTGTCCAAACGGTCAGAATAGGGGATGCCATAATCCACCAAATAGGCATCATCCGTCACATAGATCCCCGAAAAGCTAAGGGTAAAGTCGCTGGGCAAGGCAAAACGCCCCGTTGTGGTCAGGTATCCACGGGTCTGCCCCGGCACCAGCAAATCGCGGCTGATGGCGCCTGTTGTTTCCACACTGCCGGTCCGAAACGCTTGGCGATATCGCAGTTCGACCGATTGCGCGGCCTTGCTGGACAGATAGGGGGTGACAGTCAAATCCTTATCATCGCCGATGCGGATGAAATAAGGAATTTTTGCCCCAAACCCCAAACCACTGGTGGTGCGGAAAGATGGTGCCAATAATCCAGTTTGACGCTTCAGCGTCGGGTCGGGAATACGCAAGTGCGGTATCCAAAACACCGGAACGCCAGCCACCCGAAACGTCGCACTGTTGAAAAAGATTTGCCGTTCCACCCCGTCATGGACCACGCGCTTGGCACGAATTTCCCACAGGGGTGTCGGGTTGCTGGCACAAACCTTGCACGACGACACAACGGTGTTGTTCAGGCTGGTGTAACGCCCGCCAATGCGCATCATCTCGGACGCGGCCAGTTGCAATTGCTGGTCCAAAACCAAGCGCGCGCTTTGCAGCACCCCTTCGGTAAAATCGGCTGAAAGTGCGGCCTGATCGGCCAAAATAAGCGTGCCCGCATTATCGGTCAGCACGATGGGCCCCGCGATGGTCAGCAGATCGGCCGCGCGATCATAGGTGATCTGCGAGGCTTTCAGGCGGGTGCCCTTGTGAAAAATCTCTACATTTCCGTCTGCAACCAGCGTATCATTTCCCGCAATCGACACGCGATCTGCAACCAAGGATGCAAGGTCCATCGCTGGGGCTTGCGCCGCCATCGGCCCCATCAACAACACGCACAATAAAAGTGCAAAACGCCGCATCAGCCATCCTCCAGATGCAATAACAGTCCCAGTGACAGCAAAACCGCCGCGACAGGCGGGGTCCACGCTGCAAGAGGAACAGGGATTTGGCCATTAACGCCCAAAACCTGCGCAAAATTACGCAGAAAGAAAATCGCAAAACCGCCCGCCAGCGCCAAAAGCACCATTTGCCCGGTTTTGCCAAACCGCGCATGACGCATGGTGAACCCCGCCGCAACAAGGATCATCGCCGCCAAAAGCAGCGGCAAGGCCAGTTCCATTTGCAACCAAACCCGATGTGCGCGGGCTGAAAACCCGGCCTGTTCCAATTTGGTAATATAACTGGGCAGCGCCCAAATTGAGATTGCCGATGGGTCGCCAAAACTGTCACGGATGCGGTCGCGCGTCAGTTCTGATGCCACGGTGGCCTCAGCCTGAGCCTGCGCCACCACCTCTGGGTTGGGCGCTGTCAAATCCCAGTATTTCGCGGATGTTAGCACCCATTGGCCGGGTTGCAGCACCGCTTCGGCCGCCTCAATCCGTTGAATGGGCGTGCCTTCAGGATCAAAAATCAGAAAGGTAACAGCAAACAAGTGCGTGCCTTCGCTGTCGGCCCGCACTGCCTTTATCACGGTTTGCCCCGCAGCCCCGCCTTGGCGCAACCACAACCCATTTTCACTGAGCGACAACACATTTTCAACGCCGCTGGCCTGCTTTGTATACAACAAATCATATTCTTTGGACGTGGCGGCAACCAAAGGATTGATCACGGCAACAATCAAAACTCCCAACATCAATGCGGCCATCACAGGTGCCAATAAAAACCGCAGGCCCGACCGGCCCGCCGCGCGCACCACAACCAATTCACTGCTTTTGGCAAGCGATAGAAACAGCGCAATCGCCGCCAGAATAAACACCAAAGGCAGAATGCGGTACAAATTGGCGGGCACATTCAACAAGGCCAATGTCGCGGCCCCCTGCATGCTAATGCCTTGCCCCGAAAAACGGCGCAACTGTTCCACCATATCGGTCAGCATCAAAATGCCGAAAAATATCAGCGTTACCTGCAAAACTACCTTCAAAAATCGCGTGACAAAATAAAGGCTAAGAGTCACGCGCCAACCCCCATAGCCATGCGGGCCCTTCGGGTGCGTCGTGGGCGTTGCGCCAACCATAGCATCCCAATGGCAGAGATAATCCCAAACCCAGGGGCCAAATAAACCAAAGGCCATGCCTGCGAAGATCGCAACGCGGCAGATGTCCCGGCGTTGTTGATCATCTGGATAATGATCAAGAACACCACCGCCCCGATGATTTGGCGCCACAGGCCAAAGCGGCTGAACGCGCCCAACAGCAAGGCCGCAAACCCCAGCATCGCCGTGGCCAGCGCCAAAAACGGTTGCGCCAAACGCGCGTGCCCATCGGCCATAAAGGCAGCGCGTTTTGCGCCCGTTTCGGCCAAAAGCGTATCTGTTGGCCACAAAAGTTCAAACGTCGACAGCTCATCCAGCGACCGAACAGGAACATCACCCGACGTCAACAACCCGCCCAAATCATAAGTGAAATCAAGAAAATGGGTCACAGATAACCGCTTTTTCAAACTGTCATAGGTCTGGCTCATCCCGTCGAACATAATCAACTTCGGCTCGGTGTCTCCGCGCACCAACAGCGCGCGCTGCGCCGTATAGGTCGTGGTGCCGCCGGGCGCGCGATCATCGGTCAAATACACATCGCGCAATTCGCCAGTTTCACTTATCTCACGGATATAAAACGTAATCCCCGTGGTGGGATGCATAAACTTACCGTCGACCAACAGGCGCGCGGTCAAATTCGCACTGATTTCCGCGGTCCGTTCCGCCAACACCGTGCGGCTGGCGGGCACAATCACATTGTACAACAGCACCAACATCAACGTCACACACAGCCCGAAATAAACCACCGGGCGCGCCAGCCGAAACGCCGAAAACCCTGTCGCCTGCATCACCACCAATTCGCCGTCTTGGGTCAGCCGGTTCGTGGTATAAACGGCAGCGGCAAAGGCCGACACAGGCAAAACCACGCGGATCACATTTGGCAAGGTCAACAGCGAGATTTCAAGGAAAACCAGCGCCGACTGCCCATCCCCAATGATCTGGTCAAACAACCCCACCGCGCGGTTGATCCAATAGATCAATACCAGAATTAGTGAGAAAAACCCAAAAAGCGCAAGAAATTGCGACAGCAGGTATCTGTCGAATTTTGTCACGCGCCCCATGCTCCTGCTTTTGGTTTGGGCAACCGTAGCTGAGTTTACCTTTGGAGAAAACTGATATTTGGGCAAAAAGGTCTTTGGGTTGGGCGAAAAACGGCCTGATGTGCGGCAAGGTCTGCTTGTCTTATGAAGGTCCCAGCTTTTGTGCGAAACAAGAGCCACAGACAAGCATTTTGAAATGCTTGTCTGTGGTGGTGGTTGGATCGTTTAGAGCTTGGTCTTTGAGGACCGTATCAGAGTAAGATCAACCACCACCTTCGCCACAGGCCTGAACGGATACAGAGCGGCACGAAGCCCTCTAGGACAAGCATAGGATATGACGAAGATGCCCGATGATACCATTGGTATAGATATTTCCAAAGCCACTTTAGACATTCACCGGCTGAGCGACGGGAAGATGATGTCGTTTAGCAATTGCCCTGCAGGATTTAAGGCGCTTTCCAAGTTCTGCGCACAGACGA
>NZ_FOCO01000037.1 GCF_900110135.1 Pseudorhodobacter antarcticus | reverse complement strand
GACATGGGCGGCACCCTCGTGCGCACGATCGGTCTGGTTCGGGCCAAGGCCAAAATCGGGATGAAGAATCTCACCTACAACATGCGCCGTCTCGCCCAACTGGGTCGCATCAACCCTCACCCAGCCTGAAACACGGGCGAACACAGACGCAGATCATGCTGCGCATCGCCAAAAACGGCCCTGAACCGAAGGTCCGCGAAGCGAAATGGGCAGCACATCATCAAACCCAAGGCAACACTCTGTCAGTTGAAGGTCGCTGACGCGCTTTGGGCGGAACCTGCTATCCCGTTGCCGCGAAAACAGTCAAAAATCGAGGTGCCCTTAACGCGGCCCGCCCAACGGTCAGCGGCCAATTTGCAGGTGGGATACGAACTCTCTCGAACCTCAGCGGTCAAATGATCGCGGCAGTCGCGACAGATCGCCTGTCCGTTGAAACCGACGCGGGGTTTGCTGCGGCCCGCGCCAGTGCTTTGCAAGGGTTAGAACGCGCGGCAGGCGTGGACACTGACCGCGAATTGCAAAGCTTGCTTTTGGTTGAAAAAGCCTTTGCCGCAAATGCAAAAGTTATCCAGACAACGGATGAAATGCTTCAAATTTTGTTAGGAATGTAACATGGCGATGATCAGTATGGGTGACATGGCCCAAACATTTGTGCTGCGTCAAATGTCGACAAACATGAAGCAAGACGCAACCACGGCGGCAAAGGAGCTGGCAACCGGCCGCAGCGCCGATGTTGGCCGAAAACTCGCGGGTGAATTGGCCCCCTTGAATGGCATCGAAACCTCGCTGTCGCGCTTGAACGGGTATAAAGTTGCCACCGACAATGCCGCGCTGACAGCAAATGCGATGCAAAATGTCTTTGAAAACATCAATCGGTTGACCGAAAACCTCGGTACTTCTCTGCTGAACGCCGGCACGATGGAAAGCACGCGCACCCTCAGCGCCTTGGCCAATGACGCGGCGCAGCGGTTCGAGTCTGTGTTGACGGCGCTGAACACCACGGTCGGCGGTCGCTCGCTTTTTGCAGGCGTTGCAAATGATAGCCCTGCAGTCGCATCGCCAGACGTTATTTTGACCGCGCTGGAAACCGCGATCACCGCCGCAGGGGCCGTAACGGCGGATGACATCAACACGACGGTCACAGCGTGGTTTCAATCCCCGACCGGGTTTGGCGCAATCGGCTACACGGGCGGCACAGGGGCGGCGCGTTTTGCAATTTCAAGCGATGATAAGGCAGATCTGGCAATCACTGCCGCAGACCCTGCGCTGCGCGACACCTTGAAATCACTGGCCCTTGTGGCCCTTGTGGATCGGGCGACCGTGGTTCCTAATTCTGGCGTTGCAGCAGATCTGGCGCGGGCAGCGGGCACATCGCTTTTGCAAAGCGCATCTGACCGGGCCAGCCTGCAAGGGCGGCTGGGCCTAACCCAAGCGCGCATTGACCAAGCCCAAACCCGCAACACCGCAGAACAATCCATGCTGGAAATCGCCCGCGCCGATCTGGTTGCCATTGACCCGTTTGAGGCGGCAACCCGAATGGAAGCGGCGCAAACCCAGTTGGAAACGCTGTATTCCGTAACCGCGCGCCTGTCGCGCCTCAGCCTGGTGGACTTCCTGCGATGATCCGACTTTTGGTGTTCCTTTTGCTGCTGCCCGGCTTTGTTAACGCGGCCCCTATTCGGATCAAGGATCTAGTGGAATTTGATGGCGTGCGCGGCAATGATCTGGTCGGTTACGGTCTTGTCGTCGGCTTGAATGGCACAGGCGACGGCATGCGCAACGCCCCCTTCACCGAAGAGATTATGACAAATCTGCTCGAACGCTTGGGGGTCAACGTCAATGGTGAACAGTTCCGGCCCAAAAACGTTGCGGCGGTTTTCGTCACCGCCAGCTTGCCACCGTTTGCCCGCATGGGGGGCCGCATTGACGTCACAGTTTCCGCAATAGGGGATGCGAAAAGCCTTTTGGGCGGGACGTTGGTCATGACCCCCCTCAACGGGGCGGATGGTCAGGTTTATGCCGTGGCACAAGGCACAATTATCGCGGGTGGCGTCTCGACCGAAGGGGCGGCTGCGCGCGTGGTCCGAGGCGTGCCAACGGCGGGGGTCATCCCATCCGGGGCGCGCGTCGAACAAGAGGTGGATTTTGATTTTGCCGGTCTCAGCGTTATCCGCCTCGCGTTGCGCGCCCCGGATTTCACAACTGCGGGTCGCATTGAAAATGCGATCAACGCAAACTTTGGCAGATCCGTTGCTGTTATGCTGGATTCCGGCACCGTCTCGCTTGATTTGGCCTCCGCGCAGATGACATCGCCCGCCCATGTTTTGGGCAGGATTGAAAATATTTTGGTCGAACCTGAAACCCGCGCGCGCGTGGTGGTCGATCAACGCTCCGGCACAATCGTCATGGGTGCCGATGTCCGCATCAGCCGCGTCGCGGTCGCACAGGGCAGCCTTACATTGCGGGTCGAAGAATCGCCCATGGTCGTTCAACCCAACCCGTTTTCGGATGGGCAAACCATCGTTGTGCCACGCACAAACGCAAGCATCACGCCAGCGCCCGGCACAGGAATGGCGGAGCTGGAAGGGTCGACAAACCTCTCCCAAGTGGTCGCAGGCCTGAACGCGCTTGGGGTCGCACCGCATGACATGATTGATATCTTGAAAAGCATCAACGCGGCTGGCGCGCTCCACGCTGAATTCTTGGTGCATTAAGCGCTAAATGCGCGTGCAGTTGCCAGACCCAAACAAGGCAAGTCTGTGCAACTGACGCCAACAGCGGCCAAATCGCGTTTTGGCGGCAGGTCACCACATGGGCATTGGGCCAAAAGCACCAAACTTGGCCAACGCCAATTACCAGATCAGATGCACAATTTTGGGCAGATATCGCAATCTTACACCCCAAAATTTAGACAGCGCGCATCACCGTAATTTATTGGAAATGAATTACGAAATTTAAAGGAATCACCGCCATTGTGACCGGGAGGGTTCAGAAAGAACCTCCCATCAGCAGGTGCATAACAGATGCCAGATATCAAACGATCAACGCTTTATGCGCTCTGCCTCCTCCCTCTTTTTTCCAGCCCCCCAGCTGTCGCATCTGCCTCAGCGTTATGTGACGCAGCAGCCTTGGTCGCTTCGCGTCAAACAGGGGTGCCACTCTCTATTTTGCGCGCGGTTGCCTTGGCAGAAACAGGGCATACGGAAACGGACAGCCAGGCGTTTTCCAGCTGGCCTTGGGCCGTGCAATCCCAAAATCGTGGCAATTGGTTTGATACCAAAGAAACAGCGATTTCATACGTCCAAACTTTGCTTGGTGCTGGCACGCGCAATGTCGATATTGGCTGTTTTCAACTTAATTTTCATTGGCACGGCGCAAACTTCAATAGTCTGGAGGAGATGATAAATCCAACAAATAATGCCCTTTACGCTGCCCAATACCTTGACCACCTTTTCCAACAGACGAATGATTGGCGTACCGCTGTGGGGCGCTACCATTCAAAAGACAGCGCGCGCGCCAACGCCTATGTCCAGCGCTTGGAAAAAATTTATGCCACCCATTTGGCTTCCGCATCCAACGGCACATCGCAACCCGCCCGCCCAGATGACCAACCCGCAATTGCACCCCGGTTCGGCTTAACAAAGGCGCGCGGTGCCATCATTCAGGCCGTCGAGAAACCACGCAGTTTGATCGCGGGCTCCCCATGAAACACCTCACGCTGCAATCGATTTTCCAACCCACCATTTTGCTTGCGCTGGCTTTGATGGGGGTCATCGTCATGATGGTCCTGCCAGTCCCGGCTTGGCTCCTCGATATCGGGCTCGCCCTCTCTTTCGCCCTCGCGATCTTGATGTTCACCGTCACACTCTTCATCCAACGTCCGTTGGAATTTTCGGCTTTTCCGACCATTCTTTTGGCATCGTTGATGCTGCGTCTTGCGCTAAACGTCTCATCTACCAAACTGATCATCGGTCAAGGTCATACAGGCACCGATGCTGCGGGCAATGTGATCCAAGGCTTTGCAAATTTCATCATGGGTGGGTCCGTCCTCCTCGGCGTGGTGATTTTTTGCGTCCTTTTGATCGTGAACTTTGTCGTGATCACCAAAGGCGCGGGCCGCATGGCAGAGGTGGGCGCGCGGTTTGCGCTGGACGGTATGCCGGGACGACAAATGGCGATCGACAGCGATATGTCCGCCGGCGCGATTGATCACGCCGAAGCAAAAACGCGGCGTGAAAACGAACTGGCTGAAACTAACTTTTTTGGCTCGCTCGATGGTGCCTCGAAGTTCGTTAAGGGCGATGCGGTCGCAGGCTTGTTGATCACGGCGCTGAACATCATCATGGGCTTGATCATGGGCACATTGGTCCACGGCATGCCAATTGGTCAAGCCTTTGAAACTTATGCCATCTTAACGGTTGGCGATGGTCTTGTCAGTCAAATCCCCGCTGTTATCATCTCAATCGCTGCGGCCCTCTTGCTGGCCCGCGGTGGGGCCACGGGTGCTGCCGATGTCTCCTTTTTCGCGCAACTTGGCCGCTACCCCGGGGCGTTGGCTACAGTTGCTTTTCTCATGACACTTTTTGCGTTGATCCCCGGCATGCCTTTCTTGCCGTTCATGACCGGTGCAATCTTGCTTGGCGCTGCGGCCTATTGGGTGGCCGACAAGGCCGATGCCACGGCCCAAAATACGGTGGTATCCCCGCCCCCCGCCGCCGAACGGCGTCTTGGCGATGTGCTGGATTTCGACGACATTCACATCGAATTTGCGCCCGATCTTGTCGATATGGTTTTGGACCCTGCCACCGGGCTCGACACCCGCATCGCCAATATGCGCAACCATATCGCCAGTTCTTTCGGCCTCATATTGCCGGAAATTCGGCTGACGGATGAGGCGGCATTGCCGACGGGCACCTACAGAATTCGACTGCAAGGGGTTGAACAGGTGCGCGACCGCCTCCTGCCCGACCGCGTCCTTGCTTTGCTGTCCGATGGCCTTCCGCCCCCCGACGGGTTGGACGTCCGCGAACCGGTCTATGGCGCACCCGCCCGCTGGATTCCCCCAGACGCCCAAGAAGACGCCTCGATCAACGGTTTTACCGTGGTCTCCCCGACCGAGGTTTTGGCCACACATTTGCTTGAGGTGTTGAAAAACAATCTGGCGCGTTTGCTCACCTTGCGTGGCCTACGCCGGCTTTTGGATGAATTCACCAACCTCTCTGACCCCGCGCGCGCGGCCGTCAACAAACGCCTGCTGGATGAATTGGTGCCGGACAAAGTGCCCGTTGATATTTTATTGTCCGTCCTGCGTCTTTTGCTTGAAGAACGCGTGTCCATCCGCAACTTGCCCCTCATTCTTGAAAGCATAGCCGAGGCGCGGGGCCTCCCCTCCCCCGAAGCGATTTGTGAACATGTCCGCCAGCGGCTCGGCTTTCAACTTGTTGCCGCACTGCGTCGGGATGATGGCACAATCCCCCTCATTCAACTCGCCCCGGAATGGGAAAAAACCTTTTCCACCTATCAGGTTGACGGCGACAAAGGGCACCGCGATGTCGCGTTGCCACCAGATCAATTCAGTCGTTTGGCCAATAATCTGGCCGAGAAATTGAACAAAGCCGCCGAAACTGGTCTGCAACCAGCCTTGGTCACCTCCACGCTGCGGCGCCGTTTTCTGCGCACCGTGATGGGGGCAAAAGGGCTCACCGCCCCTGTCCTGTCCTATGATGAAATTGGCCTTGAGGCGCGGCCTGCGATGGTGGGGCAAGTGCCCATATGACGCCGCTGTTTGAAGGTTTGTTGGAATTAACAACCCTTACACACAGCTTGGTGTGGGAGGTGTTTTTGGTCTTTTTGCGCGTTGGCGCGGCCATGGCCTTGCTGCCTGCATTCGGCGAACAATCCATCCCCAAACGGGTGCGGGTGGCCCTGTCACTCTGCTTTACCGCCATCGTTTGGCCCGCAATATCCGGCAGTTTCTCCCCGATGGAGGCAGGCTTTGCGACCCCCGTCGCGACCGAAGTGATCGTGGGTTTGGCCTTGGGCATCGGCCTGCGGCTTTTTGTGTTCGCGTTGCAAATCGCAGGCACCTTGGCCGCACAATCCACCTCGCTGTCGCAGCTTTTCGGCGGCCAAGGCGGGGAACCACAGCCTTCAATGTCCACGCTGTTCGTGGTTTCGGGCCTGGCCTTGGCGGTGATCGCGGGCCTTCACGTCCGCATCGCCGAACTTTTCATTCTCTCCTACGACATGCTGCCCCCCGGAATTTTCCCGGACGGCAGCGTTTTTGCAAGATGGGGCGTTGGCCAAATCAGCAACGCATTTTCGCTCGCTTTTTCCCTCGCCTCCCCCTTCATCGCGGCCTCCATGATCTATAATATCGCGCTTGGTGTGATAAACCGGGCCATGCCGCAGTTGATGGTGGTCTTTGTTGGCGCGCCGGCATTGACCTTGGGCGGACTGGTGCTTTTAGCGGTGGCGACCCCTGTGATGCTGGCATTTTGGGCGCAAACGCTCAACGCTTACATAAACGCACCTTTCTCGGTCTCCCCATGAGTGAGGACCAAAGCCCGTCAGAAAAGGAGCATGAACCCAGTCAGAAAAAGCTGGATGACGCACGCAAAAAGGGCGAAATACCGAGATCTGCGGACCTGATCACGGCGGCATCTTATGTCGGATTTTTCATCGCAGGCTCGCTTTTGGGGGGGGCCGCCCTTCTTAAGGCAGGCGAGGCTGCAAAAGTTTTGCTGGGTCAGGCGGACCAACTTTCCACCCAAATGCTCGCCGGGGCTGGCAACATGACCGCAGGCATCCTCGCCACATTCGCACTGGCGCTGTCGGCATTTTTCCTTGGCCCTTTTTTTGCCGCTGCATTGATGGTCGTGGGCCAACGGTCCATGATGTTCACCTCCTCCAAACTCGCACCAAAACTAAACCGCATCTCACCTCTTGCTGGTTTCAAGAATAAATTTGGCCGCAAAGGCTTGTTTGAATTTGGAAAAAGCACCGCAAAATTGCTTCTCATCTCAATCTTGCTGTTTGCCTTTTTACGATTTGAGGCGGAGGGCATTTTGGGCCTTATTTTCCTGTCGCCCGCCCTTTCAACGGCGCTGCTGATGGAAAAAATCATGCGTTTTCTGGCCCTCGTGGCGCTAATTGCCAGCGTGATTGGTGGCATCGACTATTTCTGGCAGCGCATGGAACACATGCGCTCCAATCGCATGTCCCGCAAAGAGATGGAGGATGAGCATAAAAATTCCGAAGGCGACCCGCATATGAAGGCAAAACGTAGGCAAAGGGCGCAGGAAATTGCGACCAATTCCATGCTTTCGGATGTGGCAAAGGCGGATGTTGTGATCGTCAACCCAACACATTACGCGGTTGCGCTGCGCTGGGATAAATCCAGCGGCCGCGCGCCAGTTTGCGTGGCAAAAGGGGTGGACGAAATCGCAGCGCGGATCCGCGAAAAGGCGGCTGAGGCGGCGATCCCGCTGCATTCAGACCCACCAACCGCACGCTTGCTGTGTGCCAACTTGGCGATTGGCCAAGAGGTGCATCCTGACCAGTATCGCGCCGTTGCAGCCGCAATTCGATTTGCGGAATCCCTCCGAACAAAAATGCGCAAAAAGGGGTATGACCGCAAATGAACCAAGCCGCAAAGCTGGCCCGGCTGCAAAAAATATCTGATTTGATCTTGGATACGCATCTTGAAAAACTGCGCATTTGCGCCGCCGCGCGCAACGTAAGCATACGGGGTTTGCAGGATTTGACCGTGCAGCCCACGATAGACGATTCTTTGCAGTTCGCCCAATCCCGCATGCGCTATGAAGCGTGGGCAGATACCCGTCGCGCCGAACTTAACATCATGCTCGCCCGCCAAACGGCAGATTGGCTTGACGAAAAACACGCCGCAGAAAAGGCGTTTGGTCGTGCCCAAAACATTTCTCGTTTGCAAAAAGATCCGTAACGATCCTGCGACGAAACCGGACCGAATAAACGCGACCTTATTTTGTGACAAAAAACCCGTGCTGAACCACCCATGAAACAGGCGATCCACACAACGCCCCCCAACCTCGGCAGGCCGCCCCAAAAGACGACCCGCAAAAGCCCGTCAAACTGGGGGTTTGCCGCGCAGCGCGCGCGCGACCATTGCCACCACGAACAGTAGCAAAAATATGTAAAACAAAATCTGCGCAATGCCTGCAGATGCACCCGCGATGCCGCCAAACCCAAGGGCGGCGGCGATGATTGCGACGATGAAAAAGGTAACGGCCCAGCCAAGCATATTGGTCTCCTTTGCATGTTGCGGATGAAAGCACCCGACACTGTGATGCAGACAAAACCCCTGACACGCGGCTTGGTTCCCTGCCCCGTTAAATGAGGGGGTCATCCCCACGATCTTCGGCGTCGGTCAGGTTGCGCACCCCAAAAGTGATCGACAGGCGGTACAGGTCCGGCGTCACAACGCGGTCCAGTTTGCCCCCCAATTGTTGCGCAAACGCGGTCAGCAATTGCTCGCCCAATCCGGTGCCCCCCCCCGCCGCAACATCCGCCGCAACACCCGCCCCTATCCCTGACCCCAACGAATTTTCCACTTCCAGCATCGCCATCTGTTCGGGCAGGCACACCAGCCGCACCGCGATGTGGACGCGGCCACCCTCCCCCACGCCCGCGTATTTCATCGCATTTGACATCGCTTCGGTCAAAAACAACGACAACGGCACGGCCTGATCTGGGGTCAAATGCAGCTCCGCGGCGTCAACCTTTACGGCGAATTTGCGGTCACCGCCGCTGCCCAGATTGACAATCTGGCGCACAATGTCGCGCAGCAATTCATCCGCCCGCACGTCCGCCATGCCGCTGGTTTGGTACAGACCTTGGTGAATGGTCGCCAACCCCATGATCCGGTCCTGCAGGTTTTTCAACAACAGCTTGGATTCGGGCGCCACCGCCTTGCGCATTTGCAAGCTCATGATCGACGCAATCAGTTGCAGATTGTTTTTGACCCGGTGATGCACCTCGCGCAGCAAAACCTCTTTTTGGTGGATCGTATCCTCCAACCGCGCCTCGCCGCGCATCACACCATCGGCCATGCTGGTAAAGGCGCTGCCCGCCGCGCGCAATTCGCCCGGTGCCTCGGCCAGATTGCCAACCATCACACGGCGGTCCCCTTTGGCAAAACGCCCAATCGCACGGGTCAGCACTCGCACATGCCGCGACACCAACCATTCCGCCGCCCATGCCGCCACGATCATGCCAATCGCCCACATCATAACGGGCAGCAAATAGGGCGACAAATCATTGCGCGTGGCAAGGCGGCCCGCGCGCGCGTCCCAACTGCTCATCAAAAACAACTGGCCCTGCACCATTGGCACCATTGCAAATGTGCGGTCCTCGCCTGCGGGGGTCTTCCCATTGAACACCGTGGCTGGGCCGGTCACAAACCCCGCCAAGGGCCTTGATGCAGGCAAATACCGCGCCACCGCGTCCAGCCCCGTGCTGGCTGTCAACACCTCCCCCGCAGCGTCAAAGGTCCAAAACTGCGCCGGAATATCCAAACCCGTGGTCGCGGCGTCCAGCGCTTTGTTCACCCCGTCCAGTTGGGTGTGCGGCAGCGCAATCGTGGTATATCCCAGATACCCCCCCGCCAAATCATACACCGGATGGGTGATCAACAAAACCGAAGTTTGGGAAATCGGCCCTTTGCGCACCACGCTGAACATCGGGATTTTGGCGCTGGTAACCTCTAAAAACTGGGGAAAATCGCTGTAATCATAGGCGCGGCCATCGGATGAACAGGTCATCAACCCTGATTTGGGCACAAAAGCCACCAATGATGCGGCGGGCACTTGGGCCGCCGTCAATCGCATCGCCGCACCGCACAAATCGGGCGCCCCCGCCTGCACGGATGCCCCAACAACGGCGGGCGCACTGGCCAGCGCCGCAACCGCACCTTGGGCAAAGCGGATCAACCCAATTTCTCCCGTGCTGGCGCGCAAGGTTGCCCCCAACATGGCCTGCTGCGCACGGCCCTGCGCCTCTTCCTGCAAGCTGCGGGTTTGCACCAATGACACCACCAACAACGGCAACAGCGCCAGCGACAACACCAACGCGAACCGGGCGTTGACCCGTTCCCACCACCGCATGTCATCTTGCATCATTGCCGCTTTCTTTGGTCACACATCGGGCTTTTTCGCCTTATCTTGGTCGCGCAACTGGGCCAGCAGGGCTTTAAACCGCTCCGGCACGGGTTCGTTCAACACTTCATCATACACCCGTTTCAGGTTGGCCTTGATGTCTTGCTGAACTTTATCCTTGGGGGTTTTGCTTGCCACATAACCATACATTTTTAATCCGCCCCCACTCTACACAACCACGAACGCTTTGCCCAATGTTTGGTTCCCGCACATCCCCGCCTTTCTTTTTTGCGCTGCATGGAACCGGCCCGCCCCCGCCGCGTTTTCCCCTCAATACGTCACACCCAAACCGGAGGCATCCATGCCACAAGCAGAAAAAAGCAACATCGCCGATTTGAACACCGACCTGTCCAAACAAGTGGCCGTCCTGCGCGAAGATATCGCGAAACTGACCGCCGTCGTCGCGGATTACAGCAAGGCCCAAGGGGTGCAGCTTAAATCCATCGTATCGGACAAGGCAAATGAACTAACCGAAACCGGCCGCGCCGCCGCAGACAGCGCCAAAGATGTGGCAAAAATCGCCTATTCCGATGCCGAAGGGGCCATTCGCGCCAATCCCGCATCCGCCGTCGGCATTGCGGCAGGTCTTGGTTTTTTGGTCGGTCTGCTCACGTCCCGCCGCTGATGCTTGGCCTTGAACACCGGGTCGCCCGCACCGCCCGCAAGGCCGGGCTGATGACCGCCAGCGCAGCCCTGATCGCGGTTGGGGCTGGCTTTTTAACCCTTGCCGCGTGGATATACCTTGCCGCTACCCAATCGGCGCTGTTTGCCGCTGGCGTGATCGGGCTGGTTTATCTGGGCGCAGGCGCGGTTATGCTGGGCCTTGCCGCCCGCACGCCACCCGCGCCCCACACCGCCCCCCCCGATGCTTTGGGCGGCTTTTCCCCCATGCAATTGGTCCTCGTGTCGTTTTTGCAAGGGATGGACCAAGGCAAAAAGGCCAACCACCGCCAGTGACCCCAAGCAGTGACCCCAAGCGCCCGCACCCTGCGGGCGTATTCACCCGCCACCCCCGTTGCAAACCGCGCATTATGCCGACATTATGCAGATAAATCGCAGGCATAAGGGGCATATCATGCAAGAACCAACCGACAGGCGGATTGTTTCGTCGCGCCATTTGGCCGAAGGCGACGGTTGGGAAACCTCCGAATTCGAATACGGCCTGATCATCGCCTTCAACAGCTTTTCGCGCTGGATGCAGCGCTGCATGACCGCCGCTGGCCTGCCCGATCTGTCGTCGCTGGAAATTTTGGTCCTTCACAACACCAACCACCGCGACCGCGAAAAACGCCTGTCCGACATCTGCTTTTTGCTGAACATCGAGGACACGCACACCGTAAACTACGCTCTGCGCAAATTGCTAAAACTGGACCTGCTCACCTCTGAAAAACGCGGAAAGGAGGTGTTTTACCGCACCTCCCCATCGGGTCAAAAACTGTGCCAAGATTACCGGGCTTTGCGCAAACAATGCCTGCTGCGCATCCTGCCCAACGCGGGCGTCGATGGCGCGGAACAGCGCAAAATCGCGGCGACCCTGCGCGCCATGTCCGGTCTTTATGACCAGGCCAGCCGGGCCGCCGCATCGCTGTAACCCTTACATCAGGCTGGGCAAATAGGTGACGATGTGCGGGAAAACCGTGATCAACACCGCCGCCAGCAGCAACAGCAGGAAAAACGGGAACGCCGCCCGGGCAATGCGCAAAATATCAATGCCCGTCAGCCCTTGAATAACGAACAGGTTGAAGCCAATGGGCGGCGTTATCTGGCTCATTTCCACCACCAAAACCAGATAAATCCCGAACCACAACGGGTCTATTCCCACCGCCTCGACCATTGGCAAAAAGATTGATGTGGTCAGCACCACAACCGAAATCCCATCCAGAAAACAGCCCAGAATGATGAAAAACACCGTCAGCACCGCCAGCAGCGCATAAGGTGACAGGTCAAACCCGCCAATCCATGTCGCCAAATTGCGCGGGATCCCCGTGAACCCCATCGAAATCGACAGCACCGCGGCCCCCAGCAGGATAAACGCAATCATGCAACTGGTTCGCGTGGCCGCCATAAACGCATCCACCAGCTTTTGCAGCGTGAAATTGCCCGCCGCCACCGCCAGCACCACCGCCAAAACCACCCCCACCGCCGCCGCATCCGTGGGCGATGCAATCCCAGTATAAATCGTGGCAATCACGCCGATAATCAGCAACATAACCGGGATCAACTGCTTGGATGCTTTGACTTTTTCGCCAAAACTCATTCCGCCCACCTCAGCCGGAATCAAATCGGGATTCATCCACGCCCGCACCATCACATAGCCCGCAAACAGCGCGACCAGCATCAACCCCGGCAACACGCCCGCCACAAACAGCCTCGCAATCGACTGCTCAGTCGCCACCCCGTAAACGATCATAATGATCGACGGCGGTATCAACAGCCCCAGGGTCGCAGACCCCGCCAGCGTCCCCAAGATCAAGCTTTCGGGGTATCCCCGCCGCGTCAATTCCGGCACCGACATGCGCCCAATGGTGGCCGCCGTGGCCGCAGATGACCCCGACACAGCAGCAAAAATCGCGCAGCCCAAAACGTTCACATGCAACAACCGCCCCGGCAAACCGCCCAGCCACGGCGCAAGGCCGGAAAACATATCCTCCGCCAACCGCGACCTTAACAAAATCTCGCCCATCAAAATGAACAAGGGCAGCGCGGCAAGCGGCCACGAATGGCCGTAGGACCACATGGTGGTCGCCAAAACCTGCCCCATCGGCGCGTTGGAAAAAAACGCAAGGCCCGTCATCGCCAGCAGCGCCAGCGACACCGCCACCCAAATGCCACTGGCCAGCATGACCATCAGCACCACAAGCAACGTCAGAAAAATCATCGGATCAGACATTATTCGGCTCCCATATCGGTCAAGATCGGGCCACCCGCACGCAGGCTTTCAATCATCGTATCCACAAACGCCACCGCCAACAGCGCCAGCCCCGCCACCATAAACACCTGCGGCATCCATGTCGGTATCGCCACAATCCCGGTGGATTTATCCCCGTAATGCCAGCTTTCGGCCATCAACAGTCCGGCGTAATAGGTGGCGGTGGTCGCAAACAGCGCACCCACGGCCAAACTGCCCACCTCCGCCCCCCAGCGCACGCGGCGCGGCAGGCGTTGCACCACCAACCCCACCCGAATGTGCCCGCCCGCGCGCAAGGTGTATGCCAGCGCCATGAACGTCGCCGTCGACAACATATACCCCGCAAAATCGGCATAGCTGGGGATGGTGTACGACAGCCCCGCCCCCCCAATCCGCGCGATCACATTAAACGTAATCTGCGCCGCAATCAGCAGACAAATCCCCAGAATGGCAAGCGCCGCCAACCCGCCCGACAGCATATACAAACGGTCCAAAAATCTGCGCATCACACGGCCCCCGCTGGTTGGAAAAAAGGCCCCCCTGCATCGCAAGGGGGCCGCTTGGTCACTGGGCCTGATAGGCGGTCAACACCGCCAGCGCCGCGTCTGGCGCGCTGGCCTTCCAATTGGTCAACATCGTGTCACCAATCGCTTGCAGCCCGGCAATCAATTCGGGCGTCGGTGCCAAAATCGTCATGCCCGCGTCTTGCATCACCTTCACCTTTTCGGCGGTTTCGGCCTTCGACATCTCAATCCCGCGCGCCTCGGCTGCGGCGGCGGCATCCATCACGGCCTTTTGCACCTCGGGCGTCAGCCCATCAAACATCCGCTTGTTCACCACAACGATGTTTTTGGGCAGCCACGCGTCAATCGAGGTATAATGCGACACATAATCCCAAGCCGATGAATTGGCCCCGGTCGATGGTGACGTGATCATCGCCTGCACTTGCCCAGTGGCAAAGGCTTGGGCAATATCTGCCGCCTCTACCTGCACGGGAGCGGCCTTTGCCAGTGTCGCAAACTCCTCCAACGCGGCGTTATAGGACCGCAGGCGCAACCCCGCCAACGCATCGACATTCGCCATTTCCCCATTGGTATAAAGCCCCTGCGCGGGCCACGGCACCGAAAACAGCGGGATCAGGTCTTGGGCCGCCAACAGCTCCACAATCACCGGCTTTTGCGCCGCCCACAGCTTTGCCGCATCGTCATAGCTGGTTGCCAAAAACGGCTGGCTGTCCATGCCAAATGCCAAATCCTCATTCGCAAGCGACGACAGGAAAAACTCCCCAATCGGCACTTGGCGCGACCGCACCGCATTTTTAATCTCACCGCCCGCAAACAGCGACCCCGCCGAATGGACCGTGAATTGCAGCGCACCATTGCTGGCCGCCGCCACATCATCGGCAAATTGGCGAATGTTTACGGTGTGAAAGGTGCTGTCACCATAGGGCGTCGGCATATCCCAGGTTTCGGAAAACGCCGGGGCCGCGACAGTCAACGCAGCGACAAGGGGAAGCGAAAGTTTCAACATGCAATCTCTCCTGTTGGGGTTGCTCATCTTTAACGGCAACCTTTTTATGATGTAACGTTGACATTTTGTATGTGTTTTGCAAACTGTGTCAAGCAATCTTTGAAAAGGACCGCTGGATGAGTACGGCCCCCCCTCCCCCCGCCCCGGCGATCAAAGACGCCGCAAACATCTTTGCTTTGGGGCAGGATGCGGTGCTGATCCGCTTTGGCAACGGCCAAACCTCTAACCCGGAAAAAGCGTTACAATTCATGGGCCTCCTCACCGCCGCGCACATTGCAGGCGTCATAGAAATCGCTCCCTCGCTCGCCTCGGTGCAAATCCGCTTTGCCCCCGACCGCATCACCCGCGCAGCCGTGATCACCGCCCTGCAAACCCTGTTACAGCCCACCACCGCCCCACAAACCCCGCCACCCCCGAATCGCCGCTGGACCATTCCGGTCGCATTCGGCGGCCCCTCCGGCCCACAATTGACAGAGGC
Source organism: Pseudorhodobacter antarcticus (assembly GCF_900110135.1). GTDB lineage: Bacteria > Pseudomonadota > Alphaproteobacteria > Rhodobacterales > Rhodobacteraceae > Pseudorhodobacter > Pseudorhodobacter antarcticus. The sequence goes on along the minus strand of NZ_FOCO01000037.1, from coordinate 13,881 downwards.
GGCAACCCTCGCAGGCATCACCGTCGCGCGCGCGGTTGCCGACCTCACCCACACCCCCCTCACCGTTTTGGCCATCGGTTTCGCGCCCGGACAACCCTATCTCGGCCATTTGCCCGAAAACTGGGGCATGCCGCGCCAATCCGCCCTTACCCCGAACGTGCCCGCCGGGGCCATCGTGGTCGCAATCCGCCAAATCGTCCTTTTCGCCAACCCCAGCCCAACCGGATGGCGCTGGATTGGGCAAAGCGCGTTTTTGCCGTTCGACCCAAACCGCCGCGACCCTTTCGCACTGCGCCCCGGCGACAGCATCCACTTTGCCCCCGTCGATGCCACCACCATCGACACCTTGCGCGCAAACGACCCAAACGGCCTTGGCGGCGCGACATGGGAAGGCGCAAAATGACCACCACCCTCACCATCGACAGCACTGGCCCTTTGGTCACGGTCCAGGACCTCGGCCGCCCCGGCTTCATCGCCCTTGGCCTTTCCACAGGCGGCGCGATGGACCGATTGGCGCTTTATGAAGCGGCGGCATTGCTGGGCACGCCCGCCCCCCAAACCGCGCTGGAAATGGCCGGCAGGGGCGGCACATTCCGCGTCACCCACGCCACCCGCTTTGCCCTTACAGGCGCGCCAATGTCCGCGCAAATTGACGGCACGGGCGTCGCTTGGCACGCCAGCCACAGCCTGCAACCCGGCCAACACCTCACCATCGGTGGCACCTTGTCTGGCAGCTACGGCTACCTCACCTTCGCGGGCGGCCTTACCGCCCCCGCCTTGCTCGGCAGCCCATCCGCCCATCTCGCGGCGGGGCTGGGTGCGCGCATCACGGCGGGCGACACCTTCGCTTTGGGCGTTGATGCCACGCCCGACCGCACGCCCCAAACCCTTTCCCCAACCGACCGTTTCAACGGTGGTTCCCTGCGCCTCATGCCAGGCCCGCAATCGGATGAATTTGACGCAGCTACCCGCACCCGTTTCGCCCAAACCCCCTTCATCCGCAGCGCGCAGGCCAACCGCCAAGGCATCCGCTTGGATCAATCCGGCCCCGCCTTCACCGCCCCAAACGCCGCCACCTTGATGTCCGATTTCATCGCCCCGGGGGATGTGCAACTGACAGGCGCGGGCCTGCCCTATGTGCTGATGGCCGAATGTCAAACCATCGGCGGCTATCCCCGCATTGGCACCGTGATTGCCGCCGATCTGCCGCGCATGGCGCAGGCCCCAATGGGCGCCTCCCTTGCCTTTGAATGGATCACCTGCGATCAAGCCGATGTGTTGTTCCAAACCGATGCTGCGATACTGGCAAAGCTGCGCGCCACCGTGCAACCTTTGCGCCGCAACCCCGCCGATATGCGCGATCTGCTGTCGTATCAGCTTATCAGCGGCGTCACGCGGGGGGATGAACTGGCGGCGACGATTTAGAAAGGGCCTCACCATGCAAAACATCGACCTAAACGCAGATATCGGCGAGGGGTTTGGCCCGTGGACCATCGGCAGCGACGCCGATTTGATGGGGGTCATCACCTCCGCCAACATCGCTTGCGGCTTTCATGCGGGCGACCCCGACACAATGGCCCAAACCATTGACCTTGCCTTGAAAAACGGCGTGGCCCTTGGCGCGCATCCCGGCTTTGCCGATCTGCAAGGCTTCGGGCGGCGGCGCATGCACCTGCCTGAACCCAGCCTTGCCAATATGATTCAATACCAACTCGGCGCGCTGTCCGCGATGGCGCAGGCCCGCGGCGCACCCATTGCGCATTTCAAACTGCACGGCGCGCTGTCCAACATGGCCGCGGAATCGCTGGATATGGCGCGCACTTGCTATGCCGCAGCCTTGGCCTTGCACCCCGGCATCCGCCTTGTCATCATGCCAAATACCGCGTTAGAGGCGGCAGCCCGCGACCTGAACGCCCCCATGTTGGCCGAGGTGTTTGCAGACCGCGCTTATACCGACAGCGGCGCCTTGCTGGATCGCAGCCAGCCGGGGGCCATGATCCACGACCCCCAAACCGCCGCTGACCGTATGGTGGCCATGCTGCAAACCGGGTGCATCACCTCTCACACCGGGCGGCGTATCCCAACCCAAATCGACACCATCTGCGTACATGGCGACAACGCCAACGCCCTGCAAACCGCCCGCAGCGTCCGCGCCGCATTGCAAACCGCAGGCCACAGGTTTTGCAGCCCTTCATTCAGCGCCTAACCCGCATTACCATTTGACCCGGGGCCGCGCAGCCTTACCCTTGCAAACGGCCCGCATCCCGCCGCGCCACCCCAAGGATTTGCCCGTGACGCCCGCCCAAACCACCGCCGCCACCTTGCTGCAAACCCGACCCGAAGGGCTTTATTGCCCGATGGGGGATTTCTACATCGACCCCACGCGCCCGGTGCAGCGCGCGCTTATCACCCATGGCCACGCCGATCACGCGCGCGCAGGCCACGGCGCGGTCATGGCCACTGCCCAAACGCTCGATATTATGGCCATTCGGTATGGGGCCGATTTTACGCAATCACGCCAACCCGCCGCTGGCCCGCAGCAGATCGGCGATGTCGCGGTATCGTTCCACCCGGCAGGCCACATCCTCGGCTCCGCGCAAATCGCAATCAGCCATAAATCCATCGGCACCGCCGTGGTCACGGGCGATTATTCCCGCAGCCCAAACCCCGCCTGCGCGCCTTTTGAACCCGTCCCCTGCGATATTTTGGTGACCGAGGCGACGTTTGCCCTGCCCGTGTTCCGCCATCCCGACCCCGGCGATGAAATCGCCCGCCTTCTGGCCTCCGTTGCCGCCTTTCCAGACCGCGCGCATCTGATCGGCACCTACGCGCTTGGCAAGGCGCAGCGCCTTATCATGCTGCTGCGCGCCGCAGGCTGGGACGCCCCCATCTACATCCACGGCGCGCTGCAAAAGCTGTGCGATTATCACGTCACCCAAGGTATCCCCTTGGGTGATCTGCGCGCAGCCACCATAACGCGCGGCCAAAAACGCGACTTTGCCGGGCAAATCGTCCTCGCGCCCCCCTCCGCCTTTGCCGCAACATGGGCGCAACGCTTTCCCGACCCCGTGATCTGCTTTGCCAGCGGTTGGATGCAGGTCCGCGCCCGCGCCCGCCAGCGCGGCGTTGAACTGCCGCTGGTCATTTCCGACCATGTCGATTGGCCCGACCTAACCCGCACAATAACCGAATTAAACCCGGCCGAAACATGGGTCACCCACGGCCGAGAGGATGCGATCATCCGCTGGTGCGCGCTGCAAGGCCGCACCGCCCGCCCCCTGCGCCTGCTGGGGTATGAGGAGGAGGAAACCTGATGCGCGCTTTCGCCGACCTCCTCGAACGTCTTGCCTTCACTCCGCAACGCAACGGCAAAATCGCGCATCTCACCCAGTTTTTCGCGGCTACCCCAGACCCAGAACGCGGCCTCGCCCTTGCCGCCCTCACGGGTGATCTGGGGCTAAAAGCCGTCACCCCCAGCCTGCTGCGCGGCCTTGTCGCCCAAAAGGTTGACGCGGACCTGTTCGCAATCAGCTATGATTTCGTCGGTGATCTGGCCGAAACCATCGCCCTCATCTGGCCCCCCGCAACCAGCCACACCCCCACCACGCTGCCCGATTTGGTTGCCGAACTCCAGCAATCGCCAAAATCCGCGCTCCCCGGCCTTATCGCCATGCGGCTGGACGCCATGCTGCCGAATGAACGCTACGCCTACCTCAAACTCGCCACGGGCGGCCTGCGCGTCGGCCTCTCCGCCCGCCTTGCCCGCATGGCCGTGGCCGAATTCGGCGCCCTGCAAGTGGAGGAGGTAGAGGAAATCTGGCACGGCCTCACCCCGCCCTACACCGACCTTTTCGCATGGGCCACGGGCGGTCCCAAACCCACCTCCGCCGCCCACGCCCCCTTTCGCCCCGTCATGCTGTCCACCGCCACAGACCTTGCCGCCCTGCAATCCCTGCCCGCCGCCGATTATACCGCCGAATGGAAATGGGACGGCATCCGCGTGCAAGCCACCAACGACCACGGCACCCGCAAACTCTATTCCCGCACGGGCGAAGATATCTCAAACGCCTTCCCCGACCTTCTGGCCGCCCTCAATTTCGACGGCACGATTGACGGTGAACTGCTGGTCAAACGCGGCGACCACATCGCCCCATTCGGCGATTTGCAAAAACGGCTGGGGCGCAGAACCGTCAGCCGCAAAATGCTGGACAGCCACCCAGCCCATCTGCGCGCCTATGACCTGCTGGTGTGGCAAGGCGCAGACCTGCGCGCCCTGCCCCACACCGACCGCCGCAGCGCATTGGATGCCGCCATCGCCACCATCAACCATCCCCAAATCGACCTTTCCCCCCTGCTGCCGTTCCAAACATGGGATGATCTGGCCACCCTGCGCAGCGCCCCCCCCAGTGACGTGATCGAAGGCGTGATGATAAAACGCCGCGACAGCCCCTACCTCGCGGGCCGCATGAAAGGCCCGTGGTTCAAATGGAAACGCGACCCGATGGTGATCGACGCCGTGCTGCTTTATGCCCAGCGCGGGCATGGCAAACGCTCCGGCTTTTACTCCGATTTCACCTTTGGCGTCTGGGACAACGGCGCGCTGGTCCCGGTGGGCAAGGCCTATTTCGGCTTTACCGATGCCGAACTCAAATCCCTTGACCGCTTTGTGCGCAACAACACCACCGAAACCTTTGGCCCCGTGCGCGCCCTAAAACCCCTCCAAGTGGTGGAGGTGGCGTTTGAAGGCCTCAACCGCTCCCCCCGCCACAAATCCGGTGTCGCCATGCGCTTTCCACGCATCTCGCGCATCCGCGATGACAAATTGGCGGGTGATGCCGACCAGTTGCAAACCCTGCGCGATATGCTGCCCGACTAAGCGCTACTGCGTCACAACGGCCCAATCGGTCAACTCTGCTTGGGTCAAAATGTAAATCTCATCCGCCGGGGTCGCCAGCGCCGGGCCCATAATGCGCAGATCAACGCCCATTGTCACCAAATGCTCCAACACCTCGGCTTGGCCGCGCTGAATATCCTCGGCGGCCAAAAACGTGGGCAACATGGTCGCCTCGCCAAAACTGTGCTGATGCACGCCCATACGTCCGCCATCCGCAACCGCGCGCACCGTCCCGCCCACAAACATATAGGGGCAGGCAGACAGGCACACCGCCCCATCGGCCACCCGCGTATCCGCCCCCAAATCGCGCAGCACCCGGCCAATCATCAACGCATCCGAAACGCTGCCGCCGGGGCTGTCCATCACCACAAACGCAGGCGGCGTGGCGCGCAGCTCCGCCGCAATCCGCGCGCCATCGCCGGGTTCAATCGCCCCGCGCAAGGTGATGCCCACGGCCTCGCCTTCGGTCACGGCGGCGGTGGTCAGGCGGCGCGGCATGTCGGGGTCCATCCCTTCGCCGGGCTGGCTGGGCTGGCGCGGGTCATACAACCGGCGCTGGTCGCCCGGTTGCACTGGCTGCGTCAAATCCGGCGCATCCGACCCGGTGAACAGGCCGGGCAGCGTTGGCCCCAAATCAATCAGCACCAACAAAACCGCAATCGCAATTTGCCCACCTAACAACCAGCGCAGCGTCCGCCGTTCTGATGGTTGGGCTTGGACTGCTGCCCCTTTTGGCACCTCCATCAGGTGCCCGCTTTCGGCGTGTCAGGCACCAACGGCCTGTTTGGCGCGGGGTCAGTCGCTTTGCCCGCCTCCCCCCCTTCAATTTCGCGCAGCGCCAAAACGGCGGCGCGCAATTCCGATACGGTCATCTGGTCCTCCAACCGCAATGGCTCGCGCCCCGCACGAATGGCCGCTTGCGCCACGGCGACAATCATCACCAACACGGCAGGCAACAGATCAATCGCAATCGCCCCTGCCCAAGATGGCGCAAAATTGCTGGCATAGCGTATCACCGCATCCGCCGTGGAAATCGGCGTGTAAATCACCTCTGGCGCGGGGGCCAAGGCCAAAACATCCGCCGCCGCCGCCTGCAACGTTTCTGCCCGCCGCGCCAAAACCGCCAACAGCGATTCTATCGTCGCCTGCTGCGCTGCCTGTCCGGTTGCATTGTCCGCGTCCAATCGCGGCAACACCACCGATTGCGCCAAATCCCGCGCGGCCCGGTCCACCAACGCCGCCACCGACAGTTGCCGCAAGGTGGTGATCACCCCGGCAAGGCGCACCGATTCCTCCGAAAACTCGACCGATCTGTCCTCCACCTTGCCCGGGGCCACCGTCAGCGCCCGCATCCGGCTCAATATCGCGTTGCCTTCGACAAAGGCTGCCAAAACCGGGCCTTCTTGCGCCAAAATCAGCGCCTCCAATGCGGCCAATTCGTCCGATTTCTGGGTCAAAACCCGAAACACCGCGCCTTGCCCCGCCAACCCAGACAGGCTGCCCGCCGCCTCTTGCGCTGATAAATCCTCAAACCCTTGCCGCGTGCGCCCGACATCCAGCGCCAGCGCTTGGCCTTGCAGCGTAATCTCATGCGCGCGCTCCAGCGACACTTGGTAATCTTGCACCGTGCGCGCCAAATGCTGTTCCACCGCTGCCGACCCCGCCAGCGCCGCCGCGTTCAACCATGATGACATCGCCACAATCGCCGCCGACCCAATCACCATCGCCAGCACCAACCACAACCGCGTCGCCGCCGTGCGCATCGCAGGCAGCAGCCGCAGCAAATAGGACCAAAACACGAAAATCCCCGTGGATACAGCGGCGGAATAGGCAACGGCGGCAAACAGCGACAGCGCGCCACCATCATCCAACAGCCCCCGCACCCCCAGATAGGTGTAAATCCCCGACGCCACCGCCAAAATACCCAGCGCGGCGGATGTAAAGCTGTCAAGCCATGTCAAATGGCCCTCAACCTCGCGCGCGTGGCGCAGCCCTTGTGTCTCTGCGCTCACCCGCTCGCCCCCCTGTGATGTGATGCCGTGTTCAACCCTACACATATGGCGGAAGTTTCCCAGACTCAACGCAGGTGAAAAACCTTTGCGTGATGCTGCGCGCGTCAGGATTGGGGCGACCCGCAACAGGGCCGCCGTAAAACATCGCCTGACCCGGCACGGTAAAATCCACCCCCACCCGGAAACCTTCGGGTCAATCCCAATTGGCAATGAAAAACCCATTCCACTGTGCCAAACAGCCCCTCAGCGCCGCTATCAGCCATGCCATGGCTCTTGGTCCAACCGCGCCCGGCCCCCTCGGTTTGGCAGCTACAAATGCCCATTTGTGCCGGGGCGAACGAATTGGCCGTGGGCCCCATAAAACACTCCGGCCATCAAGGTCAGCGACCAAACCCATGACGATGCCGAAAGCCCCACATTCGCACCCCTCGCCGGGAACGCAACACTCCTGTCCCGCGTTACCTTGCGAAGCACAAAGGGAACCGGCGCAATGAACATCGAACGACTGGCACAAATATCGGTGATTGTGATCGGCACCATCGCATTGTTTTCCGCGCTCAACACGCTGGAAAGCATCTTTGCCCCGCTGGCCCTTGCGCTGATGGCGGGTGTCGTCATGTCCCCCGTGACCGATTTTGGCGAACAGCGCGGCTTTCCCCCCGTGATCGGCGCGCTGACTGGCCTCACCGTGACCCTTGGCCTGCTCACAGGGCTTGGCCTCGTGTTCTACCCCCTGATGGCGCAATTGGTCGATCAGGCCCCCAAGGTTTGGTTTGACATGCAAGACACCATCCGCCTGCTCAAATCCATGCTCGGCGATCTGTCCGACATGGGCAACAGCGTGACCGCCGCCGTCTCCCCCAGCACAACCACCCCAAACGCCACAGCCAACGAGGGCGTCGCCCTCCCCTCCATCACCGACGCCCTCATGGTCGCCCCCGCCATCGTCTCCCAAACGCTCATCTTCGCCGGGGCGCTGTTTTTCTTCCTGCTCACCCGGACGCAAATTTACAACTGGGCCGCCCTTAAACTGTCAAACCCAGGCGAGCGCGCCCAAACCGCCCTAAAACTGCGCAACGCCGAACGCTATGTCGCGCGCTATTTTGGCACCATCACCTTGATCAACATCGCCCTTGGCTTTTGCGTCGGCACCGTACTGCAAGTGTTGGGGATGCCGGGCGCGGCACTGTGGGGGGTGGTCGCGTTCCTCCTCAACTTCGTCGTCTACCTCGGACCTGCGATCATCGCCATCGCCCTAACCTTTGCCGGGGTCGCGGTGTTTGACGGCAGCATGACACTGGCCCCGATGGGTGCCTACCTCACCCTCAACGCGATAGAGGCGCAGTTCATCACCCCCACCCTCGTCGGCCGCAACATGGCCGTAAACCCCCTGCTGGTGTTCTTGGCCTTGGTGTTCGGCATCTGGCTTTGGGGGCCAATCGGCGGCATCGTCGCCATTCCGTTTCTCATCTGGGTGCTGGTCCTGAACGGCGCATTGCTGGCCCCCAAACCCACCACCCAAACATAAAAAACCCCCGGCCGCACAACCCAATCTAAATCGGGGGGCAGGCCGGGGGCGGCACTCTTAACAACGCCACATCGGGCGCGGCGCGCCTTAACGCGCCGCAAAACAGGCTCAGTGCTTGCTCATCCAATCGTCGACCTCACGCTCGGCCTCCGCTTTGGCATGGCCATATTTCTCTTGAATTTTGCCGACCAACTGGTCGCGCTTGCCTTCAACCCGGTCCAAGTCATCATCGGTCAACTCGCCCCATTTTTCCTTGGCAGACCCTTTGACTTGCGCCCATTTGCCTTTGAATTCATCCATATTCATGGCGTCTCTCCTTGCTTATGGCCCACGTCTTGCAGGCTCGATGCAATACCAACGCGGCCCCCCCGGGAATGGTTCCCAAAACCTCTCACATCACGCCGCCGCCTCGTCTGGGCCAGACGGCGCGCTGGGGGCAAACGCATCCAACCCACCCATCACCGCACTTTCGCCCTCCGCCAAACCCATCAACCCCGCAAGGATCTTGCGCGCGCGGCTGGTGCGGCTTTTCACGGTGCCAGGCGCAATCCCCAGCGTTTGCGCCGCCTCTTCCGTCGTAAACCCGGACGCGCCCACCAAAATCAACACCTCGCGATGCTCTGGCGACAGTTGGTCAAACGCGCGGCGAAACTCGGCAAAGGCCAGCTTGCCATCATGGTCCGGCCCCACTGACAATTGCCCCGCAAAAATCCCGTCGGTGTCTTGCACCTCGCGGCTTACTTTGCGGCGGCTGGAATAAAACGTGTTGCGCAAAATCGTGAACAGCCATGCCTGCATATTCGTGCCGGGCGTGAATTTATCAATATGCGTCCACGCCTTCACAATCGTGTCTTGCACCAAATCATCCGCAGCCGCCACGTTGCGCGTCAGGCTGATCGCGAACGCCCGCATCTGCGGCAAAAACTGCACAATCTGGTCGCGGGGGCTGTCATTTGCGGTCATGCTGATGCGCCCCCCCAGAATCCCCGGGGCCCGAATTCCCATCCCCCGAATCTTTTGCCCGCAATTGCGCCAACAATTGCTTAAACCGGTCCGGCACATCCTCCGCAACAGCCTCTTGATAAACGCGCTTCAAATTGTCGTCGATCTGTTGGCGCAATCTGGCTTTTGGGTCCTGCTCTGGCATATGTCCTTTTTCTTTCCGGGCATTTGTGCTGATCTGCACGCACATAAATTTTGGTTTGCCTCTGGAACCAAACGCACCGCCCCCGCGTTTGGTTCCCAGAATATTCAAAATACGGCTCCTAGGGGATACACGAGGGATCATATGTCAAACACCGATATTGCAACAACCGTTGGCACCCTGCTGCCTTTCCTGCGCCGCTATGCACGCGCGCTGACTGGCAGCCAAACCACGGGCGATAAATTCGCCGCCGCCACGCTTGAAGCGGTGCTAGAGGATGGCACCGTTCTCACCAATGCCACAGATCCCCGCGTCGGTCTGTTTCACGCCCTGCATTTGGTCTGGGCCAGCGCGGGCGCGCCGCTTGGTGAACCCGACACTCGGTTTTCCGCCATCGCGCAGGCCCATATGGCCAAACTCACCCCCAACTCGCGTGAGGCGCTGCTACTCAAAGTGATCGAAGGTTTCACCATGACCGAGGTCGCAGAAATCATGCAAATCAACATGGATGAGGCGCAGCACCTTATCACCATCGCCGCCACCGAAATGGAATCCGCCATCGCGGGCCGCGTCATGGTGATCGAGGATGAAGCGATCATCGCCATGGATATCAGCGCGATCGTGCGCGAAATGGGTCACCGCATCACCGCCGTCGCCCGCACCCGGACCGAGGCCGTGGCCGTAGCCCGCGCCAACAAACCCGACCTTATTCTGGCCGACATCCAGCTGGCCGACAAATCGTCGGGCATCGACGCGGTCAACGACATTTTGGCGCAATTCGCGGACATCCCGGTGATCTTCATCACCGCCTTCCCCGAACGTCTGCTCACGGGCAACAAGCCCGAACCCGCCTTCCTTATCACCAAACCCTATTCCGAAGATCAGATCCGCTCCGCCGTCAGCCAAGCGATGTTCTTTTCCAGCACCGAAACGCTGAACGTCTGAAGGGATGGAACGGGCTCACCGCACAAGAATAAGGGTGGCTGTACGGCCAAAGTTCGGGCCACCCAAACGGCGCAACGCAAAACCAGCAACAGCCCCGCCACATTCAAAAACAGCCCCCAAGGCAGCATGCTGCGGAAAAAACAGCCCCCCACTCTTGCCCGCGCAAACGGTCCCAATGCCCCCCCCTACGCTGTCCTTTGGTCGAATGAACCGCGCGGCACCCCACCCCAAGCAGCCCCCACCCCAAGCGCAACACCTGCCAAATCGCACCAACCGCATCCGCGATACGGCGCTGCAAACCTCTTAAGATTTGGTTAACAAAAAAATGAATATCGTTGTATTTCAATGCATTAATCAAAGCATCGCGCGCGATTTCAACGCCGCGAACCGCAGTCTCGACATCCAAAATCACACCTCCAATGCCCCCGCAAAGACCCCATCAGGCCAAAAAATGGGGCCACAGCCATAATTCAACACCCCTTCCCCACGCCGCCCTCTAAACAATCAACATCCTCTCCAGCCGACCTAAACCAAACTCAATTCTCAGGGGATGGCCCAGTTTCGGTGGCTAATAAACGCTCTAAAACCGCACGCGCCGCCGCACTCTCCTTCAATGCCAGGCGGGAATTCAAAAGCGGGGTATCAGCCGCAGCACCCCCATCTGCCACGGGTTGCCCCGCCACCTCAGGTTCGGCCCCCGCCACAGATTTACCCGTCACAAGGCCCGCCGCTTCTTGCCAAACACCACCTTCGATAAAGGCACCCATTTGCGACCAATTTTCTTGACGTTTTGCAGACTGCGCCGCCGCTTCAATCTGCCCCAAGCTTGCAAGCTGTTCAACTGCCCCCTCGCCATCCATCGTGGCCAGGATTTTCGCCCGAAGGTCCTTGCTTTCGTCCTCATCAAGCAAATCCAAAAAAGAAAGCGCAGCAGCAGTATCCTCGCGTGCAGACTCAATCTCAGCGGCCAACAATAAGCCCACGGGACCTGCCGTGCTTTCCTTTTCAAGAATGTCTGACAGCCAAAGCATAGCTTGATCGGGAAACCCCAGATCAAGCAGCCGTCGCGCAAATTTTGTTCCCATTTCATGTGTCACAGCAGGCGTTTTCTGTGAGTTTTCAAAAATTGCATGAGCGAGAACCTCGGTATCGCTACCTTGCTTTGCCAACAGCTCCCAAATCGGCGTACTTTCTTTCGCTGCCTTATCCAACAGCGTAAAAGCATCAGAAAATCGATTTTGGGACGCGTAAGCAAGGCTAAGCGCTCGCTCCAAAGCGGCCTCAGACTGCCCTCCCCGCGCTTCATGCAACAAAGCTTCTGCTGTTGTGGTCAACTCTTGGCTGATCTCTTCTCCAGCCGTGATTTGGGTTTCAATAAGAGAAACGGTCGATTGAAGGCCAACAGCCCCCGAACTGCCTGAGAGAGGTTTGAGAATTGTTTCGGCAGAAGCTTGGTCGCCGCTTGCAAGATCTATGGTTGCCTCTAACAACTTAAATGACGCATCTGGTTCGCTTGGCGCCCTGGCGATTGCATCACTGATAGCGCGCGCGCTCGTCTGGTCACCGCGCGAAAGAAACCTGCTTGCCAACCCTGGCCCTAAATGACGACGCAAGTGTAATGGCAACGCAGAAAACGTCCTTAGCACAGCGGGAATTGCCACCTGCTGCAACGGCGGCAATTCATCATTAGCCATAGCTGCCCACATTGCGGCCCCAGTGTCGCAGGTTTGCATTCCATCAAACGCTGGGCCCCGCACAGGCTCCAAATCCACGATATGGGACATCGCTCGCCATACACTGGCATCCCCACGAACATCTTGAAATGCATCAAGAAGCATACGCGCTTCGGCACCAAAACCCATCGCCAAATAGAATTTTACTGCTTTTTCAACATTTTCCAGATTAGGTCGATCAAACTCTCCCACCAAATTACTTATGTTTTCAGCAATGCCCATGCTGGTTTTGCTCGCGCTTTCCCAAGCTAAAACATCAAGTCGGTCACTGGAAATACACCGAGCTCCATCGCCTGTTAATTGGCCGGGCTGACGTTTCATGAGGCTTAACCTCACACTAGCTTCGGCACCAATCAGGATATTGTCAATCCCCAATCCGGCCGAAGCCTCCCGCGACGTCGCATCCAAATTATTGGCAAAGTCGACAACACCCATCGCCGCACCTTTACTCAGCTGCCAGATTAATTCATCGCGCGTCTGATCCACTGAAACAATGCTGCTCAAGACGGTTTTACTTAAAGGTATATCCGGCGCCGGAGGCAGGCGCGCAGCGTTCGAAATCGTAGCCCCCAAGTCAGCAACACTAGGAATTGGCTCAGGTCGCACAGATTTTTCTAAAGCAAGCGATGACAAATCACGTTTGACCAACGGTTGTTGACGAATTCCGTCAGCCCCCAGTTCGTAGATGCTATCATCGGGTGCAAGCCCATCTTTGATATCTAAGACGACAATGCTTGGTCGCAATTCGAAAGGGATGATGTGACACGCACAATCGACCACAATTTCAATCGTACCAGTTTCGACGTCAGAAGAAATACTGCTTAATCGTTCTTTGGAAAGCCGACGGTAAACTTGCGATAAATCAACAACAGACCTTTTTGCTGGTGTCGAAAAAATATAACCGATGTCAGTTCTTAAAAGTGACCACTCCTTTGGATTTGGAAATGTTAAAACCAATCGGGAAAAACCCTCATGCTCGCCTGATGCTACAGCGACGCTCTGCGCTTTCGCGAGCGTCGCGAAAAATATGGCTATTATGAAAATCAGAATCCTCATGCTGCGTCCTGTTTCAAGATACGCAGTGCCTCCTCCAGATCGCCGAAGCTGGGGCGCATGTGATGCGGTGTGTTTTGACGGCCAACTTCGATACAGATGTTTGCCGGGTGATTGTGCAAATTTGCAATCAACACTTCACGAATCAAAAGGTAAAAATGGTTGTCTTCTTCTGTGACTGCTTTCACGCGGGTTGCGAAGGGACCGACAAGCCCATAAGCGGGCTCTGTTGCACAAATGGTCTGACGGTGAGGGTTCCCCTATCCCCGGACAGACTTATCCCACGACTTCTGTAATGGGCGTGCCGAGAGTGGTGAAGCCGTTCAGGACGGCAACACGAACTTGGAACTCCGCGACCTGACGGTCGAAGTCCCGCGCCATAAGGCGCTGACCCAGCAGTTTGACACAGTGCATCTTTGTTTCGACGCGGCTTCGGCGGTGATAGCCGCTCCATCGTCGCCATATCGTCCGGCCGAAGCGTTTCGACGCGCGGAGGGCCTCGTTCCGCGCGATCGCGCCAGGAGTGTCGGGTTTCCATGGCTTGGCGTTCTTGCGCGGCGGAATGATCGCGG
>NZ_FOCO01000082.1 GCF_900110135.1 Pseudorhodobacter antarcticus | reverse complement strand
AGAACATGGAAACATTGGTTAAGCCGCATAGCAAAACCACTGATGTTGTCTCCCTGAGCAATCAGGGAAGCGTTTCTTTCTCGGTTTGGTGGTCATAGCGCGAGCAAAACACCCGATCCCATCCCGAACTCGGCCGTTAAGTGCCGTCGCGCCAATGGTACTGCGTCTTAAGACGTGGGAGAGTAGGTCACCGCCAAACCTAGTAAGAAACGCTGTCTCTCAAACGATCGTCATATAACCCCAAACTAAAAATTGGGGCACGGGCCCAATAAGCCCACCGTCGCGGGATGGAGCAGCCCGGTAGCTCGTCAGGCTCATAACCTGAAGGTCGTCAGTTCAAATCTGACTCCCGCAACCAAAAAACACAATAACTACAATGCATTACGCCCCGCCAAACGCGGTGATTTTTGCTGTCCAAAATCCAGGTCAACAATAGGTCAACAAAATCGCGAAAACCGCAACGATTCAAGTTGGATAGTAGTCCGACAGGACGCCGACCCCGCCAAAACTGCAGAAGGCCGCGCTCAATCGGGACGGAGGCTGATCTGTAACTGGGCAAGCTCCTCGGGGACTATATCGTTCCGAACTTGATCCAGCAGCGCCAGAAGATCGTCCTGTCGGGGCTGCCCGAATGCCAAGCGGTAAAGCGCGACCGAACGGTTCAACCAGGACAGCCGTGTTTCCTCTCGACTGAACGGAAGCGACAGAATGTGACGCTCGACCTTGATCGGGCCATCCATCACCCAGAATGGTTCGAGATCGCCCTTGTGCTTTGCTCCGGCATGCGCTGCGTCGAACATGCTGGCCCAAGGATCGCTTGCCTGACCGTCAAGCGCATCTTGAAAATGCCCTGTGACAAGGTTCAGCCGGACCGCATGGTTCTTGTAACGGTGGACGCGGCCTTCGCGCTGCTCCATGTCGACTGGATTGCCTGGCAGGTTCCAGTGGACGACGCGGTGACAGTAGGGGTGGAAATCCAGCCCTTCCTGTCCGACGGATGTTGACGCCAGAACGAACGGTTTGAAGGGAGAGTTGAAGGCCGTGCGGACCAGACCGGTCCGGTTTACGCCGGTCTCATCCTCGCCTTTCTGGGCCAATCGCATGGCAAATCGGCCGCGTAGCGTGATCGGGTGCGTTTGCACGATGCGGCCACGCTGCAAGGTATAATGGTTCAACTCGATCTGTGCAGGGCGTAGCGACAGCGCTTCGGCCATACGTTCAGCGATTACGCGTACGGCAGAGACCGGCGCATGGCCAACCTGCCCTTCCGCCTCGAACAGAACATGGGTGTACTCGTCCAGGACAGACTGCAGGTCATGTTCGGCCGAATGACGCAAGACAGCCCGCCAGTATACATCGCCTTCGGCGCGCAGGAGCGCCTGCGATTCCGGCTGGTTGAACAGCGTCCGGAACGCCATGCCCACATGCGTGGCGGCGGAAAGAAGGGCGGGATCGTCCAATGAAAGACCAGGTGCGATGCGAGATAACGCGCGCAGCACGCAGGTTGCCGGGCTGCCCAGCGCCACATCGACAAGATGGGCGAGGACTTGCTCTGTGTCTGCGCGGCCGATCGGCTGTTTGGCTGCTTGCGCGAGATCAGCCAGATGATCTGGCCAAGCTTCCTCGTCACCCTCCTGCCGCAAGGTGGGGCTGCTCAGCCAACCTGCAAAGCCAGTTGTCGAGATATCGAGGGCGGCAGCACTGCTCCAGTCCCAACCGCCTTCCGCGGCCTCGGTGCAGCGGTCTGTCAGGTTTTCGGCAAGCGGGCGCAATCTATTTGCCGCGGCGCGACGCATCGCGTCGAGATCGGCAAAGGGGCCATCCTCGCGCAGCAAGGTCAGCGGATCGGCCAGCGCCGCCAGACGGGGCGAGGGGATCACCAGTTGCAGCGCACGCAGACCCGCAAGGCGACCTTGGGCGCGGCGGAACTGCAAGGGGCGTGTGGTCGGTGGATCGGTATAGCCGTGGTCCTTGCCCATCCCCATCTGCCGCTCGGCCTCATAGGACAGGAACCCGGCGATCGCATCGGGGACCATCGTCCATTCCGAGAAGATCAGCATCTTGCTGACCAGCTGGCTGGTGCCAAAGTAGGGCATCGAGGGCGCGATCCACAGGCGGCGCGCCATGCCTTCGGCAAAGGCCAATTCTGCCAGTTTGCGCATCCGACCATTGGCCGGGGTCAGCGGAGCATAGCTTTCCACAGTTTGCGGAGCGATCTGCAGGGGGATTGCCGCCCTCATGGCAGAACGAAGGGCGGGCGAGGGGGCCTTGGCCTGCTCTTTCAGCAAATCGGCCAGCTTGTAGCCGCGCATCAAGTTCAAAAGCCACGGCGAGGATTTCCAGTATTCCACGGTGCCCGGTGCCCCGGCCGCAGCGGCCACCGCCGCGATGGCGCGCGCCTCGATAAGGTCGCCTGCGGTCAGGTCCAGATCATGACGCACCTCCCGGATCATGGCGTCGCGATCTGCCGTCTCTGACACGCGTTCCGTGCGCGCGATGATCCGGCGCAGTTGCCCCTCGATCACGTGCCGGATGGTTCTGGCGTTCTCGAACCCTGCTGGCAGCGCCTGCATCGCCTTGCGGAAGTGGCGCATTTCGATGGCGATCTCGTCGCGACGGCGCTTGCCATCTTCAGCACCGAAAAGGAATTCCAGCACGTCGAGGAAATCGCGGTGGTGATCGCCCTCTTCCGGTGCGTCGCCCGCAAGTGTCAGCATACGGTAGGGTGTTGCTGACAGCAGCAAGGTCTTGGCGCTGTTGCCCATGCTGTCAGTATGGTTGAACAACTGGCGCGCCAGATCGGCCGCCTCGCTGTCGCCGTGCAGAAGATCGTGAAATCGCTGGAACTCGTCGAGGATGATCAGATCAGGTTCGAGGGACTGAACCGAGGCCTGTGCCAGCATTCCTCGCAATTCACCGATCACGGCGGTGCAGGCGTGACGCAGGTCGCCGTCGACCTGCCGATAGCGCGCGACCTCGGCACAAAGATCATCGATCCGCGTGATCAGGCCGGGGCTGGAGGCAACAGCATCCTGAAACCGGTTCGCAATTTCGCGGTCCACTGGCAGGGTCGCGACCCGCGCACGCTCCCCCTCCCAGCCAGTTTCACCCGACCAGCCCTGAAACAGCCGGACTGCGCCTTTGGGGTGGGCCAGGCGACCATCCAGCAGCCGCAGGATCAGCGCCCGCTCGCGCGCCCAGCCGCCCGAGGATTTCAGATCGAAGGTTGTTCCGAGCGTCAGGCTGATGAAGTTCACCCTGTTGTGGCGCAGACTGTTTTCCCCACCCAGCACCAAGGGCAGCAGGGTCAGCCGCGTCGGCAGCACCTTCGCCTCGCGCTCCATCACGTTGAGACGGGCGAGGTTTTGCGCGGCGATCGCGCCGTTGGAACAGACATAGATGATGTCGATTCTTGGCACCTTTTCCCAAAGCGCCTCGATCGTGCGGGCAATCACGCCGCGGGCCACCATGGTCTTGCCGAGGCCCACCTCGTCGGCCACGAGAAACTGGCGCGTGGCGTCGGCATCGGTCAGCAGGCGGCGGCAGACGTGATCTACCGTCGCGCGCTGGAAAGCCTTGAGGGGGGCCAGCGCCGGGCCGGGGTCAAAGCGGGCGTCAGCCACGGCGCACCTCGCTCAGCAAAACGCTGCGGAACACCTCCCACAATGCTGCGAAACGGGGCGGAATGACCAGTTCCCCATCCGCGCCCTTGGCATCGCCCAGCCGGGTCATCAGCCGCTCGATGTCGCGCAGGCGGCGGCCGTCGCCGGAGAGCGACCGGACCATATCCTCCAGGATTGGTGCATCGTCGGCAAAGCCTGCAAAGCCAAGGAAGCCACCTTTGCCACCTTGAAGTATAATTTGCGCCGCCGCCTCTGGATCGCCCAGAAGCAGGCGGATGTAGCGCAGGAACGCCTCGCGGTTCTCGATAATGCTGCGCAGGATTTCGGCTGTGCGCGCGTCTGGCAGGTCCTTCAGTGTGGTCCCAAGTGAAAAGACCATCTCGGCCCCGGTTTCCAGATCTGTCAGCCGCAGCCCCAGCCAGCGTGTCACATCGGCAAGGGCAAACAGGCCAAGGTGCAGTCCGGTGCGCCCAAGCGGGGCCATGAGGGTGAGGGCATGGTTCGGGCCAAGCGTCAGCGGCCAAAGCTCGGCCCGGAGGGTGTCGGGCATGGCCATCTTGCTGCGCGCCGTCAGGGTCAGGCTGATCCTGCTATCCTCTGCAGGGGCGCAGCGCAGGGTCAGGTCAGCCGCCGCTAGCGCCTTGCGCACCGCGTCAAGGCGCGCCTCCGCTACCACAGCCGGATCGGGGGCAGGTGCCGTGGCCGGTGGTTGCCACGGCCGCAGGAACCGGCCCAGCCGCTCCGGCGCGATGTGATCAGCCACCCAGCCCATCCTGCGGGACGGGCCCGACAGCGTGGCAAATACCTCGACATTGCTGCCGTTCAGCAGGGCGGCCGCTGTGGCATTACCCGATCCGACCGTCAGGTCTGTCGTCGATTCCGGTCGCGGGTAGCGTTCGGTCACAAAGACCTTGGCATGCAGGCCCAGCGCGGCCGAAGCGGCCTCGGCCTCTTCTCCGTCCTCAGTTTCTGCAAGATCGTCCAGCACCAATACCTGCCCGAACCGTGCCAGCACCTCGGGCGGCATCTGTGCCAGTTCTTCGGCCCGGCTCAGCAGCCAGCAGTCCGCGGGCGCGAGGCCCTTTGTCAGCTGGATCAACGCCTCTGCCGACAGGAAGGGGGAGATAATGCCCTGCGCATTGCCGACGCGTGGCCGGAACGGTGGCTGCCCCAGCCCGTTGACGGCAAAGCGTAGGCGCCGCGCGCCATCGGGCAGGGTCCATATCGCGTGATCCAGATCGCGGGCCAGCGCCTCGGCGATCTTGCGATTGCGCGCGGGCGTCGGGCGGCCCCGCGCCAGCCCGGGCAGGGCGCGAAGGAGCGCCGAGATGGGCGCGTTATCGGCCTGTGCGACCCCGGTCACTTCGCCGTCCAGCGACAGTGACAGGTCCCAGCTGCGGTCCGTGGTGAGGTTGCGCGACAAGATGGCAAGGCGCAAGCGAACGGGACCCGCGCCGGTCAGCGGGACAAACCGCAGCACCCAGATCTTCGGATGAAACGCACCACCTTTCGGGGCAAGCACCTCGGTCACCGTGTCTTCCAGCAGAGCGGTCAGACGGTTGGCTGCGCGAGGTTGGGCGGCGATGCGTCCGGCCTCGCAGAAGATTGCCACCCTTTCGGCCAGCCGCTCCAGACCGTCCAGCAGCGCAAGCGGCGTATCCAGCACCTGCGCGCGGCTTTCGGCTGCCTGAAAGGCCATGCTCGCCGGGATCACCAAAGCGGTTTCAAAATCCAGCGAATAGGTCGTGGCAAGCGCCATATCGACCTCATAGCCTGGCGGGGCCCGCAGGATTTCGCCATAGAGCGCGCGGTTTTCCGGGTCGAGCGGGCTGTCAGACGGCATCGGCGAGGTCCCGCAGATGGCGTTGCACAACGGTCCAGCGAAAGTTCAGCACGCCAGCCCCCGAGGCCCCACCCCAGCGCGCTAAGGCCGCGTCATTGGTCAGCCGCGCCTTCGGCCCCTTCAGACGCGTTTCCCGCCGCAGGATCAGCGCGCGGGCGTCCGGATCATCGGCTATGTTATGTCCGCGCTGCGTGATAGCCGCCCATTCAGTGACGAAGGCCGTGGTCTGTGGTGCCACTCGGTGGACTGTCTCAGAAGTCTGTGCCCAAAGCCCTGCAAGGCTCCAGCCTGTTGATTTCCACTTAGAAGTGAGCCGGTTTATCGAATAATTTCCACTGAGAATTGAGCCATGTGACCCTTCCCCCAGCGCGCTGCGCCACGGGGAGCAATGGAGTGATACACATGGGACTTTTGAACATAATCCGACGCATGTCTTTGCGCGAGAAGCTATCGATCCGGGAGATTTCGCGCCGGACTGGTTTGTCGCGCAACACGATTACGAAGCATTTGAACGCGGGCACGATTGAGCCGCAGTTCACGACGCCAGATCGGCAGAGCAAGCTTGATCTTTTTGCTGATAAATTGGCCGGATGGCTAAAAACTGAAGCTGGGAAGTCGCGCAAGCAACGG